>CACYHX010000033.1 GCA_902774365.1 uncultured Bacteroidia bacterium | reverse complement strand
GGTGGTGGCCAAGAAGAAGACCCACTTCGAGATCGTCCTCGACAAGACCCCGTTCTATGCCGAGATGGGCGGTGAGGTGGGCGACACCGGCACCCTGACCTCCGAAAACGAGACCATCAAGATCGTCAACACCGTCAAGGAGAACAACCTCGTCATCCACATCACCGAGCAGCTACCGCAGAACCCCGAGGTGACATTTACCGCCGCCGTCGACGCAGAACGCCGTCAGCGCATCGCCAACAACCACAGCGCCACCCACCTGATGCACGCTGCCTTGAGGCAGGTGCTGGGCAGCCACGTGGAGCAGAAGGGCTCGTTGGTCGACGACCAACGCCTGCGTTTCGACTTCAGCCACTTCACCAAGATGACGCCCGAGGAGATCCAAAAGGTGGAGAAGATCGTCAACCAGAAGATCCGTGAGAACATCCCGAACGTGACCTACGCCGAAATCCCGATCGACGAGGCTAAGGCCATGGGTGCCACGGCTTTATTCGGTGAGAAATACGGAGACAAGGTACGCGTGGTTGTCTTCGACAAGGACTACTCCATGGAGCTCTGCGGTGGCTGTCACACCAGCGCCACGGGCAACATCGGCATGTTCAAGATCGTCAGTGAAGGCGCCATCGCTGCCGGAATCCGCCGCATCGAGGCCATCACCGGCGAGGCTGTGGAGCAATACCTCGACGAGCAGCTCGACCTCATCGGTCGCCTGCGCGAGTGCGTCAAGTCGCCCGACCTGGTGAAGGCCGTCACCTCGCTCAACGAGCAGAACTCAGCCTTGAAGAAAGAGGTGGAGCACCTGATGCAAGAGAAAGCCCAAGCCATGGCCGAGAGGCTGCATGAGAAGGCCCTCGACCACGAAGGCTACAAACTCATCATGGAGACCCTGCCTTGTGGCGGCGACCAGCTGCGCAACATTGCCATGATGCTGAAACAGATGAACGAGAGCACCATCGCCATCCTCGGCTCCGTGGCCGAAGGCAAGCCCTCGCTCTGCCTGTTGCTGCCTGAGACCTTTGCTGACTCCAAGGGCCTTGATGCCACCAAGCTCATCCGCGAGGTGGCCAAGGAGATCCAAGGCGGTGGCGGCGGACAGAAGACCCTCTGCGTGGCGGGTGGCCGTAATGCTGACGGACTGCCGAAGGCAATGCAGATGCTGAAGGAGAGGATTTGATTCTTTTTCGGAAGCAAACGCTTTGCGTTCGACATAGTCAAATCTGAAATAAATCTTTGATAAAATCGGCTCCGCAGGGATGGATATTCCTGCGGAGCTGTTTTTTTAGGGTAGTCTAAGGGTTGGGTAACCCTTGGGTAAGGGTAGTCAAAAAATACTCAACCTAATTCCTTCAAAAACGCTATCAGTTTCTGTGTGGCCTTGCCACGGTGGCTGATGGCGTTTTTCACTTCGTGGCCCAACTCGGCAAAGGTCTGGTTGTAGCCGTCGGGCTGGAAGATAGGATCGTAGCCGAAGCCTTCGGTGCCCCGCTGCTGCTCGGTGATCTGGCCGTCGCAACGGCCTTCGAAGTAATAGGACTTACCATCGAGGTTCAATGCTATGCAGGTGCGGAAAGCCGCCTTGCGGTTGGTCTGGCCCTTCATGGCGGCGAGCATCTTGTCGACGTTGTCCTGATAGCTGCAATGCTCGCCTGCATAACGCGCCGAATACACGCCCGGAGCACCGCCCAAGGCCTCCACCTCGAGACCCGTGTCATCGGCGAAGCAGTCCACATGGTACTTGTTCGTGACAAAGTCCGCCTTGATTTTGGCGTTGCCTTCGATGGTCTCGGCGTCTTCGACGATGTCCTCATGGCAGCCAATCTCTTCGAGGCTCTTGACCTCATAGAGGCCTTCCATGATTTCGCGCATCTCGCGCAGTTTGTTCTTGTTATTGGTGGCGAATACGATTTGTTTCATTTTTCTCTTGTTTTGGGGATTGTCCTGCGGACAAGAAATCGTTCAAAAATCAAAACAAAAATCTATCAAAAATGATTTTCATAGATTTTTAAACAGATTTTCCTCAGATTTCTTGCGAAGCAATCCCATTATAAACTCCAATCAATAGGTTCTATTCCGTGTTGTATCAAATAATTATTCGTTTGCGAGAAGTGATGACACCCGAAGAAGCCGCGGCTAGCCGAGAGTGGCGAGGGGTGCACCGACTTCAGGATGAGGTGCTTGGTCGGGTCGATCAAGGCCTGCTTGGCGATGGCGTAGTTGCCCCAGAGGATGAAGACGAGGTGCTCGCGGCGTTCCGAGAGAGCACGGATAGCGGCGTCGGTAAACTGTTCCCAGCCATGGCGCGAGTGCGAGGCGGCCTGTCCAGCGCGCACCGTCAGCGAGGCGTTGAGCAGCAGCACCCCTTCCCTCGCCCACTTCTCGAGGTTGCCCGAGCGCGCCATCGGCACGCCGAGGTCGTCATGCAGTTCCTTGAAGATGTTTTGCAGGCTGGGCGGAAACGGCACGCCATCGGGTACCGAGAACGAAAGGCCATGGGCTTGTCCCGGGCCGTGGTAGGGGTCCTGTCCCAGGATGACGACCTTCACCCTGTCGAAAGGCGTGAGGTTGAAGGCATTGAAAATCAATGGACCTGGTGGATAAACGGCATATTGTCGCTTCTCACTGACGAGGAACGACTTCAGGTCGGCGAAATAAGGCGCCTCGAATTGCGGTCGCAGCACCTGATACCAGCTTTCATCGATATTGGGTTTCTTTACTTCCATCTTTTTTAGTTGTTCAGTTAAAGCAGGTTGCTGAGCCTGTCGAAGCACCGTCATTCTTTTGGTCGGCCCTTCGACGGGCTCAGGGACCTTAACTCATTTGTTCATAAAAATCTCTGCAAATATGGTGATAATTCGGGAAAAAATGCGTTAATTTGCAAATCAAATTTGATTCTTATGAAGAGAAAACTTGTCATCGCGCTGCTAATTGCCTTTGTTTCAGGCATTGTCATGACTTCTTGCGCCAAGAAGACCTGCCCGGCCTACGGCGAATCGTCAAAGTACGTCAAGGAAACGCGCTTTTAATCATTAGGTGTTGGGAGGCATAGCGATGATTGCCCTCAAACCGCAAGTGATGCGTATGCTTTTGCTCACGCTTTTAGGAGCGTGTGCTTTTTTGTTGCCTGCGCAAAACATTGACATACAAAGCGAAGACGACAAGCCTTTGGAAGAGCGACTGATCTACAGCCGTCAGAACACCTTCAAGGTGGCCCTACATTCCCAAGGGTTGGGCCTAGGCTTTAAGATCGGGAAAATCAAGACGGTCAACCTCACCCGCAACTGGTTCGGCGAAGCGGTGTCGCTGCGGTCGCTCAAGGAAATCAAGACCATCACCATCTCGCAATACACCACACGGCCCTTCGTCTACGGCAAGCTGAACTATGCCTACGTGCTCCGTTTCGGCTTCGGCGAGGACCGGCTCATCTACGGCAAGCCGTACTGGGGCGGCGTCGAGACACGGTGGACCTACAGCGTGGGCGCGTCGCTGGCATTACTCAAGCCATACTATTACTATGTGATCGGCTATCAGCCTACGGCCTCGGGAGACTACGTGGAGACCATCGAGGAGCACACCTTCGAGCCGGGGCTGAACATCCTCGGCAGGGCGGCGTTCACCAAAGGCTTCCTTGAGACCAAGGTGTCGCCAGGCGTGAATGCCTCGGCAGGACTCAGCTTCGAAGTAGGCAAGTCGCGCACGCGGGCGCAGTCCATCGACGTGGAGGTCAAGGCGGAGTGTTTCCCCTTGGGCATCTCCATCATGGACTCGGAACGGAACCGACGTTTCTTCCTCACCTTCATGCTGTCTTACAACTTCGGCTCGCGATTCAACAAGTACTGAAAATGAGTTCTTTACAGATACCAGCCTGAAGACAGCAAAAAAATCAGAAAAATTTTTCCTCTAAATCGTCACGGCATTTAAAAAAAGCGTATTTTTGCAGCCGATTTGATTGCCCAATGGTGTAATGGCAGCACAACTGACTCTGGATCAGTTAGTCTAGGTTCGAATCCTGGTTGGGCAACAAGAAAAGCCGAGCGTTTCCGTTCGGCTTTTTCTTTTTGTCTGGTTGTCAGTTACTTGCCAAGGTGCATCCTGATTCTCGACGCCAGGATGTCAATCACCACAGGGCTGGAGCCGCGCGGCAGGATGATGTCGGCGGTGCGTTTGGTGGGCTCGATGAACTGCTGGTGCATGGGCTTGACGAAGGTCTGGTAGTGACGCAACACGTCTTCCCAGGTACGGCCACGCTCGGCGATGTCGCGACGGATGATACGCATCAGGCGTTCGTCGCCATCGGTATCCACAAACACCTTGATGTCCATACGCTTGCGAAGCTCCTCTTGGGTCAGCACCATGATGCCTTCCACGATGATGACCTCCGTGGGATGCACATAGATGACCTCCTGCGAACGGGCGCAGGTGACGTAAGTATAGATCGGCATGGGGATGGTCTCACCTCTCTTAAGGCGGTCGAGGTGGTCGATGAGCAGGTCCCACTCGATGGCGTCGGGGTGGTCGAAGTTGATCTGCTTCTTCTCCTCCGGTGTCTTGTCGCCATTGTCGTAGTAGTAAGCATCTTGCGAAATGACTGATACTGAATTCTCTGGCAGCTGTTCAACCAGCTCCTTGACGACGGTGGTCTTCCCTGAGCCCGAGCCGCCTGCGATACCAATGACTAACATAATCTTGAAGTTTTGAGGTCACAAAGATAAGGGTTTTGTTGAATTGTTGGATGTTGTATTGTTGAAATGTTGATGGTTTTTTCGCTATTTTTGCACAAAATTTCAAAACCGAAGCAGATGAAAACCTACAAAACCATTATCTATGCCATGTTGGCCTTCGGGTTGCTAGGCATGTGCAGCTGCGGCTCCAAAGTCAAATGGCCGGCCCTTCCCGTTGAAGAAGCCACACCTTATTTTGCCGATGCCGCCAAAGTCCAAACCGTCGACACGGCTTTTTATGAAATCCAAAACGCCAAAGGCGACAAGGTAGGCACCTTGTTGTTCTCCTCTCCCTACTCCGACGGAGTGAAAGGCTTCAACGGCCCCACACCTTTAATAATAGCCTTGGATGCCGAAGGCCGTATCAAGACCGTGGCCTTATTGGACAACGAGGAGACACCGCGTTTCGCGCAGCGCGTGGTGGAAGGCGGTCTTTATGAAGCATGGAACGGCCTCACCGTCGACGAAGCCTTGGGCAAGGATGTGGACGCCATCAGCGGTGCCACCTACACCTCCAACGGCGTGAAGAAGAGCCTCAAAGCCCGACTTGAAGCTTACCAGAGGCAACTGAAGAAGTAAATCTCAATTGGTACGGTTTTTGTATTTCATAGGCCTGCATCAAAAGATATCGACTATGAAAAAACTCATGCTCGCCCTAAGCCTTTTCTTTGTGCTGTCGATGACGGCCGAGGCACAAATGCGTCCCCCGCATCCCCGCTATCGCCAGCCTCATAGGCGGACCATCGTGAGGCCTGAGCCACGAAACGTACCCTGCGTCTACACCCCAAGGGGGGAGTTCCGGTTTCATGTTATCGGCGACTTAGGCATGTGGGATTGGGGTGCCATCTTCAGGCATGATATACCATACCACTTCAGCGTGGGCGGCATGGCAGAATACCAACTCGGAATGGCCACCAGCATCGGATTAGGCGCCGAGTTTTATTCGAGCTACGGCCAACACTGCCGCCTGTTCGATAATATGCAGGAGACCTACATCCACGCAGTGCCCGTCTATGCCAGCCTGAAATTCACCGTTCCCTATGTCCCCGTCAGTCCCTTTGTCGAAGGGCGTGTCGGCTTCTCGATTCCCGCCGGCCACGTGACCTGCCTCGACCCCAACGGCCAACACCAATACATCGCGACGGGCTTGTACACGGGCGGTGGCGTAGGCCTCAAGATTTACAAAGTCTACCTCAGCTGCGGCGTCTCTGTCATCGACGTTTTCGACAGGAGCATAGGCCTCAACGGCGGACGAAAAGACATCATCGTGGATTACTACACGAGGCTGTCGTTCGCGTTCTGATTCGCAAAAACAATATGGGATATAATGTGTAGAGACGCGCCAAGGCGCGTCTCTACAATTTTTATTCGTCGGAATCGTCGTCTTGTGAGACGGTGCACGCACCGTCTTTACCTTCCAGGACGATAACGATTTCGCCTTTGATTTCCTTCTTGGAGAAATGTTCTATCACCTCGGCCAAGGTGCCGCGGGCGTTTTCCTCGTGTATCTTGGTCAGCTCACGCGAGACGCAGACCTTTCTTTCAGGTCCGCAGACCTCGGCCAGCTGCTGCAAGGTCTTCAGCAGACGGAACGGCGACTCGTAGAGGATGGTGGTATAAGGATATTCAGCCACGGCCTGGAGCTTGGTCTGACGGCCTTTCTTGTGGGGCAGGAAGCCTTCGAAGATGAACTTCTCGGCAGGAAGACCCGAGTTGACCAAAGCGGGCACAAACGCCGTAGGTCCAGGCAGACACTCCACCTCAATGCCACGTTTCACGCATTCACGCACCAGGAGGAAGCCTGGGTCGGAGATGGCGGGCGTGCCAGCGTCGGTGACCAAGGCCAGGGTCTCCCCTGCCTCGATGCGGTCGGCCATGCGTTCCACCACCTGATGCTCGTTGCGGATGTGGAAGGCTGTCATCGGCTTGCTGATGTCGAGATGACGCAGCAGGTTGCCCGAGGTACGGGTGTCCTCGGCAAGGATACCATCCACCTCTTTTAAGACTCGGATGGCACGAAGGGTAATGTCCTCCATGTTGCCGATGGGCGTGGGAACGAGATAGAGCTTCGGCATGGCTTATTCAAACTTGTGCGACACCAAATCCTTTAGCTTTTGATAGGCTTCGTTGCTGCTGTTCCATTGCAGCTCTATCTTCAACTCGTTCAGGTAAATCATCGCGCCATTCAGCGTCTTCAGGTCGTTGAGGTTGTCGATGGACTTGTTGTATTTCTCCATGCTACCACCGAACAACTCATTGACAAACAAAAACTTATCGTTGATTCCAATGGCCGACTTCAAGTCGCGAACAGGTGCCTGCTGTAGCTTGGCCGCCAACGTATTGTCGTCGCCCATCATCTTCTCAGCCAAGGTCTCGCCCGTCGAAAGCTCGAAGCCCGCATCGTCGTCGTCGAAAACGCTGGAGACGCCTTCCGACGACTGGCGTCCGATTTCTTCCCGCTCAGCCTGACGTTCTTCATCCATGCGTGGCATCACCAGCGGATTGTCGGTCACCAACTCGTCGCCGTGCACACGGTCACGCTCAGGGATATCCTCCTCGGGAATCATCTCCATCACATGCACCACCTTGCCACTGGGTTCCACAATAGGCTGCTCTTCTTTAGGCTCGGCTACTTTTTCAGGGATGTCCTCGAAGCGGAAGAAGAAGCCAAATTCATCGCCCAAGGGGGAGCTTTCGGTCGTCTCGTCAGGTGTTTCCGCCACGGGGTCGGAAGGTTGTTCTTCCACTGCTGGAAGTTCCTCTGCTACAGGCTGTTCTACTGCTATCGGTTGTTCCGCAACGGGTTCGACCTCTGGTTGGGGTTGGGCCACTGGCTCAGGTTCGGGCTCAATAACAGGTTCAGGAGCGGGTTCAAAAACAGGATCTGGTTCGGGCTCTTGGACTGGCTCAGGTTCAATCACCGACTCAGGTTCAGATGATGTTTCTTCCTCAAGGGGAGCCTCATCCTCATCTTTGTCTACACCTTCTGTCACCATGCCGCCAAAGAGTCCCGACAGGGCTTCGGCATCGATAGGCAGGTCTTCTTCGTTGAGTTCCTCACCCAAGTTGACCGAGCAAAGCAGGTCATAAATGGTATGCGTGCGGTTCATCAGCACATCCAAATCGAGAAGCCCGAGGGCTTTTTCGTTTCTCAGAAGATAATTAATTTGTTGGTATAACAGACTGATTTCGTGTTTGATAGAAAGCAGCGTTTCTTTTTGGTTCTCGAATTTTTCGTTCATATAGGATTTATCTTTATTTTTGCTTTTTCACTCCAAGGTTTTGGAGGTGCTAAATTACAAATATTCCCAACACAATCAGCATGTTCATAGAAAAAGATTCTCATAATAGATCACAAGGGTGGATTGAGGTGATTTGTGGTTCCATGTTTTCGGGCAAGACGGAGGAGTTGATCCGTCGTTTGAAGCGCGCGAAAATCGCTAAACTGAAAGTGGAAATCTTCAAGCCGGGTGTCGACACACGCTATAGCGAGGAAGATGTGGTTTCGCACAACGCCACCGCCTTACACTCGATACCGGTGGAGAGTGCCAATGAGATTCTTTTCTATGCCACCGACGTGGACGTCATCGGCATCGACGAGGCACAATTCCTTGACGATGAGTTGCCTAACGTCTGCCAGCAACTGGCCAACCAAGGCGTGCGCGTCATCATCGCAGGTCTTGACATGGACTTCATGGGCAAGCCCTTCGGTCCCATGCCCACGCTAATGGCCATGGCCGAAGACGTGACCAAGGTGCACGCCATTTGCGTGCGCTGCGGCAGCCAGGCACAATTCTCACACCGCACCATCGCAGGTGACAAGTTGGTGGTATTAGGTGAAACGGAAAGTTATGAGCCTCTGTGCCGCGACTGCTATCTGAAGGCACAAAAGGAAAGGGAATCACTTACCCCTACCTTGGATAACGATTAACACCGTGTAAATCAAAATCTTGATATCCAAGGCAAGGCTCACATTCTCAATGTAGAGCACGTCGTATTTCAGGCGTTCGATCATTTCCTCGACATTCTCGGCATAGCCATACTTCACCTCGCCCCAACTGGTGATGCCTGGTTTCACCTTGAGCAGCAGACGGTAATAGGGTGCCTTCTCCATAATCTTATCGATGAAATACTGTCGCTCAGGGCGATAGCCCACCAGCGACATGTCGCCTTTCAACACGGTCCAAAACTGCGGGATCTCGTCCAAGCGCACCTTACGCATGAACTTGCCGAACTTGGTGATGCGTGGGTCGTCGTCGCTCGACAACATCGGTGTGCCACTCGACTCAGCGTCCACCCTCATGCTGCGGAACTTGGCCATATTGAAAGGCTTGCCACCTTTGCCGATTCGCTCCTGCACATAGAAAACGGGGCCTTTCGAGGTCGCCTTCACGATGATGGCGCAGGCCAAAAACACAGGCGACAACACGATGAGTGCCAAGGTAGAGGCCACAATGTCGAAGAGGCGTTTCACCACCCTCTGCCAAATGGGCATCAGCTCAGGCGTGACCTGTACCAGCGGGGCCTGCCAGATGGCGGACTGCTTGACGGTGCCAAACACTAGGTCTTGCATGGCAGGGATAATCTTCACGGTGGCATCCGTCGTATCGACCACAGTGAGCAGCACATTCATCGTCTCCACTTCCGAACGCTCGATGGCGATGATGACTTCTTCCACATTTTTCTCCTTAACGATTTTCTCAATGTCGTGATAAGAGCCGAGATGCGGCAGGAACTCGCCGAGTTTGTATTCTTTCTTGTCGTACACATTCAAGAAGCCGATGACGCAGCGTCCCGAAGGCTTCACCTCGTCCTCGATCTCCTTATAGATGGCGCAGGCGTTGTCGTTGCTGCCCACAATGAGCGTGTTAAATCCGATTTTCTTTTTCCTGATTCTTGAAATCACCGAAGTAGTGATGATGAGTCGTGGGATGTACGTCATCAGGAATTGGAACAAAAACAATGCTATAAACGACTGGTAATAAGACTTGTAACTTACCACCTCGTCGTCAAGGATGACCACGAAAAACAGCACAACGACACCCAAAAGGGTGATGAAGAAAGTCTGTCCGAGTTCCCTTAGGCGCGACTTGAAATATACCTTCTCATAGGCTCCTGTGACAGCGTGAAGGATAAGCCAACAGATTGGGATGATGACGACGCCGAGCCAGAAGCTTGGTGTAGTGAACGAATTCGTGATGCGGTCCCAATAGTTAATGTAAAGGTCTTCGTGGGCCTTACGGAAGAAATAGAACAGCGTCCACGCCAAAATGGAGGCAATCCAATCGGCGAAGAAATAGATACAGGACAGTCTTTTCTTGTTCATCTCGGACGATAGAATAGTTTCAGATTATCGTAATAAAAATATCTCTGCCTGTCGGCATGAACGTAGTCAGGTTGGCCATAGACGGGGCTTACCGTCAGGTCGGACGTGAAATAAATCCTGAAATAGGAGGCGTCCACATGTTCGTTCATAAAAGGGCCGATATTGACGTAAATCTTGTTCCAGCGTTGCGGGACGGCGTTCACCGTATCGGTAGGCTGAATCTGCAACAAAGGATGTCGTTGCAACTGATAGTTCTCGTAATACATCACACCGACAAAGAAAGCATCGTTGCAATTGTAGTCCATCTCCAACATGCAATAGTTCAGGTAGTTGGAATGGAAAGTAAAGCCCTCCGCAGGCGTAGCAACGGCGAAGTCGAGTGAATCGGGAGGCAACACAACCTTGCCGGAATAGAATGAATTGGGGGAATGCCAAGCCTCGCTGCCGTTGATACGAACGAGGTTAACGACGGAAGTGTCACCTGAAATGGGCACCAGCGTATTGGCCGTCTCAAAGTCTTCCATCCAGCCTTTCTCGACGCCCTCGCCGATAGGATAATAAGTCAACACGGGATTCAGGTTGACGATGCTGTCCTCAACGAGGTTCAATCCCTCATAAACCTGTGGCTTATAGAAAGGATAAGGCGCACGAACAGCGGCGATGCCATTGCTTTTGATGCCGCCATAAATGGCAACCTTGCGTGGGCCTTTCTTCAGGATGGGAAACGTGGCCGGCAGCTCGAAGCAACCGATGGCGTCGTCGTCGACATACACCCAGGCATCCGTGATCTTGGAGGTGTTGGCGCCATAGACGAAATAATCACAGTTCACCGTGATGGTGTCGATATGAATGTATGCCGGGACGGTCTGAGAGCCTTCAAACTTTCTGCACGAGGAGAAGGCTACGGCAAAAACGGCAAGCGCCAAAAAAGCAAAAAGGGCAGATTTCCTTGACATAACGATAGCTTTTAAATCAAAACGATAGTGATGGTTTTATATTGTATAAAAACGACGGATTATTTCTTCACTTTGGCAGCCGACTCAGCCACCGCGTCGAGGATGCGGTAAGCCAGCTTCAGCACATTGATGCCGTCGTCGATGGTGACAGCGGGCGTAGTATTGTGAACGATGGCGCCGTAGAAGCTCTCCAGCTCCGTCTTGATGGCGTTAATAGGATGAATCTCAGGGCGTTCGAAGGTGATCTGCTTCTCGGAGCCGTCGCCAAGGGTGATGGTCGCCGACAAAGGGTTGGTCTCGTCCACCTCGTCGTTGATGCGGATGATTTCGGCCACTTTGTCCAAGAAGTCGACGGTGATGTAGGCGCCTTTCTGGAAGATGCGGGTCTTGCGCATGTTCTTCAGCGACAGACGCGACGCCGTGAGGTTGGCCACGGCACCGTTCTCGAACTCGATGCGCACATTGGTGATGTCGGGCGTGGGACTGACGATGCCGACGCCGCTCGCGCTGATGTGGCTGACGGGAGACTTGACGATGGTGAGCAGGATGTCGAGGTCGTGCACCATGAGGTCGAGGACCACGGGGACGTCGGTGCCACGCGGGTTGAACATGGCCAGGCGATGCGCCTCGATGAATAAAGGCTCGCCGATGAAAGGCTCCGCCGCGATAAAGGCCGGGTTGAAGCGCTCCACATGGCCCACCTGCACCTTCACGCCTGCCTCGTCGGCGAGTTTCTTGAGGGCGTTCGCTTCGTCGGGCGTGGCCACGATGGGCTTCTCGATGAAGACATGCTTACGTTTCTGCAAGGCCTTGGAGGCACATTCGAAGTGACGGATGGTAGGCGTGACGATGTCGACCACGTCCACCGAATCAATCAGGGCGTCGATGGACTCAAAACGCTTCACGTCCATCTCGGTTTCCACCAGTCGGGCCGTCTCGTCGGCGGGGTCGTAGAATCCCACCAGCTCATATTGTTCTATCTGTTTGATGCAGTTGATATGGATTTTGCCCAGATGCCCTGCACCTAAAACACCGATTTTCAGCATAGAGAAAAAATTTCCGCAAAAATAGTTTTTTTATCGTTCGGTTTGGCGTAATTTCGCACCGCAAAACAGAAAACCCAGGTCCCTGAGCCTGTCGAAGGGCCGATTTACCCGATATGAACACCAACTTAGAAGACAACTACCGCCACAAAGGTCTGCGCAAGCAACTCGTTGACCAGCTGCGCGCCAAAGGCATCACCGACGAGGCCGTTTTGTCGGCCATCAACGAGGTGCCACGTCATATTTTCCTCGATTCCTCTTTCGTCGAACTGGCCTATCAGGACATGGCCTTCCCCATCGGCTCGGGACAGACCATCTCGCAGCCTTCCACCGTGGCGTTCCAAAGCCAGCTTCTGCAAGTCGACAAAGGCATGAAAGTGCTCGAAATCGGCACCGGGTCAGGCTATCAGGCCTGCGTGTTGGCGGCCATGGGTGCCAAGGTGTTCAGCATCGAGCGGCAGCGCAACCTCTATTTCAAGACCAAAGACATCTTGGAACAACTCCCCTTCCGTGTGAAGCCTTTCTTGGGCGACGGCTTTGAGGGCCTGCCCACCTACCAGCCCTTCGACCGCATCATCATCACCGCTGGGGCTCCGAGCATCCCTGAGGCGCTCGTCCAGCAGATGAAGCCCAACGGCATCATGGTCATCCCCATGGACAACGCCGAAGGCGAAGGCCAGACCATGCTGAAAGCCACAAAATTAGAAGATGGTTCACTGAAAAAAGAGGAGTTCGGCGACTTCAAGTTCGTGCCGATGCTGAAAGAGATTGGGAATGACTGAAAAAGGGAGGCGCTGCCTCCCTTTTTCAGCTTTACTTGAAGATACTCCCCAATATCGACCTCACTATCTTGTTACCAATCCCTCGGCCGATGGTCGTGGCCGTCGTGTTGAGGGTCTTCTCGAGGGCTTTCTGTCCCGCCGATTTCTTCTTTCGGGTGGACGTGCTTCGCGAGCTGGTGCTTCTTGCACGTTCTTTCTCCTTGGCTTCCTTGGCCTTGCGCTTCTCTTCCTCTTCGGCTTCTTTCTGAAGGCGTTTTTCCTCTTGTTTCTGTTCCGCAACGAGCATCTCGTAGGCGCTCTCTCGGTCGAAGCTCTTGTCGTAGACACCGTAAAGGCGTGACCTGCGAATCAAGTCGCTGCGTTGATCGTCGGTGATGGCACCGATCTGGCTCAGCGGGAAGAGGATCTTGGCGCGCTCCACGATGCAAGGCGCCCCCTTCTCATCGAGCAGCGAGACCAAAGCCTCACCCGTGCCGAGTTCGAGGATGGCGGATTCGGTGTTGAAACTTGGGTTGGCACGGAAGGTCTGGGCGGCCGCCTTCACGGCCTTCTGTTCCTTGGGCGTGTAGGCACGCAGTCCGTGAAGGATGCGGTTGCCGAGCTGGCCGGCGATGGCATCCGGGATGTCGTCGGGACTTTGGGTGACGAAATACACACCCACGCCCTTGGAACGCACCAAGCGGATGACCTGCTCGATCTTGTCGACCAAAGCCTTCGAGGTGTCCTTAAAGAGCATGTGGGCCTCATCGAAGAAGAAAATCAGCTTGGGCAGCGGCAGGTCGCCGACTTCGGGCAGCTGCGTGTAGAGTTCGCTCAGCAGCCATAGCAAGAAGGTGCTGTAGAGCTTCGGGTTGAGCATCAGCTTGTCGGCAGCCAACACATTCATCACGCCCTTGCCACCTTCGGTCTGCAGGAAGTCGAACACGTTAAACGAAGGCTCGCCGAAGAAGATCTCTCCGCCTTCGGCCTCCAAAGCCAGCAAGGCACGTTGGATGGCGCCGACGCTCACCGACGACACAGTACCATAGGTGGTCGTAAACTCCTTGGCGTTTTTGGCCACATAGTCAAGCATCATGCGGAGGTCTTTCATGTCGATGAGGAGCAGTCCGCGGTCGTCGGCAATCTTGAAGACGATGTTGAGGATACCTGTCTGGGTCTCGTTGAGGTCGAGGAGTCGGGCAAGGAGCTGAGGTCCCATGTCGGAGATGGTGGCCCTCAACGGATGGCCTTGCTCACCAAACACGTCGAAGAAACGCGTCGGGCAGCCATGGAAATCCGGGTTCTCGATGCCGAATTCAGGGCAGCGTTTCTCGATGAAGCCGCTCATCTTTCCCGCCTGGCTGATGCCTGAGAGGTCGCCTTTCATGTCGGCCATGAAGCAAGGCACGCCCGCCTGGCTGAACGATTCGGCCAGCACCTGCAGGGTGACAGTCTTACCCGTACCCGTGGCACCGGCAATCAAGCCGTGGCGGTTAGCCATCTTGCCAATCATATAGATAGGTCCGTTGTCGCAATGGGCGACGTAGAATTGGTTGTCGTCAGTGTACATATTGTTGATTGTTTAATTGTTTAACTGTTGAATTGTTGTTTGATCTGCATTCATCATTCCGCATTTATTCTAAAGCGAATATACTTGATGGTCAGCCCTTGGTCGAGCCACATCTGTTCGTAGAAGGTGCGGATGGTCTTCACCTCAAGGTTGTCGTCATTGGCGTAGAGGTCGTCGGTGGCGTAGAGCAACGGCAGGCCTTGGGCTTCCACCACATCATGCAAGGTGAACTCATACATGACGGGACTATCGGTCTTCAGGTTGAGGATGCCATCGTGGCAGACGATTTTACGGTAGCGGTCGAGGAACTCGGGCGAAGTGAGGCGGTGCCGTGCATTGCGAGCGCCTTCACCCAAATGCGGGTCGGGGAAGGTGACCCATATCTCGGATACCTCGTCCTTACCGAAGAAATGCTCAATTTGGTCGATGCGGGCACGCAGGAATGCCACGTTCTTCAGTCCCTCCTCGTTGCTCTGCTTCAGCCCACGCCAGATGCGGGCGCCTTTGATGTCGACGCCGATATAGTTGATTTCGGGATGCACACGCGCCAGCCCGACGGTATACTCGCCCTTGCCGCAGCCCAGCTCCAGCACGATGGGGTTGTCGTTGTGGAAAAACTCCTCGTGCCACTTGCCTTGCAGCGGGAAGCCCTCACCCATGATGCGTTCGTAGCTGTATTCGAACAAGTTGGGGAAGGTCTTATTTTCGGCGAATTTCTCTAGTTTGTTCTTCTTTGACATGGTTACTGTATCATCCTGTCGCCCCTACGGGGCTTTAATTACTTCAATATCCAGGCCTTATATTCTGTATTGGCTCTAATCTCTCGCAAGGCGGCGGTGGCATCCTCGTCGTTGGCATAACGTCCGAACGAGACGAACCATCTCTTGTTGCGCAACTCGTAGAACGCGTCTTGATAGCCTTTCGACTTCAACGAGTTGACAAGACGGATCGCGTTCTCCTCTTGGTCGAAGCATCCCGCTATGATACGGATGTTGGCTTCGGGAGTCGCTACCACAGGCTCAGGCTGCTGCACTTGCTTCGGCTCACGTTCTGGTTCTTGCACCACTTCGACGGGTTGCTGAGGCACCGCAAGGGTGTCCTCTTGCTGTTCTTGAGGCACCACCACTTCCGTTTTCCATGTGTTTGTTTCAGGCAAGACAACCGTCCAAGGCACATATTCAGCCGGTTTGTCATTCCCAAACCATCGGCCGTAATCGACGACCTTGAAGTAATGCAGGCCATAGCCCACTCCAGCCAAAAGCAGAAGTCCCAACAATACCCACAACCAGCCGAAGCCTCGCTTGTCGTCCTCAAACGGCTCGTCTTTGTCGTCCTCGTCATGCTCGTGAACGGCCTTTTCGTCCACCGTGACGGGCGTGTTTTTGTCTTTCTGCTGTTGCTCTATCTCCGCCTTGATTTCGTCTTTCGTCTTGGAGCGCAGCACCGGTTCAGGCGTGAAGTCGCACAAGCCGAAGGCGTCGGCGTTGTAATTCAACATCTTGTCTTGTTCGAAGACGAGGTCGTCGGCCCAGTCGTAATACAGGGTGCCGATTTGTTTCAGCGGAACTTTTTTCCCTTGTTTCAGGGTGCTGAAGCAATCCGAGACAAACATGGCCAGCAGGCGGCGGGCTTCGTCGTCAGGAATCTCGTTCTTCTCGGCTATATAATTAACCACCAAGTCGTTATCTTCACGAAGATTGGCGTCAAAGGTGATTTCGCTCGATGGCATGGCGAAATGATTCGCCACGGGGTTGACCTTGGCCGAGACTGGCTTCTTCACAAAGGCTCCCAGGCCAGGCACCACCACGGTGTCGCGGACAAACAGCAGTTCTGATATGGCTTCGACGATGGTGATCATCATTCAATTTTTATTGTGCCATTTCTCTTGCCTTGGCCAGGTCGTCAGGGGTGTCGATGGAGACGCTCTCTCCTGCGACGACCGCCATGCGGATGGACAAGCCGTTCTCGAGCCAACGTAGCTGCTCCAGCGACTCGGCCTGTTCCAAGGCTGAAGGCTGCATCTTGGCGATTTGGTGCAGCGTCTCGGTCTTGTAGGCGTAGATCCCGATATGTTGATAAAAACGGCCCTTCTGCATCCATTTCTCATGGGCCACATTCTGCATGAACGGAATCGGGTTGCGGCTGAAATACAGCGCCTTACCCGTTTTATCCATCACCACCTTGACCTTGGTGGAGCCAAACAAATCTTCCGCATCTTCAACCCTCTTGACCAACGATGCCAGTTGCGTGTCGTCGCGCGAAATCAAGTCGACCAAAAGATCGATGTGCCGCGGGTCGATAAAAGGCTCGTCGCCTTGGATATTGATTACTGCATCGTACTGTTCTTCAAGCATTTGAACAGCCTCACAGCAACGGTCAGTGCCGCTTTGGTGTCGCGGGTCGGTCATCACATATTTGCCGCCAAACTTCAGCACTTCATCTGCGATGCGGATGTCGTCGGTGGCCACCACTACGGCATCCAGTTTCGACTTCCACGCCTGTTCGCAGACCCGTTGTATCATCGTCTTCCCTTTGATCATGGCCAGAGGTTTGCCTGGAAAACGTGTCGAGTTGTAACGGGCCGGAATGATTCCTACTACTTTCATATTCAAAACAATCCATTGAGAGAGCCTTCAATACGGTCGACCACTGTACTCAAGTCCTCGGGGTTTTCAAGTTCGATGTTGTCGGTGTCGATGATGAGCAGCTTGCCTTCTTTGTAGCCCTCGATCCACTTCTCGTAACGCTCGTTGAGGTTGGTCAGGTAGCTGATGCTGATGCTCTGCTCAAACTCGCGGTTGCGTTTGGCGATGTGGCGGATGAGCGTCGGCACCGAGGCACGGAGGTAGATGAGCAGGTCGGGCGGCTGGAGGAACTTCGTCATCAACTCAAACAGCGATTGATAGTTCTCGAAGTCACGCGTTTCCATCAGCCCCATCGAATAGAGGTTGGCCGCGAAGATGTGGGCGTCCTCGTAGATGGTGCGGTCTTGGATGACGTCCTTGCCGCTGTTGCGGATGTCCATCACCTGACGGAAGCGGCTGTTGAGGAAGAAAATCTGGATGTTGAACGACCAGCGTTGCATGTCCTCATAGAAGCTGTCCAGATAGGGGTTGTGCTCGACCTCCTCGTAGTGGGGCGTCCAGTTGAAATGCTTGGCGAGAAGGCCCGTGAGGGTCGTCTTTCCCGAGCCTATATTGCCTGCTACTGCGATGTGCATAGTGCTATTTTTAATGAATGATAAGAAGTTGCTAAAATAAACAAAACTCCCCAATGTTGACGCATTTTTTTTGCAAAAAAGCAAAAACCGCCTCTTAGCGTTTCATTAAAGACAAATAAATCAAGGAGTTATTTATTTCGGCGCCCGTCTCAGGAGGAAGATACCCAAAGCGCAGAAGATGATGTTGGGGATCCAGGCGGCGAGAGCAGGAGAAAGGCCTCCCGAAATAGCGAATGTCTTGGAGACCTGCATGAAAAGGATGTAGGAAAACGCGATGGCGATACCGATACCAAGGTGCATTCCGATGCCGCCCCTCACCTTTCGGCTCGACAAGGCCGCGCCGATGAGCGTGAGGATGATGACCGCCGCCGGCGCCGACATGCGGTTGTGCATCTCCACCTCGTACGCCTTGACGCCCTCCGAGCCTTTCTCCTTCATGCTAGAAATGTGGTCGCGCAACTCGAAATAATCCATCTCCTCAAAGTCCTCCTTCATCTTGTAGAGGTCGGTGGGATACAGGTTGATGATGGTGTCGTAGTTGCGGCCTTTCAGGAGTTGTTCCTCAGAACCGTTGATATAGCGCACTGCATAAGGGTCGAAATACCAACTGTTGGGGGCTATCGTGTCATGATAAAGGACATCGCCCATCGCCTTGTATTTCAATTCGTTGCCGTCATATTTTTCCCATGAGAACTTATAGCCGTATTGTTTCGAAATGTTGTAGCTCTCCACATACACGAACTCGTCTTTGGCGATCTGCACATGCACGTTACGTCCTGCGCTTTGGCTCAGCCGTTCCATATATTCGTCCTTGAACTGCCTTCTGATTTCGTTGGTCTTGGGTATCAAGAAGTTACCAAAATAAAGCGACATCAAGGCGATGGTCACGGCGGCCATCATATAGGGGACGAGGAAACGCCAAAAGCTGATGCCGCTGCTGAGGATGGCCACGATTTCGGTGCGTGCCGCCATCTTGGAGGTGAAGAACACCACGGCGATGAAGGCGAAAAGATGGATGAAGAGGTTTATATAATAAGGTATGGACATGACGTAATAGTCCACGATCACCCTTCCCAACGGCGCATTGTGCTTCAAGAAGCTGTCGATGTTCTCCGACAAGTCGAAGATGATGACGACCAGGATCAGCATCGAGATGGCGAAGAAGAACGTCCCGATGTATTTCTTGAAGATATATGCGTCTATCTTTCTCATTTACAGTCTTCTGGTTACTTTGGGCAGCATCATGTCGCGCCACTCGGCGAAGTCACCGGCGATGATGTGCTTGCGCGCCTCGCGCACCAGCCAGAGGTAGAAGCCAATGTTGTGGAGGCTGGCGATCATGGGGCCGAGGATCTCGCCCGCGACGAACAAATGACGCAGATAGGCCCTCGTATATTGTGCATCGACGAAAGTTTCGCCGTTAGGGTCGACGGGCGAGAAGTCCATCTTCCACTTTTCGTTTTTCAGGTTGATGATACCTTCGGAGGTGAAAATCATGCCGTTACGGCCGTTACGGGTGGGCATGACGCAGTCGAACATGTCGACACCGCGCGAGATACCTTCGAGGATGTTGGCCGGCGTGCCCACGCCCATCAGATACCTTGGCTTGTCTTTGGGCAGGATGGCGTTCACCAACTCTATCATCTCGTACATCGTCTCGGTAGGCTCGCCCACGGCCAGTCCGCCGATGGCATTGCCGACCGCGTTTTTCGAGGCGATGTATTCCGCCGACTGCTCGCGGAGGTCACGGTAGACGCAGCCTTGCACTATTGGGAACAGCGCCTGCTCGTAGCCATATTTCGGCTCGGTGGCGTTGAACCGCTCGATGCAGCGGTCGAGCCAGCGGTGCGTGCGTTCCATCGAAGGCTTGGCATAGTGGTAGTCGGCGGTGCCCGGGGTGCACTCGTCGAAAGCCATCATGATGTCGGCCCCGATGCTGCGCTGGATGTCCATCACGTTTTCAGGGGTGAAGAGATGCCTCGAGCCGTCGATATGCGACTGGAAGGTGACACCTTCCTCTTTCATCTTGCGGATGCCCGTGAGCGAAAACACCTGGAAGCCACCGCTATCGGTGAGGATGGGACGGTCCCAGCCGTTGAACTTGTGCAGGCCTCCAACCGTTTCGAGCACCTCCAAGCCAGGCCTCAGATACAGGTGATAGGTGTTGCCTAGGATAATCTGTGCCTTCACCTCGTCGCGCACGTCGCGGAGATGGCAGGCCTTCACCGTGCCCGCAGTGCCCACCGGCATGAAGATGGGGGTCTCGATGGGGCCGTGGTCAGTGTTCAACACACCCGCTCGGGCATTGCTTTTCGGGTCGTTGGCTGCAATAGTGAAATTCATTGTTGTAATTTTGCGCAAAAGTACGACTTTTTTTGCAACATTTTCCCTATCTTTGCAAACATCAAAACCACGCGTGTCATGCAATTCAATTTCAACTATAACAGCTTAAGTTTCATCATCTTAATCGTTTTCGGCGTCTGTCTCATTGTCCAACTGCTCTACCATTGGAGCTTTTTCACGAAAGTCGCCTTTTATAAAAGGAACGCGCGCCCGAAACTCAACGAGGAGTTGGAGCCCGTCTCCATCGTGCTCTGTGCCCGCGACGCCTACGAATACCTCGTCGACTTGATTCCGGCCTTGCTCAAGCAGGACTATCCCGACTTCGAGATCGTCGTGGTGAACGACTGCTCCGACGACGAGACCGAGGAATACCTGAAAGACTTGGAACGCAATGAGCCGAGGGTGAAACCCGTGCAACTCAAGCAACACCTCAACTTCTTCAACGGCAAGAAGTTCCCGCTGTCGATGGGCATCAAATCGGCGAAAAACGACCTCATCATCTTCACCGACTGCAACTGCATGCCCGTCAACGACCAGTGGGTGCGCAGCGTGGTGAACCGCTACAACAACCGGACAGAGATCGTCATCGGCTACTGCCCTTACGTCCAGAAGAAAAGCGCGCTGAACCGCATCATGCGTTTCGACGCCTTGCAAAACGGCCTGCTCTACCTCTCCGCCGCCCTCTGCCATCATCCCTACATGGGCATCGGCAAGAACCTATCGTATCGTAAGGAGCTGTTTTACAGAAAGCAAGGCTTCATCTCGCATTACACCACCTCAGTGGGCGACGACGACCTCTTCATCAACCAGGCGGCCACCAAGAAGAACACCGAGGTGCTCATCGATGCCGAAGACGCCATCCTCGCCACGCCACCCAGCACCTTCCACCTGTGGGCGCGACAGAAGAGCAGCCGCTACTCCACCATACCGCAATACGATGGCCCTTCGCGGCTGATGCTAAGCGGGTTCTACGTCTCGCAGTTCCTGTTCTACGCCTCCTTCATCGCCTTGCTCGCCCTCTGCACGCAACCCGCCTTCGCCATCACCAACGGCGCGATGTTCTACATCCCGATTTTGGTGTTTTTCTTCCTCTTGCGCTTTGGCACACAGTTGTTTATCTACCACAAAGCATCGAAGCGTTTGGGCGAAAAAGGGCTGCTGCCAGGCTTAATCGTCTACGATTTCCTGTTTGCTTTCCTCTCGCCTTGGCTGAGGCTGATGGGGCGGATGAATGTCGGAGTGGAGTGACAACGAAGACTTATACATGATAATAAGCAGGACACATGGCATAGTCAACGAATAATGCAAGTTGTTCCTCACTTAGCCACCACCACCCGTTTCACGCAAAGGCCGTTTTCCGTATAAACTCGCACCAAATAGATGCCTGAGACAAGACTGCTCGTGTCCACCATAGCGTTGATGCCGTTGTAGGAAGGCGTGGCGGCCACTTGCTGGCCCAACAAATCGTACAAGTTCACCCGCTTCAGTCCTTTGCCCGAAATGGTAAGCATACCTCGCGTTGGGTTGGGATAGACGCTGATCCTTGATTCCTCAAGAGTCCCTTCTTCCACGCTGTTATAGTCGAAAACATCGGTGAAGTGGAGGACCCAATAGGATTCACAATCGCAGAGATGGTCGTCCCAGTTGGTGCAGCTGAAATCGCCTTCAAAGCCTTCCCCTGGCAGCAATTCGACGGTGGCGAGGATGGTGTATTCCGTGTCGCTGAGCTTTATGACATCCTTTGGCTCGACTTCACTAAATCTCGTCCCAATTGCCCTCTCCCAAAGCAAGTTTCCATCGGCATCGATGCGAAACACCCACAAGCGTGAATAATAATGATAATCCTCTGGAATCTGCAGGTTTTGTGCGCTTTGCACATCGCCATCAATAGAGAAGGTATGGCAGAAAACCGTGAATCCGCCGTCCTCATTCTGGAAAGCTTTGATGGGGAAATCGGTACAAGTACCGCCATAGCATCGGCTCCAGACGATGTTGCCGTCATAATCGGTGCGAATGAGCCAGACGTCATAAGTTCGGTTTGGTCCGTTTCCCACATGATACCCAGCACCTTCGGCATCTCTGTCATCTGATTGTGTGTCGCAAACCAAGAGGAAACCATCTTCAAGTTCTATTACATGGTCAACGATATCAAACTTAGACCCACCGAAGCAATGAAACCAAAGCAAATGGCCAGCATTGTCCAGTTTGCCAAAGAGAACATCGCCTACTTCCGTTGGAGGCACTTGGCAAACAGATACAGACCCCACAAAGCCAGGGTTGCCGACCATTGCCACATAATAACCTCCGTCAGAAGCATTGACGATGCAACTCGGCCATTCCCTGTTTTCCGTACCTAAAGTGGTTTCCCATTCAAGTCGGCCAAGGCTGTCGGTTTTCACCACCCAAACATCATCCAATCCATAATGGTTGGTGACGTCACCTCCTGCCGATTGGACGCATGCCGAGGCTATCACGCCTCCGTCAGGAGCAGAGGTGCCACACCTCATGATATTCACAAAAGACTCGTTCATGCATCCAACCATAGTCTCCCACACGACATGACCATTGGCATCCAACTTCTTTATCCCCAATTGTTCGTTCTCCAATTCATTTTTTGGGTGCCCAAGCGCATAAAAAACGCCTTCGTTTATTCCTCCAAACATATCTTCATTTATTTGGACGGCGTAAGGCCCCAAGCTGATTTCATCCACGAGACCGCCCGTCTCGTCAATTCCAATGACCCACGAACGGTTTAACACGGGAATTGTCACCATGCCACTTTGTTCAGTAACACGTCCTGCTACCCAATAACCATTGGGCTTTTTTACTATGCGGGTAGCCCAGTCATTACCCATACTCCCATAGCATTGTTGCCAATCTATGCGGATTTGCGAATAGGCACATACTGAAGCTAATGCCATCGCTAAAGAAATTATCAAGAAAACGATTTTATGTAAAATGTTCGGCGTCTGTGGCGACATGTGCGCATTGTTCTTCATGGCATCTTAATTTTTTGACACCGCAAATATACAACGCGAAAAAGCAAAAGTCAAGAATAAAGTGTTTTTTTTGAAGTTACCCATGAGATTATCAACTCAAATCAGGGGAATCAACATTCGAACAGACATAAGAACATGGCCGGCAAACCATGCCACAAAAACTACCCCTTAATCTGAATCATGAGCCCCTCGTCAATCAAAGGCTGCACCAAGCGGCGCATCTCCTCGACGGTAAATTTCTGTAAGCCTTCCTCTGGCGTAGGACGGTCGATAGTGTACACCATGATTTCGCGAGGCTTCAGAATCCGCACGATGTCCATCCAGCCCTTCAAGACCTCGGGGGTTGACGAATCGAAGTCCTTGCTTTTCAGGAAAGGGGCGTCGATTTTCATCGTCGGATTGTCGACCTTCCGCAAAGCGTTGAAAACCTCAAGTTTATGTACCATTGTGGCGTTCGACAGCACCGTGATCTTCGAGTCGGGATAATACTGGTTGCGCAAGGCGATGGTGTCGTCGATGATTTGAGGGAACTCAGGATTGATCGTCGGTTCCCCGTCGCCGCTGAAGGTGATGGAGTCGATGTTCACGCCATCGTTTTTGCATTGCTGCAACTTGGATTCCAAGGCTTTGCGCACCCTCTCCGCCGAAGGCAGTTGGGTGTCGTCGCGGCCGTCCTTGTTCCAGCCGCATTCGCAATAGATGCAGTCGAAGGTACAGATTTTACCCTTTTCAGGCAACAGGTTGATTCCCAGCGAGCTACCCAAGCGGCGGCTATGGATGGGACCGAAGACGGTTTCTTCTCTGATCATCATTATTTCTTTTTAATCACAAAACCCTCAAAACTAGCAAAACTTTATCTGGTGGAGGGAAAGCAGCCAACCGGCCTGCTTTCCGGCGGCATCCCAGTTGGGTGCCGCCCACTTCTCGCCATGGTTTTGTCGGTTTTGAAGGTTTTGTGACCCATTGGTTATTTTGCGTACTGCACGGCTCTCGTCTCGCGGATGACCGTGATCTTGATCTGTCCCGGATAGGTCATCTCGGTCTGGATCTTCTTCGAGAGGTCGTAGGCGATGCGGTCGGCGTCTTGGTCGCTCACCTTGTCGGCACCCACGATGACACGCAGCTCACGGCCAGCCTGGATGGCGTAGGTCTTCACCACGCCTTGGTACGACATGGCCATCTCCTCCAACTTGTTCAGACGCTGGATGTAGGCCTCCACCACCTCGCGGCGGGCACCGGGACGGGCACCCGAGATGGCGTCGCACACCTGGACGATGGGCGAAATCATGTTGTCCATCTCGATCTCCTCGTGGTGGGCACCGATGGCGTTGCAGATGTCGGGTTTCTCCTTGAGGCGCTCGGCGACCTTCATACCGAGGATGGCGTGCGGCAGCTCTTCCTCGTTCTCGGCCACCTTACCGATGTCGTGCAAGAGGCCGGCGCGCTTGGCGGCCTTCACGTTGAGTCCGAGTTCGGCGGCCATGGTGGCGCAGAGCTTGGCGGTCTCGACGGAGTGCTGCAGCAGGTTCTGACCGTAGCTGGTGCGGTACTTCATGCGGCCGATCATCTTGATAAGCTCAGGATGCAGGTTGTGGATGCCGAGGTCGATGGAGGTGCGCTTGCCGATTTCGACGAGTTCCTGGTCCACTTGTTTCTCCACCTTGTGCACCACCTCTTCGATACGTGCGGGGTGGATGCGGCCGTCGACAACGAGCTTCTGCAACGAGAGGCGTGCGATTTCGCGGCGGATGGGGTCGAAGCCAGAGATGAGGATGGCGTCGGGGCTGTCGTCGATGATGATCTCGACGCCCGTCAGTGACTCAAGGGTGCGGATGTTACGACCTTCGCGACCGATGATGCGGCCTTTGATTTCGTCGTTCTCGATGTTGAACACGCTGACCGTGTTCTCGATGGCCGTCTCCGAAGCCGTGCGCTGGATGGTCTCCAGCACGATCTTCTTGGCGGTCTGGGCGGCGCTCATCTTGGCCTCTTCGGTGACTTCCTTCACGTAGACCATGGCGTCGGCCTGAGCCTCTTCCTTGATGAGTTCCACGAGTTCTGCCTTGGCTTCCTTGGCCGAGAGGCCCGAGATGGTCTCCAGCTTCTTCGACTCTTCGCTATAGATACGGTCGAGTTCAGCCTTCTTCTTGTTGAAGGTCTCGATCTGGCTTTCCAGCTTCTGTTGGGTGGACTGCACCTCTTTCGACTTACGCTGCGCCTCTTCCATCTTCTTGTTGGCGTCTTGCTTCATCTGGTTGATGCGATTCTCGGCGCTGGCCAGCTCACGTTTGCGGTCCTCGCAGGCCTTTTCGTGTTCGTCCTTCATCTGGAGGAACTTCTCCTTGGCTTGCAGGATGCGTTCTTTCTTGATGACTTCGGCTTTCTCCTTGGCCTCTTCAAGCAAGACCATTTGTTCTTTGACGACTGCCTTTTTCAGCAGGGTGGCCGTGATGAGGTAACCCACCGCAAGGCCCACGACCAAAGCTGCTGCGGCAATGATAATCCAAGTAGTGTTTGAAATGAGTAATAACATTTTAAAACTCTGTTTTTACTCGAATGAGGAGGAAGAAACAAAAGGAAACTGCCTGTCCGAAGGGATATGCGTAAACCCCATTATAATACGCTTGTGGCCACCGCGTTGCGCAAACGTCCACCGGTGCCCGAGAGCACTTCCCCGAAGGGAATGAGGCCTGTTTTTACAGAGCGCGAGTAGACCGATTGATGTGTTGATAGTGTTGAGTTTACCAATGCGCTGAACAGGCAGTCCCAATCTTTCAAAGAACAATTCCGCGCTATGCGCAGATTATGCTTGTTCGCTCAGTAAGTCGTTGACATCCTTCAGTTTGCGTTCCAAATCCTGATTGCGGTAAGTCAACTCAGCATCCATCTTGACGACGGAGGTGGCAAATTGCAAGGCGGTCATCGAGAGCAAGTCCTGCACGTCTTTGTAAGCATAATGCTTCGTGTAGTACTTCACCCTTTCATTGATGAGGTTGCCGGCCTTGCGGACCTTTTCTTCGTCAGCGCGGGCCACCGAAAGTCGGTAGGGCCTGTCCAATAGGGTGATATTGATTGTGATCTCATCCATCACGCTGACGTTCAATTATCTGGTTATTCCTTACTGTTCAAAATCGAAACGCACTGGTCAATCTCTCTCACCAACTCCTTAATGAGCTTTCTACCTTCTTCTAGTTCTCCCTCGTTGTCGAGTGCGTTAACAATTGTAGATTTATTTATTTTGTCTTGCAACTCCGTAGTCGATTGGCGCAAAGCCAGATTTTCCTTCTCCAACGCTGCGTTTTCCTCGGCTAACCGCTTGTTTTCCACCGCCAACTGTTGTTTCTCATCAAGCAATTTCCTCAATTTCAATTCGATTTCGGATACTATGATGCTCAAGTCGGCCATGTTGCAAACGGTCTTGGAATTGTGGCACAAAAATACGGAATTATGTTGAACCAAGCCTCTTTTTTCCGAAAAAATTTCCAAAGTGTGCCGCACATGCCGAAAAAAGCCCTATTTTTATCGCTTTAAACCGCTAATCATTATGATGAATATCAAACACGCTTTTATGATTGCATTGACCGCACTTTTGGCCTCTTGTGCACCCAAAGAAACCACATTGACCATCATCGAAACCACTGACACCCATGGCCGTTACGACGAGTTTGCCAACGACGCCCATCTCCTCAAGCAGATGAAGACCGAACTCGGCGACCGCCTGATTTTGCTCGACAACGGCGACGACATGCAAGGCACGCCGTTCCAATACTGCTCCAACCAGGACGCCGAGCGCCCCAACCTCGTCTCGGAGGTGCTCAACTATTTCCCCTACGATGCTGTAGGCGTGGGCAACCACGACATCGAGGCGGGCCGCAAGGTGTTCGACCGCCTTTACTCCGAGGTGAAGATGCCCGTGGTGTGCGCCAACGTCATCGACGAGACGACGGGCGAGCCGTATTTCACGCCCTACGTCGTCCTGGAACGCGAGGGCTTCAAAATCGCCGTGCTTGGCTTGACCACGCCCTACGTCGTCACCTGGGTGCCCGACCGCCTGCGTCCCGGCCTGCGTTTCGAACAACTCGAAGCCGCCGCCATGAAATGGGTCAACCTCATCCAAGAGAAAGAGCACCCCGACCTGATGATAGGCATGCTTCACTCGGGCTGGGAGCCTCAGGCGCAGAACCTGCCGCCCGACCATCCTCTTGGCCGTGAGAACGCCACGAAATGGGTGGCCGAGAACGTGCCAGGCTTCGACCTCATCTTCTACGGCCACGACCACCGCGCCAGAGCCGAAAAGGTGATGAACAGCGCCGGCGAGCCTGTGTATGTGCTCAACTCGGGCTGCCGCGGACAAGGTCTGGCCAAAGCCGACGTGACGCTCAAGAAAGGACAGAAGCCACAAATCAGCATTGAACTGATGCCCACCGAAGGTGAAGAGAAAGACACGGCATACTTGGCCATGCTCCAACCCTACCTCGACCGCTCACGCGACTATCAGGGAGAGATCGTGGCCGAAATCGACGTCGACATCTGCTCCGACGACGTCTTCAAGGGACCTTGCCTCTGGGTCGACGAGATCCATCGCTGCCAGATGGAGACCGTCGAAGCCGAAGGCATCCATGCCGACATCTCGATGGCGGCACCCTTGAGCGGCGGCAAGACCTTAGAAGCCGGGAAGTTGTTCGTCGCGGATTTCTTCACCTGGTATCCCTTCGAGAACGCCCTCTCGGTCATGGCCTTGACGGGAAAAGAGGTGAAAGACTACCTCGAATACGCCTACGAGATGAAGAGTCCTATCTATAACTTCGACTGTGCCGCGGGCATCATCTACGAAGTCACCGACAAGAACCCTATGGGCGAGCGCATCCGCATCGTCAGCATGGCCGACGGCACGCCCTTCGACATGGACAAGACCTACAACGTGGTGATGAACTCCTATCGCTCGATGGGCGGCGGCAACCACCTCATCAACGGCGTGGGCTGGGCGCAAGAAGAGATCAAAGACCACGTGGTGTGGCAGAGCGACCGCGACTTACGCTCCCTCTTCATCGACTGGGCGCGAAACAAAGGTGTGCTTGACTCTGAACCTTTGAACTGCTGGAAAATCAAATGAGAGAAGAATTCCTATACTACATCTGGGAGAACCGCCTGACCGACAAGGACTTGAAGACCGCCGAAGGCGAAACAGTCGAGGTGGTGGCGACGGGCTACCGCAACACCGACTCGGGCCCCGACTTCCTCGAAGCCAAAATCCAAATCGGCGACAAACTCTGGGCGGGCCACGTGGAGATCCACGTGAAGAGCAGCGACTGGAACCGCCACGGCCATCAGAACGACAAAGCCTACAAAAACGTCATCCTGCATGTGGTATACGAAAACGATGCCTTTGTCAACGACATTCCTACCTTGGAGTTGAAAGGACGTTTCGACGAAACCTTATTCTCTCAATATCAAAAACTTATCTCGTCAAAAAACTGGATTCCTTGCGAGAAAAGCATCGCCAAGGTGCCCGTCTTCACCCGCCTTTCGTGGCTCGACCGCATGGCCGTGGAACGCCTTGAAAGCAAGTCTGAGACCGTCACCAAGACACTGGAAGCCAACCAATTCGACTGGGAGGACGCGTTTTACAAACTCTTGATGCGCTATTTCGGCCTGAAAGTCAACAACGAGGCGTTTGAATACCTGGCCAACATCCTGCCTTTCAAGACCTTGCTGAAGCATGCCGACAACCTCGTGCAGGTCGAGGCCATGCTCATGGGCTGTGCGGGATTTCTCGAGGAAGACTTCAGCGAGGACTATCCCCTTCTGCTCAAGCGCGAATTCAATGTGATGCGCGCCAAGTTCAACCTGCTCACCATGCCCGCCGAGCGGTGGAAGTTCATGCGGATGCGACCCAGTAATTTCCCCACCATACGCTTGGCACAGATGGCGCAGCTCATCCACAAAAACGGATGTCTGTTCTCCAAAATCAGGGCGGCGAAAGCCACCACCGAGGTCAAGGCCTTGTTTGAAGTGGCGGCATCGGAATACTGGGAGACGCATTGGCGGCTGGGCGTTGCGACCGAACCCAAGCCCAAACACCTAGGCGACACCACCATCGACGTATTGATTATCAACGCCGTGACGCCTTTGTTGTTTTGCTATGGCAAACTGCACAAAGACGAATCGGTGTGCGAGACGGCCATGCAGTTCTTGGAAGACACCGAGGCCGAGGACAACGCCATCATCCGCCATTACGCCCAATGTGGCATCAAGGCGGGAAACGCCATGCAGACGCAGGCACTTCTACACCTTTATAATATGTATTGCAAGCGGAAACGGTGTCTGGAGTGCCGCATCGGGAATGTACTCATGCGTTAAGTTCCAGCCGCATCACCCGGGTCGGCTTCGTCGTGCCCGTCAGTTGCTCGTCGATGCAGGTCTCACCGGTGGGCACAAAGCCACATTTCTCCATCACTTTTCCTGAAGCGGGGTTGTCGTAATAATGGCTGCTGATCAGCGACTTGATGTCGGTGGTCTTGCGGATATGGTCGAGCATCAACTCGAGCGCTTCGGTGCAGATACCTTGGTTCCAATAGGGTTTGCCGACCCAATAGCCCACCAACGGCTCGCCTTCGCGTGCGGGAAGCTCGCTCTTGGGTGCAGGCAGATAGCCTATCGCGCCGATGGCCTCGCCCGTTTCTTTCAATTCGATGGCCCAGTTGGTATCGTTATGAAATACGGTATGGATGATCTCCAGGCTCTCCTCCACGCTCTTGTGTGGTGGCCAGCCTGCGCGAAGACCCACATCGGGGTCGGAGGCATATTTGAAAAGGGCCTCGGCGTCATCGTCGCGCCAGGGACGGAGTAGGATTCTTTCGGTTTCCATTGATACTTTACTCTATTACAAAACTCCTCGGATAGAAATCGCTATAAAAACGGCCATCCGTTGCGGTGAATTTCAGCACGCAATAGTTGGGGTCGGTGACGCCACCTGGGTAATATTCCGTGTCCCCCTCGCGCCAAATCATCTCCTTGCTCTTGGCGTCGGTCAACACCTCCATCGTGCCACGTAGCATCATGCCCTTGAAGCCTTCGGCATCACAAAAATAGATGCTGGCCTTGGGGTTGGCCTTGTAGTGAGCCACACGCAGCGAGAAGGTATTGGTGGTGAAATAGAACACCTTGATGCCTTCACGGACCCGAGGCGACAGCATGGCCTTGGTGCATGGGAAGCCCTCCTCATCGACCGACGATATCATGGTGATGGGCAGCGTGTCGGCCATCTTGGCGATGAGGTCTTTAACACCCATTAAGGCTGGGTTTTCAGGAGTGTCTTCATCTATCGACAATTCCTTGCGCCAGCGTTTCAGATGTGGGAAATACATCTTCATCTGGCCGATGTATTCTTCCTTCGTGATGGGCTGCGGCAGCCCTTTGTTTACCTCGTCCACAAACTGGGCACAATGCTCAATCATCTCGTCCATCGTGCAGTCTTGCAAGAACTTACCATTCTTATAGCAATACAGGCAGTAGTCTTCATTCTTGCTTCCATCGGCATTGGTACCGAGAATCTCTTGGGTGAGCGGCATTCCGCAGCTCTGACAAAACTTTTGTTCCATGGCTTTTCAGTTCAAATCTAAACAGCTGCAAAATTACAGGTTTATCCGTTCCGAAACTAAAACCACACATGGACATTTTTATGGACTTTGCGACATTTTTGTTACTAAAATGTATTTGATTTGCACGGGATTTCCCTACTTTTGCAGCAGATAATAACGGAACAGATGTTTTATTATGGCAAGACCGACAAGCATAACGAAAGAAAAGATACTCGCTACTGCTATTGACATCGTGAGAAAAGGCGGCCATTCCTCACTTACTGCCCGAAGCCTTTCCTCGACCTTGGGTTGCGGTGTCAATACCGTTTTCTCAAAATTTGGCTCCATGGAAGGTATTATGGAGGCCGTCCGCACCGAGGCCCGCCGTTTGTTCAAGGAGCGAGTCGGCGCAGGCTTTTCCTTGAATCCGCCTTTCAAAGGCATGGGCTTGGCCTTCCTGTGGTTCGCCATCGACGAGCCTCAACTTTTCAAATTGGTGATGGACGACAAGGCTTCGGCTACCTCTTTCGAGGATTACATCGACACCCAAGTGGGCTTCAAGCTGGAGTCGATTGCCGCCATCGGCCAGTCTTTCGGCTTACATGGGAAAGAAGCCGAAATGCTTTATTACCAACTGATGCTTGTCGGTATCGGGTTGGCCCATACCTGCGTGGAAGGCGGTGCGGCACTCAGCATTCCTCAATTGTCAGAGATTTTCGGCAAAAACGTGCGGGCGTTTTTGATGGTCATTCGCGCTGGCAACGATAAGCGTGAATCGTTTATGCCTCAAGAAGGCGCTGGACCCGAGGGCGATGTTGAATCCTATCTCTTGATCCATTCACTGGCTGGCCAGAATCACTTGCTGCAAGAGCTTCACGCCGCGCCCCGCTATATTCAGGACAATGAATGGGTTGAAATGGAACGTGTGTTCCGAAACGGCTTCTCCCTCACGCCTGAATCGCTTCGGGAGAAGCATCCCAACCTCACCCGTGGCGATGTCCGCCTGATCATGCTTTCCCGACTTCAGTTTTCCGTAACCGAGCAAGCCCTTCTTTTGGGCATCTCGCCTGCATCGGTCACGAAAGCCAGACAAAGGCTTAAGGCCAAATTGGGGATGTGATGAACCATCCTCCAACCTATGATTTCATTCTTTCCTGGGTATCTTTACCAGCACCAGTGCCTTTGTATTTGCTGCGAGTCGAGTTCAGGCGATAATACACCGAGACTTGGAGCTTGTGCGTCGAGAAGACGTTGTTTTGCTGGATTTGGTAGTAACCCATGTCGCTGTATTCGTTCATGCCACTGTGTCGCAAGATGTCGAGCACGGCGGCACGGATGGTGAGCGATTTGTCTTTCAGGAAGCTCTTCTGCACGACAACGCCAAGGTTCAAGTAGTTATAATCGTTGTAGAAATTCAGCTGATGGCCGCGCGAGCGGAACATGAAGTTGATGTCAATTTTCCAATCATGCTTGAAACTGAAGGTGTTGAAGGCGTTAAAGGTAAAGACTGGCTTGTCGAAATAGACCCTGCGAGTACCTTCGGGAACATGAATGTCCTCAAGGTCGAGCCAAAGGTCTTGTTTCTCCATGCCAGCGGTGGCGTTGAGCGACCAAATGCCCGCTCTCGGCGTCGCGGAAATATAGGCCCCGACGGTGTTGACAGGCTTGTCGAGGTTGATGTGTTTGATGAGTGCGGCATCGCCATCGGTGAGATAGGCCCACTGCGTGATGGGGTTCTTGCAATGCGAATATGAAGCCGTGAATGCCAGCCATTTGTAGCCCACATTCAGCGTGAGGTCTTGAATGCGTTCGTTGAGCAATTGCGAGTTGCCCGCCTGCATCGAATAACGGCTGATGTAGGTGACGGCATCGTTCATCGCGAAGAAACTCGGGCGATTGGTCTTGATGCCATACGACAGACCCATCTCCACTTTGCCCAAGGCGACGGAATAGGAGGCCGTCGGGAAGAACTCATCCTGCGGGCGATACAAAAAATCGTCGTTGGTCACATCCCAATAGTCCAAAAGTGTGTGTTCGTAACGCATTCCCACGCTGGCTTGACCCCATTTTCCGAAGTCGCAGGCGTATTGCGCAAAGGCAGCGATATTGTTTTCCGTGATGTCGGCATCGGTATTGGCAATGGTTTGTTTGTCAATCCAATAGGTGTTGTGACGCTTGGCGAAGGTCATCTCCGTGCCGACCTCGATGCTGCCTTTCCAAACGGGATAGGAAAGCACCAACTTGGAGGCATAGAGCCTACTTTCCGCTCCCGACCTGCTTCTGACAAAGTCATCTTCTATCTGGCTTTGCTCCACGTTTTCGCGGTCGGTGTTGGTCGCCGTGTTCATGAAGTCGAAGTTGAAATCGATGCCGAGTTTGCCCGCTGTGCCGTTGTAATAGGCATTGGTGAGGATACCGAGCGGCTTGGTTTCCTTGCTGGTTTGCACGCTGTAGAGATGGTCGAGGAAGACGTCGTTTTCGAAGACATCCTCATCATAGATGACCTTGTTCTCGCCGCCGAGATAATGCGTCAAGTCGGCGCGGATGCCCAAGGAATGATTGTCGGAGACTTGCCAGTTGGCGCCTGCGGTATAAACGAGTTGGTCGTTTTTCCATGTCATGGTGTAGGGACCTGCCTGACGGAACACTTTGGTGGTGTTTGCGATTTCCTCCAAGCTGCTGTATTGGCGGTAGTCCGTATGTCTGTAATACACCGATCCGAATACATCGACACCGTTTTTACGGTAGTTCAAGCCGAGTTTTCCGCGTGGCGTGTTGAAACCGTACTGCAAGTCTTGGTCGTCAGTCAAGTTCAGGTCGAGGCTGAGGCCGTCACCTTGTTGTTTCTTGGTGCGGATGCGGACCACTGCCCTCACCGTGGCATCATATTGCGCTCCTGGGTTGTTGATGACTTCCACATCGCGGATGTCGTCGCTGCGCATGCGGCGCAACTCGCTGTCATCGCGCATCAGCCGCCCGTTAATATAGATAATAGGTGAGCCCTTGCCCAAGACCTCCAAACCATCCTCGCTGCCCGTCATGCCAGGCACTTTAGTCAGCATCTCTTGTGCCGTCCCCGAATCCTCAAGCACCGAGCCTTGGATGGTGGTAATCATCGAGTTACCTGTCAGCCGCGTTTGTGGCAACTGACTCTTCACAACCACTTCGCCGAGGAGTTGAGCATCCATCATCATCTGAATAGTCAAGCCGTTTGTGGGCTTTGCATATTGGGTTTGATAGCCGACGCACGACACTTTCAGCAGGCCGTCTTTTTTGTCGGTCGGCAAGAGGAATGAACCTTGCTCATCGGTCACCGTTCCTTGCACGAAGGTCGAGTCGGGAAGCGAAAGCAGCACCACATTCACGAAGGGCATAGGTTCGCCGTTTTCATCGGTGATGTGGCCAACTAAGTTTTGGTTTTGAGCCAATGCTGAAACTGTAATCAGCAGTGCAGTAGTCAGAGTTATGAATTTTAGTATTTTCATGAGAATAATCCTTTATTTTTCATTTTGATTTCCAATGCTTTTAATGGCCATTGCCACTTCAACCAAACCGAGCATGAAAAAGATATTGCTCATGGCGTTGAAGCCCCACACCCACCATTCGAGGACGATCCAAAGCATCAAGATGATGCCACAAACAAGTACGGCTTTCTGTGCCAAACGGTGCTTTTTGAACAGCAGGTAAGTTGCCACAAATTGGGTGATGCCGTTCAAGCCCAACAGCACAAAGCCCGATGGGATGAAGTTCCTGAAGAACACTTCTGGCCAAGGCATCTTTGCCCGCAACATTTCCAACAGTGGCTCACCACCCCATGTTGCGCCAGTTGGGTCAATCCACATCATCACCGCGCCAGCGATTGCTCCGATGCCGATGAACAGGGTTAGGATTTTTTCAAATGTTTTCATATTTTCGTGTTCATTTTTCTACCTCTATTCTCATTTCGCAATCCGCTCCCCCACCCAAGATGGAGTGACAAAGCGTTACGGTGAAATTTTTGCCTTTCCACAAACTTTGCATCGAATACATCACGCTTTGGCGCGAACATTCACAGAGCAAAGGTGTTGTGACATATCCTTTTTTGCACAATTCACAAGTGCATTCCAAAAAGACCAGCCGATAGACACGACCTTTTTCGACGACCTCACCTTTTACTCCAGGCAAATTATTGGCCATCTCAAAGAAAACATCCATATCACCTTTAGCGTCCTCATAGAGTTTTTGGTAAACTGAAAGCGTACCGCCTTTCACACAGTTCTTTCCACATTCCGCGAAGAAAACTGACCGTTGTTCTGGTGAAAGCTGTGCAATGCCTTTCTCGAACCCATTAAACCAATTTGATAATTCCATATCAATACATTTTTCTTCTTATTCAATATACGGCTTATCACCAAGCGGGCGAGTGCAGCCCCAATCCTTAGCGAACTGTTCAAACTCCCCGTTGACTTTCTTCAAAAACAGCAGGCTTACCATTTTGCGAACCAACCATGGATATTGTTCCATGCCGATGAACTTGGCAGCTTCGGGTGAGAGGAAATTGCCTTTTTGTGCAAACAGGAGACCCATTTCAATGTAAGGAGTCACCATTTTGGTCACTTGATCGGCTGGTGCGGTACGGATACGGAAGCTACCGCCATGGATGAGTGTGCCGCCGTAACTGCAACCAAGTTGTTCGGGTAGTCCTCGCAGGAAGCGTTCACACAGGCGGAACTCATTCCCTTCATCCATACCTCCGTGCAGCAAAAAGGAGATTTCTTTTGGCTGTTTGGGCTCAGAAAGTAGCGTTTCCAAAAACTCTAGCATCAAGCCAGGCACACATTCCACATAAAGCGGAAACGCCATGAGAATGCGTTCGTTGTTGAGAAAGGCTTCGCGTGCTGCGCTCCATTCTTTACGGCTGGAGAGGTTGTGAAGTTCCCAAGTGATGCCAGCCTCTTCCAAGCCTTTGGCGAAGGTGTGGATGATTTTGTCGGTATTACTGTATTTCTGCACTCTTGGGCTGCCGTTGATGATAACGATATGAGTTGGTTTGGAGTTTAGAGTTGAGTGTTTGGAGTTTTGAACTATGCTGGAAGTAGCATCCAAAGGAATGGCACCCAACGAATGTCCACCAATGTTGGCAGCGGTGCGTTTGCACCAATCTTCCAACAGCGCTTGGTCAGCGGCTCCTTTATACAAAAGCCCGATGTTGAGCGCGTGGTAGCGCAACTCATGGCGCATCCAGCCGTCGCGGAAACCGATGGTCATGTTCAGCATAGGCATAATGCGATCCATCATTCTTTTGCCTTTGTAATCCAGAAAGCCGAATCGTGTGTCGGAGACAAGCCAGAGGTTGTCGGCCTTTACCAGTTTCTTGAGGATGTTCTCATAATCGTCCTTGATGGCGCAAATGCCAGGTGTTTTGAGCCAGCACTGGTTGCAGCCCATACAATGCGCAATGTTCATGTCGGCGGTGTCGATGATTTCAACCTCTTTGTCAGGAAGCAGAGCGATAATCGTTTCTTTGTCAATGCTTGCTCCTAATGTGTTCAATACCAAATTCATTGTTTGCTTCTATCAAATCGACCGCAAAAATAGCGCATTATCCGTTCCGATAAGAAAACCCAATGTGGACAATTACGTGGACATTATAAATCAAATCACCATTGATAATGAAAAAGTTGTAGTTTTGCGGTGTAAATCAAATTTTCAGCAAAATGAGTTTGTAGATACGAGAAAATAGCTGTTTGGCTGTCAGCAGTCAGCTATAGTGCTACCAAGCTAATAGCTGACGGCTGATAGCTTACAGCCAACGAACTAATAGAAATTGAAAAAAAGTCATAATATGTCAAAAGTTCTTTCCTTATTACTAATTGCGCTTTGCGCTTTAAACAGCTGGGCGCAAACTCCTCTTCTGAAAACCGTTGAAAAACCACACGCGACCACTCCGACGCTTCGCGCGGATGGCTTTCTTGGTTCACACTGGACACAAGATTATCCCTACAACCAGCTTTGTCCCAGAGACCCAGTGAATGGCAATGCCTACAGCGTTGCAGGCTGCCCTGCCGTTGCCATGGGACAAATCATTAACTATTTGCGAACAACAGAAGACACCCGCTTTACCGATGATGACGACTATAACCATTCCTACGCGGGGCGCAATTATGTCATCGACGACGATTGGGCGAGCTTGAAATTTCCGTCCTTCCCGCAATTGAACGAAATGTTGGATTCCATCGACGCCACTTTCCAGCGCGGCGAGGTACTGCCTGACGAGCTTGCCGCCGCCTTGGTCTTTGCTTGTGGCACGGCCTGCACGCAGGTCTATACCTCGGAAGGCTCAGGCACCTTCTATGTGGACCAAGCCTTTGATGCCTACCAGCGCTTCGGCTTCACGGATTGCGTGCTGTTTCGCGAGCCCGATTCCACCATGTATGCCACCTTGATTTCCAATCTGCAAGCCGGTTATCCTGCCCATTTGGCTGTTGAAAATCCTGCTGGAACGGTAGGACACAATGTCGTGGTCGATGGCTATCGCGAGTCGGATGGCAAATTCCATATCAATTTCGGCTACGGTGGCACTCTGGACAACTGGTACGACATCCCCGACCCGAATTTCTATTACGGCATGACCAAGGTGGAAGGCATTATCTTGAACATTATCCCCTCCATGGGGCCTTTGGCCGTTCACGAATCCACCGCCCAACAACCGCTTGAGGTTTATCCCAATCCTGTTTCCGATGTTCTCTTTATGAAAAACCTTCCTTGCGAAAAGGTAGCGTATTCCATTTTCAATTTGATGGGACAAGAAGTATCTTCAGGTTCCTCAAGCGGAACCATTTCCGTTGCCGGATGGGAAAAGGGGATTTATTTCTTGCAGGTTAAGGGAGAAAACTTCCGTGAAACAGTGAAATTTGTTGTGGAATAACCCATTATGTCGGAACTGAAGGCGTTATTATCGGGTAGGCTCAGCGGCAACGACGTCAGAGCCTTGGCTGGAGCCGACTTCAAAGAGGAGCTGTTTCAGTTGCTTTTCGACCCTGACAAACGCATCTCCGACAACGCCGCCTGGGTGCTGACCCATTTGCCCAAGACCGCCGATGCTTGGTTGGCCGAGCGCCAAAACATCCTCATCGACGAGGCCATGCGCACGGCAAGCACCACCAAACGCCGCCTGATCATGAACCTCTTGGAACGGACCTCCTTCGACCCCGACCACATCCGCACCGATTTCCTCGATTTCTGCTTCAACTCCATTCTTTCCGATGAACCCATCGGCGTGAAGAGCTTAGCCATCAAGTTGGCCTACGCGCAGAGTATGCATTATCCCGAATTGCTCGAAGAAATCAACGCCACCCTTCGGATGATGGAGCCAGAGGAACTTCCCGCGGCTTTGAAGCACCTCAGAGGGAAGCTGCTTGCAAAATAAACTAATAACAACAAAGCAAAATAAACTAATAACAACAAAGCAAAATAAACTAACAACAGCGAAGCAAAATAAACTAATAAAAACTACCGCATTTAATAAAACTCTGCAGCAAAAAGCGTAGTGTTTTCGTTACTTTTTGCTGTAAATATGTTGTTGAAATAGAAAGAGTTATGTATCTTTTGCATCAAAAACTAATAGTAGTAAGACAAAATAAACTAACAACAGCGAAGCAAAATATACTAATAACAGCAAGACAAAATAAACTAATGGAAGGGAATATTGAAGGGTTTGTGCGGTTTATTGGGAGGGTGATGGGATAATACGATTGTCATTGATTACCCCAATCCAGGTGGGGTACAATTTGTACCCTTACTCGAATGAAGGCGGCTGACGGAAATAGAGGAGTAAATCATTTTGCCAAATAGGGAAAGATTTGTATTTTTGCGGTGATAAATAATCCTTCTTGAAGGTTGCATTATGAAGAATGTTGTAGAAATACCGAAGACCCAAGTGATGATGACTTTTGTGGCCACTTGCATCGAGACCACAGCCCGACTGCTGAACACTTCCTATAAAGAGGTGTACGAGCGGATGAAGCGCGTGGGGCTGATAGAGCGGTTTATACTTCCGCACTACGAAACCCTTCATAGTGAGAGCCGAGAGAACCTTGCGGAGGTGTTGGTGGAATGTATGAACAATTGGGAGGGCAGGAAATGAGTGAAATTATCGTCTATCATGGTGGAACGGAAAAGGTGGAGTTTCCCATCTGTAAATTCGGCCGTCGCAACTTGGACTTCGGCCAGGGCTTTTATGTCACTGACCTTCGCAAACAAGCCGTTGACTGGGCTACACAGGTGGCCGACCGCAGGAAAGCACCGCCAATCATAAACAGATACCGTTTAAACCGTGATGCCATATTGGCTGAAGCCCGCTGCAAGGTCTTCACGGCATACGACAAGGAGTGGCTGCATTTTATTGTGGCCAGCCGTCGTGGGAAGCAGGTGGCCGACAACTTTTTTTAATGCATAGTTGAAATGTAAAAAGTAGGTGTAATAGTAAAGAAGACGTATGACACAGACAGAGCAAGAAAAGCTAATTGGGCCTCATCCCATTGCACCTCATTTGTATGGTGTTTGGTTAAATGCCACGGATTTACCTGTATCAGGAAATAAAAAGCATCGCAAGATAGAGGAAGTGGTAAGTATGCGAAATTTGGCCATAGACAAATTGGCTAAATGGATTGTTGACTATCACGTTCACATCCAAAAAAGCAAGATTATTGAACGCAAAAAAGCTATACTTGATAAGCATGGACTGGAACACTTTATTGACAACATGAAGTTATTACCAAAATCCGAAAACACAAAAAAGGGAAACTTGGGTGAAATACTATTGATTGAGTACTTGAAAGAAAGCAAAGGTTTTGACCCAATAATTCATAAAATGCAGTATAATACGAATAGCGACCAATCGATGAAAGGAGATGACGTACTTTTATTTAAAACTGACGATTTGTTCTCAGAAGTAATTTATGGTGAATGCAAGTTTAGAAGCAAACCTAGCAAAGCTGTTGTTAACGATATTATTAACAACCTTCAAGGACTAAAAAGGTTGCCCGTGTCAATGGAGTTTGTTGCTAATGTTCTTGATGATAGAGGAAATTATGAACTGGCAGATAGTATTTCTGAGCTACATCAGAAAGTGGAAGATGGTTCTGTGCCTGTGACAAATGTAGGGTTTCTTATTAGCACCAAATCAAACATACACGCAGGTGAAGACACGACAAAACAAGTAGAGAAATATTTGAATACGACTAATCCCCGACTGGTTATGATTTCACTTGGTATTGATAATCCTTTTCAGATTGTGGAAGAAGCCTTTAAAAAGGCCGATAGAATTATAAAGACATTGTAAATATGCCAACATTACAGCAAATAGAAAAAGTTGCATCCAAACTGGAGAATTATTCCATCTATAGGTCTTTACAGGCCCAAGCTAATGCAAGGTATATTCTTTATGGAGTACATGAGGATGAAGCAAATTTCCCTCAGTTTGACCCCAGGCTGACATTTAGAACAGAAAATATAGCCTATATGTGTTTAGAAGTAGCTTGTACATACTATAAACATAAGAAAGCGGACTCTGCGATAAACTATTTTAATAAAGGAGCCCAATTGTTGGAATATAACTTTGCAAACAGTCAGACTGAAGTTCCTGAACGCGAGTTCAGTCTTTTAATATGCGGATTGGCATATTATTGTGCAAACCAGTACTCAAAGGCTTTTGTTACAATATCAAAAGGAAGGTTTGATGGCTATATAAATCAAATGATTTATACTTTTTTGAGCAGGCAATTCTTATTATTGGAAGGTGAGATAAAAAAAGTGCTGATTGATGAGCATGAAGGAGATGAAATTACACCTTTTGACATTTTAATGGCAAGAGCATTTTCGGTGGTCTTGAATTATTTTTACTATGGTGAACAGCAATTTTTGGATGAAGCAATAGAAACATTAAACGACGCGACAGAACTTGCTCTTCTTGAAGGACTAGCTGAAATATGGTGGCTTTATAGATTGTTGAGTATTGTATTTGATGGTTTTAATGAAAGTTCATTATGGAGTAATCTAAATAATCATACTTTGTTTTCTATTGAAAAAAATGGCGAGGAAAATAGTGTTGATTGGTTTGATATTCAGTGGCAAGGCTGGGATACTAATGCCAAAGAAAAACTAAAGCAGTATATTTATTCTCAAACTTTCAAAAAAACACCGATAACAGAACTCTTTGTTAGCCAGAGGAAATCTTTAAAAAAGGTACTTGGTGATGAAAGTTCTGTCGTGAGTATGCCAACCAGCAGCGGCAAAACAAGAATAGCTGAGATTGCAATATTACAGTCATTACTTTGTGACGCAACATCGAAGGTATTGTATTTAGCACCATTCCGTTCATTGGCATACGAGGTTGAAGAAACGCTTTCCAGTACTTTTAATCCGATTGGCTTTTATGTAACACATTTGTATGGTGGTGCTCAGATAACGGCTTTAGACAAAAGTGAAATGGAGAATGCTCGTGTGATAATAGCCACTCCGGAAAAGGCCAAAGCTATATTTAGAGTAAAATCAGATGAGATGCGAAGCATCAAATTAGTAGTGATGGACGAAGGACATCTGATAGGTGCACACCCTAGAGAAATTGCAAATGAGATGTTCACAGAGGAATTACGACGTATTGTAACTGTTAATGGAGGAAAATTCTTGCTGTTATCGGCCATATTACCTAATGCAAGTGATATGTCACAATGGTTATCTGGAAAGGTGGAAAATGTAGTTCAGGACACTTGGCGACCTTCATCTCAACGTATGGGTTTGATGTTCTATCATGGCAACAAGATAGATATAGAATGGAAAGGGGATATAAATTGCTTCAATAGTGGATTTGTGAGATCTGAAGGTGACAAAAAACAGTTGGTGGCTGAAACGGCTATCAAGTTATCAGAACTGGGTTCGGTTATGATTTATGTGCCTAGAAAGAACTGGGTGATGTCTAATGCCAGAACAATGTACAATTTAATTAAGGAAGAATCTGACGTTGATTGGGGAATTAATGATTTAGACTGGAAGAAATTTAATTTAGTATGCCTGGAATCAAAAGAAGACCAGGAGTATATTGAATGGGCAAAGAAAGGCATCTTATGTCATAGCGCTAGTCTAAAAGCAGATGTGAGAAGATATATGGAACGACTTTTGAGAAAAGGCAAAGCACGCTTCATTTATGCTACTAACACTTTGGCTCAAGGCGTAAATTTAGGCGTATCGACTGTGATTGTAATGAATGTCGTATTAGGGAGGGGCGTTTTTTTAAGTACAAACGATTTTTGGAATATGGCAGGCAGGGCTGGTCGTTCTTATATTGATACAGAAGGAAAGATACTCTTTGTTTGTGATTGTACTACGAATGAAAAGAAAAACAGAAAACAAGCAGGAATCTATTTGGACAAAATAGCTACGGAAAATGCTATAAGTGGAGTCTACATATATCTTAAGAAATTGTGCGCTTTACATGAAGATTTGGGTATGGACTTTAGTCATCTGCTTGAACTTGTAACAGAGAATCAACTTGACCAACTACCACAAAAAGAGAATGACATTTCATGGGAAGAGTTTTTTGAGTTGATTGACGATTCTTTGCTGACTCTTGATGTTGCCTACAGAGATGATGAAAATGACGATGCAAAGTGGGTTGACAATCATTTTAAAAACTCATTAGCTGTAATACAAGAACAAGATGAAACATTAAGGGCGAAACATATTAGTATTCTCAAAGCTAGAGTTTACGCTGTCAGAAAGATAATTAAAGGTAATTTGATGCCACAAGGGTTTGCTTCATCTGGAATCCCTTTGAAAGCAGCATTATATCTAGATGAAAAAGCTCCCGAACTGATTAGAATTGCGAAGGAATATCTAGAATCAGCTCGGGCATTGGATGATAAATTATTTTTCTTCTACCAGTTTGACAAGATAGTTCAAGACATACCATCGAAAAGAATAAATGCGCCGAAAATGGATGAGCTTGATAATATTCGCGAAGCGTGGATAACAGGCGAGCCATTGGGGAACAAAGAAATTGTTTTAGCGGAAGAATATTATGGCAATACGGTATCTTGGTTAATGAATGCTTTGGTTAGTAGGTTTAACGATGAAGAGTATGACCAATGTAAAGAATGTTATGAAGAAATGAGCATTATTGCTACGTATGGTCTACCTTCCAAATGGACCGCAAAAATATATCTTTGCGGTATCAATTCTAGAAAAGTATCTTCAGAATTATCTATGCTTTTGGACGAACCTGATAACGCTACTACAAATGCATCTGTTGCTGTTTATTTGCGCAATAATGCGGATGCTCTCATTGCTGACGGCAAATGTTCTGAATTGACAAAGGCTTGGTTAGAATTATTTAAGATAAGGACTTCACAAACTGCACGAGAGATTAAATCTATTCAGAATTTCCATTTTGGGGAACAAATCAACAACGAGATACCTACCATGCTGTTGTGTAAAAAAATGCGAGGAAACACATATCTGTGCTCGGTTGATATGAAGTATAAAAGTAGCGTAAGGGATTCAGAAGGGCTGCCATTTTCTGATGTAGCAGATATTCCTGGTATATGTTTTTTGCGAGAAGACGATGTGTGGAAGATGAAAAATGTTAATCCATATGTTACAATATACAATTATTGAAAGATAGGGTTGGAATTTATTCTAAAAAGGTAAAGAGGAGGCAATGCAACGTCAAGCCTACATGGTGAGTAGATGACTATGCTAAGAAATAGTACGGTTTCGCCCAAACGACATTGATTATTGTTAAGCATAAACATTCCTTTTTTCTTTCAAAGATGATATTAATACGGGGAGGATGATTTATGGAAAAACTGTTTTTGTTTGATTGATGTGAAAACAATGGAGTTTGAAGTCTTTCTTGTATGTCCAGTTAATTCATACGTTCAAGAATTTGGTTGATTATTTTGGAGCTTTAATACAATAACCGTGTAAAATTCCGCAACTAACTTCAAAACATATAGTTGTTTCTAACAATTTCCTATCTTTGCACCCATAAATCAACAAAAACACCCAACATATCGAACAAACAAAATAGAACATAACTAACATATTATAAAAGCGTTTTCGCTCTCACTTGCTCACTTTAAGTTCCACAAACAAGTACAATCGAGTATAGCGGTAAACGCCTACGAGTAATCGTGGGCTTTACTTATTGATTGTACGGGTCGTGGAACACCCAAGTGAGCATAAGCAAAGTTCCACGATTTTCTTATGCCCGTACAAAACGAAAACACAAAACAAATCAAAAGCCGCCAAAGGGTGGCTGACCATGGCGAAGTGTTCACCAATCCACGCGAGGTGAACGCCATGCTCGACTTGGTGCGCGACGAGTCGTTTCGGCTCGACAGTCGCTTCCTCGAGCCTGCCTGCGGCGACGGGAATTTCCTTATCGAGATTCTGCGTCGCAAACTCTCCCTTTTGCAAGACATCAAAACCCCAACGGAATGGGAGTTCAAGAGCCTTATCGCCGTAGGCTCCTGCTATGGCATTGACATCCTGCCCGACAATGCCGAGTCTTGTCGTGAACGGTTGTTTACCGAAGTGATTGACCAAATTGGCAAAAAGGGTTGTACAAGCGGTTATGAAGAAAGCCTCCGATATATGTTGCACAAGAATATCGTCTGCGGCGATGCGCTGACCTATCGCACTGCCGAGGACAAGCCCATTACTTTCTGCGAGTGGACACCTATCGCGGGCAATATGCAGTTCTCGCGGCGCGACTTCCAATTTGATTTCCTTGTCACAAAAAACCACCAGTACAGCCTCTTCGACGAACAAGGCGAAGTGCAAAGTTTCGACGAACCTGTGCGAACTTATCCACCATTGCATTACACCCAACTTTACCGATATGAAGAACACGTATAGCCCCGACATCCTCAATTGCTTGGCCAATCTGAGCAGCGATGAGGTCTTCACCTCGCCCGAGTTGGCTAACCGAATGCTTGACCTGTTGCCAAAGGAGTTGTTCCGTTCCAGCAAGACGCGCTTTCTTGACCCTTGCAGCAAAAGCGGTGTCTTCCTGCGCGAGATTGCCAAACGGCTGTTGGCAGGGCTGGAAGAGCAGATTCCCGACTTGCAACAGCGCATCGATCATATTATGACCAAACAGGTCTTCGGCATCGCCTGCACCGACCTCACTGCTGAGATGAGCCGTCGCACACTCTATTGCACCAAACAAGCCAATGGTGAGTATAGTGTTGCCACCTGTTTCGATGATGCGCAAGGCAATTTGCGCTACATGCGATGCCAACACACGTGGGAGAACGGCAAATGTAAGCATTGTGGTGCCAACCGTGCCCAATATGACCGTGTGGAAACCATCGAGTCCTACGCTTATCCTTTTATCCATAAACCAATCAAAGAAATACTCAAGAAAGATATGCAATTTGACGTAATCATAGGCAACCCGCCATACCAAATGAGTGATGGTGGCAACAGTGCGAGTGCGATGCCAATCTATCAACATTTTGTTCAACAGGCAAAAAAACTGAAACCACGTTTTCTAATAATGATTACACCCTCTCGTTGGTTTGCTGGAGGAAGAGGATTAGATGCATATCGTGAAGAAATGCTTAATGACAACAGAATAGAAAAGATTGTAGATTATGCAGATTCCCAAGATTGTTTTCCAGCAGTAATTATCGGCGGTGGAGTTAGTTATTTTCTATGGAATCGGGAATATCATGGCAAATGCACTGTGGTCAATATTGCAAAAGAAATAAAGTCTGAAACACAACGTTGTCTCAATGAATACCCAGTATTCGTTCGTTCCAATGAAGCAATAAACATAATTCACAAACTTGGACTATTTACATCATTGAGTTCAATAGTTCTTCCATCTAACCCTTTCGGATTTAGGACATTTATTCGAGGAGAAAGTAAACCTTCCCTTGACAGTATTGCATTAATAAATAGTGAAGGAGTTGGCTATGTTAAACGTTCGGATGTGTTGAAAAACATTGATGCCATCGACAAATTTAATGTAATTCTTACTCGTGCTATGTCTGGGGGAAATAAGCCGATGTCTGATGGAAAGTATCAGATTATTCCAAGCACTATGAAAGTAATGAATGCTGGCGAAATATGTGCAGAAACCTACATCTGCATTGGCAAATTTAGCAACAAAAAAGAAGCCGACAATTTGGTTTCATATTTAAAAACCAATTTTTGTAGATTCATGATGCTACAAGCAATGACGTCAATAATGATAAACAAAGATGTTTTCAGATTCGTTCCCCTCCAAGACTTCTCTCACCCCTGGACAGACGAGATGCTGTACAAGAAATACAATTTGGACGAAGACGAGATATCATTTATTGAGAGCATGATTCGCCCAATGGAATGATGACAAAAGACTTTGATTATGCAGACGATAGACCAGATACTTCCCAACGGGCGGCGCGTGGTGCCACAAATCTACATGTACGACGATGTTGCTTTCCCTGGTTGGATAAAGATAGGACAGACAGGCCGTCATGATGTGAACGAACGTATCGACGAACAACACCCCATCACTGAACCCTATAAAACCTACCACCTGCTGTGGCACGACAATGCTTTCTATGCCGACGGTAGCGGCGAGAGTTTCAGCGACCACGACCTGCACGAGTGCCTGCGCCGCATGGGCAAGGAACTCATTGGCGAATGGTGCCGTTGCTCGCTACGCGAAGCACAGGCAGCCTATGTGGCCGTGCGCCACCGCGACACACAGGTGAAGACGGATCGTGACCTTGACTACACAATGCGCGACGAACAAGCACAGGCAGTAAAACAAACCGCCGACTACTTCGCCAAGATGGACATAGAGGAACCTAACCGTCCCAGCCATTACCTTTGGAATGCCAAGATGCGTTTCGGCAAGACTTTCGCCACCTATCAACTTGCCAAACGGATGGGTGCCAAACGTGTATTGGTGCTCACCTTCAAACCCGCCGTGGAAGACTCGTGGCGCGACGACCTGCTACGTCACCGCGATTTCGAAGGTTGGCGATACTACAGCAGTCGCATGGACGAAGATTTTCCGTCATTGTCCTCGCCCAAACCATTGGTGGTGTTTGGTTCGTTTCAAGACTATCTCGGCAGAGACCGTTACGGTAACATCAAGCCCAAAAACGAGTGGGTGCATTGTGTCAATTGGGATTTGATTGTGCTGGACGAATACCACTTTGGTGCTTGGAACGACAACGCCAAGAGCCTTCTCGACCTCGGGGATGCTGATGCCAAAAAGCGACAGACGGAGGAGGACGAAGTGATGAAAGAAAGCGGCATTGATGTGGAAAGCGGTCGCGCTTGGGACGACGAGGATGTGCCCATCACTGGCAACCATTACCTTTACCTCAGCGGTACGCCGTTCCGAGCATTGGCCACAGGCGAGTTTATGGAAAGCCAAATCTTCAACTGGACTTATCAAGATGAGCAGGCACGGAAAGAAGCCGTTGGCGGTCCTTATCTGGAGATGCCCACCATGGTGATGATGACCTACCAG
>CACYHX010000032.1 GCA_902774365.1 uncultured Bacteroidia bacterium | reverse complement strand
TGGACGATGGCCGGTAAGGGCGCCGCTAAGGGTGTCCGCGACGGTCGCGACCAAGGCACATGGCATCAGTTCTCCGTTGACCTGAGCGACTACGCCGGTCAGGAGATCTACATCGCCCTGCGTCACTTCAACTGCTCGGATATGTTCTACCTCGACATCGACGACGTTGAGCTGAGCATCGCTGCTAAGAGCACTCGCGACGAAATCGTTGGTTACAACATCTATCGTTCGACCGACGGCATCAACTACGACCTCATCGCCACTGTTGGTGCTGACGTGTACGAGTACTTCGACGCTCCTGGCGCTGGTACCTACTACTACCAGGTGACTGCTGTCTATGCTAGCGGTTGCGAATCTGAGCCTGCTGTCAGCGGCATCAACCCCGAAGAGAACTTCGTGATGGTTGGCGTGACTGGCGTTGGCGAGGACAACGACAATGTGAACCTCTTCCCGAACCCGACGAAGGGCAATGTGACCATCCAAGCCAAGGATATGAACCGCATCACTGTGGTGAGCGTCCTCGGCCAAGTGGTGTTCGACACCGAGCTTGATCAAGATGAGTACATCCTGAACATGGCTCAGTTCACGAACGGCATGTACATGGTCCGCATCTACACCGACGGCGGTGTGACCGTGAAGCGCGTCACTGTCATGCATTGATTGATTGGTAATTTGTAGAGACGCAAACTTGCGTCTCTACAAAACCAACAATAAAACGAAAGGCAATCCTTCGGGGTTGCCTTTCTTTTTGTATTTTTGCAACCTAAAACTGCATCATATGACCATCAAGGAGATACAAGACAGCATCGTGGAAGACTTCTCCATGTTCGACGACTGGATGGACCGCTACGCCATGCTGATAGAGATGGGCAAGGAATGCCCCATCATCGACGACAAATACCGTGACGAAGCCCACCTCATCAACGGCTGCCAGTCGCGCGTGTGGCTCAACGCCGAACTGAAAGACGGCAAGGTGTACTATAGCGCCGACAGCGACGCCGTCATCACCAAGGGCATCGTCAACCTATTAATAAAGGTGTTCTCGGGACAGACGCCCGACGACATCCTCGCCGCCGACCTCTCGTTTTTGGACGAGATCGGGCTGAAAGAGCATTTGTCGCCCACCCGCTCCAACGGCCTGCTGGCCATGTTGAAACAGATGCTGCTCTATGCAGAGGCATATAAACTGAAGGAGGAACAGGCATGACACAGGAAAACACTTTGAAAGAGACCGTCATCTCGGTCTTGAAGACCATCTACGACCCCGAAATCCCTGTCGACATCTGGACGCTACACCTGATTTACGGCGTCGACGTCGATGATGAAGGCAACGTGAAGATCGTGATGACCGTGACGGCACCCAACTGTCCCGTAGCCGAGACCCTGCCCGCCGAGGTGCGCAACCGCGTGCAGGCCATCATGGGCGTGAAAAACGTCGACGTGGAACTCACTTTTGACCCCGTCTGGAGTATCGACATGCTCTCCGACGAAGCCAAGGCCGAGTTAGGTCTGGATGGGGAGTACGGTTCGTTTTCCGCTTCGGACTTCCTGTATTGAAAAATCCTGTCTCTCATGTCATTCCAGCAGTGGTTTGTGCGCTGCGGGAATCTATGAGGGACAGGATTTTCCTTTTTACGGTTTTAGAAGTCATAGATCCCATGCTTGCCCACATGCCAGCGTAGGGATGACATGCCTTCTAAAATCTGCTAAAGATTATCGTAATTCTCCAAAAGGTCCTTCGCCATTCCAAGGAACATAAACGCGACAGCGTTAAAGTCCATGTTCAGGTCCTTGCTGAGGCCGACGCGGTCCTTGAAGATAGCCACGTTGAACCATTGCAGGCATTGGAACGCGCGGTGGAAATAGAGGCGCTGCAGCTCTTCCTTGTTGGGCTTGCGACCCACATAAGCTTCCAGTAACGACAAGGCCTTGTCGAAGCCTACATTGCCGTAGCAAGCGATGTCGTAGAACGGGTCGTTCATGCCGGCAAACTCCCAGTCGAGCACATAGAGCTTGTCGCCGCTGATGACGAGGTTGGTGGGCTGGTAGTCGCAGTGGCAGGGCACCTTGGGCGTGTTGACTTGCGTGGAGCGGATGGCATCGAGCTTCTTGCGGAGGTCGAGGTATTCCTGCGGGAACACATAACCCGTCTCAAGGCAGTAGTTTTGGTCGGCATCGAGGCGGCCAAAGGCGTTGTAGTCCTTGAACTTCATGTCGGAGTTATGGATCTTCTTCAGCGCTTTCACCGACATCTCGTTGTAGGAGACCACGTCGGTGGTGCTCATGATGGTGCCTTCCACGTACTCGGCCAGTTTCTCGCCCGAGCGGATTTCCACATATTCCGTGATATTGTTCAATCCCAGGCGGTTGACCTCTTGGATGTTGGCCCATTCCTCTTCGCGGTCGACGAACTTCTCGGCGAATTTGCCAGGCACGCGGTAGGTGTATTTCTTGCCTTGGCTTTCAACAACGTAGGTGTAGTTGCTCATGCCGCCTTCGAGGCGCATCACGATTTTGGCGTCGTGGGCATGAAGTAGTGCGTTCACTCTAAAAATGATGTAGTCTTCAATAGACATAGCAGTATGTTTTAAATAACGTATTTTCTAATTGGTGGGCAAAAATACATTTATTTCCCGTAGTTTGTTCAAATTGGGAAAAATATTGTACTTTTGCAGCCGCTTAGGTCACTGAACCTTTCGAAGCAGGGGATTTAGCTCATCTGGTAGAGCGTCAGGTTCGCAATCTGAAGGTGGCCGGTTCGAGTCCGGTAATCTCCACGAAATCAAAAAAAGCCGCTGATTAGCGGCTTTTTTCATTATTCCTCCACCTGGTTGACCACCACGGTGTTCTCGTTGTTGAGCCTTACCTTCAGCCAGCGTTCGATGCGGTCGTGAAGGTCGGCATCCATGGGCTTGCTGGTGGTGATGAAAGCGATGATTTGCTCGTTGGCAGTGTTGGCGTCGGCATGCACTGATGCCCCTCGGCTCAAGCTTACTTCGGTGATGTCGGGGTATTGGGCGAACAACTCTTTCGAGATGGCCTCAACGGGTATCTCCTTCGACTGATAGTCGGAGAGCGTGGCTGTCAGATTGGCGATGCTGTCGTTCAAAACCTTGATTTGCTTGTCGGTCTGCTCATAGATGCCCTTTACGATTTCCTTCTCCGAAAACTCTTGCCTTATCGAGGTGGCGTCTTCGTGGAAGACGATTTGGCTGCGTGTGATGCCGTATTCCTCGGCGCTCTTGTAAAGCTTTTCCTTGGCTTCGTTGGTCAATGTCTCGCCTGCGAGAAATAACTCAAGCTTAGGGTCTTTGCGCGAATAGGTGGCCTTGTGGTCGTAGATGAAGCACTTGCCTAGGTTCTTGTTTTCAGTCACCACCCTCTCGGCGTGGATCTTGAAGTTGTTCTCTTTGACGACGCTGATGGCCGAGATGATGCTCGGTACAATGACGACGAGTAGGATGATGTAGAACGCGCTTCTGGGAAGGCGTATCCTTCGCTCGTCGGATTGCACGGTGGGAAACCTGAAATACTTCACGGCAAGGAAAGTGGCCAAGGCGATGAAGATGCTGTTGATGGTGAACAGGTAAAGCGCCCCCAACACATAGTTCCAGTTCCAGATGGAAATGCCGTAGCCGACGGTGCACAGGGGCGGCATCAATGCCGTGGCGATAGCGACGCCGGAGATGACGGTGCCTTTGTCCTTGCGTGAGATCTCGATAATACCCGCCAAGCCGCCAAAGAGAGCGATGAGCACGTCATAAACGGTGGGGTTGGTACGCGCCAACAACTCCGAGGGGTTGGCGAGACTCAATGGGCTGAGCAGGAAAAACAACGACGAGGCGATGATGCTGATGCCCACCATCACGCCGAAGTTCTTCAGCGAGTCTTTCAGAAGATGGGCGTCCTCGGTGCCGAGACCCAAGCCGAAGCCTAAGATGGGCCCCATCACGGGCGAGACCAACATGGCGCCGATGATGACGGGGATGGAGTTGACGTTCAAGCCCACCGAGGCGATGATGATGGCGCAGGCTAAGATGAACACGTTGGTGCCCTTGAAGGTGATGTTCTTTCGGATGGAGGTGCTGGCGTTCTCATAGTCGATTTCGTCAAAGAAATAGATGATGGAACGCAGGTATATCAGGACTTTACGGAAGAAGTTTTTCATATCGGGCTGAGTTTAGGAATGCAAAAAACGGCAAAAAAGTTGAATTGCGCAAGTCTCATCGACGGAAAACACATCGTAATGCGATGAGCATGGGATAGATTTCGACACGTCCCAACAGCATGATGAACATCGTCGTCAAAGCCATCAAGATGATAGTGCCGTCGGAGTTCCTCGATGGCGTGATCCGTGCGGATTATCTGAGATTATAAGACAGCTGAGACAACTTCAGCAATTTTTTCCAGCCACTCCTTGTCGATGGCATCAAACGTGGCCAGTTTCTCGCTGTCGATGTCCAGCACGCCGATGACGTCTTCACCTTTAAATAAAGGCACCACGATTTCGCTCTTCGACTCGCTGCTGCATGCGATGTGACCTGGGAACTGTTCGACATCCTCAACCACGATGGTTTTCTTGTCTTTCCACGAGGTGCCGCACACGCCCTTGCCGAAGCCGATGCGGGTGCAGGCTACGGGACCCTGGAAGGGACCGAGCACCAGCTGCTCGCCGATGACGCGGTAGAAGCCCGTCCACCAGAAATGGAAGGCCTCTTGGATCAAGGCGGCCACATTGGCCATATTGGCGACGGCGTCGCTCTCGTCCTTCACCATCGCTTTGACTTGCGCGAGGAGGAGTTTATAGTCTTCTTGTTTGCTCATTTTTTGTATTTTTGCAATCCGTTGCAAAAATACAAAAATAATGAAGAAAGATATTCCCGTATTGCTGCTCACTGGTTACCTCGGAAGCGGCAAGACCACTGTGGTCAACAAGATATTAAACAACCGTAAGGGCATCAAGTTCGCCGTGATTGTCAACGACATAGGCGAAGTGAACATCGACGCCGACCTGATTGAGAAAGGCGGCGTGGTCGGACAAAAAGATGACAGCCTGGTCGCCTTGCAGAACGGCTGCATCTGCTGCACCTTGAAGATGGACCTCATCCAGCAGCTGCACGAAATCATCGTCATGCAGCGCTTCGACTACATCGTCATCGAGGCCAGCGGCATCTGCGAGCCGGAGCCTATCGCACAGACCATCTGCGCTTTCCCCGACATGGCCTGGCAACTCACCAAGGACGGCCTGCCCATCCTGGATTGCATCGTGACCGTCGTCGACGCCCTGCGCATGCAGAGCGAGTTCAGCTGCGGCGACGACCTGATGAAGAAGAACCTTGCTGAGGACGACTTGGAGAGCCTGGTCATCCAGCAGATCGAGTTCTGCAACATCATCCTGCTCAACAAGGCCTCTGAGGTCACGCCCGAGGAGCTGGGCCGTGTGAAGAGCATCATCCGTGCCTTGCAGCCCACCGCCGAGATCATCACCTGCGACTACGGCGACGTCGACTTCGACAAAATCCTCAATACTAAGATGTTCGACTTCGACAAAGTGGCCACTTCTGCCACTTGGATCAAGGAAGTGGAAGGTGCCGTTGTTGAAGAGGATGAAGATGATGAACATGAGCACCATCACCACGACGACCATGACGAGGACGAACACGAGCATCATCACCATCATCACGACCATGACGATGACGATGAGGAAGAAGAGCATGGCCATCACCACCACCATCACCACGACCACGAAGGCGGCGAGGTGGAGGAATACGGCATCGGCACCTTTGTGTATTACCGTCGTGAGCCGTTCAACATGGCGCGTTTCGATGAGTTTGTGGCGCGCAAGATGCCGAAGAATGTCATCCGTGTGAAGGGCATCTGCTACTTCAAGAACGAATACGACAACTGCTACATCTTCGAGCAGGCAGGCAAGCAGGTGCAGCTGCGTGACGCCGGTCAGTGGTTCGCCACCATGCCCGCCGACGAGTTGGCGACCTTTATGGACCGTGAGCCCACCCTCCGTCGCGACTGGGACGACACCTACGGCGACCGCATGCAGAAGCTCGTCTTCATCGGACAGCATTTAGACAAGGACGCCCTGGTGAAGGATCTGGATGCTTGCTTGACGAGGTAAGTTTTTACCTGTTTTGTGGGTTTTGTGATAAAAAACTCTATCTTTGACCCTTCAAAACGAATGCTTTTATGGAACAAATCATAAACACCGTTTACAATTGGGTCTGGAGCCCTGCTTTGGTGGCGATATGCCTGCTGGCGGGCTTGTATTTCACCATCGGCACGCGTTTCGTTCAGGTGCGCCGTTTTGGCGAGATGGCACGGCTGCTCTTTTCGACGGACAAGAACCAAAAGACGGGCATCACCTCGTTTCAGGCCTTCTCTATGGCACTGTCGGGACGTGTGGGCACAGGCAACATCGTCGGCGTGGCCACGGCCATCGGTTTTGGCGGTCCTGGTGCCATAGTGTGGATGTGGATCATAGCGTTTTTCGGGGCGGGTAGCGCCTTTGTGGAGGCCACCCTGGCACAAGTCTTTAAGGAAGACCACAACGGGCAGTTCAGGGGTGGCCCGGCCTACTACATTGAAAACGGGCTCCGGTCGCCATTTTTCGGTGCGTTTTTCGCCGTGTTGGCAGCCTTGGCTTGCGGTGTGTTCCTGCCTCCTGTGCAGTGCAATGGCATCGCCCTCTCGTGCTCACGTGCCTTCGGCGTGGCCCCTTGGGTGATAGGCGTTGTGGTGGCCGTGCTCATCGCCTTGGTGATCATCGGCGGCGTCAAGCGCATCGCTAACGTGGCTCAGATTGTAGCCCCCGTCATGGCGGTGATTTACATCCTCTTGTCGATAGTGGTGCTGGTCATCAACTACAGAATCGTCCCCGATGTGTTCCTTCAGATGCTACGCGGCGCCGTGGGCATCAACGAGGTGGGAGGCGCCATCCTCGGCAGCACCATAGCATGGGGCGTCAAACGTGGCATCTACAGCAACGAAGCCGGCCAAGGCACCGGACCTATCGTGGCTGCGGCTGCCAAAGTGAGTCATCCTGTAAAACAAGGTCTTGTCCAAGCGTTCTCAGTGTATATTGACACCCTTCTCGTCTGCACCGCCACAGCCATGATGATTCTGGCTTGCCGTACCTACAACATCGTTGACACCGTGGAGCAGACCGCATCGGGTGCTGTGGTCACTTATCTGCAGCAGAACCCCGACGCACCTCTTGGCGAGCCAGGTGTATTCTACACCACAGGTGCCCTTGGGACGGTGGTGGGCCAACGCACTGGCGACATGATTATCTCCATCGCCTTGTTCTTCTTTGCGTTTACCACCATCATGGCGTATTACTATTATGCCGAAACCAACCTCGTGTACATATTCAATCGTTGGCGCCGCCGCATCTTCAAGAAACATCCAGAAAAGCTTGACGAATTGGAGCGTGCCGACATGCATTTTGGTGACGACCGAGGCGAGAAGATCGTGATATGGATACTGAGAATTGGCACCATCTCTGCGGTATTTCTTGGCTCGTTGGTGGGCAGCGGTCTGGTGTGGACCATAGGTGACATCGGCGTGGGCGCGATGGCGTGGATTAACATTATCGCCATCCTTTTGCTGTCCCGGAAGGCGTTCAAGGCCTTGCGGTCGTACGAACGTCAGAAGAAAGAAGGCAAAGATCCCGTGTTCGACCCAAAGGAAATTGGTGTGGACGGTGCAGATTTCTGGGAGTCGCGTTAGGCGTTGCCTTCCCTACGTTCTTGCTTCAGCACAAAAAGGCAGGTTTTGACTTTCTTATAGAAAAACATGCTTTTATAATGCGGAGATTTAGTATTTTTGCGCCATTGTTTAATACAAATCAACTTAATGTTTAACTATCAAATCTCAAACAAATGAAAAAAGTAATGTTTTTACTCGCCGCCTTGCTTATCGGTGGCATGATGTTCACGGGTTGCAAGAAAGATAACCCCAACGCCAAAGGTCTGTATTCCTACACGACTAAACAAAAAACCAATGACGCATTTGATCACATTTCAGCACTCGTTCCATTAGTTAACGAAAAAATTAATTTAGGTACGCGTGAGATGACTAGGGCAGAGGCTCAGGCAGATTGGGATGCATTCTATAAATCAATTCAAAACGTTTATGTTGAAGTGACTGGAGCCGACAGCTATTACGTTGTCATGTTGAATCGCGTGGAAAGCCAAGGCGATTCTTTTGTCGCTGTTGAGACTATCGGTAAACAGGAATGGGGCCATGTTCCTGCTAACTAAAGCGAGACATGCTTTCATATGAAAATCCGCTCCAGTGTGGGGCGGATTTTTTTTATTCGATGGTCTGCATCTCACGCAGTAACTCCAATGCCTGCGTCACCGTTTCCACCTCCTTCACGGTCAGCTGCAACTTGTCGTTGGCCTCCTTGAGTGCGGTGCGCTTCGGGTGGCTCATGATGTATTGCATGATCTGCATGTAGGTAGGGGTCTCGTAGTATTTCGAGGCTTGGTTGCTGACGAAATAGGCCGTCATGTTATGGTGACGCAACAAGATCTTTTCGAAGCCAAGGTCTTTGGCAATCCAACGCAAGCGCACCGTGTTCAGCAAGTCGTTGACCTGCTTGGGAATAGGCCCGAAACGGTCGATGAGATGGTCGGTGAACTTCATCAGGGCATCCTCGGTCTTGGTGCGGTCGAGTTCGCTGTAGAGGCTCACACGCTCCTGCGTCGAGTTGATGTAGTCGGCGGGGAAACGCACCTCCATGTCGGTCTCGATGGTGCAGTCGGCGACGTAAGATTTCTCTTCTTCCTTGTCAAAAATATCCTGAAACTCAGTCTCTTTCAGTTCAAGGATGGCTTCGTCGAGGATTTTATGGTAGGTCTCAAAGCCGATGTCGTTGATGAAGCCGCTCTGTTCGGCGCCGAGGATGTTGCCTGCACCACGGATGTCCAAGTCGCGCATTGCGATGTTGATGCCCTCGCCGAGGTCGGAGAACTCCTCCAAGGCACGGAGGCGCTTTTGGGCTTCTTGGGTCAGGGTGTTCAACGGTGGCGTCAACAGGTAGCAGAAGGCTTTCTTGTTGGAACGGCCTACACGTCCACGCAGCTGATGCAAGTCGCTGAGGCCATAACGGTGCGCGTCGTTGATGATGATGGTGTTGGCGTTTGGAATATCTAAACCCGATTCAACGATGGTGGTGCAGAGCAGCACGTCGTAGTCGCCGTTGATGAAGCCGAGCATGATGTCTTCAAGCTTCGAGCCTTCCATCTGGCCGTGGGCTACGGCGATGCGCACGCCTGGCACATACTTCAAGATGAAGTCGTGCACGTCCATGATGTTCTGGATGCGGTTGTGGATGAAGAAGACTTGACCGTTGCGGGCGAGTTCAAACTGGATGGCGTCGCGGATAAGCTCGCCGTCGAAGCCACGAAGCTCAGTTTGCACAGGATAGCGGTTGGGCGGGGGCGTAGTGATGACACTGAGGTCGCGGGCGCCCATCATGGAGAACTGGAGGGTTCTGGGGATAGGCGTGGCGGTCAAGGTCAGCGTGTCGACGTTGGCCTTCATCTCTTTCAGCTTCTCTTTCACGGCCACGCCGAATTTCTGTTCCTCATCGATGATGAGCAATCCCAAGTCCTTGAACTTCACATCCTTTCCCGTGAGGCGATGCGTGCCGATGATGATGTCGATTTCGCCTTTCTCGAGACGTTTCAGGATCTCGGTCTGTTGCTTGGTCGTCTTGAAGCGGTTGAGATATTCTATGTTGACGGGAAAGCCGTTGAAGCGCTCGGTGAAGGTGTGGTAGTGCTGCAGCGCCAGCACGGTCGTCGGCACGAGCACAGCCACCTGTTTCGAGTCGCAGCAGGCTTTGAAGGCGGCGCGCATGGCCACCTCGGTCTTGCCGAAGCCGACGTCGCCACACACGAGGCGGTCCATGGGGTTCTCGCTCTCCATGTCGCGTTTCACGTCGTTGGTGGCTTTCAACTGGTCGGGGGTGTCCTCGTAGATGAAAGAGGCTTCCAACTCGTTTTGTAGGTAATTGTCGGGCGAGAACTTGAAGCCAGGCGTGCGCTTGCGTTCGGCGTATAGCTTGATGAGCTCGCGGGCGATGTCCTTGACCTTGCTCTTGGTCTTGTTTTTCAGACGATTCCAAGCGCCACTGCCGAGGGTGCTGAGGTTGGGTTCGGTGCCGTCCTTGCTGCTGTATTTGGCGATGCGGTGCAGCGAGTGGATGCTCACATAGAGCAGGTCGCCGTTGTTGTAAATCAGGCGGATGGCCTCTTGGGGCTTGCCGTTGTTCTCGATGGTCTCGAGGCCATCGAAGCGCCCGATGCCGTGGTCGATGTGGGTGACGTAGTCGCCGGGCTTCAGCTCATAGAGGTCTTTCAACGTGATGGCCTGCTTGGTCGAGAAGTTGTCGCGCAGATGGAAGCGGTGGTAACGCTCGAAGATCTGATGGTCGGTGTAGCAGCACACCTTCAGGTCTTCGTCGATGAAGCCGCCGTGGATGGCGATGGTCTCAGTCTCGAAGTCGCGATGGCTCTCGTCGTTGTGGCTGATGTCGTTCAGAATCGCTTGGATACGAGAGAGTTGTTTGCTGCTCTCGGAGAACACGATGACGCGGTAGCCTTCTTCCTTATGCGCTGCAATGTCGTCGATGAGCAGGTTGAAGTTCTTGCTGAATATCGGCTGAGGCTTGGTGTGGAAGTTGATAGTTGTCAGTTGGGAGTTGTCAGTTTGCAGTTTGCAGTTTTCATCGCCCATGTCATTGACTTTGTCGAATGCAAAGCATTTCCTGCTGGGGCTTGTGGGTGAGCTGGAATCTATGGGCGATGTCAGTTGTAACTTGCTGGAAACGCCAAACTCTACCGTTGTGTGTTTTGTAAGGCTTGTCAACAACTCATCCGACTTGCTGAACAGTTGTCCGGGTTTCAGAGCCTTCACTTCCTCGTCCTCCTCCTGCATCTTCTCGAAGGCTTCCACGGCGCGGTCGTATTCCTTGTCGACCTGTGTGGCAAAGAAGGCCATGTCGGTGAGCCATACGGTGGTGGTGTCGGGCAGGTATTGCAGGATGGCCTCGCGGTCTTCGATGAAGGCGCGTTCTTGCATGTTGGGAAGCAGCACAATCTGTTTCAGTTGCTCAATGGAGAGTTGGTCGGCGATGTTGAAACTGCGGATGCTGTCGACCTCGTCGCCGAAGAACTCAATACGATAGGGGTAGTCGTTGGCAAACGAGAACACGTCGACCAAGCCGCCACGGATGGCAAACTGTCCCGGCTCCACTACGAAATCGACGTTCTCAAACTCGTAATCGTAGAGCAAATCGGTGAGGAAATCGAGGTTGACCTTCTCGCCGACTTTGAGCTTAAAGGTGTTCTTGGCCAGCAGCTTGCGGGTGAAGACCTTCTCGCTTAGTGCCTCTGGATAACTGACGATCAAGGTCTTGCGCTCGGAGGTGGAGACGCGTTGTAGCACCTCGGTGCGCGAGAGGATATAGGTGTTGTCGGGCTTCTCGGGCTCGTAGGGGCGCTTGTAAGAGGTGGGGTAGAAGAGCACCTGTTTCTTGCTGTAGTCCATGCCACGCTCGCCGAGGAGGCTTTCGAGGTCGTTGTAAAAATAGGCTGCGTCTTCCTTGTCGGCGCATACGATGAGGTGCTGACCGCCTATCTGTCGGAAGGTCTCTTCCACGACGAAGGCCTTCGACGAGGCCGCCAGGTTCGAACAAAGCAAATGCCCTCCATCGCGCAAAGTCTTGACTATCGCGTCGATGTGGGCATCATTTTTATAGAGTTGTTGTGAAATGCTTGCCACTATGCTAGAAATTGAGGCGCAAAGATAGTGAAAAATTAGGTCCCTGAGCCTGTCGAAGGGCCTTTATTCGATCACAATCTTCTGCGTCTTCACATCATTGCCGTTGATGAGGCGGAGGACATACACGCCAGCCGTCATCCCACTTGTAGAGACGCGATTCATCGCGTCTCCTGCTAAGACCACCCGACCCATCATATCCACCACCTGTAGAGATGCGCCATGGCACGTCTCTACCAGACGGATTTCACCGTCGGCATAATATGCAAAATGAACATTGTTATCATTCGCGTCCTCGTAGTTGGAAAACACCAGCTTAAACCTGGATTCATAGTCGTCGGTCTTCCCCTCAAAGCTGTAACTCGGTGTGGCCAAAAGGTCGACATCCGCCCCCGTCATGTTGTCGATGAGGTGGAGGTAGTCCAATTCAAGGTCTTTAACTTCGAAACCGAGCGTATAGGTGCCGTTCTTGACAGCCTTGAAGTTGAGGGGCATCTCTTCTTGGCCGTTGGCGTAGGCCACGGCGAAGTTTTGTCCGTTTTGTGGGATGTAGATGGTCGAGGCGGCTTTGCCCCAGGTGTATTTGGTCAGTTGGCACTGCTCCTCGAAGCTGATGCGCGCTTCGTCAAGAGTGGTGTTGGACCTGAGTTTTTGCTCGCTGAGTTGCATGACGATGGCCGAAGGCTCTGCAACGGGCACTTTGCTGAAGTTGACCGTTTCGTTGTTAGATTGTGCTTGCACCAAAACGGCCGCACAAGGCGGGATGGGGTTGCTGCCCAGCACAAACGAGGTGTTGTCTTCTTCGCTGTTATATTGCAATACATAGAACGGCTTGATGGTGTTCACGTTGCAAGGGTAGGGGTTGCCGATGAGGTTGAAGCCGCTGAAGTCGGCGTTGGCATCGAGCGTCAGGGTGGCGGTGCTGCCGCTGCCGGCTAAGGTACCTGCGAACGACAGGGTGGTCTCGTCGCTGTTGGCATAGAGATAGCCTGCTGTATGGTCAAAGTCGAAATCGTTGGCCCTATAATTGCGCCATTCCTTAGGATTGTTGTTGTCGTCGACCCCCGACTGGTCAAAGGCGAAAAGGTCGTAGTCGTTTCTGAGGAGGCCGTTGATGTCATTTTCTGCATCGAGGCTCTCAATGACGGGTGAGGCGATGAGGTTCCAGCCGTCGTTGGTGTCTTCGGTGAAGGGCTGTATGGTCTTCTTCACGGTGGCTTTCACGCCTTCGCTGTCGTTGATGAGCTGTGCGCCGTTTTCGAGGATGAGATGCTCGGGGTTGCTGTTGCTGAGCGTGCCGCTGATGGTGAGGGTGCTGTTTTCGGTGACGGTCATTTTGTCGTTGGAGGACATTTCCAAGGAGCCAAGAGATGCGATGCCCTTAGTGAATCCCACCTTGTTGGAGTCTTCGGTCTCGCTGCCAGAGTAGTTGGTTCTCACAGTGAAAACATTAGCGGCGTTGTTGTGCAGAGTGGCGTTATATGAGGTCTGACTAAGGTTTTGTGCGATGCTCGTACCATCTTGATATAGGTTGTAGGTATATGTGCCGTCGGTGAGATAGGTGTTGATCAACCAAGCGCAATTATAACCGGGATTGCAATCGTATAAAGCGGTTGGTGAACTGCCGGCATAAAATGCATTGATATTATGCTCTGTCAAATCGAAACTCGGTACAGCATACGTTTGACCAGTGTTTTCTTGTTTAATAACCACCCAAAGGTCGTCTGTCCCGGTCAGGATGATAGGCCCTTCTGTGTTGAAATCAAACCAACCATTGGTAAGAGTGACATTGACTCCAGTAATACTATAGGCCAAACTATTTGGATCTGGCCTGTTGCTTTGGTTTGACTTTGTGTAAATATAAAGCGAGTATGTGCCAGAGTATTTGATGTAAGTGGAAACCTTGTAAACGGCTTTGCCAGCATATTGAGCCAAATTAGCGGCTAAATGACGATGGGCATAATACACAGAAGTCCATGAATAATAAGGGTTCTCTTGTCCATAATTCAAAACAGCAGATTCCGTCTCGGGATAGCACCATTCTGGCGCCGTCCATGAGAGTTGGACGTTGTTTCCTGTTAAAGAGGCTTCCAAATCGTTAACGATAGGCGTTTGGTATCCAATATAGACATTGACGTAGTTGGATGACAAAGAAAGATTTCCGTTGGTATCCACACTGCGGACATAATACTCGTTGTCGCCGAAAGGAGCAGTCTCGGAGTAGGAGTTGGTGGTGGAGTTGCCGACATAGTTGCCGTTACGATAGATGTTGTAGCTGGCGGCGCCATCAGCGGCGGTCCAATTAAGTGTGAGGCCTTGAAGACCGGTTAAGGTATAAGTGAGGCTGGTGGGGTCGGAGGCCGTACAACGAACAGGTTGAATGCCAAAAACGGCTTCTTGGTCACGAGTGTAAACGCCATTGCCTGCACCGGATTCTCCGCTATTGGCTCCAGTATTCAGATTATCGATAGAGAAATAGCCGTTATAATGTCCAGCCCAGCCCCAGTTGAAATGGAAATAGTCGTCGTTGTTATAGCCGTCGCAAACAAAAGCGTGACCACTGTTTCCATTGGGATCTTGGCCACCATATTCCAATGGACGGCGTGCATCCAATTCCGCCTTAACCATGGTAATCCACTCATCATCAGTGTAATAAACGTTTGAATTAAATGACTTTTGCTTATATGATATTGAGGGGCTGTAATTAAAAAAGGATTTCAACGCATCGCCTACAAAAGCTACGGGTGCACCGCTGCTTCCACCGCCATAAGACATGTCTACCGCCACGCCACAATGGTATGACAATGTTGCCACGGCAGCAATTTGTTCTTCGGTAGGATCTCCATAAATCCAATGAGAGGTACCGTTGTCGTCGTAATAGTATTCGTACGTGGCTAACATATTTGCCCAATCGTAAGTAGTAGCTCCAAAGTCGGCACTTAGTGTTTGGTTGTTCCATGTATAGGAATGGGAACCTATTCCTTTTGTAGGATATTCGTAATATTTCATGATCTGTGCCATGGCAGTGGCAACGCAACCCACATAGGCATGCCCGTCGGGACCTCCTGAAGCAGCAGGACATAGTCTGTTGTAGTATTTGTTCTGGCTCCACTTGGTCTGAATCAGCGGGGCAACCACGACGGCTGCTTTAGCCACCTTACTGTTTCCCTCAGTCAACTCTTTCCACAACTTGGCAGTCTCCGCCGTGGCCTTCATTTTGCTGTCGATGACATATTGTATCTCATCGTTATAGCCTTGCAGCCAGCCGCTGACGTTGGTGGGCATGTTTTCGGCGACAAATCTCCCGGTCAACGAATACCCCAAAATAGGTTTTACGCAGTCATCCGCGGCCATCACCACAAAGCCTTGCTCGGCGTTGAAGATGTATAGGTTCGTGAATCCCGCTTCCTTCGTGAGGTCGGTCAGCTGTGCCGACTTCGCTCCGTTGTTGTTCAAGAAAGTGGCGGCCACTTTCCGGGCGGTTTCTGGCGTCACACGCTCGGCAAACAAAGGCATGGTTACCATGAGAACCATTGCCAAAACCATTGTAAATCTTTTCATATTTTTAGTGTGTTATTATTTTCAATAATAAAAAGCCCACAAAATTACGGAAAATATGGATTGCATTGCCCCAAAGGCATCAAAAAAGGCAAAGCCGCCTCCAAATCTCTGGAAGCGGCTTTGGCCTAAAATTGACAGTCAATGTCGGTTATTCTTCTTCGACTTTGGCTCGCTTCGAGTCCCAAATCATGTAGACGATGATGATGATGTACATCACCAAAGCGATGAGACCGGCCCACGGGGTCTCGTTGAAGAAGCCTCCGTTGGCGGTACGTGCAACGGCATCGACGTTGCAGAACTTGAGGATGGCACTCACCACACCCATCAAGGCACCACCAGCGATGAAGCCCGAGGCGATGAGGGTGCCGCGGTTGTAGCGGGCGTCGTTGAGTTTCTGGTCCTTGCTACGGGTGCTCACGAACCACGAGATGGCGCCACCGATGAGCAGCGGCACGTTGAGGTCGATGGGGATGAACATACCCAAGGCGAAGGGCAGGGCAGGGATCTTGCAGAAGTTAAGGATCAAGGCGATTGCGGCGCCGATGCCGTAGAGCAGCCACGGGGCGCTGCCGCCTGACATCATCGGTTCGATGACGGCACTCATGGCGTTGGCTTGCGGCGCGACCAAGGCACCGTCACCCACGAAGCCGTAGGCCTTGTTCAGAATCATGATGACGCCAGCGACGGTGGCAGCGGCCACGGCCACGCCGACGAACTTCCAAATCTCTTGCTTCTTGGGTGTCGTGCCAATCCAGTAACCTACTTTCAAGTCGGTGATGAAGGCGCCCGCTACGGCCAAGGCAGTGCAGACCACACCGCCGATGATCAAGGTGGCGGTCATGCCGCTGGGACCGCTCAGTCCGGCGGCGACCATCACCAAGGAGGCCAAAATCAAGGTCATTAGCGTCATACCGCTCACGGGGTTACTGCCCACGATGGCGATGGCGTTGGCGGCCACCGTCGTAAACAGGAAGGCGATGACGGCCACGACCAAGATGCCAATCAAGGCATGCCATACGTTGTGCACCACACCGAACCAGAAGAACAGGAAGGTGACGATGAGCACGGCCACGATGCCGATGACGATGGTCTTCATGGGGATATCTTGTTGGGTGCGGTCGACGGCTTCCACCGAGGCTTTCTTGCCTTTGAACTCATTGGCGGCGAGGCCAACCGACGACTTGATCACACCCCACGACTTGATGATGCTTATCACACCCGCCATGGCGATGCCGCCGATGCCGATGTGACGTGCATAGTTCTTGAAGATGTCTTCAGGTGCCATCGAGCCGATGGTGGCGGTGACGCCGGCGTTCATCAGGTCGATGACTTGGTCGCCCCAGATGAGGTTCATGCCCGGGATGATGATGAACCATACCAGCATGGAGCCGCAGCAGATGATGAAAGCGTATTTCAGGCCGATGATGTAACCCAAGCCAAGCACGGCGGCACCCGTGTTCACTTTAAACATCAGCTTGGCTTTGTCGGCTAAGGCCGCGCCCCAACCCATCATGCGGGTGGTGAGGGTCTCCGACCACCAGCCGAAGGTGGAGACGATGAAGTCGTACAAACCGCCAATCAAGCCGCTGACAACTAGCAACAAGGAGTCCTTACCTTTCTTCTGTCCGCTGACCAACACCTGTGTAGTAGCTGTGGCTTCGGGGAAGGGGAACTTGCCGTGTTGCTCCTTGACGAAGTACTTGCGGAAGGGGATGAGGAACAGGATACCCAGGATGCCGCCGAGCAAGGAGGCGATGAACACCTGCCAGAAGTTGATTTCGATTTGGTAGCCCTTGCCTTGCAGGATGTAGAGCGCAGGCAGGGTGAAGATGGCACCTGCCACCACGCCGCCTGAGCATCCACCGATGCTTTGGATGATGACGTTTTGCGACAAGGCGTCGTTCTTACGGGCCAGTCCCGTCAGTCCGATGGCGATGATGGCGATGGGGATGGCGGCCTCAAACACCTGTCCGACCTTCAGGCCGAGGTAGGCGGCGGCAGCCGAAAACAGGATGGTCATCAGCAGGCCGATGCAGACCGACCATACCGTAACTTCTTGATACTTTTTGTTTTTCGAGAGTATAGGCTCATACTCTTCGCCCGGTTTCAGTTCGCGTTGCGCGTTCTCGGGCAGTTTGAATTGGTCGTTTTCCATAGAGTTTACTTTTCAAATTTGACTGCAATATTATTGAAAAAACTAAAGCAAATGGATTTTTTTGTATTTTTACAGAATCAAACGTAATAGAAAAACAAGATGAAACAGCTGATCAATTTCGTATGGATTTTGGCCGTCATTGCGTCCATGCTTGTGGGCTGCAAGAGTAAGCCCACTGCCAAGGAAGTTATTGTTAAATCCTATCAAAAATGTGAGTCCATCGAAGGTGGACATTACAAAATGCTGGTGAAAAAGAAGTATATGTCGGACAAGGATACAACTTTGCGTCGTTACACCTGCGATTTCAAACGATTACCTTATGATTTAGTATATGGGAAGGCTTTCTCTATGTTTGAAGAGTCGCTGGATTCAAAATGGTCGAGTCATTTGCTGTACACTGGAGATGAGCTTGTCTATTATTACGATAGCGATAGCACAGGAACGATAATGTCGTGCGATCAATGGATTGATGACATTATCGCGGGGAGGCATAATCACACGTTCTTCACGCCTTTGACCAGCAGAAGCCATTATCCTTTGCGTAGCGAGGAGGAACTGACCGACAGTACCTTTACCTATTCTCTTTCAGAGACCCGATTGGACGGAAAGTCATGCTATCTTGTTGACATTCTTGGAACGCCAGACGAGGAACCGGACAGCGTTTTCGGTATGAGGAATCTACGCTATGAAATCAACCTGTGGATTGACAAGAAGGATTACCTGCCAATTCAATACTCGGTTGCTTTTGATGTTATAGAACAGCAAGACACTATGTATCAATACGATGAATACAAGTTGATGGCTTTCGATCCGAATGTGGATACGTCCAAATTGACCTTGGAATCTATTCCTTCCGAGGTGAAGTTGAAAGACTATGAACCATACAAGGCTCCTGAACCGCTTGCCGAAGGTACATTTGCGCCTGATTGGTCGCTGCCTACGCTTGCAAACGACACCATCCGCCTCGCCGACTTGAAAGGCAAAGTCGTTTTGCTCGATTTCTTTTACAAGTCGTGTGCCCCATGCTGCGCCGCCATGCCCAAATTGCAAGGCCTTTACGATAAATACAAGGATCAAGGCTTTGTCATGTTAGGCATCGACCCGATAGACGACCCCGAAAAAGACGAAATGGCTGATTTTTTGGCTAAACGCGACATTACTTACACCATTCTTTTCGCTGAACGTGAACTATCGGAGACATACCATATTATGGTCTATCCGTCCTTGTTCTTCCTCGACCGTGAAGGGAAGATTGCGAAGATGCACATCGGCTTCCGACAGGACATGGAAGAGGAACTGGAGGCGGATTTGGTGAAACTGTTGGGAAAAAAATGACATGAGACGTCGGACTTCGAAATGCGAGGCCGTTTCTTCTTCTGATCGTGATTAAATTCAAGATAGCAATGTTCCGCTTCAACAAAGGAGGCGCGCAATGAAGAATCGTTTGTAACTTGCTCCTGCCGCCGCATTATAGACTAACGAACACGCCATTCCCCGCAGGGGAATCTCATTGTGTGTTTACTTTACAATACAGAATTTCTTAATAATGAATTCTTTATCTCCTTGAATCCTAACAAAATACATTCCATCAGCCAAACCCGAGACGTCAATCAGCTGGGTTTCATTGGTAATGTGGCCTGAAAGCAGCGTTTGGCCTATCAAGTTGGTGATGAAATATTCGGTTTCCGCTGGTAGAGACGCGATTAATCGCGTCTCTACAAACAATACATTATTTGTAGGATTAGGATAAACCTTGATTTCCATTGCGTTATTCTCGTCAACGACCATCACATCCTTTTCCAAACATTCCGACCAGTCAATGGTGTTTCCGCCATCGGTGCTGATGCCGTATTTGTATTGCCCAATGGGCAGGGCGTCCCAACCATAATCCGCATAATGGGCGTCAGCGATGTTTGAGGCAATCAGCTCGGCGTTGCTGCCGTCGCAGTTGGCACGGTAGATGTCGAAGGCATTGCCTACGGTGATGTCGTCGATATAGAAGGCGTTATCGTATTCGCCCTCAGCGAGTTGGTTGGAGTATTTCCATTCCAAGATGTGGTTGCCGGGGCTGATGGCGACGGTGTAGCGCGTCCACGGCACATCGTCTTTCAAGGTCTCGCCATATTGCACGTTGTCGACGAAGAAGCCGCAGCCGTTGAGCGGGAAGCAGTTGACGCGGGCATAGTAGCTTACGACGCACGAAGTGGGCAGGTTGACCGCCAACGAGATTTTGCTGTTGGAGAACATCCCTGTGTTGGTCGACTTGGCGCAATACGTGCCTGTGTTGGGTTGTGTGGTGGTGATGACCCAAGGGCTGGTGGCGTCGTTGATCCACATGTTTTGGTAGAAATCGCCCGACTCGAAGCCCTCGTAGAGGCCTGCGGGCAGGTTCCACGACAGCGACACACGCGTGTTGTTGATGACTTCGGCCTCAATCTCAACTACTTTCGTTAGGGTGACGTAGTTGGAGGGAAGCGAGGTCATTTCGTTTTCCAGTTGTGCGATGATATAATAGGTATAAGAACCCGCATAGTTGACGTGGTCGGTGTAGGTGGTCGCCGTCAGGCTGTTGGCGATGCGTATGCCGTCGCGATAGACGTCGTAGGAGACGCCCTCGGGGGCGGCGGTCCAGTTGAGGACGACCTGCTCACCGTCGAAGTCGGCGGTGAGGTTGGTCGGGCCATGGTGGAACAGGGCATTCATGGCGGCCAAGGCATCGATACGACCCGAGCCTACGCGGTTGTTTTTCATGGTGTTGCCTACGCGCACCGAGGTGAGTTCGATGATGGAGTCCAATTCGGCAGGTGTGAGTTCGGGGTTGGCTTCAAGCAGCATGGCCAACACACCTGCCACACAAGGTGTTGCCATCGAGGTGCCATCCATCTCGGTGTAGCCGTTGGTGTTCAGGGCGTTCAACGAGGTGATGTTGGCGCCTGGGGCTGAGATGTCGGGACGTATCAAGCCGGGTTGGTTGACGTCGCCGTTTTCGTAGGGGTAGTCGTTATAACTTCCGACATTGCTGCCCGAAGACCATGTCGTTGGGCCGACCGACGAGAAGCCGCAATGCGTGTCGTTGGAGTCGGTGGCGCCTATGCTGATGACGGAGGTCAGGCCACCTTCGATGAGGTTCCTTTGGTCGGGGTGGAGCCATGCCGGAGGGCAGTTGCCTGGGGCGCTGATGTTGTAGGGGACAGGGTAGGTGTATTGCGTCTGCCCTTCGTTGCCGCAGGCCACGGCAGCCGCCACGCCAGCGTCGAGGCAGGTGGTGAAGACGTCGCGGTAGTAATAGCAGGGGCCGGCGCCGACGTCACTGAGCGAGAGGCTGAGGATGTGGGCGCCATGTTCCAAGGCAAACTCAACACCTTGGATGAGGTGGGTGGCTTCGCCTTGACCATCTTCACCCAAAACCTTGATGGACATGATTTTGGCTCCCGGAGCGATGCCCGTTTGGGTGCCTGCCGTGCCTTGTCCCGCCAAGATGCCAGCGGTGTGGGTGCCGTGACCATCGTCGTCCATGGGGTCGTCGTCTTGATAGAAGACGTCGTAGCCGTGGTGGGGAAAGGCGCTGCCGCCGTCCCACATGCTGTTGGCGATGTCAACGTGGTTGTAGTTGACGCCCGTGTCGATGTGGCCGATGATGATGCCGTTGCCCGTATAGCCCGTGCCGTTGTAGCTCCACACCGCAGGCGCGTTGACCTTGTCGACATGCCAGGCGTTGGCTCTCGTAGAGGTTGCACTGGTTTTCTCATATTGCGGAATCATCTGACGCATCTCGTCGGGGATGATCATGGCAACATCTTTGCGCTCAGCCAATTGTGAGATGACATCGGCAGTGGCCGAGCAGCTGAATCCGTTGAACGACCAGAAGGTTTTCAGGTCGCTGACCATATTGCTGCTCTTATAACCTTCAAGAAAATCAAGCACTTGGGCTTGCGAGGTTTGGCAAAATGCCTTTCGCTCGGCGATGACGAAGTCACGGCGTTGTTCCTTGGTCATCAGGGCGGTCTTTTGCGACAGTTGACTGTCGTCGTAGCGCTCCGTCATCATCACGATAACATGTTGGAGGCCATTGGTTTGACCGAACAAAGTGCTAAAACAAAGGGCGAGGATTAAGGTAAAAAACGGTTTCTTCATAATGATAGACTGGTTTTGGGTACAATAAATAGATTGCTTTTTCAATTTGATTGCAATAATACGATTATTTCAGCAATTACAAGCAAGGGTAAGGAGTTTTGTTTAATTTTGCATCTTCAAGAAATGTCAATTTCAACATTCTAGCTATGACAGAATTCGATACCCTGAAAGGCCTACGCCACAGCGAAGAGCTTGTGGTTGAGCATAAAGACACTGCCGCCGTTTATGGTTCGGGCGCCTTGGAGGTGTTTGCTACCCCCGCCATGATTGCCCTGATGGAAAAGACCTGTTTGATGGGCGTTTGCGACAAGATCGGCGAAGGCAACACTACCGTCGGCATTGCCGTGAACATCAAGCATCTGAAGGCCAGCCCGGTGGGCAGCACCATTCGCTGTGATTCCGAACTCGTTGAAGTGGACCGTCGCCGCTTGGTGTTCGAAGTGAAGTGTTTTGAAGGCACGACGCTTGTCGGTGAAGGCCTCCATGAGCGTTTTGTCGTGGAGAGCGAGAAGTTCATGTCCAAGTTCCAATAAGCCTTTCACCATGAATCCCGTCGCCCTCCGTCTTCTTAGCCAGCAGCTCATCTGTCCGCAGTTCGACAAGCCTGAGGAGGTGGTGAATTATATGGGTGCGATGCAGGCGCAGGAATACCGCATGATGCGGTGGGCGGTGGCGATGCGGACCAGGAAACCCTCGGCCAAGGCCTTCAAGAAAGCCTTCGACAGCGGACAGATCATCCGTCTGCACCTGATGCGCGGCACTTGGCAGCTCGTTTCCGCCGAGGACTATTGGCCTTTGCTCGAACTCTGTTCGGCGAAGGCGTTGGCGGTCATCAAAGGGTGGATGAACAGCAACAAAATCAGCATCCCCGAAGAGGAGGTGATGAAAATCCGCGAAATCCTTGTGCAGACCGCTGCCGGCAAGGGTAGCGTGACCAAGGAAGATTTCGTTCAGGCTTTGGCGGAAAAAGATATCTGTATGGACGACCATCGCCTGTCGTACCATATCCGCTATGCCGAACTGTCGGGGACGCTTTGCAGCGGCGACCTGTTACCGATGAAGGCGACCTACGCCCTTGCCGCCGACAAGGTGAAGCCTCACGTCAAGATGGACCGCGACGAGGCTTTGGCGATGTTGGCCGGGAAATATTTCCAAAGCCGCCAGCCTGCCACTTTGGAGGATTTCGTATGGTGGTCGGGGTTGAATATCAACGATTGTAGGCGGGGAATAGAGATTTTAGGTGATTTCCTGCATGTAGAGACGTGGCGCGCCGCGTCTCTACCACGCAGGGAATTCTATTTTACGGACGATTGCCGCACCCGTGGTTTCCGCAAAGGCAAATATCTCCTGATTCCGCCTTATGATGAATACCTCATCGGCTACAAGAGTCGCGACATCGTCCTCTCACCTGACTATAGCCATAAGGCGCATAACAACAGTGGCATCTTCCAGCCCGTCATCGCCCATGACGGCGTGATTTGCGGCAACTGGACCCCTTTCAAGGAGGACCTACAAGCCACATTCTTCATGGGTGTGCATGAGGCTGATCTCCAAGAGGAATGGAAACGATACAAGACATACCAACTAAAATGAAATGAATATGAAAGAAAAACCATCGTCCGACACCAAACAGTTCCTGCTGACGCTTCTCGCGACAACCTTCTCCATCATACTCACTTTCGGCACCTCGGCCATCATCGATAGACGCCACAAGGAGGCGGCCAAGAAGGAAATGGTCATGATGATTATCTATGACTTTGACAAGACCATTGAGCAAGTGCAATATGTCGATTCAGTATTTCGGCAAGCATTCAAAGCACAGCAGGATGCCATCCTTCATCCGGAGCATTTCAATAGTTACTATTCCACATTTATGACATCTGTTCAACTTACCTATACTGAGTTTTCCGAAACGACTGAAATGGTTTTCTCTTCCAATATAGAGACTTTCAACACCCTCGGCAATGTCAATTTTATTCATGAGGTTTCTGCTTTTTACAATTTGCGCCGTTTTTACCAAGAAAATGTAATGGATGAATTCAAGAACGAGGTTTATGGATCGGGAATCGCCCAGTCTCTAGAAAACCTCATAAAAGTTAGTTTTCCAGATCATTATATCAATAACTTGAATTGTCTGATTAATTTGAAGAAGATACGCAATCGTTGTGTGCAAATGATGAAAGTCAGCGAGGAGGAACTAAAGGAATTCAGTCGTCTGCGCTCTGTGGTAGAGGATGAGGTAAGTGAAGAAGATGAAAGAATTCATGAGCAGGCGGTTCAGGAATTTATTGAGGCAGAGAAAGCTCTCATTGAGGCCAGAGAGAAGTTTGCGCAGGATAAATAGGAATCTTAGGAACTGAGATTAGATACGAACAACATATTAGACCTCCTATGAACAAAGATGCCGATGTACAGATTACCGAGCTCCTGCGCACGTCGCAGAGTTGGGACGGGGCCGAGATGCCCGACTACCCAAAGGGGCGACCTGAATTGGTGGCCATCCGTTACGTGTTTCCTCCTGGAAAGAAGCTGGGCTGGCACCATCACGATGTGATGAACTACGGCGTGGTGCAGCAAGGCGAGCTTACTATCATCACTGTCGACGGGAAAGAGAAGACCGTTCGTGAAGGCGAGGCGGTCGTGGAGATGGTAGGCACCATCCATCACGGCGAGAACCGAGGCAGTGTACCCGTGGTCCTGAATATGTTCTACCTCTCCCAAAAAGGGCAACCCCTTTCCGTGCCCCATCCTGAAATACCGATGGAATAATAAATGAAATTTTTCTCCTGGCGTCACCTTTTGCCATCCTGACTTGTTATATAGGCGAATTACCCATCATTTTATGCGGATGCGTACTCCCCATTATCTTCATTTGGATGGAAACACGTCGTAAAATGAACGAGACCAATACTCGCACGCAAATCGTCACGGCGGCCTTGGAGAAAAATCCCGACATGGATGTCGAGGAACTGCTCAAAAAGATTTCGCCGAAGAAAAAGCTCTTGAAGGAGAAACTGCTTTCGAAACTGCTTTGGGGCTGCATCACTTCCATAATAGGCGTCGGTTTGATTGGATTTGGCATCTTCCTGATTAATAAAATAAGCAACAATACGCAGAAGATTTACATGGCAGATGATGTTGAGACCGCCATTGCTTTCGGCGTGATTTTGCTGGCCGTGGGTGCCGCTTTCATCATCAACTATGGTGTAGGTCGAAAGATGCTCGCCAAGGAGATTGAAGCCGAGGAAAGCAAAACAACCACACAGGCCTAATCCGTGACACGCGAAAGATTCATAGAACTTGTGGAACAAGAGCAAGAGGCACTTCGGGGCTTCTTGCTTTACCTCTGCTGCGGCAACAAGGAAGAGGCCGACGACCTTGCGCAAGACGCATTGGTCAAGGCCTACCTCTCGTCGGCGGGCTATCAGGAGAAGGGAAAGTTTCGCTCATGGCTGTTCAAGATAGCGCACAATACCTTCCTCAACCACAAGGCCAGTTGCCGTACCACGGAAAGCCTCGACGAGGCTCGGACACTCCTCAGCAGCACTTCTGCCGATGCTTCCTTCGCGCACCAAGACCTCTATCTTGCCCTGCGCACCCTCCCGCCCAAGGAACGTTCGGCCATCACGCTATTCTATTTCAACGGATACAATATCAAGGAGATAGCGGCCATCACCGACACCTCTGAAGATGCCGTCAAGAAACAACTCTCGCGCGGACGCGACAAACTAAAAGAGAAACTGAAGCCATGAACAAAGACAAAGAACTTGAGGAACTCTTCCTCGCCCAGCAACCGCATTTCGATGACAACGAGGCCTTTATGGCATCGCTCAACAAGCGTTTGGATGCCGTGGAGTATGTCAAACAACACCAAGAGGCCACGATTCGCCACTACAAATGGGCTATGGTGGCAGCTTTTGTCGTGGGCATCATCAGTGGTGCCGTCACCATCGCTTTCGTGCTTTCCATGCCCGCCGATATTCCGCTTTTCACATTTAATGCGCAGTCGGCCACCCTGTTATGGCTTAGCGAGCACTCCAGAATCATCGTCACCACCGTACTTTCATTGTTTATGGGATTCGCTGTCTTCAGCATCTTCGGTAATGTGATGGACATTGTGAACATGCGAAAGCATGTTTTATCTAAAGCTTAATCGCACTCCTCCAACCACTTTTCCAGTATCTCGCAGTATTTGTCGGTCTGTTCGACGAAGCAGGTGTGGCGTGCGCCTTTGAAGACTTCCCAGCGGCTGTTGGGGATGTTCTCGTAGAGCGATGCAGCCACCACGGGAGTGCAGATGTCGCGGGTGCCGCTGCAGATGAGGCAGGGCTGTGTGATTTGGTGCAGACGGTCGGTGTATTCGAAATCGGCCAGATCGCCTAAGGGTTGGTATTCGTTGGGTCCCCAGCCATAGAGGTAGGCTTCGTTGCCGGCGCGTTTCGGGCGACGGATACACTCGGGCGAGTTTTCGTCCACGCTGATGACATAACGTTCATAATAATGCTCGTTGGCGCGGAGGTAGTCGGGATCGTCCCATTTCCCGGTGGCTTCGGCGTGGCGGATGGCCTCTTGGTCTTCTGCCGACATGTATTTGATGAGGCGGTGCTGCTCGCTGGCCCACAGCGAG
>CACYHX010000031.1 GCA_902774365.1 uncultured Bacteroidia bacterium | reverse complement strand
TTGTACCTTTATGTCGCCAAACAAAAGAACAAAAACAATGTCAGAAAACGCCATCGGGAGCAAAAGTACTGAATTTATCCGTAAAAACGTAGGGATTGGGAAATTTATTGGGACTGAAAAATGTGAATATCTACCCGATGCCGAAATGAGCCTGAAGGCCATTGGGGAACAGCAGTGAGACCCCAATAGGCGCATCACCCGAGAAAGAATGGGCAGAGGAAGTCGCACGCCGGATGTTGATAGGGGCAAGGTCCCGTGTGGGATCATCCGAAGAGCAGAACTTCTTGCGCCAGTAGTTGTAGGTGGAATAGCTTGTACCTATCTGCTTCAGGTACGACTTCAGCGTCAACCCACTCGACTGGTGGGCCAGCTGCAAATCGACAAACTCGTCATGTGTCATAATCAAAACAGTTGTAGTTGGGTGCAATATTGCTGGGCAAAGGTACAACCAAACTACAACTGTCACAACGTGTATTTTATCGGATGCTTACATTGATAATTAACATGTTATATTCTTAAATCTGCTGAAAAATCGGTGTCTTTATAGCTGAGTTCCAAGCAGTTATGAGGGTCACGAATCATCCAGAAGATATAGTAACAGACAAGGAAAAGGAATACCTCAGAGACGTAAACGAGAGGCAGACGAGACAGTTCGTCGCTATCATAGCAGAAAGGAATGGCTGGCATGGCGTCAGCCGTCTTCAATACCATCGAGGAGGCCAGCGATATGGCTGCCAAGATCACAACCAAGACAGGACTCGCTGTAATTACGATTGTCAACAGAAACACATATGAGACAAAGAAAGTGCGCAACCCGCTCTTTGAGAGTGAATTTGAAAGGAATATCGTCAAGGACGAAATACTGCCCAAATGGAACTATCTAGTCAAATGCAACTGATGACATATGAATTGTACCAAGTTTTTTTTAACGATTACTAAATACAAGGCTTTTAAGCTTTTCTGTCTTAAAAGACATAAGTGGCTCCTGTAGTTTGCCATTAGTAGAAACAGCCTTGAAAAATATCATATCTGAGTCTATAGAAAGTATAACAGCTTTCATCTTCGTATTTGCCACATCTGAAATTTCTGCAAGGCATGGTAATGGGGGTATTTTATCTAACCCCACGTTTTTAGGCAAGATAGCATTTGCTGCTTTTAATGGACCTATACCATTAGTCAATAACCAGCCAAAGGTATATTTCGCTCCATTTATATCAACTATTACATTCAATATCGAACCCTTCTCTTGCATAACATTGAAGTAACCAGAAATAGTTTCTCCAGGAAATACAGTCGTGCGTTTTAGATAGCCTTCTTCCTTAATTGCACGTTCTTCAAGGAAAGAACATTCATTATTTGCGATTCTATTATTTGCAATAATATGTGCCTGATAAGCTGCTGCGCCATTATATGAAACTGTAGTTGATGTCGTTGAAGAATTGCCCAATAATGCACCACTATATGTTGTATTTGATTGGGTTACTGACGTAGAATAACCTGCATTAGCAGCAGCTAATCCTTCACCTAATCCCATGAAAAACTGTTTCCAATTCTGAGAATTCTTTACTTTCTTAATAAACTTATCGGAAGAATATACAGCAAGCCTTCTTTTCTCAAGTGTTTCTGCATTAATCAATTCGGCTCTAATTTTAGAAGGGTCTATATCAAAAGGTTCCATGGTATTATTTACAACTAGTAAAGAAACCTGGAACCATTTGCCATAATCCTTCACTTGTTCGTTTGTCATTGATAACAATACGCCATTCTTCAAATAAAAAGAACATTGTTTACCATCAAAATAACAAGTGTTCTTTTCAGCAACAACTGGTGATTCCCATATCTGAGATTTGTCACTGACTCTATATTTGCTTAACAATCCATCTTTATTTGAAACAACATAATAATCATATCTTGGCTCACCATCTATCATTTCTATTTGAGTGCAAGTATAGCCATCTTCACTAAACTGAGACATAATACCATTCATCTTACCATTTTTCATCGGCACATGAAGATTAACTAACCCATTTTCATAATAAACAGTATAATCACCCTCAACAACTCCTCCAATCAGGAATCTGCTCTTTTCAATTTGTCCAGATTTATAATAATTTATGCATTTACCATCAAACACAGAATTGGCATCATCATTCTTATCTATGCTTATATAGTGTCCTTCAGCATACAGTTCTCCTGTAATATAATAATCCCTAAAAGCTTTACTCTCTTTCGAATTATCAATTTCATAAATACGGTAAAAAGTCGCAAAAGCCTTATGAGATACACTCTTCCAGTCTTTATCATAATATAGAGTATCAATTTGAACTTCAGCGGCATGGAGATATCCAAACACAAATAAAAATAATGTACCAAATAGACTTCTTTTATTCATCATACATCATAATATATTTATAAATCTGCAACAAATATAGAGTATTTTTAGGAAACCTGCAAATTTTAATTTGAAAAATAAAAATATCGCTCGCAGAGTACCATTGAAACTCACGCATCATGTTTTCAAAGAACAACTCTAAACACGTCAAGATGGACATGCAAAAATCCCAAGCAATTGGTTGTCAATTACTTGGGATTAATATGGGTGCGCCTGAAAGGCACACAATCCATAAAAACGGGCAAAATCAGGTAAAAAACCATAAAACCATAAACTATTGATTATCAGTAATGTTACAACGGGAAAACATCACGTTCAATTAGACTAAATCACGTTTAGTTTCATCAATGAGTAGCAAAATGAGTAGCAAACCGAAAAAATGCTACTCATTCATTTGGCGGTTTGAATCTATTTGCCTATCTTTGCATTGTTCAATTATAGTTTTTCAATTATGGCAAAGATTTACAAAAGACTTTCAAAGACCATTCAGGCAAACACCGAGTTATCGGAAATTCTTCTAATCCTGAAAGACGGGCACACCTATTTCGTTCGTGCCAAATCGGGCATATTCGTCACCCCTGACAATTTCAAGGCTGGCGAAATCGTTGTCAATAGGCGCAAGGTCGGCAATGATGTGAAATTTCACGAAGACCAAAAGAAAAGGTTAGACAACCTTGAAACCTACATCTATGAGCAAGTGAGCAAGACCCCGAAAGAGCAAATCAATACGAATTGGTTCAAATTGGTGGTCGATAGGTTCATGAACCCCGAAAAGTACGAACCAGCAAAGGCGAAAGCAAAACCGACATTCTATCAATTGATAGATGAGTATTTGGAGAAAAAGCAATTTTCCTACGACCACACAAAGGCAATCAGGGTGGTGGTGCGCGATGTGGCAAGGTATGAGGGATTCATCAGGGCAACCGAAAAGAAACGCAAGGATTTCACCTTTGATGTGGACAAGGTTACCCGTGAAGACATTGAAGATTTCTTCGACTACCTACGCAACGAGCGCGACTTGTCAACGGAATATCCCAAACTATACAAAAGGCTATTGAAAGAATATCCCGTTGGCGTTCGCAAGGGTCAATCCGTTTTGGTTGTCAGGGGTGACAATACGATTATCAAGTTGGCGAAGAAACTGAAAGCATTCTTCATGTGGGCGTATGAATCAGGCAAGACCAGCAACCGACCATTCGAGGGCATCAAGATTGGTTCGGAAAAGTTCGGAACGCCTTACTACATCTCCATTGATGAGCGCAACAAGATAGCCGAAACGGATTGCGGCACGAATGCCCTGAACACCCAACGCGACATCTTTGTTTTCCATTGCTTTGTCGGTTGCCGTGTTAGTGATTTGATCAAATTGACCGAAAGGAACATTGAAAACTCGATTCTTACATATACGCCACACAAAACGAAAGACGAAGAAAAACCCGTTCAGGCACGAATCCCATTGCACCCCAAAGCAATTGCCCTGATAGAGAAATACAAGGGCGTTGATGAAAAAGGGCGTTTGTTCCCGTTCATATCCCCACAAAAATACAACGATAGTATCAAATCCATTTTCGCGCTGGCTGGCATCACTCGCAACGTTGAGGTCAGGAACGCCAAAACGGGCGAGAACGAAATTAGACCTATCAACGAAATAGCATCATCGCACCTTGCACGAAGAACCTTTGTAGGCAATGCCTATTTCAAGGTGAGCGACCCGAACATCATTTGCAAGATGAGCGGACACACCGAGGGTTCACGGGCGTTCACTCGCTATCGCAAAATAGAAGATTCGACCTTGATAGATGTGATTAACCAATTAGGATAAGACTATGGATTCAAGATATTTTCATTTCATGATGAACGACAATAGCATGGATGACGGGAAAAAGCATAGTATATCCAAGGGTGACATTATGGTTTGCACGCCTATTGTTTTAGGCAATATCAATGTCGGTGATGTCATTGTCGCACGGATTGACAAAAGGATTGTCGTTGGGATTGTCGAAAGAAAGGCTAACGGGGTTGTAATAACATCACCTTACAACCCGACATCCGTTAGTAATAGAATCCTGACAAGGCGTGCGGAATTCTATTTGGTGGTTGAAACACGGCACAAACGTGGCGGTTCGTTTGATGACATGGTTATTTGTTTAAGGGGGATTGCATGATGAAAAAATTCAGCGAGGTTATCAAAGAAGTTATCGAACGTACTGATAAGCAAAAGGAAATTGAAAGGTACGAAAGGCGAACGGCTGCATTGGAACGTTTGGGAAACACCCCCCAGGCATTTTTCCCCGTTGGGCAAATGCAACGAAATCTCCAACCCCTAAACCGCATTGACAAACGTTTTTTCAAAAATCCATTTTCCAACATGAACAACGAACCCGTTATTCGTTCTGCCCTGAAATATATCCATGATATTGATTTATTCAAATCCGACAACGCCCAAAACAACGCAAAGGAAATCGGGCGGTTACTTGTAACCAGCATTAAAGACCTGATGAAAGCAAACCCCGAAAGGGTGCAAGGCGAAATCATCGCAATTTGTGAAGAACTTGTCGAAGATTGGGCGCGACATGGTAATGATGCCGTTATCCCGTGGTCGCTTGAAAGTATTCATGATATTGTGCTGAACCAATTTGTTAGCGGAATTATTGAAATCATGCCTGATGATGTAATCACAATAGCCGTGTCACCTCTGGCGTTTCGGTTTTGTGAGGAAAACGATTTGTATACCGATGCCGATTCGACTATCAGGGTTACACTATCACCAAACGCACAACGCACCGAATGCGGCAACGGGGCATTCAGGGAAAAACTATCGTTGTTCATTCCTGATGACAAAATAGATTTGTTGTTGGAACAATTGCCAACTATCAAGTGTTCCGAACTTAAAAGATTTTGGTTTGATAGGTATATCAACGGCAAAATGTCTATGAAAGAGTTCTTCGGCATTTGCGAAAGCATTGTTCCCCAGCGAAAAGGCGCGAAAGGGTGGAATTACAATAATTTCAAAAGTTCAGGAATCTCACATCTTTTGTAACAACCGAACGCCAGCGGTGGGGCATCCGATGCCTTGCACCATGACGGGGATATTTGCAACGGGATAGGGTTGCCGTTAGACCTTATCCCGACTTTTTATTTATGTGATAGTGGATTATTTGCCCGTTGGTCGTTTTCCTTACTACCTAAATACTACCCTAAAACTACCCTGACTACCTTGCACGTTTCATTCATTCACGTTCGTGTTATCTTTGTTCCGTGGTTCGCCTGATGCCGACAACCAACGGCAAAGAACCTACGGGAAAGCGGATTTATTGGTTGAGGTTCGCCCCCGTCTAACTTAACCATTCAAAAGATGAATATCAATGAATTGTTGTCGAGCGGTGCGAACGTGGCAATCACAATCACCCCGACCGACCTGAAAGAGTTCGCCTTGTACCTGATAGATGAAACACTATCGGCAAGGCATCAGGATTCCAAACCTGAAACCTACCTAACGCCTGATGAAGTAGCAAGCAAGTTAGGCGTATCAAAGAACACGTTATGGCGTTGGAATAGGTGCGATTACCTGAACCCCGTTAGAATTGGGCGTAAAACACTCTACAAGGCATCCGACATCGCCAGCCTATTAAGTGACCAGCAAGGCACAAACAAACCCGTCACGGGGCGCGTAACGGGCAAATCAGGGGGGAATTAGACCATGGAACACAACAATACTGCAAGCGGTGCAAAGGTAAGCATTTCAACCGACATCGCAAATGTTTCCGATGACAAAATTCAGGCTATCGGAAACGAATTGGAATCCAAGTTGGTGAACGACATTGATGAATACGAAATTGATTTGTCGGTCGAATATCCTGAACCGAAATTCACGTTGAGCATTACGGGCGTTGGAACGTTGCCCCGTGGTGACATTCAGGCAATCAAGGCGAAGTCGAAGAACGGCAAATCGTTCCTTTGTTCGGTGTTCATATCGTCACTATTCGGGTGCAATGATTTCGGATTCATCACGAAAGAAACCGCCCCCGTTGCGCTCTACTTTGATACCGAGCAAAACAAGCGGAACACGGCAAGGCTGATGAAATGCGTTCACACGTTGCTTGATTGGGATATCAAGAAGAACCGAAACGAATTCCATGTTTACGCATTGCGGACAATGGAAATGCAATCAAGATTGCCGTATATCGAAAGGGTCATCAAGGAATGTAAACCGACCATTGCTTTCATTGACGGGATTGCCGACCTTATCCAAAACTTTAATGATGTCGAGCAATCAACCCAACTTATCAACGGATTGATGAAGTTGTCAGGGGAAAACGATTGTTGCGTTTGTTGCGTGCTGCACACCAACAAGGGCAAAGATGATTCAAGCATGAAAGGGCATTTGGGCACGATGTTACTGCAAAAGGCAAGTGATGTTTTTGAGGTGATAAAGAACGGCAACACGTTCAACGTGACCGAAACGGATTGCAGAAACCAACCCGTTGAGGATTTCGCCTTTTCCATTGACGGGCACGGAATCCCGATGCCAGCCGCGACCCAAAAAGATAGCCGTGAGCAACAACGGGTCGAGGGCATCACGAAGAACCTGAAAGAAGTCTTCGCGGATGCTGGCGAATTGTCTTTCAATGAATTCGTAAAGGCATACGCCCTTATTGCAGCCGTGTCGGAATCAACCGCCAAACGGGTGATAAGAATATCAAGGGAAAAGAACTTGATTAACGTGACCCCAAACGGCAAATATTCCCTATCATGATACAAGGTTCAAGGGTCACGCCTTATATATATGGGCGTGAACCCTGACCCTAATTTTGTATCGGGTTCAAAAAGGTTCAAATGAACCCGAATGAACCCTGAACCTAACAACGGAAACGACATGAAAGAATATCAATATCATTTGGAAAGGTACAAAGGTCAGGGGTCACGGCACGAATGCCCCCGATGCCATGACAAACGATCGTTTGCCTATTACGTTGATGATATCGGAAATATCATTGACAAGTCGGTCGGGCGTTGCAACCATGAATCGGGATGCGGCTATCACTACACCCCGAAAGAATGGTTCAGGAACAACCCTGATACGACCAAAAGCAACCAGCCGCAACGTGTGAGCAATAACCGCGCTGGCGTTGGGTTCAATCGGGTTCAATTCGACACGCCCCCCCGTGAACCTGATTCCATTGACCCGAAATATTTGCTGCAAAGCATCAGTTATGATAGTTCGCTGGCGTATTACCTTTGCGGATTATTGCCGAACGACACAATCAAACGCGTTTGGGATGACTACGGAATTGGCGCGACCAAAGACCATTCAGTTATCTTTTGGCAAATTGATGCCAGCGGAAAAGTTAGAACGGGAAAGGTGATGAAGTACGACCCTGAAACGGGGCATCGCATCAAAAACGGAACGGGCGTGAATTGGGTTCACTCATTGATGAAAAGACGGGGGTTGTTGCCTGAATCGTTCAATTTGGTTCAATGCCTATTCGGTGAACATCTTTTGAGGCTGCACCCCGACAAAGGCGTTGCGCTTGTTGAATCCGAGAAAACCGCCCTGATAGGTTCGTGCGTTTTTCCTCAATTCGTTTGGCTGGCTACGGGTGGGAAAAGCCAACTTGCACCCAACAAGATGAAAGTTTTGAAAGGTAGGCGCGTTGTCGCGTTCCCTGACATTGACGGGGTTCAGGAATGGAAATCAAAAGCAACCGAATTGTCACGTTTCGGGATTGACATTGCCGTTTCGGATATCATCGAGCGCAACGCCACACCTGACGAAAGGCAAAGGAAAATCGACATCGCGGATTGGATGCTGGCGCAATTGGAATCAACCAGCGCAACACGAACGACCCTTGAACGCCTGATTCAAAAGAACCCTTGCATCGGAATCCTTATTGACAAATTGGAGTTGGTGATAGCATGAAACATCTATTAGGCGCGTTCCCCCACAATAGGGCTGGCGTTGTCACGGAAACGATTTACGGGCAAGTGGTGAGCAAGGCGAACAATTATCAGGTCGGCAATGACGGGCGAGGGAAAAGGCGTATTGTCAAAACGGAACGTTTAAAGGCGTATGAACGCGCATTCGCCCGACAATGCAAATTGTATCGTGACAAGAACATCAACGGGCGTTTCACCCTTTTTGTGGTTGTCTACGAAAGTTCTTTCAGGTACGATTTGGATAACGCCCTGAAAACAATCCTTGATTGTCTGCAATACGTTCACGCAATCAAAGATGACAACCTTTGCGCGATGATTGTTGCGAAAAAGGTATTGGATAGGTCGTGCCCCCGTGTGGTATTCGCAATCGTGGAACACGAACCAAAATTGGAGTTCGGTTTGTAAATAACAATAATATAACAAGGAGAAAGAGTTATGTTTAAAAAAGGTGAATCAGGAAACCCCAATGGTCGACCCAAGGGGGCAAAAAGCAAGGCAAAGAAAGATTTGCTTGAAAAAGTCACGGATATAGTCAACGGCAATATCGAACGATTGCAAGACGATTTGAATGATTTAGAACCAGCCGAGCGCATCAAGGCAATAACGAACTTGATAGCATACGTTATCCCGAAGAAACAAGCGGTTAATTTGCAACAATCGTTGGATTACGAATACCAAAAGATGAAAGAACTATTGGATATCGCGCCCGAAGATGTCATTGACAAGATTGTCGAACGCATGAACGTAATGATAGAAGAACATGAAGAACAAGAACGATAAGATTGTATCCTTGCTTTCATTAATACGGAAATGCCGTGGATATCTAACAATATTTGAACGTGACGAATCAGGCAACAAGGTCGAGATATCAAAAGAACCATTCGATAGCGATTTTGATTGCGAGATAGAACTAATTTATACGGGTCACTCGCCAGCAAGTAGCGAAGAAGAAATTGAAGATTGAGAAAAAAACACTATCTTTGCAGACGGATTTTGCTATAATGCGGAATCTATAATTGAACACCGAACCGATTGCCCGTGACGGGTGGTCGGTTCTTTTGGTTGCAATGCCCCTGAAAAGGGGTTGTCAGGTCAAAGAGTAGCAAAATGAGTAGCAAAACGAACAAAGAAAAAACCCTAAATAATTGGTAATCAATCACATAGGGTTTTTACGGGTGCGCCTGAAAGGACTCGAACCTTCACGTCGTAAGACACTAGATCCTAAGTCTAGCGCGTCTGCCAATTCCGCCACAAGCGCATTTTTAATTTGGGCGGTGCAAAGTTAAGAAAAAGAAACCGAAAGCGCAAATAAATGTAGGAATAAATCGAATTCTTCATCTCCAGGCCAACTAATCCAAAAAGAATAATTATATTTGCAACTAAGAAAAAAGTCGTTGAGCCAATCACTCCACGAGAACTATCGCCACGATTGGCAAAGCTACAGAAACACAACAACAAATAAAAAACAAACTATGAGAACGAGAAGCGATGTATTCCAAATTGAGCAGGATATCGAATGGACAAACCCTGCCCCAGGTATCCAGCGGCAAATCATGGCCTACGACGGCCAGTTGATGATGGTGAAAGTGAAATTCGAGACGGGAGCCGTGGGTACCCCACACACCCACTACCACTCACAGGGCACTTATGTGGCCAGCGGGAAGTTTGAGGTGAGCATCGGGGGCGAGCAACGCGTGCTTCAGGCCGGCGACGGCTACTATGTATCCCCCGACGAGATACATGGTTGCGTATGCCTTGAGGCCGGTGTGCTCATCGACACATTCAGTCCGATGCGCCAGGATTTCCTCTAATTCACTCATCAACCTTTCACTCTTATTCAATCCATCTTCAAGGCTTCGTGTCTTATCCTTAAAATTACACTCCCATGAGCAAACTACTCCTGATAGCCTGCGCATGGCTGATGGGCATGGCAGCCACCGCACAAGGCATCCAGAACACCGAGGAAGAGCCCTCTGCCGAGGACGTGCTGCGCACGATGCACCGCGCCACAGAGTATATGATGGACGAGGTGTCGGTAGATGGTGGTTTCGTATGGAACTACCTGCCCGACTTCTCCCGTCAGTGGGGCGAACTGGAGGCACGTCGCTCTATGGTTTGGCTACAGTCACCCGGTACGCCCGACGTGGGGCAGTTGCTGCTCGATGCCTACCACGCCACCCACGATGAGTATTATTACCAGTGTGCCCGCAAGGTGGCCCTGTGTATCGTTCGCGGCCAACATGAGAGCGGAGGGTGGAACTACATGTTCGACCTGGCCGGCACCGACTCGCTGCGCTCTTGGTATGCCACCATCGGCCGCCAGGCATGGCGGTTGGAAGAGTTCCAACACTATTATGGCAATGCCACCTTCGACGACGAGGCCACGAAGCACTGTGCCGAGTTCCTGCTCCGCCTCTATCTGGAGAAACGCGATGCCGAGTTGCTGGTCCCCTTACGCAAAGCCATCGGATTCTTCCTCACGAGCCAGTATGCCAACGGAGGCTGGCCCCAGCGCTACCCGCTGATGCACGACCATCCTTTCCGTGGCAAGGCCGACTACAGTTCGTTTGTGACGCTCAACGACAACGTGATGGCCGAGAACATTGACTTCCTTCTGCAATGCTACACCCAGTTGGGTCTCGATTTCCTCTGCGAGCCCATTCTCCGAGCCATGCACCTGATGCGCGACCTGCAGCAGCCATTGCCCCTTGCCGGATGGGCCGACCAGTATACTCCCGATGACCTGCTCCCCGCCCATGCCCGGTCGTATGAGCCCCGGTCGGTGAACACCGGCACCACCGTGAACGTTTTCCTCCTCATGATCGAATACTATCGCATGACAGGCGACCCCTCCTACCTGCGTCGACTGCCCGAAGCGATCACTTTCCTTGAGAAACAAGCACTGCCCCGCGAGTGGGCAGCCAAGGTGAGGCGCACTCCACTACAAGATGACGAGATCCTGGTTCCGAGATTCATCGACCCTGACAGCCACCGTCCGCTCTATGTGCACCGCAGAGGTTCGAATGTGGGCAACGGCGCCTATTACACCGATGAGGTCATTGAGGGTACCATCGGCCATTACAGTTCGTTCGCCACGGTGAGTCCGAGCCGGCTCCGTCAGATTCTCGACGAGGCATACCGTCTCGACCGTGCGGAGTTGGAAAAGAGCTCACCCTTCAGACAGTGTGGCAGCCTGGCACCCGAGAAATACCACTACAAAGGGACAGGCAGGTGGCGCCAGGGACAACAACCGCCCACTCCAGGCACCATCATCGCATCGATGGACGGGAAAGGACGATGGATTGTGCCGCTCCGCCAGATATCCCACCCCTACCAACCTTTGCCCGGACACCTCGACGAGAGCCACGACACCTCCTATGGCCAGACAATGTGCGGCGACCTCTACGACACCTCGCCCTATGAGAACCGTGAGGTCAAAGGCATCTCCACCCAAACCTACATCCAGAACATGGTGTTGCTGATAAGGTCTATAGAAGGATTGGAATAGTTTCCCAAAAGGCCACTAGACCTTCAAAAAGGCAAAAGAATCATCCCCATACCTCATAGTGAGTCATGGGGATGTGTGCATCATGATTGCTCATGCTGTGTATATAGGGGTATGGATTACCTGCGGTGACCATTCGGACGGCCGGGGCCATGACCATTGCCGTGACCGGCAGAGGGGCCGTGATGACCATTGCCATGACCTACCGAGGGACCATGATGGCCGGGGCCGGGACCGGCAGAGGGACCGTGATGACGGGGACCTGCTGGCGGAGCCGGGTGATTGAAGTGATGACGGGCGTAGAAGCTGGCGCTCCTATGGTTGTGTCCGCCACGGTAGCTCACGAACACGGCAGGGCGGTGCATGAACATCCTGTTGTGATGGTAGCGACCGTAGATGGCGAACGACCAGCCCCCGGCATTCCAAACGAGTGGACGGTAGAAGTAGGCGCTTGCCAGATAGCGGTTGTACTGCAGGGTGCTGAGCACGAAGCGCAGGTCGCGGTTGCGCACGTCCCACCATGGTCCGAGCACGTCGGCACGGGTGTTGACATTGAGCAGGTAGTCGAGGTTGATCTCATACACTGCCTCATACTGTGCGTTGGTAAGACCCAGTTCGTATGCCATTTTATCACTGAGGAACAGCGCTTCGTTGCGTGCGGCATTATATGTCATTGCGTTGGCCGAGATGGCTATCGTCATCATCATTGCCATGAGCATCATCTTCTTCATAATCGTATATTTTTATCTGGTTTGTAAATCGTTGTTGTTTCTTTTCATTGGCAAAGGTAGTGCAAAAAGGATGGGCATGAAAAGGATTGTACCTAAAGAGCGGTAGGTTTTTCCCTATTGTTGAGGGGGAATGTCCTAAACGGCAAAAAATACGGCCAAAAGATGTCAATAAAAAATAAAAACAAGGTTTGTGACACGAAAAATGATTATTTTTTATTATCTTTGGCGGTGGAAAAGGCACAATGCTTTCACCCTTTATACCTTAAAAAAAATAGAATTGAACGATGAACGACGAAGAAAGAAAAGAACTGGAGCAGTTGCGTGAGGAAGTGGCGCGGCTGGAAGACGCGAACAAGAAACTGACAGAAGGCTGTGAGCAACTCGTAGCCCGCAACATGATGCTTGCCGAGAAGCTCGACTTCTACTATGAGGTGCGCAGGCATGTGGAATGGCTGAAAGACCTTGTGAGAAGGCACCGCGAGCTGATGGCCCAGGCCGACCTCCGCAACGATGAGGAATTGCTGGCCATCATTGAGGCGAAGTTGGAGGGCGACAACATTCCCCTTCCTCCAGAATATGGAATCCGTGAGGTGGCCGAACTGGTGGGCACTACCCAGACCCGCATCTCCACCCTCTACAAGGAAAAGACCATCTACCACTCTGTGGACAAATACCTTGACTTTCTCCGCCTGATGCGTGCTTTGCGCATGTTGAAGGAGAACCCGCAATACAGCATCGAGGCCATTGCCGCCGATGCCGGTTACAACACCGTGCGCACGCTGAACCGAAAGATCCAGGAAGCCATAGGCATCACTCCCCGACAGTATCGCGACATCACCAACCCCGACCAAGAATAAAGCAAAACGTCCTCTCCCGGCAAGGAGAGGACGTTTTCTTTCATCACACTTGTTCTTGGCGCAGAAACTTGTATTTTAATTAAAAAAAGTGTGCTACACTCACGTGCAACACACCGTCATTAAAAAAATACAACATGATGTGATGATTATATCTTGTTATGGATTAGCCTTTCCTCCCCTGACGAGAGGGATTCCTCGACCTCTCCTGCATTCACATCCATGATGTTGGTTCAGCTTGTGATTTTTTGCTATGCAGAATTCTTATGTCAGGTGTTATTACAATGCAAAGTTACGTCAGATAGTGGCTTGCACCAAATAATCCCGCCACCAACTCTCCACAAGCATCGGACACACCGTAGTATATCAGACAAATAGACGAAACAGGCCATCAGGCTGTCCGAAACCCGTTTTCCCTTTTGCGTTTTCCGGCCTCCGTATTGAAAAACCGCCGTGTGTAACAAAACGAATAACTTCTGATACAATCGAGGAAAACCACGTTGAAGATTTTGCCTATCTTTGCTCACAAAACAAAAAACAAGAAAAAAATGAAACGACTGCATTGCCTATTCATGCTCATCATCCTCTCGCTGCAGGTCATGGCAGCTGGCCAATGGCCCATGAGATCGCAAGGTCCGTGGGAGAAGGGAGCCTTCGAGACCCGCCAATACCGCAACCTATTCGTTGAGACGGGCTATCGTCCCGACGCTGTGGAGAAGAAACTAAAAGAAGTGTTCGACGACGTTTTCCACGGTCCCAACAAAGTGTATTTCGAGGTGGGCGACAGCCTGGGCTACATCAGCGACATCAAGAACCACGACGTGCGCACCGAAGGCATGTCGTATGGTCTGATGATTGCAGTCCAGATGGGCGAGAAAGACATTTTCGACCGTATCTGGCGTTGGAGCAAGAAATACATGCAGCACCAGGAAGGCTCGCGCAAGGGCTACTTTGCATGGAGTTGCAAGACCGATGGCACCCGCAATGCCCAGGGAGCCGCTTCCGACGGCGAGTTGTACTTCATCACCGCCCTGCTCTTTGCCTCGAACCAGTGGGGCGATGACACCGGCATCAACTACAAGGGCGAGGCCCAACACATCCTCGACTGCATCATGCCCCGTGAATACGAGCCCGAGGCAGGTGGCTTTGGTGGTTTCGGGGGTCCCCGCCAGTCGGGGCCACAGAAGATGTACCTGATCGACCCTGAGACGAAGCTCATCACCTTTACCCCCGATGGTTTCGGACAGCGCTATACCGACCCTTCCTATCACATCCCCGCCTTCTATGAGGTATGGGCCAGGTGGGCCGACGACGGCCGTTCCGACTACTGGAAAGAGTGTGCCCAGAAGTCGCGTGAGTTTCTGCACAAGGCCATCCATCCCGAGACCGGCCTGAATCCCGATATGTGCAACTACGACGGCAGTCTGATGCAGAACGGTTGGATGGCCCGTGGTGGAGGCAGCAATTTCCGCTACGACTCCTGGCGCGTGCCGATGAACATCGCCCTCGACTACGAGTGGAGCTGTGCCGACAAGGATTGGCAGCGGCAGTATGGCGAGCGGTTCCAGAACTTCCTCTACACGCAGGGCATCGACACCTTCGTCGACCAATACCGTGTCGACGGCACGTTGCCCGAGGGCAACGAGATCCTGCAAGCTGGCGGGTTCAGGAAACTGCGCCACAGCATCGGGTTGGTGGCCACCTCGGCAGCCGCCTCGGTGATGTGCAGCCACGAGAAGCGCAAGGAGTTCATAAAAGCCCTTTGGGAAGCCAAGCACGAGCCTTTCGACGACGGCTATTTCGATGCCTACTACGATGGTCTGCTCCGTCTGTTCGCCTTCATGCACCTGAGCGGCCACTACCGCGTCATCTTCCCCTCGCCCTACCGTGTGATGAAGACCGGCAACCTGTCGGCCACCATCGACACCGGTGCCGGCGGCAAGATTCTCTCGCTGAAATATGGCGACACAGAGGTCATCTCGCAGTCGCGCATGCCCGAGTCGTTCGGCAGCACGTTCTGGACCAGTCCGCAGAAGGAATGGAACTGGCCCCCAGTGCAGGAGTTCGACAAGTATCCCTATGAGATAGAGGAGGATGGAGCCACGCTGAGCATCAGCAGCAGTGTGGCACCGAAACTGGGACTGAAGGTGCGCAAGCAGTTCAGCACCGATGAGCGGAACAACGCTTTGGTGGTGCGTTATTCCATCATCAATGCCGGCACCACCTCGCGCAAGGTAGCCCCTTGGGAGATTACCCGTGTGCCCAACGAAGGCCTGATTTTCTTCGACGCGCCCGTGGAGTCCATCACCCCAAGCGGACTGATGCCCTTCACCTCTTCGGAGGGCATCGCCTGGTATCAGACCGACACGGCTGGCGAGAACCGCAAGATCAACGCCGACGGTAAGGGATGGTTGGCCTACCTGAACAATGGCCTGCTGCTGGTGAAGCGGTTTGAAGACCTCTCCCCCACCCAACCTGCTCCCGGCGAGGCCGAGATACAGGTATATGTGAACAGGGGCAAGACCTATATCGAGCTTGAGAGTCAAGGAGCATACACCAACCTGGCCCCAGGCGAAGAACTCACCTGGACCGTGAGATGGCAGCTGGAGCCCTGCGAGGGAACCGCCCCATCGAAGCAATTGGTGAAAAAAGTGAGGAAGATGGTGAAGAAGCGCTGAGGCTTGCCGTCACACGGTAGCCTCGATACCAGCGACCGAATCGCCCGGCACCTCTATGCGTGCCTTCTCCACACTCACGTCGCCCATGCGCGAGATGGTGACGATGAAGGGGATATATTCCTCGGAGAGTTCGTCGGGCGATCCCACGCTTCCCAGGAAATGAAGTCCGCTGGCATCGGCGTCGTTGAACACCAGTCCAAGGATGACGTTCTTCGAGAGATAAGCCTCATCCACATAACTGTCGAACAGGTTCTTCGTGAAATTCTTCTCGAAGAACACGCTGCCATCGGCCCGTGTGATTTTCATTTTGATGATATTGTTGCGATAGCGCTTGCCATTGTTGTCGGTCACCACCGAAAGGCTGTCGGAAGTGTGTCGTCTCACCGCCACCTTGTATGAGTTGCCGAGCCATTTCACCACCTCTACGTTCTCGGTGGTATTCATCTTATGGACCAGCGTATCGACCACTTTCTCCTCACGGGGCGGCACAATGATATTGTTGTGCACGGTCGATTTCTTTTCTTTCTCGCACGACATCATGAAGGCCACAGCCATCAACATGGTAAAAAGGACAGTTATTTTTTTCATTTCGGAAAAGTGACTTAATCAATCAATTATTCAACGTAAATAGCCTCGCGCTTCCTTATTCCTCAGGAGGATAGAGGTAATAGCCCGCCTCACTGGGATGGTCGAGCACCTTGCACCGGGGGTCCTCCTTGGTGAGCAGCCAAGCCATCCACAGGTCGCCCGCCGCTGCCGCTATAAAGAACACCCCTAAGGCCAGCAGCCACAGCGATGAGATGAACATTGCCACCATGGTGGGAACGATGCCCAGCACCACGCAAGGCATGAGTGCCGCCTTCTGGTAATGGCGCAGCGAAACCGGCTCGTCGCAGTGACAATAAGGGGTGAGCATCTTCCATATCACACCAAAGCTGATGCTCTTCCATCCACTTGGTGCGAAACAAGCGAAAGTGATGCCATGGATGAGTTCGTGCACCACGATGCCCACCATCATAGCCACGACAAACAACAGCACCTTCATCGGTGACAGCAAATCCTTGAAGGTGGCCAGATTGAAAGCCTTTGGCCAGATCATGAAAAAGGCGAAGAGCATCACCAGTGTAGTGCCCACCAATATTCCCACGGCAAACTGATTGGCCTTCACAAGGTCGATTGTCACCATACGACGGTTCTCATTGGAATTGTTCTCGTTGCCCATTTTGTTGTAAGAATGCAATTATGATTTGCAAAATTAGGCATTTCCAATCTAAATCGCAAATTTTGATGCCTTTTTTAGTTGGCTATCCATCGGCCATCGGCATCAGCCACGCCAACTCAGAATCTCAGCAGTTGGGAGCCCTTGAGGCCAGGCTCGTCGCTGTCGACCTGGACGACGTAGACCGCATGGGGCAAGGAAAGCGACAGATGATAATCGATGGCGCCACCATCTAACTGTCGGTTGGCCACACACTCACCGCTCACGGTGTAGACCCTGACGGAGAAGGGATGCCGAGGGGCGGCATCCAACTGCAAGAGGATGGCGCCGTCGCCACCAGGGCGGATGTGCAGGGAAGCAGGCTGGCGCGAACTGATGCCAGGTATCGAGGTGTCGATACCCAGCACATGGAGCATGCCGGCATAAGCATCGATGAGTCCATGCCCATAGGAGTTGTTGGGATATTCGAGACCGGCCTCGGGAGGTGTGCAGGTGGCGGCAAAGGTGGCTTTCACGTCATCGGGTCTGAGTTTGGGATTGGCCTGGAGCCAAAGAGCGATGATGCCGGCTGCTGCCGGACAGGACATCGATGTGCCCGACAAGGACATCCAAGGATATTCGCGGTCGTGGTAAGATGTAGTACCGACAAAAGACTTTGACCTGTCGGTGGTGCAAAAACTGCTTCCCGACGAGATGACATTCACGCCGGGAGCCACTGCATCGGGCTTCATCAGTCCGTCGAATGTGGGACCTACCGACGAGAATGCAGCCAGAGTCCCATGAGGAGTCTTTACTGCGTGTCCGGCGATGGTGTCTCCCTCCATGTTCACGTAATATTCCCTACAATTCAGTGCCCCAATGGAGACCATGTTGGGCAAGCAGGCTGGCATCGTGATATTGTGGCTGTGCTCGGCCGAATCGAATCGTCCGTCGTATGAGAAGTCAGCGATAAAATGGTTATTCAGGCTTGTGTACATCTCCACAAACGACTGTTCATCTTCCTTGTTCTCAATGAGCATCATCACCCTGTTGTTGGATTCAGTATTGGAACTCGCGTTGAAGGTGTAGAATGTGCCCTCCTTGCTCAACGATATATGATAGGGTCCGAGGTCTACTGGATGGCCAGGCAGGTCGTTGGTGTCGAAGACAAGAGAGTCGTCCTTGACATAGCTGAAGACATCCAATTTTGATGAGATACACTTCAGCCTGAAGTTGCCTTCACTCCTTAGATACACTTTTCCTCTTCCATCCTGTAGCAAGAGGGTGGAACCAGCATGCGCCTGTGAGGCAGGCTTCGCCACATAGGTGGCATAGTTGTTGCTGTTGCCGGCCGCCACCACAATGATGTGTCCTGGTCCGGTGAGAAGTCCAAAGGCCTCGCGGAACAGTTCGGCGTCGGTGTCGACGCAGTCGAAGCCCACGCTATAGGTGATGACGCATGGACGCTGCAGTGAGTCGGCATAGTCGAAGATGTGCTTCATCAGTGCCACCTCGTTGGCAGAGCACAGGCTTTGTGGAATTCCTTTCGAGGCCACGGCATACAAATCAGCCCCATAGGCTGCCCCAGCATAGGGTGTGCCGAAACCACTGCCGGCGGCTATACCGAGGCAATGGGTGCCGTGTGTCCCGCTCACGTCGGCCGAGTGCTGTTTCGCAGCAATGTCATCCGGAGTGAGGTATTCGCGGCCAAGAGGAATTTCCTGGCCAATGGTCTCGTCATCTGCCGCATATTGGTCGAGGAGTCCGACAAAACGCACGTGGCTCCCATCGGCCGAAAGAAAAGTGGGGTGACTCAGGTCGAAACCACCATCGACGATGCCCAACAGCACACCTTCACCGTCGTAGGCCTGAGAGAGGGGCGATTGTCCCTCGTACAGCGGTGTGCTGTTCACCCATTGCCGGGTGACGTCGTTCATGACCTCCCCGCCCAAATGTGTCTCTATGCGGTCGATGAGTTCGCTCTCGGAGAGAAAGGGCAAAGCATCGACAGGGATATTGACGATAAGGATATCACCCACCTGGGCCACCACCTCGCATTGCTGTCGGGCGAGCAAATCCTCGCCACCGGCATGGCGCAAACGAACGAAGGCGCAAACCTTTTGCCCAAGGCCTTTCGCACGGAACAGTCCACTTGCCTGTTCAGACATGATTCGCCTGATATCCATCGACAGTGATGGACCATTTCCGGCTATTGCCGACAATGAGAGCAACAACATGGCTACCACTCCTATCAAGCTCCTGATGGGTGTTTTCTTTCTCGTGAACATCTTTCTACATACTTTGCCCTATTCTCAACTCATTTGAGAAGATGACTATTTTACCTCCTCCCAGTGAAGTACGGCGCCATTGCGACGGTCCGGGTCGGCACCCGCGAAGTCCATGGAATACGGGCTTCCTGTCGTGGGACTCTTCCCGATGTAGCGGTGGTTACGCAGGGAGAGGAGCATGAAGTCGTGGTCGAGATAGTCTTGCCACAGGAATGTCTCAGCCTCCTGCGGGTCGGTGGTGAAACGCACATCGCCGGGCAGTCCCTCGCCATAGACCTTGATGTATCGCCCATCGGCACATTTCAGCGCCAAGATGCCGCAGCCCCTGTCTTCGATGATGAATTTCGTCTCTTCGCTCTTGTCACCGGGATGGGTGTCGTGGAGCAGGCCGTGCTTGAGCGCTATGGCTGGTTTTCCCGAGGCTTTGTTGATGATGCGGAACGTCTTGCCGTAGGGGATGTTGCCGCTGCGGTTGGCACAAGGCTCATCCACGGTGAAATTGTCGAATTCCGCATAACCGCCTTTCTTTCCGTCTTTGTTGAAGGCGAAGAGGGCGTGGCGAGAACCCTGGAAGGTGACGAGCTGATAGGAGAGAGGCATCATGCGCCCGAGGGTCTGGAAGGCCTTCCCGTCGGTAGAATAAGCATACTGGGCTTGGTCGTTGTCATACTCGCCAATGCAGCGCAGCCATATCTTCCCTTGTGGCAAAGTCACTGGCACGTCGATGGTGTCGTTGGTGAGTTGTTCGAAGCAGCGGAGGGTCAGTTGCTTGCCTTGCTTGACGATACCAATCCACGAGCAGGGCAGGTTGATGTTGCCAAGTCCGCAGACATCACCATCCTTCATCCCCTTCACATAGAGTTCCACGGTGGCTATTGACTTGGGGCCTATGACGCGTTGTGTCAGTGTGTTGCGTGCCCACATCAGTTGTTCGGCGGGCATAGCGTTCAGTCTAAGTTTTCCACCTTTAAGGCTCCACATCTTGTCATCGGGGTTGTGATTCCATTGCCAGACGCGGCCTAGTGTTTTCCCGTCGAAATTCTCATTGCGTTCATAAGGTGCGCTGACGGGCTGTGGGTCTTTAGTGCCATATAAGGTCAAGACGGTGCCGACGCTGTTAAGGTTTGCGTCGGGCTTGTACCATGTGCGTGGCGCACGGCCAAGGTTGCCTTCCAATCCCACCATTGGCCAGCCATCGACCCAAGTCATCGGCATGAGGCATACGGTGCGGCCGATGGAGTGGAAATCCTGCATGAGCAAGGCCCACCACTGTCCGTTGGGACCTTGCACGATGCCACCCTGATGGGCGTTGGTGCAAGCCGTAGCGTCCTTGTCCAACGGACCAAGGCCGAACTTCGTGCCGTCGCGCCCGATGCGGTATTTCTCGCCACGTGGCACCTCGGTGAGCGAGGCGGCGTGGTAGCCATAGGTCTCATCGGCGGTGATGACGCGCGTCTCATAAGGTCCCCAAATGCTCTTCGACCGTGAGCAAAGTGTGCGGCCGTTGGGGCGGTAGTCAGTGGAGATGAGATAGTACGTGCCATCGATTTTATACATGTGATGGCCTTCTCCCACTCCGTTGCCCTCGGGGATGATGGTGCGGGTGGTGCCATCCTTCGGGCCGCTCATGTCTGGCTCCAGTTCGGTGCACTTCACTTCACCGTAGCCGTGAATGGCGTAAATCTTGCCATCGTCGTCGAAGAGCACGCTGAGGTCGTAGATGTTGCCTTTCATGTTGTGGTGCTGCCACGGCCCCTTGATGTCCTTTGCGGTATAGCATTGCAGTCCCTTGCCATTGACGTTGGTGTAAACGTAGAATTGTCCGTTGGCATAGCGGATGCAGGGTGCCCAAACACCTTGACCGTAGATTTCCTCATGGTTTTTCAGCGAGAAACGGTCTTCCTCGAAGTCGAAGCGGTCGAAGCAATAGGCGATATTCTCCCAGTTCACCAAGTCCTTGGAGTGGAGGATGACGAGACCGGGGACAGCATGCATGGTTGTACCTGCCAAGTAGTAGTCGTCGCCTACACGCAGGATGTCGGGATCGCTGAACTCGTCATAAAACAAGGGATTGGTGAATGTTCCTTCTCCATTATCGGCAGTCCAAGAGGTGGTCTGTGCATGTGCACAGAGCGCCATTACCGATAAAATGATGCCTAAAAAAATGTTTCTTCGCATAATTGATTTGTCTTAGGATTAATTTTGATGCAAATTTAGGCATTTTTCGTGGATACTGGGTCTTTTGTGCTTTTTTTTCACACTTCATTTCTGCTTTTGATAAATTTTTTCCTTGTTAGTACCTTAGGCTTATCAATGACGAGGCAGAAGCTCGTCATACTGAGGAAACGGCGTGGTGCTCGCCTTGCACTTCTATGCCACTTTGTGGCGAAGATAGGCTGCGACTTGGAAAAGCAAAAAAACTTTGTTTTATATTTGGTATTCCGCTCACCTTTCACTATCTTTGCCACTGCGTGGCGAAGATAGGATGCGGTTCTTGCACTATCTTTGCAGCAAATAGACAAACTACGACCTAAACAAACCTGGTCTCTGAGAACAACACCGACCATGAGTAATACTATTTTCCATTGCCCGTCTTGGCTATTGTCGTTGACACTCCTGCTGTCGGCGACACTCTCCTTGTGCCCTACTCCTGCTGATGCCCAACGCCACGATTGGGAAGACCAAAGCGTGCTGCAAATCAACCGTGAAGCCCCAAGAGCCAGTTTCATGGCCTACGGCACAGTTCCTGGCGACCGCCACCTCTCACTCGACGGCCAATGGAAATTCAATTGGACAAAGACTCCCGACGAGCAGCCCCAAGGATTTGAGCGCCCATCGTTCGACGACTCCTCCTGGGAGACTTTTCCCGTGCCTGGCGACTGGGAGATGAATGGCTACGGCACTCCCATCTACAGCAGTAGTGGCTACACCTTCAAGATTGACCCCCCACGGGTGATGGGCGAGCCCAAGTCTACCTTTACCGCCTTTGTGGAGCGTAACCCCACCGCCGTTTACCGCCGCACTTTCAGCATGCCCGACGAATGGAAGGGCATGGAGGTGTTCCTTAGGTTCGGTGCCGTGAGCAGTGCCTTCTACGTTTGGGTGAATGGCCAACTTGCAGGCTACTCGCAGGGCAGCATGGAGCCCGCCGAGTTCCGTATCACCGACTATCTGCATGGCACCGACAACCAACTGACGCTCCAGGTGATGAAATACAGCGACGGCAGTTATCTTGAGGACCAAGACATGTGGCGCATGGCTGGCATCCACCGCAGCGTGGAGTTGATAGCCACCCCCCGCATCCGCATCCGCGACTTTGGCATCCGCACCCTGTTCGACGACCAGTACCGCGATGCCCAGCTCATCATCCACCCCGAGCTCGCCGTTGTGGGCAACCAGCGTGGCGAGGGATTCAGGGTGACTGCCCGCCTCACCGACGAAGACGGACAGATGGTGCTCGACAGCATCCTTACCCAGGATGCCGCCACCATGCTCAACCTCGACCACAAGGCCGCTATCATGAACGACCGCAACCCGCAGCGTGGCTATCCCAAATGGGGATGGCTCACGGCCACGGTGAGGAATCCTCACAAATGGTCGGCCGAGACCCCTTATCTCTATACCCTTCATCTCTCGCTTGTCGACTCCACGGGCAACGTCGTGGAGCAGGTGCAGACCAAAGTGGGCTTCCGCCAACTGGAAATCAAGGGCGGTCGGCTGCTCGTGAACGGCAAGCCCGTGAGGCTGCGTGGCGTAAACCGTCATGAGATGGACCCCGTGACCGGCCATGTGATGACCGAGGAGCGCATGCTGCAGGACATCCTGCTGATGAAACGCGCCAACATCAACGCCGTGCGCACCTGCCACTACCCCAACACCGAACGGTGGTATGCGCTCTGCGACAGCATCGGACTCTATGTGATGGACGAGGCCGACATTGAGGAGCATGGTCTGCGCGGACAGTTGGCCAGCGACCCCTCATGGGCCCCGGCATGGATAGACCGCACCCAGCGCCTTGTGGTGCGCGACCGCAACCACCCCAGCGTGGTGATGTGGAGTCTGGGCAACGAGGCCGGATGGGGTTCGAACTTTGCCCTCACCGCCGCATGGATACACGAGTACGACCCTACCCGTTTCGTACATTACGAGGGAGCGCAAGGCACAGGAGCAGAAGCCTACGGATGGCATGGCGACCCGAAGTCGGTGGACGTCATCTCACGTTTCTACCCCCGCACCCAAGACGACTACCTGAATCCCGGTGTGGCCGACAACAATATGGAGCGTCCCGAGAATGCCCGTTGGGAGCGTTTGCTCTCCATTGCCCGCGACGACAGCGACCAGCGCCCTGTGCTCACCAGCGAGTATGCACACGCCATGGGCAATGCCCTTGGCAATTTCAAGGAATACTGGGACGAGATTTACAGTCATCCCCGCATGCTGGGCGGCTTCATCTGGGAGTGGGCCGACGAAGGCATCTTCAAGAATCAAGATGGCAAGCGGATGGTGGCCTATGGCGGCGACTTCGGCGATGTGCCCAACCTGAAAGCCTTCTGCGTGAAAGGCATCGTGAGCAGCGACCGCGAGACCACCCCCAAGTACGATGAGGTGAAGGCCGTCTACTCACCCATACAATTTTCCTATGAAGGGGGTGAAGTGCGCCCCATTCTCCGCGACGAGAACTACACGCTGGATGATTTTGCCATCAGGCAAGAGAGCCACGACGGACTCATCGACGTGTATGCCACCCTCAGCCACGACACCCGATGGGCAAAAGCCGGGCATCTGGTGCACCACCAGCAATTCGTCAGCGACCCGCAATGGTATAAGAAAGTCGTGGAGCAGAGCCAGAGGCAATTCATGAAAAAGAGCAAGAAGAGAAAGACCGTGGCCACCGAACAGCAAGAAGCCGCCGCGCGCGAATTCTTTGCCTTGCTCAGGCCCCATTTCTTCCGTGCCCCCACCGACAACGACAAAGGGTTCGGCAACTGGATAGCAAAAGACTGGAAGAAGCAGCAACTCGACCAACTGCGCGACTCCATCATCGCGCCCCTCACCCTTGCACAAGGAGCCGATGGCAGGTTGACCGCCACCGCCACGACCGCCTACCTCACCCTCGAGGGAAGCATCACCACCGAATACCGCTTCGTGGTGGCCCCTGACCTCAGCATCGATTTCACCGCCACCTATACCCCATCGGGCAACCTTCCCCCACTGCCCTGCCTGGGCAACACCCTCGTACTGCCCAAGCAGTACGGGCGCCTCACCTATTACGGTCGTGGACCCAACGACAACTATCCCGACCGGCACGCCTCCACCACCATCGCACTGTGGAAAAGCACCGTGGGTGAGCAATACGTGCACTACCCACGGCCACAAGACAGTGGCAACCACGACGACGTGGCCTATCTGGAACTCACCGACAGCAAGGGTGGCGGATGGCGCGTGACCTGCACCGACCATCCCTTCTCGTTCGCCGCCCTGCCCTACAGCACCGACCACCTCTATGCCACGGCCCACGACTGCGACCTTGAGGAAGATGCCCAGCA
>CACYHX010000030.1 GCA_902774365.1 uncultured Bacteroidia bacterium | reverse complement strand
GAAGTGCTCAGCGACATAGCTGGCATCCTGACCGCAGCCCCAGAAGCTGAAGGTCGAACCTTCAACGATAGTGGCAATCGGGAACACGATGTAGTTGTCGGGATACAGAACACCCGTGTTGTTGTCGTAGCTCTTCGACAGGATCATGTCGACAGAAGCGTTGTGGCCGTAGCCGGTGCTCATAGCAACGCTACCAAGCATCCAGTTGTTGCCGTCGCCGTCGGCGTCGATCAGGGTCAAGCCGTCGAGTGAGCTGTTTTCGAAGTCATAGACGAACGTCGTGCCTTCGGCCGGAACCGGAGGTTCGGGTTGTTCACCCCAGAAGAGGTTGACTTGGTCGTCAGTGTCGTTGACTTCATAGGTCAGAGTGGCGTCGAACGGGCATTCAGGCTGAGGTTCAATACCACCAACGCAGTCGCCGCAGCTCATAGCGTAGTAGTAGTTGTTCTCAGGCAGTTCAGCAGTGCCGTCGTAGACAATGCGGACGCAGATTTCCTGGCCGTCGCCTTCGTAGGTGTAGGTGTTGGTCGGGACGGGCACAAAGGCTTCCCATTCACCGTCAACGAAGATCATAGCACCGAGGACGCCTTCAGCAGGAGTCGGAGGTGTCGGAGGCGTGGTACCTTCTTCAAGGTAAGCACGGATCATCCAGTTGCCGTTGTAGGCACCACTAGTGGCTGCCACAACCGTCATCCAATCTTCAGCCAGCAGGTCAGAGTAGAGCCACATGCCGTTGGCATTACCATTCTGCGTATCCAAAGCAGCCACAAAGCCACCATCGGTGTGCATCACAACCCACAGGTTTTGAGCAGGATCGATAGTCACAGGAGTGGTGAAAGTGAACTCAACAAAGTCTTCAGTACCAGTGGTGCTGTAAGGCTGTGAGTAGACTAGCGTAGTAGGAGCAGTAGTACCGCCTTGGTAGATCTCGATGTTGCCGGTGTTAGCAGCAGGATCATAGTAAGCAGTCTTGGTCAGAGTGTTGCCTTCATAGCTGCCAGCAGGGAACATAACACCGAATGAGAACGGGAAGACCTCACCAGTGCTTTGGTTGGACAAACCGAGAATGTTGTCGCTAACGGTACCATTGTCGTAATAGATCCAACCAGCACGGTTGTCAAAGTTGACAGTCTTGCCAACGACAGTCTTGGCAACGACAGAAGCGCTAGTGGTATTTTCAACCATACGGTACTCACCGTTGTCAACAGCAGGCTTGTTGCAAGCGAAGCCAAGGGCTCTGCCGTTTTCAGTGATGGTGAGGTCAACTTGGTCGTTGGTGCCGCCGAAGGTGACAGTGAAGGTGTAGGTCTTACCAGCCTCGAATTCATAGTCGTCATAGCGGCCAGGAATGGTACCGTTGGCGGAAGCAATCCAGACACGGTCGCCAGGAGTCGGGTTGGTGATGCACCAGTCGTAGGTACCGGCAGGAATGGTGATGCTTTGCGAACCAGTAACAATGATGTTGCTAGTGTTCAAGTTACCATCGGCATTCTCCGGGATCTTGTACTCGAAGTTGTCGTACAAACCAGCAGGAGCGTTGCCGCTAGTGGTCAGACCGCCAGTTTCAGGAATGATGGTGCCGTAAGCAGTAGCATCGGCATCGATCAGCATCTGATAGCCGCTGCCATCACCCCAAACATCCTGAGGAACGCTCAAGACGATAGTGGCTTCTTCGGTAGGAGTCGGAGGAGGAGTCGGGCCATCGCCACCGCCAGGATACGTCCAGCTGATGGTGCTGCCTTCGACGTTCACAACGCCGTCGACAACGCCAGCATAGTGCTCGCAAGGTTCATATTGCCATTCGGCTTCAATGTAGTCGCTCATGCCAGTGCTGTAGATAGCAGCAACTTTGCAGATGTAGTGTTCACCTTCGACGAGGTCGGCGGTGGCCACTTGGCAGAACGGTTGCTCAGCAACTGTGTTCTCGTTGAAGATCGGCTCACCATCGATGCTGGTGCACATGATCTTGTAACCTTCGAGGTGACGCATCGGGTCATCTTCAGGATTCGAGAGGGTGCCATTGGGTTGCCACATGGCCCAGCCGGTGCGGCTGACATAGAGCTCTCTGGCGTTGAAGATCTTTTCGATCAACACGTAGCGGAGATCCATGGGCGTCCAGATTTCTTGATAATCAAGCTGCGTGAAGTAACCATCCTTTTCGATGGTGATGTTGTAGTTACCCTTGCGGAACTCGGGGAACACATAGTAACCAGTCTGGTCGAGAGTCAGAGGCTCCATCGGGTGGTTGAGTTGTTCACCAGGATTGGTGTTCTCGAAGGTCACCACGGTGCCTTCCGGGCTGTCGGCGCTGTTGAGGACCACGTTGATGGTCACACCGTCGAGGATGTACATATCCTTGTCGATGCACGGAGCGCAACCAGTGTGCCACGTGATCTCGCTTTCACGCTCTTCGAACGGATAGTCGATACGCGGGTTGTTCGGGTTGTCGGCTTGGTTGCCAGCATAGACGGCGCTCACACCCCACTTGTAGACACCAGGAGCAGCGTCGATCCAGCTCACATCGAAGTAAGCGGTGTCGGGCAGCCACACGGTCGACAAGAACTCAGTGTTGTCGCTGTTGTAAGGACCATCGTTGTAGCAGTCAGTGCGATAGATGTTGAAGTGATTCAGGCTACGGTTCATTTCAACCTCGGCAACGCCTCTGTTAGGATCGGCGATGGTGATATCGTCGACATCCAGGTAGAACATGTCGCTGCAGTTGAAGTGACGGAGAGCGATGTAACCGGTTTGGCCGGCGTATGCGCTCAGGTCGACATTGTATTCGTACCAAGTGCCTTGGGCACGACCGCTGCGGGTGTTCATGGCAACAGGCTTGCCGTTGTTGTCACCCTTGGCGCTCATCGTCCATTCCTGAACCATCGTGAAGGCCGAAGCGCTGGTGTTGTTGGTCGTGGAGACGGCCACGCCGAAGTGCTCAGCAGCATAGCTGGCGTCTTGAGCGCAAGCGTAGAATCTCAGCTGGCCACCCAGTTGCACCTGAGGCGACACGAAGTAGTTGTCAGGATAGAGGACACCAGAGGTATTACTGTAGCTCTGTGAGAACACGAAGTCAGCCGAGCCGTCGTGACCAGCTTGACCGCTCATCAAGTTGGAAGCCATATCCCAGTTGAAGCCGTCGCCATCAGCGTCGATGGTGGTCCAGCCTTGCATGCCGTCTTCGAAGTCGTAGGTATTGCCAGCGATAGGCGGTTCGGGCAGGAGGTTGAAGCGGATGTAGTCGAGGTACACGCAGTCGTCGTTGCTGTTGACGCTACCGTCCTTAGTATAGCTCCATCTGAGGGTGTGTTCACCTTCAGTGATAGGATAACGCTTCTCACCCCAGTTGCCAGCGCCGGTGAAGGTGGCCATCTCGGTACCATCGAGGTAGAAGTGACCGAAGTCCCAGTTGTTTTCGCAGCTCGGCTTGATGAAGAAGCTCAGGATACCGTCGTTCGGGATTTCAACAGTCAGGTTGAGGTCGCTCACCACGTTGTTGACGCCAGCGCCACCGCTCTTCAGGCAGTAGGTGCCTTCGTAAGGATTGTTCGTGGTGATGGTCCAAGGATAGTTGGCAGTGGTTTCCCAATCGTACTGGCTGAGGTCGCCGGTCTCGAAGTCTTCAACCATCTCATTGTAGAAGTTGAAGTCCCACCAAATCTTGACGAGTTCTTCGCCACCAACCTCAACGGTTTCAGCGCAGACGTTGGCAGGAGCGTAGAACACTTCGTCCATGATGAAGTTGACGTCATTGACTTGACCCTGGTGCGGAGCATTGAAGGGCAGTGCATGAGTCGTGGTGGTTTCTTGATAGCCATCCTTGTTGGCAACGGCCACGGTGTATTCACCAACGTAGACTTGCACGTTGTAGTAACCGTTGTCGTTGGTGGTGGCAGTGTAGGTGTGTGAATGACCGAATTCGTCGGTACCAGTGATGGTCACGGTGACGCCGCCGATCGGGGTGACGCCGTCCTGCTCGTAAGCATAACCGTTGATACCGGTTTCATTGGTGTAACCAGACACCTTAACGATAGCATCGTTCGAGAAGGCGGATTCACCTTCGTCGTAGATGGCGGTGACGTTGAACTTGTAGCCTTCCATGTTGTAAGGCAGTTCGCTGGCGGCCACGGTGTAGGTGGTCATGTTGACTTGGTTGACGGTGGTACGATCAAGATACTCGTCATCCTTATAGATGAAGTAGTAACGATAGGTACGGTCGACAATCGAGTTCCAGTTCAAAGTGGTGGTTTGGCCTTCGAAGAGTTCAACCGGGGTGGCGGTCAAGTTGCCAGGCACGTTGAAGTGCGTGGTGAAGCCCCAGATGTCGCCGATGGTGGTGCAGCCGACAGGCTCGCCGCCATTGGTGCGCTGGTCGACACGCCAGAAGTAGTTGGTGTTGTTCCAAAGGTTGGTCACAGTGTATTCCTCAGCGAGGTCGTTCGTCCAGTCGACGAGGATGGTCTGAGGATGCGTTTCCACTTCATCATCCGGCCAGTAGGTCGTGCTGAAGGTGAGACGGTATTCAGTGCAGTTCGGGTCAAGCAACCACTTCAGGGTCACGCTGTTGGGCTGGATGCCTTCGGCGTTGTCGACAGGAGCGACCACGACAGCCTTTTCGGGGCAGGGCAGGTCTTCGATGCCGATTTCAACCTCGAAGTCAGCGACGGGGTCGGCGAAGGCGCGAGGACCGTAATCTTCAGTAGCCGTTGAAGAGGCCACCAGATAGTAGGTACCGGGCAGGATGTTCAGGTTCTCGATGACCGGGCCGGCGCTGAATGCAGCAAATGCGCCAGGCACTTCAGGATCGACGGGCTGGTCGGGATCAACGGGAGCGCTGGAAGCAGCGTTGATGGTGACATCGTCAATCCAGATTTCGTATGCGTCATAGTTCACATCGTGGAAAGCAATCCACACGGTTTGACCAGCATAAGCGCCCAAGTTGACGGTATGTGAACGCCAGTTGTCATAACGATTGTTCGTAGCACGAACGGTAGCGTTGCCATTCGAACCAGCCTTGGCGCCGCCACCCCAAACCTGGGTGAAGCTGCTGGCAGTCGGGTTGGCTGCAGTAGAAACACAGACCGAGAAGCTCTCCGGATAATCATCGTTGGCGTTGTCAGCCCAGAAGGTGATCGACGAGTTGTTGTCGAGGGTGTACTGCTGAGGACTGATGAGATATGAGTCGGTGTCGTAAGCGCCATCATAATCAATGAACGAATAGCACATGGCAAAGCCGCTGCCGCCGTGGGCATGTTCAGTGTAGTCATATTGACCAGGATTGTTGTTGCTATGGACCCAAGTACCGCCATCGACGTTGACATCAAGGGCAGTCCAGCCATCGAGGCCGTTTTCGAAGCCGTAGGTGTAGGCATCGCGGTTGCGGTTGCCACCCTTCATCTTGACGATGGAGCGGTTCGTGGTGGTGCCGCCATACGAATAACCGGAAGTACCAAAGACATAGGAGTTGGTCTCCATGTTGTAAGCACCTTGGGAGTCATTGTAGGAATAACCGCTAGCGGTAAAGCTTTGAGTACCACATTGCCAGTTGATGCCGGATGCCCAGGCACCGTTGTTACGCTGCACGGAGATCAGGATGTTGCTGTGTCCGTCCCAGGAGAAGTTGCCTTGGTTGAAGACGAACTCATCCCAACCCACAGTGGGGGTCATGTTACCGGTATACACTTTGGTCATACCGCTAGTCACAATGGAATTGCCGCCGATAGCGGTCTCTGCCACATTGGCCATCCAGATGGTGATGTTACTCTGGAGGTTACCGTTGGTGCCCGTGCAGTACCAGCTCAGGCTGGTCATCGGGGCGCTGGTCACACCAGCGGCCTGCAGTTCGGCAGCAAGGAAGAGCTGCTGGCTCATGGAGTAGTTGTAGAAGCAGTAGAAAGGCATGTAGCCAGTCGTGCTGGTACCGTCACCGATCACAGCCTCGAAGGCGCCGCCGGCAGGAGTGCTGCCGCCGCCTTGCATCGGGCGTTCGGTGTAGTTGTTGTCAGCCATCGGGCCAGGCTGGCCGTAGAAGTCCTCAGTGTAGAGGGCCACCTTGCCATCAGGATATTCAGCAGGAACGCGGGCGTTAAGGCTCATAGCTCTGTCGACCGTGAACTTAATGACAGCGTCTCTGCCTTCCGGAATTTCGGGGAAGGGCAGCGTGTAGTTGTCATGGATTTCATATTCCGGTTGGGGGTTGATTTGGTTCCACATCCAGGAGGTGTAGTGTCTCCACTGGATACCTTCGGTCACGTTGCCGAGAGGATAAGCAGCCTCAACGACATCGGGGCAGTAAGGAGTATAAGGAGCAGCGACAATCTGATAGAGGTGCGTGCTGCGTTCAGTGGTGTTCACTGCGAGCTGGCTCTCGATCACATCGGTGTCGGTCCATTCGGGGTTGGTGTTGATGTAGAGGTCGACACCAGGACGGCCGTTGGCAGCCACGGTGAAGGGATACTCGGTGGTCTCTTCGTCCATGCTGAAGTAGCCGTTGTTGTGGAGGAAGTCGATCAGGACGACTTCGACGTCTTCGTCACCATCGTTGTAGAGGTTGAAGTGGTAAGGCTCCATCCAAGCGCCGTTGGGGCGTTCGATGATGAGACGGTCGATGCTTTCGTAGGCATCTTCACCCACGCCGTAGGTCGACAGGGTGTGCAGACCTTCCTCATAGGGGTAGAAGTCGATGGTGCAGATAACAACTTCACTCGCATCGACCAAAGTGGCATCCATATCCACCAAGCTGGCATCGCCGTTGATGAGAATGTCGGTGCTGTTGTTGAACACATAACCTTCGTTGGGTAAAACAACGATCTCCATGTAGTAGGCGCGACCATCGTTTTCATTGAAGATGGGTTCCGGATCGATAACGCGGACGCCATCGGCTCTGGTCTGGCCACGGTTGGGATACCAATAGGTCCAGAAGCTTTCATTGATGTAGTAGTTGGCATCCTCGGGGACGTTCACTTCATTGTCGGGAGTTTCACCCCACACAGGAGCGGTGAAGCCGTTGATTTCGACGAGGTCGATAACTTCATAGGTCGGACCTTCAGCAGGGGTAATAGCCAGCTGGATGTTGTTGCGGTATTGAGTGTACATTTTGCTACCGCTATAGCCGGCGGCGGTGTTGTACGGATCGGGAGTATAGCTGTCGCTGTACCAAGTGATACCCTTGTAACCGTCGCAAGGCGTGGTGCGGAACTTGAAGGAGCTACCAGGATAACCGCTGGTGCCGTCGAAGGCGCCAATCAGCAGGTTGCTCATTCCGTCATACTCGAAAGGAGTGTCAAGGTTGATGGTGATCCAACCAGCTTCAGTGGCTTCCAGACTGCCAGTCCACACGATATCACCGAGAGCCAGAGGCTCCATGTCGGTGTTGGAGGTGAAAGCAGTTCTTGCCACGTTCTTCATGTACAACGTAACATTGCTCATGTTGAACGACGATGTGTAGTCGTAATAGAAAGAGACGGAATTGATAGTTCCAGCAGTTCCGATTTCATCAGCAGTGTAAATCTGCTCCGTCAGGGAGTAGTGGAAGTACATGTTGACAGGATAGTAGTAGTACGTGCTCGTACCATCGCCAATTTCAACGACGACTTCCTCTCCGGAAGTAGTGTAGCCGAAGGTGGTCTTAGGCAGGAAGTCGCGCTGAGAGCCACTTACAGCGTCAAGGCTGGTGTAGCTGTAGCCTTGGAACGAAGCACCGTTCACTGCTTCACCTACGAAAGAGCAGGACTTGTAGGTACCCTCGGCGATGTTGTACACACCGACGAGCAGGTTGCCGCCATTGTACTGGTAAGGCGTGTCGAAGTTAATCGTCATCTCGGACTGAGTGCCGTCCAGGGGACCTTCGTAAACGATGGTGCCAGGACCGTAGAAGCTATTGATGCTAGTGCTGCTGACTTCACTCAGGAAGACCTGGAAGTAGGCGCTACCCCAGCTGTCTGTAGCAGGAGACGAAAGGTAGAACTTCATGCTGTTGATGGTGCCATTGGCCATGTCGCTAAGTTCAGCGGCAGGATACACCATTTCAGACTTCAGGTAGGCATCGGCATAGAAGCCATACACCGGAACATAACCGTTGGTGGCAGTGCCATCATGCACGGTGAGTTCGCCAGCTACGACAGGAACATCCGGCGTTTCACCTTGGGTGACGGTCACATCGACACCATCATTGTTGCCAAAAAGGCTCACAACGAACTCGTAGGTCGCGCCAGCCTCGAACACGTAGTCGTCCTGGCGACCGCCAGCAGAACCGTTTGCAGCGGCAATCCAGATGCGATCACCGGGAGTCGGGTTGGTGATGCACCAGTCGTAGGTTCCAGCAGGAATCTGAATGCTCACACTGTTGTTAATGACAATGTTGGAGGTCTCACAAACCCCATCAGCATTCGTCGGGAGTTTGTACTCGAACTCGGCATAAATCGACTCGTTGCCAGAGCAATCCAAGCTCAAAGCACCAGTCTCTGGAATCGTCGAGCCGTAAGCCGTTGCATCGGCGTCGAGCAGCATTTGATAGCCCGAACCATCCTCCCAGACATCGCCAGCGGTCAAAATGATCGTGGCGTTGCCCGCGTTAGGAGCCACGGCTCTAATGGCCGGGGTACCCGATAGAGGGGACGCAGGCGTTCCATGCGCACCGTTAGAAACACGGTTTTGCGCAAACATCGCTCCAGGAAAAACCAAGAGCAATGCCATCATCAAAGAAAATACTTTCTTTTTCATAATGAATTGAATTTGGTTAATAATTAAGTGAATTGATTGAATTTGATAAATTTTTGTTCGTTTTGTTTGTTTCTGATCGAAAGCAAAAGATGCGGGAGAGGCAAAAAATCTCCCTAGTCCCCTCGTAGAGGGGAAAATGCAAAATCCATCGTTCCAAAATGGCACGATGTCAGCTAATTTCCTAAGCATGAAAATTGCATTCGAATGCATAGCAAACGCGTTTTTAATGTTGTCTAGACATTTATATGACTTGCAAGTCGGGTTTTACCCTTAGTCGTATTGGGCTTTTTTTTCGTTTTTTTTCGCCGATTTTTGTATGTTGTTGATTTATAGTTGGTTATATACTTATTTATTATTTATTATATAATTAGATGGGCTGCAAAGGTACGAATTAATTTTGAACATACATCAAACAATGGCGACAATCAAAGACGAGACGGAAGGTGACTCCCCCCTGCCCCCCTCTCAGAGGGGGATAGCCTACCGGACGCAGGAACAAATCGGTGGCCTTTTGGCCGGTTTCCTTGCTGCACATACCGTTGGCATAACGGATGCAATGGTGGCAGGTCATTAATTGCGATGTGTCCGTACAGCGAATTTCGCGGTTTTCACGATGATTTTCAATTAATGCATTAATCAGTTTTTCAACCAGTTGGCGTTTCATCTCACCGATGACTGAGGCGGGGATGAGACGTGGCTCGGCGAATTGCAATTCAAGATTAATGGGGTTGAACGACGTGTCGCCCCATTGAAGGGCTTTCTTTCGGATGTTTTCAGTGGCCTTTTCGGGGTTGGTGGCGGTGATTTTTTCACAGGTGACGCTGGCAGAGACGCGATTAATCGCGTCTCTACAAACGGCGACCATTTCATACCCGGTTTCGATCTCCGCTAAGGTCAGATTAATGTCGATCTTTCGGTTGCCCGTGGAGGCCTCTACCTGTTTTTGCCATTCGAGGTCGTAGTTGCGGTAGATTCTCGCGCCACGATGGGCACCGTGGGGACGGTTGCACGACACCGTTTTGCCGTTGACCACATCGGCACGGATGCCAATTAATTCGTTGTTTTCATTCATGAAACAGAGGCCGTCGCCGTTGTGCAGGGTCTTGTCGGTGGCGAGTTCCATGCGCAAGGGGTTGCACCAGGTCACCTCGCCGATGTATTCACCCATGGATTTCGGTGTGAAAGGCGAGTCGATGCCCTTCTGCCGCCCATTAATGAAGAAGTCGGTGAAACCCCGGTTGAACGATTTCTCGGGGTTGACCTCAAACGTGTATTGGCAATGACCACGCGAGGCCATTTCATATTCAGCCCGACGTTCAAAAATGGCATCTAGTTTCTGCCGATAGAACGCCGTCACATTCTTCACATAATCAGCCTCTTTCATGCGTCCTTCGATTTTAAAACTAGTGATGCCGGCGTCCATTAATTCTTCCAGATGCGCGCTGTTGTTGAGGTCTTTCAGGCAGAGGAGATGCCTATTTTTAATCAGCACGTTGCCGTCGGCGTCGAGGAGGTCGTAGGGCAGACGGCAGGGCTGGGCACAAGCGCCACGGTTGGCGCTGCGGTTGCCGATAAACTGACTCAGATAGCACCGCCCGCTGTGGCTGACACAAAGGGCACCATGCACGAAAAACTCCAACGGCACGGTGGTCTTCTCCCTGATTTCACGGATCTCCTTGAGGCTCAATTCGCGACCGAGGACGACCTGACTAAATCCCAGACTTTCAAGTTGTTGCACTTTATCTACGGTGAGGTTGTCGCACTGCGTGCTGGCATGGAGCGGAATGGGCGGCAGGTCGAGGTCGAGGAGCTGCATGTCCTGCACGATGAGGGCGTCGACACCGGCGTTCCAGCAGTCGTAGGCCAGTTGTCGGGCGCGCTCCAATTCTTCCGTATATAATAAGGTGTTGAGGGTGACGTAGACCTTGGCGTCGTAGAGGGCGGCATGACGGCAGAGGCGTTCGATGTCGGCGATGCTGTTGGAGGCCTTCTCGCGGGCGCCAAACGAGGGTCCGCCGATATAGACGGCGTCGGCGCCATGGTCGATGGCGGCCATGCCTACCTCGGCATCCTTGGCGGGAGAGAGCAGTTCTATCTTCTTCGTATTCATGCCGCAAAATTACGCAATTTCGGCATCATACCGAATAATTTGCTATTTTTGCAAGTTATTTTCATCTGTAATGAAAGCCAACGTCAAGGTCATATTGTTTTCACTCACCGCTGTCGTCTTGTTTCTCTTCCCGATACAGCAAGCCACGGGCCTCTTCAAATTCAAGAAGCTTTATGGTGCTATGGAGGAACAGCCCAAGCCCCGACTGACGGCACAGCAATGGCTTGACTGCAGCTTTCAGGACGGCGCCGAGGCCTATCTGCAACAGCATTATGGGTTTCGGGAGCCATTGACGCGCCTTTACAACCAGTACATCTGGGATTGCTACGGCTTGACCTTCGCCAAGGAAAGAAACTGGGTCTTCGTCAGCGACGACGGATGGTATTACGAATCGAGTTATGTGCAGGAATACTACGAAGGCAGCTCCTGGAAATACACCCAAGACTCCTTGCAGATGGCGAATATCCTTGGCAGAGAAGCCTTGATGCTTTCCCAAACCCAACAGATTCTCGACAGCATGGGGGTCCACCTTTTTGTGCTGCTGGAGCCTGGAAAAGAATTGATTTATCCCGAGCACATCCCTGCCAACACGCGATACCATCACGACAAGGTGTTCTCGGCCCACGACTTCCTTCACCAACGCTTCGAGGAGCTGGGCATCCACTACATCGACGCGGGAGAATGGTTCTTGCAGATGAAAGACACCGTCGACTTTCCCCTGTTTCCGCAGACGGGAACGCACTGGAGCAACCTCGCCGCCATGTATGTCGCCGACAGCCTCATCCGCTACATGGAAGACTTAGGCGACGTCAACATACTGAATTTCACCATTGGCGAGAAATACGTCAAGACCAAAGAGCCTGACAACGACCTCGAAGAATGGCTGAACCTCATGCGCCCTCTGAAAGGAGAGCCTAACTATTACGCCAAGACCCCCATCGTGGACGACCCCACTGCCGTGAAACCCAGGCTCATCACCATCGGCGACTCGTTCTATTGGAACATCCTCAATCACGCGCCATTCAAGAGAATCTTCGGCAGCGTCCCTTATTGGTATTACTTCAGCACCATCTATTTCGATGGCCCAGAGGTGAATGTAGCCGACATCGACCTGCTCGAAAAGGTGACGGGAGCCGACTTCATCATGCTGGCCTATAGCACGCCACAGCAATATGAGATGAGCAACGGCTTCGCGCAACGCTTCCTGATGGAATGGTGTTACGACAAAGAAGAAATTGAGCCTTTGAAACAGAAGATGAAGGAACGCATCAGCCATGACACGCCCTGGATGGACGGTATCATCAAAAAAGCCGAAAACATGGGCGTTTCCGTAGATTCTATGCTGAATATGGAGACTTCCTATTTCATTACCAAGCGTCCGGATGTCTGCTTCCCTGCCCTGACCGACAGCGTTCCGCTCAAACGGTCGAGCAAAGCCGAACAAATCATAACACAAAAGAGCCATACCAATGAATAGTCGCACCCAAGTCATATTGTTCGCCTTGACTGCCCTGTTGCTGTTTGCCTCCGCAATACAACAACAGACTGGGCTTTTCAAGTTCAAGGAGCTGAATGGCGTGGTCTATTCGAACTCTAAACCCGACTTGACTTGGCACAACTTCATCGACGGTGGCTTGCAGGACTCCACCGAGGCCTATTTGCAACAAAACTTTGGCTTCCGCGAGCCTCTGACGCGCTTCTACAACCAGACGGAGTGGACTTTGTTCCGCTATTCTCAGGTGGCCGAAGACCAACGCATCGTCATCACTCGAGACAATTGGATCTTCGAGCCATGGAATATGGAAGAATACTACCAAAGCCTCACCTATGAATTTGCCAAGGACTCAACGGAGATGGCTGAAACATTAGAGGCTGAAGCGCAAAGACTACTCAGACTACAACAGCTGCTTGAGCCTTACCACACCCGCCTCTTCGTGGCACTGCTGCCAGGCAAGGAATTAGTTTGCGGCGAGCACATGCCCAAAAACCCAGGTTATCTCAAGAAAAAGACCATCACGGCATACGAGTTCTATAGGACACGCTTCAAGGAACTGGGCATCAACCATATCGACCTGGGCGAGTGGTTCGTGCAGATGAAAGACACGGTAAGCTATCCGCTGTTTCCGCAGACGGGCACACACTGGAGCAACCTCGCCGCCATCCACAGCGCCGACACCCTCATCCGCTACATGGAACACCTGAGCGACTCCAACATGATCAATGTCAAGGCTGGCAACGCTTGGCAGCGCACCCTCAAGCCCGATGCCGACCTCGAAAGCCTGATGAACCTCATTTGGCCCATACAAAAAGCGCCCAACATGTTCGCTACGGCCATTTATGACTTCGACACCACGGCCTGGCGTCCGAAGCTTATCACCGTTGGTGACTCGTTCTATTGGAACATCCTCAACTACACGCCCGTGTGGGCCGTGTTTGAAAGCGTCCCCTATTGGTATTACTTCAGCACCGTCTATTTCGGTGACGACGACCTTAACGTAACCCATAAAATCAGCGACATCGACGTGCTTCAAGAGGTCATCGACGCCGACTTCGTCATGCTCTCTTACTCCACCACGGCACTCTACAAAATGAGCAACGGCTTCAGCCAAAGCCTGCTCAACAAATTAATACAAAAACAACAAACTGAACAATATGTACGGCTGCCACACTGTGACAGCCCTACAACTGTAAACTATAAACTGTAAACTATAAACTGAAAAAAAATGGTATTCAGCAGTAACGTATTCCTACTCTATTTCATGCCAGCGTTCTTCCTGGTGTATTTCCTCATGCCAAAGAAGACCCGCAACTATGTGCTTTTGCTGGCCTCACTCATCTTCTATGCCTGGGGTGCGCCCGAGTTCATCATACAACTGGTCGTTTCCACCATCCTGAACTTCCTGTTGGTCAAATGGATGTGTGCTACCCAAAACGTCAGAGGGCGCAAATGGCTCTGCGGTATCTCCATCGCCATACCTCTTGGACTGCTGTTTGTCTACAAATACGGCAACTTCACCATGGAGAACCTCAACGCCATCCTTGGCCTCACGGGGCATGCTCCTTTGAGTTGGAAGCATATCATGCTGCCTATAGGCATCTCGTTCTTCTCGTTCCAGAGCGTGACCTACACCTTGGACACCTACCGTGGCGTCAACCAGCCGTTGAAGAAGCTGAGCGACTACATGCTATACATCACCATGTTCCCGCAGCTCATCGCAGGTCCCATCGTGCGTTACTGCGACGTCGCCGACCAAATCCGCACGCGTGAGTCGACGATGGCCGACCGCCTGCAGGGTTTCTACCGCTTCGTCATCGGCTTGGCCAAAAAAATCCTCATCGCTGATGTCATCGGCTTGTGTGTCGACAAGATGCTGGGGCCCGCCGCCCTCGACCCCTCACAGGTGGGCGACATCATGACACGCATCGCCACTTTAGACACGGGCACGGCCTGGCTTGTGGCTTTGGCCTACACCTTCCAAATCTATTTCGACTTCGCCGGTTATTCCGACATGGCCATCGGATTGGGACGTATCATGGGCTTCAAGTTCCCCGAGAACTTCGACAACCCCTACACCTCACGCAGCATCACCGAGTTCTGGAGACGTTGGCACAAGACCCTTGGCGCCTTCATCATGAACTACCTCTACATCCCGCTGGGCGGCAACCGCAAGGGCACGGGACGCATGTACCTCAACCTCTGGCTATGCTTCCTGCTTAGCGGCTTGTGGCACGGCGCATCATGGAACTTCGTTGTTTGGGGTGCCTTGCACGGCCTCTTTATCTGCCTCGACAAACTCTTCCTCGGCAAGGTGATGAAGAAAATCGGCACGGTGCCATCCGTCATCCTTACTTTCATCACGATTTGCGTCATCTGGGTGTTCTTCCGCATCGAGAACCTCAACTTGGCCTGGACCTTCGTCACGCGCATGTTCGCCTTCGACTTTAGCGGTTTCGCTTTCGACGGCAACGCCCAGGTTTACACCATTATGGTGGTGGCAGCCCTCTTCTCCTTCTTCACCCTGACGGGATGGGGCAAGAAAGTGGAGCAAAAGGTCTACTACACCGACTATAGCGACCGCCAGCACATCTGGGTGTGGATTGTGGCCGCCATCGTGTTCATCTTCTGTGTGGCCGCGCTCAATGCTACGAGCTTCAGCCCGTTCATTTACTTTAGGTTCTAAAATAAATGAGCAAGATTTCTCATTTTAACCGTCATGGCGGACAAGGATCCGCCATCTCCTGCGCTAGAAGGATTACCCTTACATTCAGGAGATTGCGGGTCAAGCCCGCAATGACAGTTTGGTGTTTAACGGTCAAATAGTGTTTGCGCAGAAAAAGCATGAGTAAGAAGCCAATATATGATAAAGTTCTGTTCATCATACTGATGATATTGCTTTTCATGCCCCTTCTTCAAGGCCGCTTCCAACTCATCCCCTTGAAGCCTTTGAACGGCGTGACCATCGAAACGGAGAAGCCGGAATTTGAGCTTGAATCCTATCGTTCGGGCGCATACGCCAAACAAGAAGAGGCTTATGTGGGCGAACATTTCGGCTTTCGGGAGCCTATTATCCGACTTTACAACCAATACCTCTGGAGCTGTTACAAGAAAACCTACGCCCACGACGTGATGGCAGGCAAACAAGGCTGGCTTTACACCCCCGAGAGCGTCAGCGACTACTATGGCACCGAGCTACTGAACTGGCAGCCCTCGGTCGAAGAGGCCCGACGTAATTTCGAACGTGAGGTGAAATACCTATGCCACGCTCGCGACATCCTCAAGGAAAACGACGTGGAATTGTTGGCCTTCATTGCCCCAGAAAAAAGTTTTGTCTACCCCGAGTATCTCCCTGATGGTGAACACGATACCACTACCATTAACGCCTGTGCCACTTTTTTGCACAGGTTCGCGGAAAACGGATTCCCTTGCATCGACATGACCAGCTGGTTCAAGCAGATGAAAGACACCGTCGACTATCCCGTGATTCCGCAAACGGGCGCCCATTGGGTCTTCCCCGCCGTGTATGCCGCCGACTCGCTGTTTCGCTTCATGGGCGAATTGAAAGGCATCGAGCTGCCCAAGCTGAGATACGGTGCGTTGCACGAAAGCGACAACCACGGCACCGACAACGACCTGGAGCGGCTGCTTAACCTTTCGCTACCCATCAGGAAACGCCAAGGCTATAGCCCTACAGCAGAGGTCACGGTAGAGCATAGGACAAACAGTGTCAAACCCAGAGTGCTGTTTATTGGCAACTCGTTCATGTGGGGCTTCGCCACCCGGTTGCCAATGAAGGAAGTGTTTGACGAGGTGGAGTTTTGGTACTACTTCTCCACCGCCTACACTGGCGACCCGTTGACACCGAGCGGCAATGTCGTCGACCTCAACCTACTCGAAAAGCTGTTGGATTTCGACTATATCGTGTGGTTCACCACAGGCAACCAGCTGAACAAAGGCACCAATGGCTTTGCCAATTCCGTCATCCTCACCCTTGGTGTTGACGACAGCATCCGGCAGGCATACATTGACCGCATTGCCGACACGATTTGTAGAGACGCGATTAATCGCGTCTCCACAGACAGCATCATCCGAAAAGAGGCCATCGCCATCCTGCACAACCACCCGGAAATCATCCCCGAATTAAATGCCGAAACACTGACCTCCAAAAACAATGAAATACCTTACGCCAAGGTCATCAAGGACATCCGAAAAGACAGCGTATGGATGGCCGCCCTAGAGGCACAGGCATTTTTGCGCAGTGCCAACATGAATCAGATGCTCCATGCCGAGGTGGACCGCATCAAGGCGGACAAACCGCTCTATAAGGACCAAACTGCCGAGATTCAGTTTGCGCGGCAATGCCAAGAGGAAGTCAGGGGGCGCATCGAAAGGATTCCTGGCAATGCGGAACTGCTGGAACACATTCGCAAAGATGCTGAAAAACGCCACAAACCGATTGATAAAGCCATTGAAGATGCCGCCATTTGGATCACCCGCGAAAAATACGGCCTCGACCACTGCCGCCTCATCGACGACCCCGATGCCGAAATCCCAATACCGCCAGACTGATGCCTATGTCATACCGAGGAGTTTGTCTGTATAGATACACTCCCTCCTTCGTCGGTCGGTATGACATGCAGACAAACTCCGAGAGTATCTATGAGCATTAAATTAAATTAATTACTACTTTTGCAAACCAATAACAGACGATAGAACATGGTATTCAGCAGCAACGTATTCCTACTCTACTTCATGCCGATTTTCTTCCTGGTGTATTTCATCCTGCCGAAGAAAGTCCGCAACTACTTCCTGCTGTTGGCCTCACTCGTCTTTTACGCCTACGGCGCGCCCGAGTTCATCATCCACCTCATCGTGTCGGTCATTGCCAACTTCTACTTGGTGCGATGGATGAACAAGACGGAGAAGCCAGGGTTGAAGAAACTACTCTGCGGCATCAGCATAGCCATCAGCATCGGGTTGTTGTTCTATTTCAAGTACGGCAACTTCACCATGCAAAACATCAACTCGGTATTAGGTTGGTTTGGAGGCCGGCCGTTGCAATGGACCAAGATCCTACTGCCCATCGGCATCTCGTTCTTCTCGTTCCAAAGCGTGACTTACACCTTGGACACCTACCGTGGCGTCAATGCTCCGATGAAACGGCTGAGCGACTACATGCTCTACATTGTCATGTTCCCGCAACTGATTGCAGGACCCATCGTGCGCTACTGTGATATTGCCGACCAAATCCGCAACCGCGAATCGCTTTATACAGACCGCTTGCAAGGTTTCTACCGCTTTGTCATTGGTTTGGCCAAGAAAGTGTTGATTGCCGACGTCATTGGTTTCCAAGTCGATAAGGTTTTAGGCCCCTCAAACTACGATGTGCTGACTGCCGAGCAACTTGCTGACATTGCTACAAAAATCGCCACCATCGACTCGACCACGGCTTGGATTGCCATCTTCGCCTTCACCTTCCAAATCTACTTCGACTTTGCGGGCTACAGTGACATGGCCATCGGTTTGGGCCGCATGATGGGCTTCAAGTTCCCCGAGAACTTTGATAACCCGTACGTCTCCACCACCATCTCAGAGTTTTGGCGTCGTTGGCACCAAACGTTCAGCGTGTTCATCAAGAACTATCTGTATTTTCCCTTGGGCGGTAGCCGCGTGAAAACAGAAGCGAGAAAATACTTCAACCTGTGGTTCTGCTTCTTAGTCAGCGGTTTGTGGCACGGTGCTGCGTGGAACTTCGTGGTTTATGGTGCCTTGCAAGGCATTTTCATCTGCGCCGACAAGTTGTTTTTGAAAAAGTTCAACGAGCGGTTGGGCAGGATTCCGAGTGTGTTTTTCACTTTCCTCATCATCGTGTTGACGCGTTGCTTCTTCCGCATCGAGCGCATCGACCTATCTTGGCTCTTCATCAAGCGCCTCTTCGCCTTCGACTTTGCGCCATTCCACTTCAGCGACAATCCGCACCTTTATGTCACCATGCTCGTGGCGGCCTTCTTCTCGTTCTTCACCCTCTCGAAGTTCGGCCTCAAGGTGCAGGATAAGGTCTACTTCACCGAATACAACAAGCGGCAGCATATCATCGCCTTCGTGGTCAGCATTTTTGCCTTCGTTTTCTGCCTCGGTGCCTTGAATGCCAGTGGTTTTAGTCCGTTCATTTACTTTAGGTTCTGATGAAAAAGGGCAACGGCAACATATTCTACGGCATTCTCTTCGGCCTCTTGATGGTCTTTTTGTTCTCGTTCATGATACAAGAACACTTCAAGCCCTTCAAGACTAAGGAACTGATGGGGTATTTCATGAAACCCAACAAACCGAAATTCCGTTGGGAATGGTACAAGAACGGCTATTTTCAGGAGCACCTTGAAAAATACATCACGAACAACTATGGCTTCCGCGAGCCTATCATCAGGCTCTATCACCAATATTGCTGGGACTTTTTCGGGAAGGAATATGTGAGCTACATCTATTCGGGCAAGGAAAGATGGCTCTACTATGGCCACAACATCGAAGATTATTACGGCACCGAGATGTACCACTGGTTTCCCGATGCCGAGGCCGCCCGTAAAGGCTATGAGCAGGAAGTGCGCCTGATGAACAAGGTGAGAGGCATCCTGGCTGACTATGATGTCACCTTATTGACCTTCATCGCGCCGAGCAAGAGCATCATCTATCCAGAATACCTGCCTCGACGCGAGCACGACACCACCTCGCTCAACGCGAGGGAATACTTCATCAAACGCTTTTCCGAAACGGTCATGCCCTGCTTCGACATGAACGAATATTTCCTGCGGATGAAAGACACCTGCTCGTTCTACCTGTTTCCGCCCACGGGCGACCACTGGAACTTTTCGTGCGTGTACGCCACCGACTCGTTGCTGCGTTTCATGGAGACACAACGCGACATCCGAATGCCTCGCATCGAATATGGCAACGAATGGCACAACACCTGCCGCATCGGCGAACCAATGAACCGAGACCTTGAAGGCGAACTCAACCTGATGCGACCTATCAAATTCGACCCGAAATTCGACTACAAGGAACGCGACTACTGGCTGACTTCCGATTCCACGACGGTCAAGCCCTCAGCCCTGTTCATTGGTAACTCGTTCTTGCTGAGAACAATGGCTTATATTCCACCCCAAGAGGTGTTTTCCGACTTCCAATTCTGGTATTACAACCGCGTCGCCTATCAGGATGTCGACAAAATCATCGACAGTGTCAACACGCTCGACCGCCTCGATTACCTCCTTGATGCCGACTACATTGTTTGGTTCTCAAGCAGCAGCCAGATGTACCGCGCCACCGAAGGCTTTGCCGAAGATGCCATCATACAACTCTGCATCGGCGAGGAGCGTTTCCGCCAACGGCAGGAGCAACTCATCGACAGCCTCTTCCACGACCAAAACGCCCACAATACCATCGCATGGAACTATCCCGACTCGCTCTACCGCATCAAATTGGAAGGCTACACATTGAACTTGTTGCGGAAAAATCCCGAAGCCTATTTCCCCGAAATCGCCGGCGAAGGCATACCAACAGCTCGCAATCCCAGGCTTCTCAACGATGACTACTGGAAGAAACGCGACATTCGCCGACAAATCAAATGCGACCCTGAATGGATGAATAGCGTTTCCGGCTTCATGGTGACCGAAGGCATTTCTCTGCAACAGGCCATCGACCGAGAGACAGAAAACGTGCTCTTCGGGCGTCCACTGATGCGTGGCACCAAAGTCGGAGCCAAAGAATACCGCGAAATCCTCATCCAACAAACTGAACAGCAAATCAGAAACTACAAGGAATGGTTCGATGTTGCGAAAGCTGATGCCGAAAGATTAGGCATCACCGTTGACGAATCCGTACGCAACCATGCCACCTATACAGTGGACCAGCAAATCCACGAAGGCAAGATAAAACTTCCAAAAACCGACACAATACAAGGGTATAATCCATAAAAATCGTATTTTTGCACACTCAAAACAAGGGTCATGGTTTTCAGCAGCAGCATATTCCTTTTTTGGTTTTTGCCCATTTTCCTCGGGGTGTATTTCCTCGTCGATAAGCGTTATAAAAATGCCGTTGCTCTGCTTGCAAGTCTGCTATTCTATGGCTTTGGGTCTCCTAAATTCTTGATAGTCTTACTATTGTCAATCACCATCGACTTTTTCTTGGTGCGACAAATCGACAAAAGTACTGACGCCAAACGACGAAAGCTTTTCCTCGTCTTTTCCGTGATTCTCAACATCGGGCTGTTGGCCTATTTCAAATACGCTAACTTCTTTATTGACAATTTCAATGCTATCTTGAGTGCCTTTGGCTCGCCTCCCGTCCGTTGGACCAAGGTGGTGCTACCCATCGGCATCTCGTTTTTCACCTTCCAGAAGATGAGCTACAGCATCGATGTCTATCGCAAGACCTCGGCCCCGCTAAAGAGCATCGCTGATTATGCCTTGTTTATCATGCTTTTCCCGCAACTCATTGCCGGCCCCATTGTGCGCTACAACGAGATTGCCGAACAAATCACCGACCGAAGTGCCAACGAAACCGCCGACAATCGCATTTTAGGTTTCTACCGCTTCGTTATCGGCTTATCAAAGAAGATGCTGATTGCCAATATCTTGGCAGAATATGTCGACCAAGTGTTTGCCTTGCCCACCACAGAAATCGGCCTCTCAACTGCTTGGTTGGGCATCCTTGCCTACACCATGCAAATCTATTTCGACTTCTCGGGCTACAGCGACATGGCTATCGGTATCGGGCGCATGATAGGCTTCAAGTTCCCCGAAAACTTCAACAACCCTTATATCAGCCAAAGCGTGTCGGAGTTCTGGAAACGCTGGCACATCACCCTCGGCAGCTGGATGATGGACTATCTCTATATTCCGCTCGGTGGCAACCGTAAAGGCAAGAGACGCACTTACCTCAACCTCTGGATTGTGTTCTTCCTCTCAGGTTTGTGGCACGGTGCCGCCTGGACCTTCGTGGCCTGGGGTGCCTTCCATGGTCTCTTCATCGTCATTGACAAGATGTTTTGGTTGAAGACGAGCAAGAAAATCGGCAAGATACCTAGGATACTTATCACCTTCGTCATTGTGATGATTGGCTGGGTGATGTTTCGTGCCGACACCATTGGCTATGCCGTGCAATATGTAGGCGCCATGTTCGGAGCCAACGGCAGCACACCTGCACTCTTCGTCAACAGCCAGTTTGTGTTCACCCTCATCGTTGCAGTTCTCTTCTCCTTCTTCGCACTCACCAAAGCGGGCGACAAAGCCTTGGACTTCTTCTTCGACCGCAAGTTCTACAACGCGAAACAATACATTTTTGTCGGCTTGCTGATGATTGTGCTACTCATCCTCTCGGCTTCGTTCATCCTCAAAGGCAGTTTCAACCCCTTCATTTACTTTAGGTTCTGATGAAAACGTTCAAGAAAATATGGTTCCTCGTGCTGCTCGCGGTACTTTTCCTGCCGATGATGCAGACCTGTTTCCATTTGGTGGATGAGAAGCCTTTGGACGGTGCCTACGTTCCAGCAAAGAAGCCCATTGTCAATGCCACGACACTTTATCAGGAAACAGCCCAAGACTCCTTGATGAACTGGTGCACGGAGCAAACGGGGTTCCGCAATTCAATGATAAGAGTCAACAACCAAATGTTGTATTCCACTTTCGGAAAAATCCCGGTCACCCATCTCGTAAAAGGAAAAGACGGAAGCAATTTCTTTGACAAGTCGTATGTCATCAGCTATATTGGCGAGACCTATATGGGCGAGGAAACCATCGAGAAAAACACGCAGCAACTCAAGCTCATACAAGACATGCTCGGTACCAAGGGCATCACGCTGCTGCCCGTTTTTGTCGTGGGCAAGGCCTCCTATTTTCCCGAACTCATCCCCGACGAATACATGGCCAAGCGTCGTGAGACCAACAATTATCAAGGCTATTTGAAAGCCTTTGCCGAACAGGGCGTTGAAATGATCGACTTCAACCGCTGGTTTTGCGAGCGGAAAGATAACGAACCGCACCCGCTTTATTGCAACCTAAGTTCCCATTGGACTGTTTACGGTGCTTCTTTGGCCATCGATTCATTGGTGAACTACATGGAAAGCAAGACGCACAAAACCCAAGCCCGTGCCGTCATCACCGCATTCGACTCCACCTATCTGATGGAACAAGACGATGAACTGTGGCGCATGATGAACCTCATGTTTCCTTTCAAGCACAACACCATCGACCAACCCAAGTTTAGCTTCACCGAAGGCTACAAACCCAAAGTGCTGTCCATCTCCGACTCTTATTGGTGGGCCATCTATGATTGGAAAGTGGCCTTGCATCAAAACCTGTTCTCTCCTGGCGACTTCTGGTTTTACAACAAGACCATCTATCCCAAGCGCACTCCTATCCAAAACGTGGAGTCCATCAACTATAAGCAGGAAATCGAGAACCAAGAATTCATTCTTTTGGTTTGCACCGAAGCCACCAACCACCTTTGGCCTTACGGTTTCTTTGAGCGTTATCTGAGTGCCTACGACGACGTTTTCCGCTACAAGCAACCCGAACAATATGATGCCGCCGATAATCTTTATGTTGTTTTCAGGAATGAGAAAATCGAAAACATCATCCAACACATCAAGGAAACGCCTGAATGGTTGGAGAGCGTCGAGCAAAACGCCAAAGAGAAAGGCGTCAGTTTAGAGCAGTCGCTTTGGGATGTCGCCGCATACACCTATCGCAACAATATTGAGCCTAAAGGATTTGTAAGATGAAAAGCCGCGTTTGCACCATATTATGCATACTGACGATGATAGGTTTCGTACTCGTCTTCGTGCAGGAAAAATGGCGGCCTTTCAAGCTAAATCCATTGGCGGGCGTCACTTTTGCCACAGAGAAACCCGAACTGACGCTAAAGAACTTCGCCTCGGGCCAATACCAAAGCCAAGCGGAACAGTACAGCCGCGAGAACTTCGGCTTCCGTGAATGGCATATCAAACTCTACAACCAAGTCAACTATAGCCTTTTCAACCAGACCACCTGCCATTTCATCACCCCTGGCAAGGACGGCTGGCTTTTTTATGCCGAAGCCTTCCGAGACTACTACGGCATCGAACCCATCAACCAATACAAGACATACGACCGCGCCCGTGAATGGGCAAGGAAAAACGTCAGGATGATGAATAAGCTCAGGTATGTGCTGAAAGATTACGGCGTTGAGTTCCTGTGTTTTATGGCGCCCAACAAGGCGGAAGTATATCCCGAATACCTACCTTATCACCAACCTGCTCCCACCGATGCCATCCACACGGCAGCCTATTACGACTCGCTGATGACCGCCATCGACTTTCCCCATGTGGAAATGACGAAATGGTACCAAAGCATGAAAGACACCGCCTCGTTCCTGCTGTTTCCCAAGCGCGACACCCACTGGCGTTACTCCGCCGTCTATGGCTACGACAGCTTGTTTAGCTACATGAACAGCCTCAACGACTTTGGCATCCCTGACATCCATGTCGACCGGTTGGTCAAACTCGACACAATATATCCCGAAAACGACGAACAGACCCTCAACCTCATCTTCCCCATCGGCAACGACTCGCCGAAATACCGCGCCGACATCAGTGTCGACTGTGGCGAAGGCTGCCGCAAGCCCAAGGTGCTCTTTGTCGGCGACTCCTTCGTTTGGGACTTGGAGACCTATATGCCTTGGAAGCAATTCATGGACTATGTCGAAATCTGGTTTTACAACAAGTCCGCCTTCCTGGGCTTCGAGAAAGAGAAGCATCCCATTGGCGACATCAACCGCCTGCGTTCCATCCTCAATTCTGACTTTGTCGTTTGGTATTCTTCTGGCTATCAATGGGGTCTGTCGTCGTACGACTTCGTAGAAGACGCCCTGCTGCGTCTTTGCGTCACCGACAGCCTCTTCGACGCACAGATTCCGTGGGTGATGGACAGCTTGAGCCACGACAGCCTTTTCTGGAAATACCATTACCAATGGCGCTATTCCGAGCACCGCGACGACAGCCTGAGGCATTACGCCGTCAAGACGCTGAGAGACGACCCCGAACTCATTCCTGGTCTCGGTGGTGAAGCCATGCCGACCATACGCAACACTCAAGCCATTCAGCTGGTGCAACAAGCCAATGCCATCGCCAACGACAAGGAATGGTGCACCGCCTTGCGCATCCAAGCCTCAAGGACCGGTCGCCTCTTCGATGATATCCTGGATGAAGAAGCCGAAAACGTACTGCACGGTCGCCCCTTGATGCGCCAAGAAATCCAAGTGGACACGGCTTCCATTATCGAATTCGAGGTAAACAAACTGATGGAACAATGGCGCAACAACCCCGAAAGCATCAAGTTCTTGGAAGGCAAAGCCCAAGAGAACGGCAAGACCTTTGAGACCGTCCTCGAAGAAGACGCCCGCTGGGTGGTTAATGAACGGCTGAGAAACGGGGAGTTGTTCTAAAGCTATTGAAAGCATGTTATTCTGACCTTGCCTCCTATAGATTCCCGCTCACGCACAATCCTTTGCTGGAATGACATAGGAGGCTAACTGCCACTAAGTGATAGGCTCTTGAAAGCATGTCATCCCTGCGGTAGGCGGTGCGAAGGCTGGGGATCTATGCTTTCAAAAGGCAAGTATAGTCAAAATGATGTTTACTCAACGACTATTTCATACACCCTCCCCTCGATATCCGTCTTATTGTAAGGAATCAACCCCTGCTCCCAAACGATGGGCGGCCACCATTCGCTGTAATGGTATTCCTGCGTGACAATGGCCTTCATTTGGTTGTTCGGAATCGAGGTGTACTCATTGTTCATGTAGCCCATCACCCGCATCTTGTCGGGGCTGGGGCCGAGACGCCAGATGATTTCGGTCGGCTTCCATTCGATTTCGTAGTAATAATAGGGTTCCTTAAAGGCTTTGTTGCTCATCGGGATACGCTCGGTGAGGGCCTTGTAGAGCTTGTACCAGCGCAAGGTCTCAAACTTGTTCTCTTTGCCGTAAGGGATGCTGTCGATGCCCCATGAGAAATACTTCGGTGAAGGCACGGCGAGGTCCCAGTTGGTGCAGCAGTACATCACATCATCGTTCAAGGTCTCGTCTTGCTCCACACAGATGCTGTCGGCACGCTTGCCATAGTAGTCTTTCGGCCAAAAACGCGAGGCCTTCACGATTTCGATATCGATTTCGGAATAATGGTAGTCGGGTCGGCGCACAGGGTTCTCCGAGTCGTCATTCTTATCCACATAACCTCCTTCAGCCTCATCGTGACGACGGTTGTTCCAAGCGTGGTTATCACTGTAAATCAACCAGAAGGCATACGTCAAGCCGTTCCAAATGTTCTCATCGTTGAGCATCACGGGGAACTTGATTTTGCCACGAAATTTGCCGTAGGTGAAGCCCACGCGGGTACGGATGCCCGTCGATTCTTTGTGCAAGTCATTCAAGTCGTTGTTGCCCGGGTTGATGAGGGAGATGTAGCTGCCATCATCGGCAAGGCGTACCGTCTGACAAGGCGTTTGGCTCGTCACAGGCCAGTTCATCTGCAGCTCTGTGCTATCGAAACGGTTTCGGTTGGCTTCGTACTGTTCGCGGGTATAAGGATTTTCGCCCACCACATCTTGAATGACAGGGATGTTGCGCAAGGTGTATTGCTTGCTGATGGAACTGAAAAACTGCTCGTAGAGGGCTGAGCGATACAACGAGTCGTCCGTACCACAATGGCAATTGGTGGTATCCAAATGATAACCAATATTGTTCACCTTCGACTCGTCAATGAACACGCCCTTGTCGACGGCGATGACGGCGCGTGTTTTCAGCTTGCGTTTCGAGCGGATGACCTTGATGTTTTTCGAGGGATGCGTCTCAAACCAACCGTAAGGGTTCACAAACTGTCCGTTTTCGTCGGTCTGCCCGATATGTTGCACATAATCAGGGATTTCGTTCAAGCCTTCTTCCTTGCAGAGCACCAAGATAAAGCTGTATTCGCCCACGCGCGGGTTGCGTTTCCAGCGGTGGTTCACGTCACCATTGTTCCTGCTATCGCTGATGACCCAGAGGGCATCTAAGTAAAGTTGTTCATCCACATCTCGACCGTTTTTCTCCGCCTTATCCACTATGCTGTTGTACCATTCCGGCACGTTGTGGATGGAGTTGATGACCTGTTGGATATGCTCGGGACTGAAACTGTTTTCGGAGAGGTCGGCGCCATAGTATTGCTTTTCGTCGCGCGGGTTGCCCACAATACGGAAAGCGTCTTTCGTGCGGTGGTGCTCAATAGGCTTGAAGCCGATGCTCACGTCCTCCCAACTGCCGTAGAAGTTCTCATTGGCCAAAGCCGAGGTGTCGGGAAACTTATAGCTCTCGTTTTGGTAGTAAACCTTATAGTATTTATACTTTTTCGACAGCGTGAAAAAGCGGAACTCAAACATCCCAGAACCGTCTTTAGTCTGATTCACCGAAGGCAAGGTGATGCCTTCCAAAACGGCATTGTCCAGGTCCATATCGAGGGTAACCGTTCGACTGCGACCGAAGTTTGACATCGGGCGGAAATAATTGGTTTTCAACAAGATTAAACCCAAGAGTAGCAATAACAGCCACCAGTATTTTTTGTTGCTTTTTTCCATGATTACGTTCGATTTTGAGCGTACAAAATTAAAAACAATCACTTTTATGTAGAAATAATTATGGAAAAGCAATAATTTTTTCTACATAAAAACAAACAATTGTCTAATATCTCACGATTTTCTGGGTCAGTTCGCCGATTTTAAGGACATAGACGCCTGCTTTCAAATTGGGTTGAAACACAATGTCGTTTTGTCCTTGATGTATTTCACAATGTTGAGTGAACACTTTTCTACCCATCATGTCGTAGATGGCGATTTCGTCTGCACCAAAATCGGCATCAATGCTGATGTGAAGCTCATCCGAGAAAGGATTGGGATAAACACTGGGCATTTCCTCTGAATACTGATGCAGTCCCACGAAAACGTCCCACCCATTCCAAAAAGTCTCAAATCGACGAGAAAGGAAACTATCGATGATGGCATTTCCCTCATCCCATAAACTCATTGATTCAGGAATCCCGAAACGATGTATGTGGCTTTCCACATTGGGACGCAATGTCTCCACGATGTCATGATGTATCGGGAAGGTGTTTTCATAACTGAACAATCCTTGGGATAATTCCATCGCTCTTGACTCAAATTCCTCCTTAAACTGCTCGTTTTCAAGCAGCTTACCAAATATCAGCTTCGCATTAGGATAGTTGATCCAAGTTTCAGGTGGAGTGTAGACCGCTGCATTGCCAAAAACGTCCCATTCACTAGAAATGAGAGCGGCATCGCCGTCGAAAAACATCCACCTCCACTTGCCATTGCCTTCTTGCCAACATCGCATGTTATTGCCTGGCCAATCCCAGTTGGCAATATAGGTCTCAAACACCATATAGTCAATGTAGTTGTCGATGTCAATCAACTCGCAAATGTGTTGATATGCTTCGTCATCCACCTGAGTCAAGTTTTGGAACCAGTTCATCATTTGCATGAAGTTGACATTGTTGCCACATTCCACGGTTCCATACCAAGCTCCTATGATGTTGCAGTTGTCGGGATTGGTTCCAAAATGGTCTTCCAAAAAGTCCTCATCCATTTTTTCCTGAAGGAAATACACGCCCCAATATTCACCATTCAGATAAAGGATAAAGGGACGGCTATTCGAAGACGGCAAACCAAGTCTCAAAGCCAGCTTATTGCTAGTATAGTCTTGTGTTCCCGAAAAGGGATACCCTAAAGCGAACGGCTTAAATACCAAATGTTTGTAACCTCCTACGATAGAGTCATTGAAGAAATCGTATTTGAACCTTTTCTTTCCATACTCCTTACGTGCATAAATCTTCAACCCTTTCGAAGGATAGCGCCGCGAAATGTTGCCATGTGTCCTCAACCCACAATCTTGATTGATGCCGCTATTGTCTTCACTTTCATAAAACTCGACATGAGCCAAACGCTCCCATTCCCGATCGTGTATGTAGTAATTCCCAGTATGTTCAGGATCAAGCGGGTCGAACAGTGCACCTGGCACCATAATGCCTTGCTCAAAGCCGAACAAATCCAGCGAATCGGCACAAAGCGAAACGGCAGGCAAACCATGCGTATCACAGCCCAAGGCATGAATAAAATAGCTGTTGGTCATCACCTTGCTAATACAGCTATCATTTTCGTTGAAAACGGCAGCACGAATCACAACACAATGCTGGACGGAATCAGGGATATAAACCAAGTTATCGGGAGAAATTTGAATGGTGTAAATGTCAGATGTTGAATACATGCTGTAATCCAACGTCATAGCTCCTTCATACAGCGGCGACTGCGCCGTTGGCCGATTGCCATTGGTGGTATAGCGGATATGGTTCTGCGGATAATAATTGTACAATTCCAATTGGAACACATCCTCATAAAACCCGCCTGGAACAGAAAAAATGACCGTGTCGTTTTGTGCATTCGCAAAAAACGCGGCAAACAAAACAAATCCTATGAGCCACAGGCATCTTTTCATAATAACTAGCTTGATTATCAGTGCAAAAATACACAATAAAATGCAATACAAGATGAAGAAAAGGCTTTGTCTATTTATCCATAACATCAAGTTATTAAAAATCAAACTATTACAAGCCTGCATTTCCTACCATTGTCTATCATCTTCACCCAAAAAAAGAAAGGCAGAGGCCGCATGGCCCCCGCCTTTCTACAAATATTAGACCTAATGTTAGATTTTTTCTTCTTCCACGCGCAGCGGCTTGGGTTCGCTTCTGCGAATGTCGAGTTCGTCGATGAGGTTGGTGGCACCGGCGTACTTGTCGATGATGAAGAGCACGTAACGCACGTCGACGTTGATGGTGCGCTGCAGTTTAGGCTCGAAGTTGACGTCGCCGCTCATGGCTTCCCAGTTGCCGTCGAAAGCGAGGCCGATGAGTTCGCCCTTGCCGTTCATGATGGGGCTACCGGAGTTACCGCCAGTGATGTCGTTGGTCGACAGGAAGCACACGATGAGTTCGCCGTTTTCGTCGGCATAGGCGCCAAAGTCCTTCTTCTCGATGAGGTCGATGAGGCGCTTGGGAGCGTCAAACTCGAAGTCGCCAGGGACGTATTTTTCGAGGATGCCGTTGGCAGTGCACACATAGTCGTAATGCACAGCGTCGGCGGGCATGTAGTCCTGCACCGAGCCATAGCTCATACGCATGGTCGAGTTGGCATCGGGATAGAGGCTCTTCTCGGGTTGGGTGGCAGCGTAGTACTCACGCAGACCCTTCACGAAGACGTGGTCGTTCTCGCTCACGGCACCCATGGCATTGCGGTAGGCAGGCATGGCGTTGATGATGACTTCCATCATCGAGGTGTTCATGATATAGGCATAGTCCTTACCGATCTTCTTGGGGTTGGGCTTGGCCAGGAAGGCCTTGATGTTTTCAGCGTTGCCGAAGATGGAGTTGGCATACACGTCGTCAGCGAAGGCGTCAATGTCGCCACCGAATTTCTTGTCGATGATGTTGTAGATTTCGGGGAGTTCCTCAGCCTTAAAGGCGGCCTTGTAGGTCTTCAGCATCTCGGCGAAGGTCTTCTTTTCGACTTGTTGGTCCGTCTCAGCAAAAAGGTCGTCGACATTCATGGATTGGAGAATCATCAGCGACATCTCTTGGGAATCCTTATCCTTTTCAAGATAAGCCTGATAGTAGGCGGCAAACTGAGCGGCGATGCCGGCAGGGCCTGCCTGGGCGACGAAGTTGGGATAATAGATATACTTGGCCACCTCGCCGAGGCTCTGGTAGGCTTTTCTCAGGTTCGGCAGGGCGTCTTTGTATTCGGTCTTGTTGTTGGCGTTGATCCATCTGGTGAAGTCATGCTCCAAGGCCACTTTTCTCTCTTCGACCTTGTTCTTGCGCAGCATTTCGCACTGGCCGATGAAGTTCTTCCAGGTGTTGGCGAGGCCGGCGTGGTTGTCGGCATACATCAGGTTGATGTGGTCGTCCACCTTCATGTATTCTTCCATCACTTTGAGCTGTGTGCCGAAGATGTCGATGATAGCGGGATAGAAAGTCTCAACGTTGTAGTTGATGCCGTAGCTCGACATGTAACGCTCAGTGCTGCCGGGGAAGCCCCAAATCATAGTGAAGTCGTCCTTCTGCACGCCGTCGAGGCTGATGGGCAGGTGGTGCTTGGGAGTCAACGGCACATTGTCTCTGCTGTAGGCGGCGGGGTTGCCATCCTTGTCGGCATAGACGCGGAAGATGCTGAAGTCGCCGGTGTGGCGGGGCCACATCCAGTTGTCGGTGTCGCCACCGAACTTACCGATGGAGGCATTGGCGACGCCCACGAGACGCACGTCGGTGTAGACTTTGTAGACGAACATATAGTATTCGTTACCCTCGAAGAAGCTCTTCACCATGGCATAGTACTTGCCATTCTCGGAAGCAGCCACTTCCAGTTCCTTCATCTTGGCACGCTTTGCGCTCACCTGGTCTTCGTAGTCCATGTCGTCGGTGACCACGCCCAAGACGTCTTTCGTCACGTCTTCCATGCGGACGAGGAAGCTGGCAGTCATGTCGGGAGCGGGCAGTTCTTCGCTATAGTCCTTGGCCCAGAAGCCGTCTTTCAGATAGTCGTGCTCGTCGGAGCTGAGTTTTTGCACGGCACCGTAGCCGCAGTGGTGGTTGGTGAACAGCAAGCCGTGCTCGCTGACGATTTCACCGGTGCAGAAGAACATGCTCGGCATGGCATCGCTGCCCAAGCGTTCAGGCGCTCGACGAACATCGGGAGCCACATGCCTTCATCGGCATACACGCGACCCACCGAAACCATGATGGCCATCGCGATGATTCCTAATACTTTCTTCATTGATTTAAATTATTGTTGTTCAATTTTTTATATAGAAACTCCATGTTAATGAGCCTGCAAAGATAAGAAAATTATCGGTATCTTTTTAGATTTTTATTGAGTTTCCCTTCGGGAATGGCATTGTATCTTGTATTGTTATACGGCGGCTGGTTATGTTTACGAGTTGAAGAATCTTACAGCCGCCGCTTATTTAATGGAAGAAAAGCCTCCATTCCCGATAGGGAATCTCACAATTCAACAATATTCCTTATCTTTGCCACAAATTTATCCCCTATGGAAGACAACTACCAATTAATAACCAAAACCGCCGCCGGACTCGAAGACGTGCTGGTCAAGGAAATCAAGGCTTTGGGAGCCAAGAACGTGCGTCCCATGCACCGCGCCGTCATCTGCGAAGGCAACAAGGAACTGATGTACCGCATCAACTACGAGGTGCGCACCGCCCTCAAGGTACTGAAGCCATTCAAGACCTTCTTCGCCAAAAATGACGACGAGCTATACAAGAAAGTGCAGGAAATCAACTGGTGCGAACTCATCCGCACCGACCAGACCTTCTGCATCGATGCGGTGACGAGTGGCCGCTTCTTCACCCACTCACAATATGCCAGCCTGCGCATGAAAGACGCCATCGTCGACCAGTTTCGCGACGTCTACGGCATCCGTCCGAGCATCAACACCTTGAACCCCGACCTGCGCATCAGCCTTCACATCCGTGAGGACAAGGTGACCCTCCTTTTCGACAGCTCGGGCGAGAGCCTGCACCACCGTGGCTACCGCAAACAAGTCGACAAGGCGCCGATGAACGAGGTGCTGGCGGCAGGCCTCATCCTGCTCTCGGGCTGGAAAGCCGACTGCAACTTCCTCGACTGCATGTGCGGCTCGGGCACCCTGCCCATCGAGGCAGCGATGTACGCGATGAAGATACCGCCGGGCTATTATCGCAAGCAGTGGGGCTTCATGAAATGGGACGACTACGACGCCGAGCTTTGGCAACGCATCCGTCAAGAAGCCGATGAAAAGATTTGTGATTTCGACTACGAGATCTGGGCTTCCGACCGCTCGCCGAAGGCCGTAGCCATCGCTGAGGGCAACATAAATTACGCCCACTTGCAGCACGACATCCACCTGATGAAGAAAGATATGCACGACCTCACCCCACCCGAAGGCGGAGGCATCGTCATCATCAACCCACCCTACGGCGACCGTCTGGAGGAAGACGACATCGACAAACTGTATGAGGAGATCGGCAGCACGCTGAAGCACAACTTCCAAGGCTTCCAGTGTTGGCTCATCACCGACGACGCGGTGGCGCTGCGCCATGTGGGGCTGAAGCCCACGGCCAAAATCCCGATTTGGAACGGACCATTGGAGTGCCGTTTCGTGAGGTTCGATATTTTTGAGGGATCCTTAAAGGAAAAGAAGGCGAGGGAGGCGGAGGACCAAGCTTAACACCACGTTTAACGTCACTGCGAGGAACGAAGCAGTCTAGGGGCATTATATTATTAAGTATCATCCCTAGATTGCTTCGTCGTTCCTCCTCGCAATGACGTAAAGTCATCACTTCTTATTAAACTGGTTCATCGTTCTGTCCACCCCTTGGGTGACAAAACTCTTGATGATCTCGACGGCTTGATCCACTTTTTCGTCGACAATAGGCTCTTCTGAGGGCTTCCATTGTCCCAGCACGAAATCCACCTGACGGCCACGCGGGAAGTCGTCGCCCAAGCCGAAACGCAAACGACAGAACACGTTGGTACCCAGCTTCTCGATGATGTCGGTCAGGCCGTTGTGACCGCCATCGGCACCCTGTTTGCGGAGACGCAACGTACCCAGAGGCAATGCGATGTCGTCATTGACGACCAGCAGGTTCTCTATCGGAATCTTCTCCTGTTGCAGCCAGTATTTCACCGCCTTGCCGCTCAGGTTCATGTAGGTGGTTGGCTTGATGACGAGCAAGGTCTTGCCCTTGAACTTCATTTCTGCGGTCTGGGCCAAACGTCCTGTGGTGAAGGAACCTTCGAGGTCCTTCGCCAGGCGGTCGGCAATCTTGAAGCCGATATTATGGCGCGTGTTGTCGTACTCAGCGCCGATATTTCCCAAACAGGCTATCAGGTATTTCATGTTTTCTTCTTTTGTTTCCCTATTTGGGATTGGCCTACGGCCAAGAAATCGTTCAAAAATCTTTCTTAAGCACATATTTCTTTAAGTATTTTGATTGATTTTTGATTGATTTCTTTGCGAAGCAAATTCCAAAAACTAAAAAATAGGCCGCCCGAAGACGGCCTATTCGTATGGGTGAATAAATGATTATTCTGCGGCTTCTTCTTCGGCAACGGCGGCGCCACGGGCGGCGTTGACAGCGAAAATAACGGTGTAGCCAGGGGTAACGGGCGTGACATTCTCGATAGCGAGGTCCTTCACCTTGATGGCTTCGTTGATGTTCACGTTGCTGATGTTGACCTTCACGTAGTCAGGCAGGTCTTTGATGAGACCGGCGACCTTCACCTTCTTAATACCCATCTTGGGTTTGCCACCACGCATGACACCGGTAGCCGAGCCTTCGAGGGCGATAGGCAGGGTGACGGTGATCGGCTTGTCTTCCTTCACGATGAGGAAGTCGGCGTGCAACACCTTGTCGGTCACAGGGTGATACTGGATGTCTTGCAGGATGGTCTTGTAGGTCTTGCCATTGACATCGAAGTCGATGATGTAAGTCTCAGGGGTGAAGAGGATCTTGGTGAAGTTCTTCTCGGCAGTGGCGAAGTGGATTTGTTCTTCACCGGCACCGTACATGACACATGGAACCATTTCGGCATTACGCAATGCCTTAGTATCCTTTTTCCCTACGTTCTCGCGAAGAGAACCGCTCAATGATACAGTTTTCATTGTGTTTAATTGTTTGGTTGTTAATAAATTAGTTATTTAAATAAAGAGCTAATGCTCTCGTATGATTCTACACGGTGGATGACGTCGGCAAACAAGGGTGCCGAGCTGACCACACGGATTTTCTTGGAGGCGTTGGCGGGCAGCGGGATAGTGTCGGTGACGACCACTTCGCTGAACACCGAGTTGTCGAGGCGTTCCATGGCGGGTCCGCTACACACGGCATGGGTAGCGAAGGCGCGGACGCTCTTGGCGCCGTTGTCCATCATCACCTGACCAGCTTTCACGATGGTACCGGCCGTGTCGATGATGTCGTCAAGGATAATGACATTCTTGTCCTTCACATCGCCGATGAGGGTCATGCTCTCCACCACGTTGGCACGTGCACGTTGTTTGTGGCACACAGCCAGGTCGCAGCCCAAACGCTTGGCATAGGCCGAAGCACGCTTGGAGGCGCCCAAGTCGGGAGCGGCAATCAGCAGGTTGTCGATGTTCATCTTCTGGATATGGTCGATGAAGATGCTGGAGGCGTACAAGGCATCCATCGGGATGTCGAAGAAGCCTTGGATCTGGTCGGCGTGAAGGTCCATCGTGATGATACGGTCCACATGGGCAGCGGTCAGCATATTGGCTACCAACTTAGATCCGATGCTCACGCGGGGCTGGTCCTTACGGTCCTGACGGGCCCATCCGAAATAGGGTATCACAGCGATGACCTTGTGTGCCGAGGCACGCTTGGCGGCGTCGATCATGAGCAAAAGCTCCATCAAGTTGTCGGTGGAAGGCATGGTGGACTGCACGATGAACACGTGATGGCCACGGATGCTCTCCTCGAAAGAAGGTTGGAACTCACCGTCGGAGAAGACGACGACTTGTGATTTACCTAGTTGAGTACCATAGGCTTCGGCTATCTTGGCGCCCAAGTCCCTGGTGGCTCTACCAGCGAATATGGAAACGACTTTTCCTGACATTTTGAAGGCGTTTTAGAGTGATTTTCGGGCTGCAAAATTAGGGATTTTCTTCGAGCGGACAAGACAAAAAAGAGAAAATTTTACTCACGCGATGAAGCACATGCCGAAGTGGCGGAATCGGTAGACGCGTCGGTCTCAAAAACCGATGAGGTAACACTCGTGCCGGTTCGATCCCGGCCTTCGGTACGAAGAAAAAGAGCAGCTCGTCGAGCTGCTCTTTTTCTGTTTATTCTACCGTCACCGACTTCGCCAAGTTGCGCGGCTGGTCGACGTTGCAACCTCGCATCACGGCGATGTGGTAGGCCAATATCTGCAAGGGCACCGTCGCCAACAACGGCGAATAGAGGCACTCCGTCTCAGGAATCTCGATGACATAATCGGCCATCTTGCGGGCCAACACGTCCTTCTCACTAACGATGGCAATGATCTTGCCGTCGCGCGCTTTCACCTCCTGGATGTTGCTCAGCACCTTCTCGTAGGTGCTGTGGTTGGTGGCAATGAAGACCACTGGCATATCCTTGTCGATCAAGGCGATGGGACCGTGTTTCATCTCAGCGGCAGGATAGCCTTCGGCATGGATGTAGGAGATTTCCTTCAGCTTCAAGGCGCCTTCGAGGGCCACGGGATAGTTCTGCAGACGGCCGAGATACAACATATTATGCACATCCTTATATTTCTCGGCGATGTCTTTCACATGGCCGCTGTGGTCGAGGGTCCATTGTATCTTATCGGGAATGCGGTCCAGCTCTTGTATGAATTCAAGGCGTTCCTCGTCTTTCATCGAGCCTTTCAGCTCAGCGAGACGTAAGGCCAGCATAGCCATCACGGTCACCTGCGAGGTGAAGGCCTTGGTGGATGCCACGCCGATTTCCGGTCCTGCGTGAGTGTAGATGCCTGCATCGGTGGCTCTCGAGATGGACGATCCGATGACATTGCAGATGCCTAACACCACGGCGCCTTTCTCCTTCGCCAGCTGTATAGCGGCCAGCGTGTCGGCGGTCTCACCCGACTGCGACACGGCAATCACCACGTCGTGCGGCGTGACCACGGGGTCGCGGTAACGGAACTCAGAGGCATACTCCACCTTGACGCGGATCTTCGCCAGTTTTTCGATGAGATAGCTACCAACAAGGCTGGCGTGCCACGAGGTACCGCAAGCCACAAAGACGATATTGTCGGCATAGAGCAGCTGTTTCTCGTATTGTAAAATGCCGCCGAGACGCACGGTGTTGGCTTCGGGATGCAGACGTCCACGCATGGTGTCGCGCACGATGGTAGGCTGCTCGTAGATCTCCTTCATCATGAAGTGGTCAAAGCCGGCCTTCTCGATGCTGTCGAGGTTCATCTTCAGCTCCTGCACGTAAGGCATGGCCTCCACGTCCTGGATGGTCTTGATGTGCAGTTCTTCGCCTAACTTGATACGAACCACTTGCTCATCCTCAAGGTAGACCACCTTTTGGGTTCGGCCCACAATGGGCGTGGCGTCGGAGGCGATGTAATACTCGTCCTCGCCGATGCCGATGACCATGGGGCTGCCCTTACGGGCGGCAATCAATTCGTCGGGGTGACCTTTCTCCACGATAGCGATGGCATAGGCACCCACCACGTGGTTCAGGGCGATGCGCACGGCCTCAAAGAGGTCGACATGCTCGCTCTGCTGCACGTCTTCGATGAGGTTGGTAAGCACCTCCGTGTCGGTCGACGACTTGAAGGTAAAGCTACGTTTCTCCAGTTCCTTACGGAGGCTGAGGTAGTTTTCGATGATGCCATTGTGAATCAAGGCGATGCGACCTGATTGCGACATATGCGGGTGGGCGTTCACCTGGTTGGGCTCTCCGTGGGTGGCCCAACGGGTGTGGGCGATGCCGATGTGACCGCTGACATCCTTGGAAGAAGCAAAGGCCTCCAAGTCGGACACCTTTCCTTTAGCTTTATAGACGTTGAGTTCGTTAGCCTCGTTGAGCAGCGCCACGCCGGCACTGTCGTAGCCACGATATTCGAGACGCTTCAAGCCCTCGATGAGAATGGGATAGGCCTCTTGCTGGCCTACATAAGCAACTATTCCACACATATTTGCGTTGTTTTAAAGGGCGCAAAAATATATGTTTGGAAAAAACGACGCAAGAATTTTTTGATTTTTATTCAAATAGCCCTTTCACGTCGGGAGCCTTCTCGGCACCTTCGGAAGCCTCAAAATAAGGCGACTTCTCGAAGCCGAACATGCCTGCGATGACGTTGGCGGGGAAGCGGCGCACAGAGGTGTTGTAGACCCTCACGGCTTCCTGCCATTCGCGTCTCGCATTTGCGATGCCGTTTTCGCAGCCTTCCAGTTGCGACTGCAGGTCGAGGTAGTTCTGGTTGGCTTTCAGGTCAGGGTACTGCTCCACCGTGACGAGCAAGCGCGACAGGGCGCCCGACAACTCGTTCTGGGCGTTCATGTAGGCTTTCACGCTCTCCTCAGTGAGGTTCTGCGGGTCAAGGGTGACCGAAGTGGCCTTGGCGCGAGCTTCGACGACAGCCGTCAACGTGCCTTGCTCATACTCGGCGTAGTTCTTCACCGTGGCGACGAGGTTAGGAATCAGGTCGGCGCGTTTCTGGAATGCCGTTTGCACGTTACCGATGGCTTTTTCAACGCCTTCTTGCTTGGTAACCAATCCGTTGTAGATGCCAACGCCCCATACAATCGCCAAGACGACGAGGGCGAGAATGATGATAATACCTTTTTTCATTTTTTCTGATTTTTTATTGGACAATAATATGATTTTCAGCGATGTTATATCAGAATGCAAAGGTAAACAATATTTTTTGTATTTTTGCAATTTATACATATTTACCTAATCCATTTTATCAAATGACTGAAAATCAACAGAAAAACGATATTAAAAGCATTGACGGACAACTACTCAACCGCGGATGCACCCTTGGAACGACCTACAACACGGGTCAAAAGGTGCTCTCATGCGGCCGTTGCAAGCTGAGCCAGTTCGACTGGTTGAAAGACTACGAAAACCAAGAGGTAAAAGGTGAGGTGCGTCTGGCCGAGGTGCGTTTCAAGAACGACCGCAAAGACTATTTCACCTATCCCGAAGACTTGGATTTGGAGGTGGGCGAGTTTGTCGCCGTGGAAACCGCCATCGGGCACGACATCGGCATCGTCACCCTGCTGGGCGACATCGTGAAGCGCCAAATGAAACGGAAGAAATTCCGCACCCCATTGGAGGAGATGAAGAAAATCTACCGTCGTGCCAGAGTGAACGACGTGGAGAAGTTTTTGTCGGCCATCCAATTGGAAGACAGTACTTTAGCTCGCACCCGTACCATTATCGACAACCTCGGCTTGGAGATGAAACTCAACGATGTGGAATACCAAGGCGACAAGACAAAAGCCATCTTCTACTACACCGCCGACGGCCGTGTCGACTTCCGTGAACTCATCAAGAAACTGGCCGAGGAGTTCCACATCCGTATCGAGATGCGACAAATCGGCGTGCGTCAGGAGTCGGCCAAGCTAGGCGGCCTCGGTTCCTGTGGACGCGAGTTGTGCTGTGCCTCTTGGATTACAGACTTCCAATCGGTGACCACCAACGTGGCCCGCGTGCAGCAGCTTTCTCCCAACCCCCAGAAACTGGCTGGCATGTGCGGCAAACTAAAGTGCTGCCTCAACTACGAATATGAAGCCTATGTTGAAGCATTGAAAGCCTTCTCCGACCCCAACATCGTGCTGCATTTCGAGAGCGGCGACGCCGTGCACCAGAAAAACGACGTCTTCAAAGGCATCATGTGGTATTCCTATACCACGGACAAGAATAACATCATGGCCATTCCCGTAGCCAAGGTGAAGGACATCATCGCCATGAACAAGAAGGGACAGAAACCTGCGAAACTGGAAGACTACGCCGTTACGAAGGAAGCCCAGACCAACACCAACGAAGGCTACGGCGAGGCCGACCTTAAGAAAATGAGTGACTGATTAAAGAAACATCATATGAAAAACGACATAACCAATTCCAAAAGGCGTCATGGCGGAGGCACATCCGCCATCTCCCATGCATTAGTACAACCTCTTCTGCATGGGAGATTGCGGGTCAAGCCCGCAATGACGGCTTTTCTGTTAGTTTTTTTGTTTTTTGCGAGCTGCACCAGCGAGTCGTTCAACAAACGCACCGTCATCCCCGAAGCCGAGTGGCGACAAGAGGACCGTGTGGCCTTCGACGTCGACATCAACGACACCGTCAGCCTTTACCGTTTCGGCATCGGCTTACGTCATTTGGAGAACTACCGCTACAGCAACCTCTTCGTGTTTCTCCACACTCGCATGCCCAACGGCAACGTCACGCACGACACTATAGAATGTACGCTGGCCACACCCGAAGGACGTTGGATCGGCAAAAGCAGCGGCAGCATGAGAGACCGCGTCGTCCCCCTCAACGACAACCTGCTCTTCCCCATGAACGGCACCTACCACTTCGAAATCGAGCAAGCCATGCGCGAGCCTGTGTTGAAAGGCATCTCAGATATTGGTTTATACATTGAAAAACAATAAGATATGAGCGATAACAAGAAAAAAGAAAAGCAACAAAACGGCGGTTCGAAGGCCATCCGCAACCTATGGATTGTCTTCGGGTCGTTCCTACTGCTTGTCATTTTGTTCTTCTTCTGCGTTGCCAAAGGCGTGTTTGGCACCATGCCCACCTTCGATGAGCTAGAAAACCCACGCACCAACTTGGCCACCGAGATTATCTCCGCCGACGGCAAGGTGCTTGGCACCTATCATATCGAGAACCGCTCCAACGTGCGCTATGCCGAGCTGTCGCACTACATGCCGGAAGCCCTCATCAGCATTGAAGACGAACGCTTCACGGAGCACTCCGGCATCGACGAGAGGGCCTTGTTCCGCGTGGCTTTCGGCGTGCTGACAGGCCGAAAGAAAGGCGGCGGCAGCACCATCACACAACAGCTGGCCAAGAACCTGTTTCCACGTGGCGAAAACCTTAGCAAACCCAAACTTGTCCTGCGTAAGTTCCAGGAATGGATTACAGCCACCAAGCTGGAGCACAACTACTCGAAGGAAGAGATCATCGCCATGTACCTCAACACTGTGGCTTTCGGCCACAACGCCTTTGGCATCCGTTCCGCCGCCAGCACCTTCTTTGATAAGAAGCCCTGTGAGATGAACATCGAGGAATGTGCCTTGATGGCAGGCGTCGTCAATGCCCCAACACGTTTCAGCCCTGTGCGCAACCCCAACAACGCCTTGAACCGCCGCAACCTCGTCTTGAAGAAGATGGCTGAAAACGGCTATATCACCGATGCAGAATGTGACTCCATCTCACAGATTCCAATCGACATGTCGCATTTTAGCATCAGGGACCACAACAGCGGCCAGGCCACCTACTTCCGTGAGTTCTTGAGAGGCGAACTGAACGATTGGGCCAAAAACACCACCCGCGCCGACGGACAGCCATACAACATCTATCGCGACGGCTTACGCATCTACACCACCATCGATTCACGCATGCAGCGCTATGCGGAAGAAGCTGTCAGGGAGTTTATGGGAGGCGAGCTGCAACCCATGTTCTACAAACACTGGAAAGGACAGAAAAACGCGCCTTTCTCCAATGTGACCGCCGACGAGATCGACCACATCCTTGAGACCTCGATGAAACGCAGCGACCGTTATCGCATCCTCAAAAACGCCGGTATGCCTATGGATTCCATCAAGGCTGAGTTCGACCGTCCCGTCCCGATGACCATCTTCTCTTGGGATGGCCCTATCGACACCGTCATGTCGCCCATGGATTCCATCCGCTATTACAAGTGGTTCTTGCAAGCCAGCCTTATCTCCATAGAATCACACACGGGCCATGTGAAGGCTTATGTGGGCGGCCTGGACTATCGTTTCTTCAAATACGACCACGTCACACAAGCACGCCGTCAGGTGGGTTCCACGTTCAAGCCCTTCCTGTATTCTTTGGCGATGCAAGAAGGCGAATACACGCCTTGCACCAAGATTCCTAACATCCAATACAACATCCAGCTGGAAGATGGAAAGGTTTGGTCACCAGGCAACTCGGGTGGCCGCGTCGGCGAAGAAATCACCTTAAAGTATGCTTTGGCCCAGTCCAACAACTGGATTTCTGCCTACTTGATGAACCAATTCGGCCCCAATGCCGTCATCGCACAAGCCCGCCGCATGGGTGTGGAATCACCCATCGACGCCGTACCTGCCATCTGCTTGGGTGTCTGCGACCTGAAGCTCATCGAGATGGTCGGCGCCATGAGCACCTTTGCCAACCAAGGCGTCTACATCAAGCCTATGTTCATCACCCGTATCGAAGACAAGAACGGCAACGTCATCCAACGCTTCAGCCCAGAGGAGTCGGAGGCTATGAGTGAGCTGACGGCATACAAGATGATTGAACTGATGAAGGGCGTAGTGCAAAGTGGCACGGGTATCCGTCTGCGTTCTTTGTACGGCTTCAACAATCCCATTGCCGGCAAGACCGGAACCACACAGAAGAATAGTGATGGTTATTTTATGGGTATCACTCCCGACCTCACCACAGGCGTCTGGGTGGGAGCCGAAGACCGTAGCGTACACTTCCGCTCCACCAAGCTGGGCCAAGGCTCACATACGGCATTACCCATTTGGGCATTATACATGAAAAAAGTTTACGCCGACAAGAATTTAGGCATTAGCAAGGGCGACTTCACCAAGCCTAATATCCCCGGTGTTGATTTGAACTTCGACTGCAACCGTTATGACGATGAAGAAAGCATCGAATATATAGATGAATTTTAATTAAAGACATGACTTCAAACTTTGTAGATTACGTAAAGATATTCTGCCGCTCGGGCAAAGGCGGTGCAGGTTCGTTGCACTTCCGTAGGGAGAAATACATCCCAAAAGGCGGTCCCGACGGCGGCGACGGCGGTCGCGGCGGTGATGTCATCCTGCGTGGCAATGCACAGCTGTGGACCTTGCTCCACCTGCGTTACACGAAGCATATCTTCGCTGGAGACGGGGTTCCTGGTGGCAAAAACCAACTCACCGGTGCCGCTGGCGATGATGTCTACATCGACGTCCCACTGGGCACCGTGGCCTTTCATGCCGAAGACCATACACAGATAGGTGAGATCACCGAAGACGGACAAGAAGTCGTGCTGCTCAAAGGCGGTCGAGGCGGCAAAGGCAATGCCTTCTTCAAGACGGCAACGCTTCAAGCGCCTAAGTTCGCCCAACCTGGAGAACCCAACCAAGAGGAATGGATTACCTTGGAGCTGAAACTGTTGGCAGATGTCGGGTTGGTCGGCTTCCCCAATGCGGGCAAGTCCACCCTACTCTCTGTCGTCTCGGCGGCCAAACCCGAAATCGCCGACTACCCCTTCACCACTTTGGTACCCAACCTCGGCATCGTCAGCTATCGCGGCCATAAGAGCTTCGTCATGGCCGACATCCCCGGCATCATCGAAGGCGCAGCAGAAGGGAAAGGTCTTGGAATCAGATTCTTGCGTCATATCGAAAGAAACTCCACCCTGCTCTTCATGGTGCCCGCCAACACCGAGGACGTGAAGGCAGAATACGACATCCTCCTCAACGAGTTGAAGAAATACAACCCCGAGCTGATGGACAAGGACCGCATCCTGGCCATCACGAAGTGCGACCTCGTGGACGACGACACCATCAAGGACATCAAGAAACACCTGCCCAAGAAGGTGCCGCATGTCTTCATCAGCTCCGTAGCCAACCAAGGCATCACCGAACTGAAAGACCTGATCTGGCTGACGCTGAACAAGAATGACGAGGAGGAAGACTGGTAAACACAAGGCCCATGGAATCCCTCTCCACCATCGACTCCGACCTCTTCCTTTTCCTCAACGGCCTGCATGCCGCTTGGTTGGATAAGGTGATGACTCTCATCACCGACATGTGGGTTTGGATGCCTTTCTACCTATTATTAATATATTGGGTGGTGAAACAATATGGCAAACGCTGTTGGTGGGTTTTCTTGGCCATCGGGATTGTAGTGCTTTGCTCCGACCAACTTTCCGCCCATGTCTGCAAGCCCTTGTTTCAGCGCCTTAGACCTTGTTTTAACCCTGACTTACAAGAGTTGATATATCTCCCAAAAGGAATGGCGGGCGGACGATACGGCTTTGTCTCATCCCATGCCGCCAACACCTTTGCCATTGCGGCATTTCTTACGCCGGCATTAGGTAACTACCGTCCCTGGCCTGCCATAACGCTGTATCTATGGGCCTTCATCTCCAGCTACAGCCGCATCTACATCGGCTACCATTACCCTGGCGACATCATTTGCGGTGCCATCCTAGGCATACTGGTAGGGATGATTATTTGGAAGCTATTCCAAATCATTCAACGAAAAGTCTGGAAATCAAAACAATGAGTCGGTCGTAATGTTTTGTTTGCCGTCATCGAAAATCACCTTGATGGTCGACTTAAGCTCGATGCCGCAAAGTGAGGCTAACTTGGCTTTGTTCAAAGCGAGTTCGAGGTAGCCGTGCGTGCCGAAGATGGCAACGAGATCCACCACATCGACATCCAAATAGCTGTCCGAAATCTCATCGACGGTGTAGAGGTCGCCCTTCACCTGGATGGTGAAGTCACGACCACGACGCTCCTGTTCAAAGAGCTCTTTGGAGATATTGGTAATCAGGTTATCGTAGGAGTCGATGTGCATCACCACGCCTTCGATGGTGTTGTCGCGAGCCACGGCACAGAAAGCGCCACCAGGGTTCAGCTTTGGACGCGGCTCACCGATGCTGGAGAGCGGCTCGCCGTTGGCCAGCATCACGGCCACCTTGGCAAAACGGTCGCGCGAGGCAAAGGTGAAGAAATCAGAGTCCTGCATCACGTCGATACAAGCCGCCTCATCGAATTTGCCGTCAAGGATATGGCTGAAAATGCCATTGTCGGTGGAGATAAAATACTGTCCTTCTGCCTTCACCACCACGTGGGGACATTCCATCGACTCGATCGTATCGACAGCGATGATATGAATCGTACCTGGAGGAAAGCAACGGTAGCAGTTTTTCAGCGTGAAACCAGCCTGCGCTACATTGAAAGGCTCGATTTCATGGGTGACGTCAACGATGGTCGCCGTAGGCAACATGGATAGAATGGTGCCTTTTACCGCGGCAGCATAATAATCCTTTGTACCCCAATCGCTTGTTATTGTGATAATTGCCATCGCTTTGAGTAGTGCTATTTGTTCCCGTGAAATCGGAATTGCAAAGGTATATCATTTATGTCAATCTCGCCAATAGTTTTTTAAAAAAACTACATTTTTTTCATTTTAAAAAATAATCTATCTTTGCAGTTTAATAAAACGACATGGCAGAACAGATCCTTCAGATAGAAAATGTTGACCCCAAGGACCTTCACGGCCCCAACGACAAGTACCTGGAACTAGTGAAAAGCATGTTCCCTAAGCTGAAAATCATCGCGCGTGGCGACTTCGTGAAGGTCATCGGCGACGATGAGGAGATAGAGTATTTCACCAACCGCTACGAGACCTTGATGGTGCAACTTGAGCGTTTCGGCAAACTCACAGCCCAAACCGTTGAAGACGTCATGATGGCCAGCACCGACAGCGAACTGCAACGCAAGATGTCGGAGAGCGACGTGTTGGTCTTCGGGCGCAACGGTGTCCCCGTCAAGGCCATCACCGCCAACCAGAAACGCATGGTGACGGCATCGGAACAAAAGGACTTGATCTTCGCCATCGGTCCCGCGGGCACCGGTAAGACCTACACCGCCGTGGCATTGGCCGTCAGAGCGTTGAAAGCCAAAGAGGTACGAAGGATCATCCTCACCCGTCCCGCCGTCGAAGCCGATGAACACTTAGGCTTCCTCCCCGGCGACCTCAAAGACAAGCTCGACCCCTATCTGCAACCGCTTTATGATGCCTTGCGCGACATGATACCGGGCACCAAACTGGAGGGTTACCTCGAAGACCACACCATCGAGATTGCGCCTTTGGCCTTCATGCGCGGCCGCACCTTGGACCATGCCTTCGTCATCCTCGACGAGGCGCAAAACGCCACGCGCAGCCAGCTGAAGATGTTCCTCACCCGCATGGGGCGCTCGGCCAAGTTCATCGTCACCGGCGACATCACCCAAATCGACCTGCCGCCCAAGACACCATCAGGCTTGCCACAAGCCATGGAGGTGCTGAAAGACGTCAAAGGCATCGAATTCATCTATTTGGACGACAAGGATGTGGTCAGACATAAACTGGTGACGGATATTATTAATGCATATAAGAAGCACAATATTGACGAACCTGTAGAGACGCGATTAATCGCGTCTCTACCGACCGAACAACAATTAAACGATTCAACAATCAACAATCAACAATAATGAACGCATTAACCAGAACAGATTATCAATTCCCTGGCCAGACCAAGGTCTATCACGGCAAGGTCCGCGATTGTTATTTCATCAACGACGAATATATGGTGATGGTCGCCACCGACCGCATCTCGGCTTTCGATGTCATCCTGCCCAAGGGTATCCCCTATAAAGGACAGGTCCTCAACCAGATAGCCGCCATGTTCCTCGACGCCACCGCCGACATCGTCCCCAACTGGAAGCTCGCCACCCCCGACCCGATGGTCACCGTAGGCCGCCTCTGCAAGCCCTTTCCGATTGAGATGATCATACGTGGCTACCTCACTGGCAGTTCGTGGCGCACCTACAAGAGCGGTCAGCACACCATCTGCGGCGTGCAGATTCCTGACGGCATGAAAGAGCACCAACGTTTCGCTGAGCCCATCATCACCCCGACCACCAAGGCCGAGGAAGGCCACGACGAGGACATCTCACGCGAGGAAATCATCAGCCGTGGACTCATCAGCGAGAGCGATTATGTGCAGATTGAAGACATCACCCGCAAGCTCTTCCAGCGCGGCACCGAAATCGCAGCCAAGCAGGGCTTGATTCTCGTCGACACCAAATACGAGTTCGGCAAAATCGGCGACCAGATCGTGCTGATGGACGAAATCCACACGCCCGATTCGTCGCGTTACTTCATCGCCGACCAGTACGAGGAACGCTTCGCCAAGGGCGAGCCGCAGGTGCAGCTCTCGAAGGAATTCGTCCGTGAGTGGCTGATGGCCAACGGCTTCCAAGGCAAGGAAGGACAGCAAGTGCCCGAAATGACACCCGAATACGTCAACAGCGTTTCGGAGCGTTACATCGAACTCTACGAGAAGGTCACGGGGCACAAGTTTGAGAAGGCTCCTGACTCGGAAGACCTGGTGAAACGAATTGAAAATAATGTATTGAGCTACTTGAAGTTATGAAAAATCTGCAATAATTTTGCATATTTTTCGGCACTTTTTAGGGTGAAGATGTATGTTTTTCACTAAAGGGTAACAAAAAATCCTCTCGCTGGAATCAACCAACGGGAGGATTTTCTGAATGTCTTTATAGTCTGTTATTTTGCTTCTAACTCATAAGCAACTTTAATGACTTCAGAGTCGTAGTCTGTATACCCATCCTCGGTATAACTATCCTCAATTTTCATCTTTCCCGAAAGAATTAGTTTTTCCTTGTCCAATTGTTCTATATCCATAGTAATTACTATCTCTAGTCTGGAACTCCAGCCAGAACCAGATTCACTATATTCCAAATCACCACCTTTAAGCACCAGTTCATTCCCATCAATATACCAATTACAGTCGATTTCACCGCCCTCCTTTACTGTACTACGAATTTTCTTATTATCAAAAACCATATAGCCTCTGAACTTACCGTTTTCTTTAAATGTCCAAACCTCACCCGCAGCATTTTCATCTTCGTATCCGTCAAATTTAGCGTAGGTGATTTTCCATTTGCCAACAATTTGTTTTTCAGGCTTTGTGCATGATGGCAGACATATCAAGATTATTAATGCTGCCATAAGTATTAAATGTAATGCTCTCTTCATTTCTTTTTTGCGCAGTTATATTCCATTGCACACATCGGTTTTTGTTTTGAGATAAGTTTGTTAGTATATTGTGCCACAAAAATACTCTCTCCTTTTGTTACAAAACAATCTTCCAAGTAACCTATTCAGTTACAGTAACCACTTTGGTTACACTTTCCCTTGAAACTCTTCGGAAAGGTCACGAAAAAAGTCATAATTCAATGCCTTGGAAATACGCTCAAGCAGGGCAATGTCAATATTCTCCTTACGGAAAATCCTATAGATATGAGGGCGGGCACAACAGATGTCCTTCGCCAACTGGGTAGCCGTAACACCCTGCTGCCGCATTATCTCTTTGATATGTTGCCCGATGTGCATAAAAAAGCGTGGAATATATTCAACTTGCTGACCCAAGGGGTTCCACGCCCATCCACCAACAAGTCATTCCACGCCAAAACTGGCGTTTCGTGACGACTTCTTGGTGAATTCTCTTTCGAGAAAAGTGGAAATTATTGGGTCAAGAATTCGTTTTTGAAATGCTATTCTAAATGATTATGTGTCTGTTTTTGCTATTCTTTGTTGTTATGCTATGTTTGGTATATTGTTTTAAATTGCTACGCTTATACACTTGTTGAATCCAAGTATAAAGTATCAGGGCAAAGGTCGGCACCATTTGGCCATTGGATGCTTCCCAAAAAGACTCTTACCTTACGGAAAAAAGACTCGTCGGAAAGAGGAGCAAAGATTCCCTTCCCTATATATGGGGAAACATCAAAACGTTTCATTTCGCCGTTGGCAAACTCCAACAGCAAAACATAATTGCTTTCCGCCTTCACTGATTTTACACGAGGGTTCATTTCTATTTACTTTAAAGGTTCTATTTGGAAGACATTGGTACCATTGGAGGCCAAATCCCAATCCGCCATCAGCTCGTCCTTATGAATTTCCAACCACGCCTGAACGAGTTTGTTCTTTCCAACAGGAAGTTCACCTTCTATTATCTCACCATCAGGAATTCTAATTACTGCTTCCTTGTCCTGACATTTAACATGAATGTGAGGAAAGTGATGCTGTCGGTTGTCAAAATAATACATGGAAATAATAATTCCATAAAACATTGTCAATACAGCCATAGTTAGATATTTTTCTGCAAAAATAGCAAAAATCCCGAAAACCTATCGTCTTCACAGCGATTTTTCACAAAGCGGCACCTCAACCCAGTGCCCATCCTTGAAATTGACTACGCTACGATACCCTGCCCGCTTCAAGGCTTCCTCGGCGTGGTCAAATTCTAGTGTGATTTCGCTGAAATGGTGGGCATCGGCGGAGATGATGGCGGGAACGCCCATCTTGCAGGCCTCTTCCATCAGCCAAGGCGAGGGATAAAAGCCGTTGTAGCGTTTCTTGTAGATGCCGCGCGTGTTGATTTCCATAACGAGGCCTTTCTCGCGGATGAGGTCGAGGGTTTTGAGGGCTAATTTGCGATACCAAGGCTCGTCTTCATGGAAATAGCGGTCGCGGTTATGCATCTTGATTTTGTCGAAGTGCGCGATGATGTCGAATTGCTCGTTTTCAATCATTTCGTTCGACTGCTCAAAGAATCGACGCACTGCACGACGGATGTCGCCATCGAAGAATTTCTGCAAGCCTTCGTCATAGACCTCCCACTTAGGACCATCAATGAACCAGATTTTTTCTGAAAGTGTCGGCCCTTCGACAGGCTCAGGGACCTTTTCCACCACAAGGTGCACCCCACCAATCAGATAATCAAGGCGATACTTCTCTTTGGTTACAGTAAAAGGCTCTGAAACGCCTGTGAGGTAGTCAGCTTCCAAACCGCAATAGATGTCGATTTTGTCCTTGAACTCTTCTTTAAGTTGGGCAATTTCAGCTACATAATTCGGCATGTCGGCTGATTTCACCGAAAAAGTATTGTCGAAAGGCAGGGGGCTGTGCTCCGAAAAGCCAAGCGTGGTCAAGCCCTGACGGACAGCCTCTTCCACGATTTCGCGAGGCTGCGACTTGCCGTCGGAATAAATGCTGTGGGTATGTAGATTGAAGTTTTGCATAATTTAATCTCTGGTTCCTCCTCGCAATGACGCGAAGCGTGTCAATTATTGATTACCTTATAGACTTTGTCGCCGCGCCGTACCAACGACTTAACGGGAATGGAGCAATACTCTCCCTTCACGGTCTGCTGTACATTGCCCAAGTCCACACGGATCTCAGTGAGCGTGTCCTCGTAAACGCCTGTGGTCGGCCCGATGATCATGATTTGTTCACCGAGTTTGAGGTCGTGGCTGTCCATACGGATTTCGGCCACGCCCAACTTGCTGTAATAGTTGGTAATCAGCCCGATATACTCCTTGCTTTGCGTGGCATGTGAGCCATACTGTTTCGACCACTCAAAGGTCCTGCGACCCAGATAATAGCCATCCCAGAAACCACGGTTGTACACACTCTTCAACCGCTCCATCCAGGCGTCAATCTTCTCTTGAGTGAAGGTGCCTGCCTGAATGGCTTTCACTGCCTCGCTATACACCGACACCGTCAGCTTGGTGTACTCGGGCGAACGACCCCGGCCTTCTATTTTCAGCACTTCGACACCGGCATCCAACACCCTGTCCAGGAAAGGCAAAGTGCAGAGGTCTTTCGGCGACATGATGTATTCATTGTCAAGCATCAGTTCGTAGCCTTCCTCGCGCTCACGCACATCATAACCCCGACGGCAAAGCTGCATGCACGCACCACGATTCGAAGACGAGTTGTAGATGTCCTGGCTCAGGTTGCACTTGCCCGAGATGGCCATGCACAAGGCACCGTGACAAAACACCTCGATACGCACCAAGTCGCCATGGGGGCCACGGATTTGTTGGCGTTCAATTTCTTCGGTGATGTGGCGCACCTGGTCGATATTCAGCTCGCGGGCAGTCACCATCACATCGGCAAAATGGGAATAATAACGCACGGCCTCCAGGTTGGTGATGTTGCATTGGGTCGACATGTGTACCTCGACGCCAATTTGTCGGGCATATTGGATCACGCTCTGGTCGGAGGCGATGATGGCCGAGATGCCGTTGGCCTTGATGGCATCAAGCAGCTGGTGCATCTCTTCCATCTCTTCGTCGTAGATGATGGTATTGACTGTAACATAGCTCTTCACATTGTGTTCTTTGCAAGTTTTAGCCAATTGGTGCAAGTCATCAAGGGTGAAATTCTTCGCCGAGCGCGAGCGCATGTTAAGTTTGCCGATGCCAAAATAGACGCTTCCGGCGCCGGCCTGTATGGCGGCGGACAGGGCTTCGTAAGAGCCCACGGGGGCCATGATTTCGATGTGTTTCTTCATAGGCATTATGAAAAAACCAGCTTGATTCTCAAGCTGGCGGGATGACAAGATTCGAACTTGCGGCCTCTTCGTCCCGAACGAAGCGCGCTACCGGGCTGCGCTACATCCCGAACCGTTTTGCGCTGCAAAATTACACATTTTTTAATTATGGTGAACAATTAATGCACTAGTTTTTTTGAAAAATAAAGAAAAACCGCTTTTTGAAGGGATAGATACGCTCTCTACGCAGCCCATGTCATACCGACCAAGGAACAAGGGAGTGTATCTATGGGCTGCTCCGTTCGGTATGACATCCCTTCAAAAAGCTATCACACCCAAATGCTCCAGAAGAATCTTCAATCCTATGAGAATCAGTATGATACCACCAATAATCCCCGCTGACTTCTCGTACTTGGAGCCAAACACATTGCCGATTTTCACGCCCAAGACCGAGAAAGCGAAAGTGGTCAAGCCGATAACAATCACCGACGACCATAGCTTTACCCTAATGCAAGCAAACGAAACGCCCACAGCCAAGGCATCGATGCTGGTGGCGATGGCAAGCAAAAGCATAGTCTTGAATCCCAAGGACCCATCTTGACTTTCCTCCTTGCCCCAAACCGCTTCACGAATCATGTTGGCACCGATGAGGAAGAGCAAACCGAAAGCAATCCAATGGTCATAAGCCTCAATCATCTCCTGGAATTGTGCACCCAAAAAATAGCCGATGATAGGCATCAAGGCCTGGAAAAAGCCGAACCATAGGCCACAGACCAAGGCCATGCGCCAAGAGAATTTCTTGGTGGTCAGTCCCTTACAGATGGAGACCGAGAAGGCATCCATGGAAAGGCCAATGGCAATCAATAACAATTCAATGAAGGTCATTTCGGATGATTTATGGCGCAAAAATAGCATTTTTTGCCCTTTTATTGATAAAAAGCATATTTTTGCAACTTGAGTGTATTCCAAAGCCTCATGCGTCATTGCGGGCTTGACCCGCAATCTCCTATCATAAGGATTCGTTTCCGTATGCAGGAGATGGCGGATGTTCCTCCGCCATGACGATAAAGGCGAAGGTTTATCCATTACCAAAAAGTCAATCAACAATTCAAACAATATGAAAAAAACACTACTCCTAATGCTCGCCCTGCTATTGGCAGTGAGCTGCTTCGCACAAGACGAACAAACGCCCAAGAAACCAAAGAAAGCCAAAAAGGAAAAGATATACAACGAAAAAGGTGAAATCATCAAGCAAGGATGGAACTTCGGTCCCCTGCCCGTGGTGGGCTACGACGCCGACCTGGGCTTCCAATACGGCCTATGCTGCGACATCTTCAACTTCGGCGATGGTTTGCGCTATCCCCGATACAACTACAAGTTCAACGTGGAGGCCTCGCGCTATACCAAAGGCTCGGGCGTGTTCCGTTTCTATAGCGACCTGCCCTATGTCGTCAAAGACACCAAGCTCTTCTTCGACTTGACTTATTTCTATGCCAACAAGTACGAGTTCTTCGGCTTCAACGGCTACCAGTCCAGCACCTACGACCCCGTAGTGGAACAAGCACATCTCATCAATCCTGATACGTTGGATAAAAAAATCAAGAGCGGCTATCACTTTATCGACCGCAATCAGTTGCGTTTTGTGGGCAGCATGCAAAGACCTCTTTTCGGAGAGCCTAACCTCAACTGGAGTGCAGGTCTGGGCTATTTCTATACCACCGCCCGCCCCATCGACACGGTGAAAATGCACAACTATGTAGACCAACCGGCTACACTTTACGAGAACTATGTGAATGCAGGTATCATCAAAAAAGAAGAGGCCAAAGGCGGCCACACGGGACAACTTCGTATTGGCATGGTTTACGACAGCCGTGACCAAAACAGCGACCCGACCCGAGGCATCTACGCCGAAGGCACCCTCGTCGGCGCGTTTAACATCGACAGCGACACCGACTATGCAATTAAAGACCGCACAAAATACAACCTCTCCTTCACTTTCCTGTGGCGCCATTACATTCCTTTATATAAGGAAAAACTGACGTTGTCCTACCGCCTCGGCGCGCAGAACCGTATCGTGGGCGAGACGCCTTGGTACATGATCAACAACCTGAACACCATGTTCTTCCAGAAGATGTACACCGAGGGTTTAGGTGGCAGCGTGACCATGCGCGGCGTCAACCGCAACGGCGTGCTCGGCGAAGGCTTTGCCTTTGCCAACGTGGAATTGCGCTGGCGTATTGTCAACTTCAAGCTCATCAACCAAAACTGGACTGTGGGTCTGAACCCCTTCTTCGACGCAGGTATCGTGACACAACAGTACCGCGAAAAGGAGATGATAAAGGCACAAGAGGAATACGAAGCAACACTTCCAGAAGGCCAGAAAGCCGAGAAGATTTACTATAGCGGCGACAAGGAAGGCGTTCACATGAGCGCCGGCTGCGGCTTCAAGCTCATCATGAACCGCAACCTCATCGTGTCCGTCGACGTGGGCAGGGCCTTGGACAACCGCGACGGTCAGAAGTTCAAGACCTTCGTCGGATTTAATTACATTTTCTGATTTTTCTCGGAAACAAATCTTACATAAATCTTACATAAATGGATTACAACAAATCGGTCGGCGAGGAAAATCCTTGCCGACCGATTTTATTTGTAACAGATTTGTGGTAGATTTGTTTCCCTTTTCAGAGACGCATGCAATGCGTCTCTACAAATCCACATTTATTTCGCTTTTCCTTGATTGGCGACGGCAGCCATCAGCGCGGCCACCTTCTCGGGGTCACCGAGGAAGAAGTCCTTCTGGAGCTTCATGTTGTCATCGAACTCGAAGACATACGGGATGCCTGTCGGGATGTTGAAAGCGATGATTTCGTCGTTGCTCATGCCTTTCAGCACCTTCACCACGCCACGGAGGCTGTTGCCGTGGGCCACCACCAGCACCTGGTCGTGGGTCTCGAAGGCCTTCATGATGTTGTTTTCATAGTAAGGCATCACACGCTCGATGGTGTCGCAAAGAGCCTCGGTAAGCGGGATTTGCTCATCGGTAAGCTCGGCATAGCGCGGGTCCATACGGGGACTCTTGGGGTCATTCATCTCCAACGCAGGCGGACGCACGTCGAAGGCGCGGCGCCACAGGCGCACTTGCTCGTCGCCGTATTTCTCGGCGGTCATCTTCTTGTCGAGGCCTTGCAGCTGGCCATACGACTTTTCGTTCAGTCTCCACGACTTGTACACCGGCAGCCAGTCCATGTCCATGGCCTCAAGGGCGAGGTTCAAGGTCTTGATGGCGCGTTTCAGATAGGAGGTGAAGCAGATTTCAGGCTTGTAGCCGTTTTCTTTCAGTACTTTACCAGCCTCAATGGCTTCTTGGACGCCTTTCTCCGAAAGGTCGACGTTGGTCCACCCCGTGAAGAGGTTCAATTTGTTCCATTCACTTTCTCCGTGACGGATTAAAATCAGTTTTTTCATTGTTGATTTGTTTATTGTTTAATCGTTGTTTTCAAGATTCTTTCTTTTCCTGTGCCGTTTCGGCTGTTCTTCCTGGACTTCCTCTTCGGCTACCGATTCTGTTGGAGCCTCCTGTGGCGTGACCTCAGCTTGAGGCATCTCGGCCTCAATGCGGCGGAAGATGTCGTCCTTGTCGGTGGGACGCGCCTCGTCGTGCCACTTGAAGCCCGAGAGGTAACGGTCACTTTCTTTCAGGTCCTCTTCGGGATACATCGTCTCATGGATGTCCTTGAACGACTTGATAATGGAAACGCTTTGGTTTTCAATCTCGATAGCCATGGTCTCCGAATCTGACACGTCGATGCCAATAAGCGAGCCGTCGTTGTCGCGAATCCAATAGATGGTTTCGGCCTTGGTGCCATCCACATTGACACGGTGGATGTTGCCATCCCTGAACCTCGAAGTGATGTCGGCGCCCTTGATTTGGTTGAAGCCCTCGATCGTGTCCTGCGAGATGATAAAGGCGTTGCCCTTCTGCAATACCCACTCCACTTTCTGGTCTTTGAGCTTGATGTCGATGTCGATGCCACTCAACTGACTGTCCTCTGCCCAAAGGATAGGGGCCACGCGCATCCTGATGGTGGAGTCGGCCATAAGGTAGGTCAAGGTGTCGCATTTGCCTTGCATGTCGCTCTTGAAGAAACGCACGTTACGGCGGGCGATGAGTTTTTCGACCTCTTCCTTTTCCTTGTCAATATGCACGAACAACGTGTCGCCGTGGATATATAACGAGTCGCCGCCTTCGTAGCTGATGGCGTATGCGCTGTCGGTGGCAAAGCTGAAGCCGCTGTCCTCCCACATCTCAAAGTAGTTGCCTCGCATGACAATTTTATACGAAGTGTCAATCATGTCCACGTGGTCGAAGGCCTTCGCCAAACCGACATCGCGGTTGTAATAAATCGAATCCGACTGCATCCGTTGCGTCTCGTTGTACATCAATGGCCGTTTGTCCAAAAATGCAACATCTTCATCCACAAGATAATAGCCATGCCGACCTTCAAGGGTGTTTTCCTTGTCAAGAATGGTCGTCGGCCCCTCAAACCACATCTTTTCAATGTCCGTATTATAATATAAGGTATCAGTGTACATCTGGTATTTGGGGCTGAGGACCTCCACATTCTCAAAGAACGAAAACTCCTTGATGTTGTCGCGGTAATAGCCGATGCAACTGATCAAGGTCTTGTCGCCGCGATAGGTGGTTGCACTATCAGGATAACAGGCCAGATGCAGGTTACGGTCGTAGGTGAGGTATTCTGTGAGCAATGTCGTGGAGTCATCCATGAGCTTCACGTTGTCGAAGAACTCGGCAAAGCGGGTGTTGCCGTCATAGTCCAGCAAGTCGCTGAAGACCTCCACGCTGTCGTTAACGATGATGTGGACATTCTGAAAAGCCTTGAAGCTGTTGGTCTTCTGGAAGAAATAAGCCGAGTCGCAGAAGAAATAAGCCGAGTCGTGGCGCATCTTCACATGGCCGATGAGCCGCTGCATGTCACCCATGCTTTTTGAGTAGGTAGCCACGTCGTAATGCTCGATATGGATGCGCGTTTTCTTGCGTTGCACAGTGTCCTGTTCCTGTGCCACAACGACTTGCGACAACAAGAAGAAAACAGACACTATGAGCAACAATTTGGCTTTCATCGTGATGAAATAACGTGCAAATGTACGATTATTGTCCGAACTGGACAAAAAAGATGTGGAGACGGTGTGCACTCCGTCTCCACAAAACAATGAATTCAAGATGATTACAAATTACATTGTCTTAGCCCATGTGTCCTTCAACGCCACGGTGCGGTTGAAGACCAGATGATTTGGCGTACTGTCCTTGTCGACGGTGAAGTAGCCGATGCGCTGGAACTGGAAGTGGTCGAGCGGCTTGGCGTCGGCCAGATATTCCTCCACGTAGCACACGGGACGCACCTCCAACGAGTTGGGGTTCATCATCTCCTTCATGGCATCGAGGGCGGTCTTGCCTTCGCCTTGCAGGCGGGCCAGCTCGTCGCGCGGGTTCTCCACCTTCCAGAGGCGGTCGTACATACGCACCTCGGCTTCGAGGCAACGCTCGCAGCTCACCCAGTGGATGGTGCCCTTCACCTTGCGGTTGGCACCCGGCATGCCGCTCTTGGTGTCAGGATCATATTCGGCATAGACCTCCACGACCTCGCCGTTCTCGTCTTTCTTGCAGCCCGTGCATTTCACGATGTAGGCGTTCTTGAGGCGCACCTCGTTGCCCGGCGTCATGCGGAAGTATTTCTTCGGTGCGTCTTCCATGAAGTCCTCCTTCTCAATCCACAACTCGCGGCTGAAGGCGATCTTGTGGCTGCCTGCCGTTTCGTCCTCGGGGTTGTTGATGGCTTCCATCTCCTCGATTTGTCCTTCGGGATAGTTCGTGATGACGAGCTTCACCGGGTTGACCACGGCAGCCACGCGGTTGGCGGTGGCGTTGAGGTCCTCGCGGATGGCGCTCTCCATCAAGGCGAAGTCGTTCAAGGCATCGTAGGTGGTGTAGCCGATCTTGTCGATGAACTTGTGGATACCTGTCGGCGTGTAGCCACGGCGACGGAAGCCGCAAATCGTGGGCATACGCGGGTCGTCCCAGCCACTCACCAAACCCTCGTTGACAAGGACGAGCAGGTTACGCTTGCTCAGCAGGATATAGTTGAGGTTCAGCTTGTTGAACTCGGTCTGACGCGGACGGTTGTCATCCATGTTGTCGCCTTCGCCACGGATTTCCTTGAGCCAGTCGACGAAGAGGTCATAGAGCGGACGGTGCACCACAAACTCCAGCGTGCAGAGCGAGTGGGTGACGCCTTCGAAGTAGTCGCTTTGTCCGTGGGCGAAGTCGTACATCGGGTAGGCGTGCCACTTGGTGCCCGTGCGGTGGTGCGGCGTGTCGACCACGCGGTAGATGATCGGGTCGCGGAAGTGCATGTTCGGGTTGGCCATGTCGATTTTGGCGCGAAGCACCATCTTGCCCTCGCCAATCTCGCCGTTGTTCATCTTGTTGAACAGGTCGAGCGACTCCTCAATGGGACGGTTACGGTAAGGGCTTTCGATGCCAGGCTGCGTCGGCGTACCCTTCTGTGCGGCAATCTCCTCGGAGCTTTGCTCGTCGATGTAGGCCTTACCTCTTTTAATCAGTTCTATGGCAAAATCCCAAAGTTGCTGGAAGTAGTCGGAGGCATAGTATTCGTTACCCCATTGGTAGCCAAGCCATTGGATATCCTCTTTAATGGCGTCGACATACTCCATGTTCTCCTTGGTGGGGTTGGTGTCGTCGAAGCGCAGGTTGCACACGCCGCCATGTTGCGCGGCGATGCCGAAGTCGAGGCAGATGGCCTTGGCGTGACCGATGTGGAGGTAACCGTTCGGCTCTGGGGGAAAGCGTGTCTGCACACGTCCACCGTTCTTGCCGTTGGCGAGGTCTTCTTCCACTTTCGCTTCAATGAAATTAAGCGACTTCTTTTCCGTTACTTTTTCTTCTTCAGGGTTTGTCATAAGTCAATTGAGTTTGTATTAAAATGCAAAAATAGTAAAATGTTGTATAGATTAAATCACCGCTTGCATTAAACTTTCTTTTACGAAAGCATTAAGAGAAATGCCTTCTTCTTGAGCCTTGGCTGCAGCTTTTGCATGGAGTTCGATTGGGATGCGGATATTGAAACTGCCAGTGTATGACTTATGCAATGGCAATCCTTTTTCCTTGCAAGAGGCAATGTAGTCTTCCACAGCATTAATAAAATCTTCTTTCAGCTCAGAAAGGGTCTTGCCTTCGTATGTCACCAAAGTGCCTTTGTCTAAACCGAGAACTTTTCCATAAAGCGTGTCATCGTCCAATTCGGCTTCGATGCTTCCGATAAATCCTTTATATTTCAGTGTATCCATTATTATATGAGTTTGTTTTCTGTAAGATAATTCACGATGTCTTTTAATGCTTTTTCCTTGATAATATTTGATGGGTGCGGCTTGTGTGCCAAATACTGCATTTGCTTGTCTTTGTTATAAAATCTTATTCTTGATCCCGATGTTTTCCCTTTGTCATCCTTCTCAAAACCAAGTTGAAAGAGAATGGTTTCCAATTCCGCAAAAGTAAAATCTTTGGGTAAATGGCGCATCCTTTCAATTAGTTTTTCCTTTTTGGTCATATTGCAACTATTTTTCGGTTGCAAAAATAATACTTTTTCTGAAATTACAATAAAAATGACTAATTTTGCACCATGATTTCTAAACAAAAACACCTATTTTTCTGCCTTGGATTGTTGCTAGTGGCCTTCCTCGCCCAGCGTTGCGCCAACGCCGTGGCGCCTACGGGCGGTCCCAAGGACACCACGCCGCCAGTAGTGGTGGCCGCCGTGCCCGAAAACCAAAGCACTCACTTCATCGGCAAGAAGATAGAAATCACCTTCGATGAATTCATCACCCTTGAAAACGCCAACCAAAACGTGATGATTTCGCCGCCGTTGAAGGAAAAACTCGACATCAAGCTGAAAAACAAGACCGTCGTCGTCAAGTTCAAGGAGGACTTGGTGCCCAACACCACCTACACCATCAACTTCGGCGCAGCCATCAAGGACCTGCACGAGGGCAACCCTTTCACGGACTATGTCTACAGCTTCTCGACGGGCGACCATATCGACACCCTCAGCATCACAGGCAAGGTGGTCGACGCGGAGACCATGAAACCCATTGAGAATGTCTATGTCGGCCTCTATGCCGCCGACCGCGACAACCTCGACTCGCTACCGATGACCACGGCACCCAACTACATCAGCAAAACCGACAAGGAAGGCCAATTCAGCCTCAACGGGCTGGCCGACAAGAGCTACCGCGTCTTCGCCCTCAAGGACGCCAACGCCAATCTCTATTTCGACCTGGCCAACGAGGCATCCGCTTTTCACGACATGCTGGTCTCACCTTCCGACTCAACATTAAAACCCATCACCTTGCGTATGTTCACCGAGGTGGACTCCACCCAGGTGCTTTTGGAAAAGAAGCTCATCGAAGAAGGCCTGTTGCGCTTCGTGTTTCGCCATCCCGCCAAAGACGCCGTCATCATGACACCCGAGATGCTGCCCGACACCTTCAACCTCGTCACGACACACTCCGCCGCCTACGACACCGTTTGGTGGTACTTCACGCCCAATGTCAAGGACAGCCTGTGGGTACAGGTGAAATACGACACTGTCATCAATGACTCATCGCGCTACAGCCTGAAATTCAAGGACAAAAAGGGCAGAAACAAAAAAACCGAGCCACTGAAGGTCAAGAACAACCTCATCGGACGCGGCGCCTTGGTTCACGACGACACCTTGACCTTGACCTTCTCCGAGCCTATCGTGCGCTATGCCATGCGCGACTCGGCCGTCTTCAAGTGCGACACCCTTGTCTTCTACGACACCCTCGCCTTCGAGCCTGCCGACGAACAAGGCATGAAATACCGCCTCGTCAACCCCGTCGCCGACGATGTGAGTTACCACATCGAAATCCCCGACTCGGTGTTCTTCGGCATCCGCAACCGCACCAACGAAGCCATCAAGCTGGACTTCCATGTGGTGAACGACGATGAATATGGCAACATCTACATCACCGTGATGCCGCCCAAAGGCATGAAACAAGTCGTGGTGCAACTCACCAACGAGAGCGGTAAAGTGGTTAAAGAACAGGTGATTACAAAAAACAGCGAGGTGATGTTCGACTACCTCATGCCTGCCAAATACAAGCTTCGCGCCATCCTTGACGCCGACGGCAACGGCAAGTGGAGCACGGGCAACTACCACCACCACACCCTTCCCGAGACCATCATCGACTACATAGACGTCCTCGACCTGAAAGCCGGCTGGGACATCGACCTTTCCGATCCTTGGGAACTCTAAGCCATGCAGCCATGAAACGCATACGGATCTTCCTACCCATCCCATTGATTCTCATCGGGCTGACTATGTTTTTCCTTCAGCGCCAATACATGGACGAATATCCTGTGCACATCCATGCCTGGGCCGAACAAGACCACTACGCCCTCGCCCTCGGCTTCATCAACAACGGCTTCGACCTGTTTCATCCTGAGACGATGGTGTACAACAAACAATTCCCAGGCTGGTGGCAAGAGCCTTCCGCCACCACCATCACCTCTGCCGACTTCCCCATCCACGAATACCTCGCCGCCCTCCTGATGAAGTTGTTCGACACCACCTCGCCTTGGGTGTTTCGGCTTTGGACGCTCTTATGGGCCACCATCGGGTTGTTGTTCGTCTACCGAATCGCATTTTTCGTGACCAAGAGATTCACCCGATCCTTGTTTGTCTGCTTCTTAACCCTTTGCTCACCCGTGTTTTTGTACTACAGCAACGGCTTCCTCCCCAGCATCCCTGCCCTCACCATGGGCATCATCGGACTCTGGTTCTATCTGAGATATTACGAAAGCCAGGCTCGCCGGCAGTTCCACCTCAGCATCGCCTTCCTCACCCTGGCCATGCTGATGCGCACCACCTTCGCCATCGAGCTCATCGCCATCCTCTGCTTTGAGCTGCTCCGCGTTTTCCGTAAGGAATCCTCTTTGCTCGACAAGTTGCCCAGCGTGCTCGTTTCTGCGGCATTGTTTTTGGCTTATTTCCTTTGGAACAGGCACTTGCGCGAGCTGCACGGGACGATTTTCCTCAGCCAACTGGTGCCGCCCGAAGACTGGCAAGACGCCAAGGAACTCGTCGCTGACACCTATCATCAATGGACGTACCATTACTTCCAGCGGCTTCAATATATTGCCGTCGCTGCCTTGGGTTTAACAGCCTTGGTGGTGACCCTTATTCAAAAGAAGACCCTCAAGAACAACGACACTAAACCCAGCAACAGCCCTACCCCGCTCTCCCTATGGTGGTTGGTGCTCATCGAGACCTTCGGATGCCTGCTGTTTGCCGTGGCCATGATGCAGCAGATGCCCTACCACGACTATTATCTCTTGGACACGTTCTTCCTGCCCTTCATTTTCGCTGTCGCACTGCTCTTGCGACAAATCCAAGTCAGACGGCTGTCAACAAGAATCATTGGAGCCACAGCTGTCGTTGTCTTGTGTATCTTTTGGATTCGAGGTGCAAAGACGATGCAAGAAGTGCGGCGCACCATGGAATACGACGGGGTTTATTCATACGAACGCTTCAAAGACGCCGACAAGGTACTTGACTCACTCGGCATCTCGCGCGACGCCAAGATCCTATGCCTCTACGGCTATGCACAAAACGGCCCTTTCATCCAGATGGGGCGCAAGGGATATACGATGATGTGGGACGAAGAGGGATGGCTTGAGACTGCCCTCTCTTGGGACTACGACTATATCGTCATCGAAAACGGCAAGTTCTCTGAACATCTCGACAAAAACCGTGAATTGCTCTCACGCCTGAAAAAGATTGGAGGCAACCAACATTTCAGCGTCTGCACTCCTACCAACAACTGGGTTTATCAAGCCGACTGGCAGTTCTACTGTCCTATTGAATAAACCGTCATTCCTCGTCGGGCAGGATGACCACCCGCATCCCGACGAAGGCATATTTCTCTTTCAGCTGAATCAAGTCATTGTCGCGCAGACGGATGCAACCCTCGCTGCCACGTCCTGGCACCGAGCTTTCGTTGTTGGTGCTGCCATGGATGCCGATACCCGAATGGCCTGGCGTCTTGAGGCGCATGAACCAATGGCCGTAGGAAAGGATGCTACCACGGCCGTCGCCAAAGTCGTGATGCCAATTGGAGGCATCCACAATCTCGGTGATGGTAAACGGATTCTCAACCGTACACTCCGGGGTCTTCATGTCGCCTTTCTTCTGCTTCTGGCCCTTGGCTTTGCCCACGCAGACGGGGAAATGGGCACGTTTCACCGTGTCGCCATCCACCACCTCGCAGACATACAAGCGGTATTCTGGTTTCGAAATGAGGATGAAACAATTCTTTTGGCTCACGACATCGGAATAGATGGTCGCGGTGTCGGCGGCGACCACTTCCACCGTATCTTGTTGCATCTCTATCGTTTCATTAACGGGTTCAACGGTTTCGGTCGCGTTGCCCGAGCCGCATGAGTACATGGCGAAGAAAGCCGCCAAAATATAAAGTATGTTCATCTTTCCCTTCATTTGAGCCATTATTTCCTGCAAAAGTAGACATTTTCCCCATTATTTGACGTCTTTTGCCGCTTTCAACATCAAAAAAACGTATTTTTGCGCTCAAATTTAAATCATGCACTATGAATCAAGAAGATTTCTTTAAGAAGATAACCGCTCATGCCAAGGAATATGGTTTCATCTTCCCTTCGAGCGAGAGCAGATGCACGAGAACATCGTCGGCATCGACGCCGCCATCTTCATGCACCCCACCACCTGGAAGGCCTCGGGCCACGTCGACGCCTTCAACGACCCGCTTATCGACAACCGCGACAGCAAGAAACGCTACCGCGCCGATGTGCTCGTCGAAGACTACATGGCCAAAATCGAAGAGAAGATTAATAAAGAGGTGGAGAAAGCCCGCAAGCGCTTCGGTGACGCCTTCAACGAGGAACAGTTTGTGACCACCAACCCACGCGTGCTGGAACACAAGGCCAAAATCGAGGAAATCAGCCACCGCCTCTATGGCGCCATGGAGCGTAACGACCTCGACGCCATCAAACAACTCATCCTCGACTTGGAAATCGTCTGCCCCATCAGCGGCACTCGCAACTGGACCGACGTGCGTCAGTTCAACCTGATGTTTGCCACCAAGATGGGTAGCGTGGCCGACGGCTCCGACACCATCTACCTGCGTCCCGAGACGGCACAGGGCATCTTCGTCAACTACCTCAACGTGCAGAAGACCGGCCGAATGAAGATCCCGTTCGGCATCGCCCAGACCGGTAAGGCCTTCCGTAACGAGATTGTGGCCCGTCAGTTCATCTTCCGCATGCGCGAGTTCGAGCAGATGGAGATGCAGTTCTTCGTACGCCCTGGTACGGAGCTCGAATGGTTCCAACACTGGAAACAGGAACGCCTCGCTTGGCACCTCTCGCTGGGTCTGCCCGCCGAGAAATACCGCTTCCACGACCACGAGAAGCTGGCCCACTACGCCAACGCTGCCACCGACATCGAGTTCGACTTCCCCTTCGGCTTCAAGGAGCTGGAAGGCATCCACAGCCGCACCGACTTCGACCTCTCGGCCCATGCCAAATACTCGGGCAAGAAACTCCAGTACTTCGACCCCGACACCAACGAGAGCTACACGCCTTACGTCATCGAGACCTCCATCGGCCTCGACCGCATGTTCCTCGCCATGTTCAGCAATGCCTTCACCGAGGAGAAGCTGGAAGACGGCTCGGAGCGCGTGGTGTTGAAACTGCCGGCCATTTTGGCACCTTACAAAGTCGCCGTGCTGCCGTTGGTCAAGAAAGACGGTCTGCCTGAGAAGGCCCGCGAGATCATCGACTCGCTGAAGTCCGACTTCATGTGCCAATACGAGGAGAAAGACTCCATCGGCAAGCGCTACCGTAGACAGGATGCCATCGGCACGCCGATGTGCGTCACGGTGGACAACGACACCTTGGTCGACAACTGCGTCACCGTGCGCGACCGCGACACGATGCAACAGGTGCGCGTACCGATCGACAACCTGCGCAGCATGATTTTCGACGAATTGAAGCCGAAAAAGTAATAACAACACTTACAAATCAATCCAACTATGAAAAAAGCCATCTATCTGTTGTTCTTTGTAATAGCATTGATTTGCGTAGCCTGTGGAGGTTCCGCCAACAAAAACGCTGCACAAGAAAGCGCCGAAACCACCGAGCCACAAATCGAAGCCACAACATCTGACGTGGAAATCACCGAAATAGACCCTGTCGGTGTCTATGAAATAATGACCGCTCAAGAACTCGGCAAAGCCTACGACGGCGAAGACGAGGAGGAGGATGAAGACGGCTACGACAGCCCGCAGGACTGTTATCCCACCTCAAACATCTTTGCCACAAGCCGCCTTGCCGCGCAGGGTAATGTCAACTACGACGAGAAAAACCTCTACGATGAAGACTACCAGACATCGTGGGCGGAAGGCGTCGACGGTTATGGCATTGGCGAGAAGATCACTTTTGCTTTCAATGATGTAAACGCCGGATTCACGGGCATCGAAATCGCCAACGGTGATTACGCCAGCGAGGACTCTTGGAAGAACTATTCAAGAGTAAAGAAGATGAAACTCAGTTTCAACGGCGAGCCGATGTTTATCCTCAATCTCAAGGACGAAATGGGCAACCAGGTGTTTAGTTGGGACAAGGAACTCAATGTAAAAGACGAAGAGTTACTCAGAGAATTCACCGTAACACTTGAAATCATGGATGTTTACAAGGGCGACCTGTACGACAACACGGTTATTTCGGAAGTGCTCCCCTCGGGTTGCTACTAAAACTGAACCAAGACAGCCGTAGATCATCCCTGTAGAAACGGTGCAGCACCCAACGGTTGGATTTCGATTTTGCAACAAATTGAAATCCAACCGTTTATTTTTTTGTATCTTTGCGACATGATAGACAAGGCCTCTTAGGGGCTTGACAAGTTGTTTTTCGTTTGGAGAAATGCTATACTTTTGCATTGCAGACCTCAAAAACGAAACAATAACAATTAAAAACATAATACTATGAAAAAGTTATTCGCATTTCTTACAATGATAGTGCTTGCAACGAGTGCCAAAGCCTACCCCTATCACTTCTCTGCCGTGTGCGAAACTGGCCAAACCTTGTATTACTACATCCTCCCAAACGACAATCAAGAGGTGAAGGTGACCTATCCTTATAATAATACTACTAATCCATATTACGGATATACCAAGCCTGAAGGCGACTTGATTATTCCTGAAACTGTCGAATATGAAGGAATCACCTATACTGTGGTTTCCATTGGCTTTAATACGTTCGATGCTTGTTATGGAATCACATCTGTTGAACTGCCTAATACCATTCGAAGAATTGAGGCAGAAGCTTTTATGGATTGCATAGGTCTTTCCAGTAGTTTCGTCATCCCCGACCAATGCACTTTCATCGGCGGCTATGCCTTCATGGGCTGTTCGGGGCTTTCTTCATTGACCATCGGAGCTTCCGTCGATACCATACAATATAGTGCTTTTGAAGATTGTATAGGTTTACAATCCATCCACTGCAATACCCCAACACCACCGTTCAGCGAACATCTTCCAAGCAGTCCCTATTACGAGGACCGAAGCATTTTCAATAATGTTCCCACGGATATTCCAGTCTATGTCAACTGCTTGACTTTCGACCAATTCCTTTTGAATTGGGATTGGAGTAGGTTCGTCAACATGGAAGGAGGCGTATTCCTTGGCGCTCCTGCATTGACCGTTAGTGTCAACAACCCTGAGTACGGCACTGCCGAAGTGGTTTCGATACCCGAAGACTGTGAGCATACGACTGCCACCGTTCGTGCCACCCCGAATCTTGGCCATGTTTTTGGTTATTGGAAAAGAAATGGTGCCGTTGTATCCTATTCTCAAGAATATACTTTTACGCTGGATCGCGATTGCGTCATGACTGCTTGTTTCGACTGCTCCATAACGGTGTATGATTCTATAGCATACCCTGACCATGTCATTACTCGAACGTACGATGCCGCAGGCCAAGTAACGGCTGAGGAGCATTCTGATTTCAATTATGACCCAAATGGTGTGTTAACTAATTTCACGTCTCAGAGCCGCACTAGTTATTTTACGTTTTTCGAGTTTCCTTCCAAGCCGTCAAGAATTCATAGTTATTTAGGAGGCCATCCAGCAGAATTTGAAACATTAAACTTTACATACGAAACCGATCACCAAATAAAACATTCCGATCATACTCGGGGAAATGATTATTATTACGATATCAATAATCATTACGACTATTATTACACCAACCACAGATTGTTTCGGAAAGACTCAAGCAGCACTGACGAATCTGAGACAGTGATATGGCGGCGTAACAATTATGCGTATGAAAACGGAAACAGGACCCGAATTGATTCCACTTATTCGGGTACTACGATACTCTCTTCTGTGACTACCAATCATTATAATGAGCAACAACAAGTGTTGACTTCCCAAACAGACAACTATGACAATACTGGAGCCATGACATCCAGGTCATTGAAAACCTATACTTACACTGACAGCAACAAAACAGATAGCATCGTTACACAAGTACTCAACGATGGTACATGGGTGAACTCAGGAATTGCGCATTATATATACGATTTCAAGAATCGCGTGATTGAATACCAGACAGGTTCTTGGTCTGCCGAAGCTTCCGAATGGAACATCACCAAGAAAGTTCTCTATGAGTTCAATGATGAGACACAAATTGTGACCATTTCCTTCCGGAAGAAAAACAACAATGACTGGGTGTGGGATGTCTTTTCGGGACAATCCTTATTCAATGATTCACAATTGTATGAATGGCAAAGGCAATTAGAATCCACATATAGTGGGGTCAATCAGTTTGAAATCAGTTTGCATTATAATACCCTCGAGCAACAATTCCCGATTTTATCCGAATGGTACTATGAACTCGAATGGGGCAACGGCAACATCACTTACCAACACTTGGAATACGCTGCCGACACGACCATCGGCAACGAAAGGCCCAAAATCATCGTGCGCACCAACACCATCTACGACCGCGACTCTCATTCCGAAGTGACGCACGAATACATCTTTGAGGAAGGCAACAAGGTGTACTGGTGGAACAAAGACCTTGAAGAGTTTACCATTCTCTATGACTATGCCGCCGAAGCTGGCGACGAATGGGAAATCAAGGTGGGCACGGAGAGCATTCTGGTGCACGTCGACAGCGTGGGCGTGTTTGAATACGATGGCGACACCCGCAAGATGCTACACATCAGCGATGCCGGCAACATCTTTAATGGCGACATTGTCGTTGGCTACGGCCACATGACCAGTTTCTTCCCCGAACGGCTGATGAACCGAGGCAAAGGCTACAGCGTGGAGGGTCTTAGATGCTATTGGGTGGGCGACGCCCTGCTCTACCACAATGGCGACCAGGACTGCGACGCCATCTATGCCGAACTGCATAATGGTATTAATGAAGACGGCCCTTCGACAGGCCCAGGGACCTTTGTTGTCTATCCTAATCCTGCAAATAACATCTTGTTTGTAGAGACGCGATTAATCGCGTCTCTACCAGACCAGACCTATCGTATTATCAACCTGATGGGACAAACCTTGCTCACTGGCAACATTTCGGCAGAGACCCAACAGATTGACATTACCAATCTACCCGCTGGGATGTATTTCATCAGCGTGGGCGGACAGACCGTGAAATTTGTTGTAAAATAAACCATCAAAAACATAATGCCATGAAAAAGATATTTGTAATCACAATGCTTATAATCTTTGCCTTAAACGCAAAGGCTGATGACATTTTTGCCACAGGTTATTATTTGCAAAACGACCAAAAGGTGGCTGCCGTCTATAAAAATGGTGAAATCATCTACACCGTATCCCATGAAGGCATGAATGCAACCCCAAAAACCATTGTTTGCGACGCAAACAAGAACATTTATTGGATGATTAATATCTACCAAGGAACCTCTTTCAAATACACTGAAGTCTGGAAAAACAATCTGCTTTATGTGTCAACACAAGGCATGAGTGGCGTCCGCATCATTGACATATATTGCCTTGACAACACGCTGTATTATGCGGGAAGTTACACGAATGAAGAAGAGATTAAGGTGGCCACCGTATGGAAAGGAACCAATTTCACCACACATTGGCAGCTGGGCGATGGCGAACATGCCAGTTTCATTTATGATGCCGAAGTGAATCCAAATACAGGAGTACCCTATTTCTGTGGTTATGTGACCGAGGAAAGCATCAAAGCTACGGTATGGGAAAACAACAACATCCTCTACACGTATGAGCCTTCAGATTATATAGTAGAATCTTCCTTGAAAACGCTCTCGATTGACAATAATAATATCTATACACTTGGAAGCTATACCGTCGATACGGGCGACGGTACTTGGTCTTTCCCTGCTATCTGGAGAAACGGTGAAGAAATTCGTTCCTTTGATGCAGATGTCATGGTGGATTGCCTTTGCGCATTCAATGGAGATTACTACTATTGCTGGACCTACCCCCATGGCCTGGAGTACATTTTGTGCAAAAACAACTTGAATACAGTCATGCAATTCCCCTTTAACGGCAGTGCTGGTGCCAGTAGAATATGCAAAGACGCCGATGACATTTATGTGGTTGGCCTTCTTGATAACAAGGGCTGTATCTGGAAGAATTTTGAAGTGCTCCAGCAACCTGAAAAATGCGCCCAGCTTTTTGATATGGTAGTAGTCGAAACGAGCAATCTTCCCAGCAACTACTACGGCTACCTCTGCCAGCCCGACAGCGCCGTCATTGAGTTGGACCCTAATAGCAGCATGGGCAGTGAATATGGTGATTTCCATGCCAGATTCACCTACCGTCCAAATGGACTGCTCAATACACAAAGCGCTTTTTCCATCTTGTCCGGTTCGTCTGCCGATTATGACCATTTTTACAAGTTCTATTACGATTCAGATTATCATGTCATTCAACAAAACGACACTTATTACGGCATGGGAGCCGTACCGTTCCTCAACCATTACATTTATGAAAATGGGCTACTCATGACTTATACAAGTCATTTAAACAATTATCATGAAGACACCTTGATTTTATGGGACAGCATATCCTATACTTATGACGAGTTGCGGCGACTGCATACAGAAAAACGGTTTATAAGAACCACTTCCGAAAAAACCTATGAATACAACGAAAACCAAGTCATCATCACCACCGATGGCTATACCGATGGAACTTCGGGCGATTGGTTGACCCTCAGCCGAGAAATCCGCACCTTCAACGAAGACAGCCTTTTGGTCAGTTCGCAAACCGAAAAATACAACGACAGCACCGTTCTCGTCACTTATGGCTATGACGGACAAAGGCACAGGACCAACGTTTTGACACAAAAACGAAACAACGGCGTGTGGGAGAACCAGAAACTGGTGCAATACCATTTCAACCCATACGGTCGCCTCACCCTCGCAGAAATCAAACTATGGCAAGACGATGCTTTTGTGGATGCCCGTCGTGCAGTCTATGAATTGAACGAGATGGGCTATCCCGCCACGGTCACCTTTGAGAAATGGGACGGCGAGGCCTGGGGATATGGCGTTTGGCAATCCGACTTCTACCTCTACGATGAAGACCACCTGCAGCAACAAAACGATATGCTTTACAGTTATAGAAATTCTATCCATAAGATTGAACTATCCCATATCGCCACAAACAATCCAAGGGAACCGCTCCTGCCCGACAATTCCGAATGGTACTACGAAATCCTCAACGACGACGGCACCATCACTTACCAGCATTTGGAATGTGCTGCGGACACCACTATCGGCACCGAAAGGCCCAAAATCATCGTCCGCACCAACACCATCTACGACCGCGATGCAATTACCACCGAGGTGACACACGAATATGTCTTTGAGCGCGATGGGAAGGTGTACTGGTGGAACAAGGACTTGGAGGATTTCACCACCTTGTATGACTTTACGGCTGAGACTGGCGACGAATGGGAAATCAAAATCGGCTTGGAGAGTTTCACCATGCACGTGGACAGCGTGTGGTATCATGAATTCGACAGTCGGTCCTACCGTATCCTACATGTGAGTGATGCCGACGATCTCTTCACGGGCAACATCGTCTGCGGCATCGGCCACCTCACCAGCTTCTTCCCCGAGAAACTGATGAACCGAGGCAAAAACTACCGCGTGACTGGTTTGCGCTGCTATTGGGTCGAAGGAAACCTGATTTTCAAAATCCACCGCGATGACTGCGACGCCATCTATGCCGAACTGCATAATGGTGTTGATGAAGACGGCCCTTCGACGGGCTCAGGGACCTTCATGGTCTATCCTAATCCTGCAAATAACATCTTGTTTGTAGAGACGCGATTAATCGCGTCTCTACCAGACCAAACCTACCGCATCACCAACCTCATGGGACAAACCTTGCTCACTGGCAACATTTCGGCAGAGACCCAACAGATTGACATTTCAACATTGCCCTCGGGCATGTATTTCATCAGCGTGGGCGAAACAACACTGAAATTTGTGATACGATGAAAACAAAAACCATAATCATAAGCATGTTTTTGTCGTTGGTAATCCTCACGGACTGCCATGACGAGACCGGCTACTTCCGAAAGGCGGAGGCTGGCCTTGAACAAGGGCGCCAGCACATCGCCGACAAGCAGACGGAGGCCGCAGCACAAAGCTTGAGCCAAGCGCTCATCGCCATCGGCCGCTGCGACCCGACAAAGCCCGAGATGCAACGCCTGAAAGGCCTCATCGAGGACAACCTCGGCTTCGCCTACTGGAAACACGAGCTGTTCGACGAAGCCCTGCCCCTCCACACCGACGCCGCCCAGTTGTTTCGGACCTTGGGCAACGACACCTTGTTGATGAACGCGCTGCGCAATTGCGGTCGCACTGCCGCCTCGTTGGGCGACATCGACGAGGCACAACAGCACTACGACGAAGCCTTGCAACTCGCCCAAAAATTGAACGACATAGCGATGGAGCGCGAGCTACTTTTGGATTTGAGCCTCGACGTGCTGATGGCAAAAGAAGACTATGGGCAGGTGATAGAACGTGTCGGCCAAGCTTTGGCCCAAGGCGCCGATGCCGACGCTTGTCACTTGACCTTGGGCTTGGCACATTACTATCAGTCGCACGACAGCCTCGCCATCGTCCACCTCAACGAAGCCACCCACAGCGACAAGGCGGGCGTCCGCATGTCGGCCTACCAGAGCCTCTATTACCTCTACCAGTTTGCCGGTGACTACCAGAAAGCCCTTGAATGTCACGAGCTGTTCAACGACAACATGATGCAAGCCGACCGCGAGCACCGCAGCGAACAGGTGCAGCGCATCAAGGCGGAATATGACCTGCAAATGCAGAAAAACAACCTCGAAGCCGAGCAGAAGCTGAAAAGCTTCTATCTCTACCTCATCCTTGGCGGCCTTGTCCTCGCTTTGGTCATCGTCTTGTTGCTGCTGCGCCAAAAAACACTGAATGCTCAGCTGAAAGCCGAGGAGATGAAGAACCAACTGGAGCTGGAACTGAAGAAAAACAAGGTGTATGTGACCGCCCTCGCCCTCACCGAGCAAATCACGGCCTCCACCCTCGACTTCGACCTGAAGGAAAACGAATGGGACGACTTCGTGGAACTCATTGACAAAGTCTACGGCGACTTCACGAAAAGACTGACGGAAAAATACCCCACCCTCACCAAGAGCGACCTGCAAATCTGCTGCCTCACCAAACAAGGCTTCAGCAACCAAGTCATCTCCATCCTGATGAACCTGCAAACCAACAGCTATGCACGCCGCAAATCGCGCATCAAGCAGGAGAAGATGAATGGGTTGGAAGACGAGCGGAGTTTTGAGGAGATCATTAATGAATTTTGATTTTTTTGGGGTGTCGAGAAATGTAGATGCAATAATCCACACCACATATCTCACATTTTTTTATCTTTGCCGCAAAATAATAGCGTAATGAAGATAAAATGTGATTACTGCGGCGCGATGATTGACGAAACAAACGATCGCTGCCCCAGTTGCGGCGCTCCGCTTTCGGGAGCCAATCGTACAGCCAACGAACAACCCAAGACCATCGAAGAACTTAAGGCATGGTACATCGCCCACCATCTGCCGCCCGAGGAGATAACCCGATTCTTCATCGGCAAGAACATCACCGAGCCGATGGCCTTCGGCATCTACCGTGACGGCAACGGCGACTTTGTGGTCTACAAGAATAAAGCCAGCGGCGAACGTGCCGTACGCTACAAAGGCGCAGATGAAAAATATGCCGTCAACGAGCTGTACCAACGCCTGAAGGCCGAGATCGCCGACCAAAAAGGCAACCGCCCCGTGAGCAACGCCTACCAGCAACCCCAACAAAAGAAGTCAAAAAAGAAGAAAGGCTGCCTCATAGCCATCATCATCTTCGTCGTCTTGGCCATGTTAACCGCCATTTTCGACCACTCGGCTCCTAACGGCTACTACAACTACAAAGGCACGGAGTATTACCGACAAGGCTCTTCGTGGTATTACTACGACAAAGAACAAGACGATTGGCTCAAATCCTATGATGACCCCGACATCACGGACAAAAATGCCAAGGACTACAAAACCTACCACCAGTCGGGTAAATCCTTCGAAGAGTCCTGCTGGTACAACTCGGGCAGCCACAGCGACGACTCCAGCTGGGACAACGACTCCGACTGGGACAGCGGAAGCGACTCATGGGACAGCGGCAGCACCGACTGGGACTCTGACTGGTAACGAAAAACAAAACACCTATGGAACCCCTTCATCTCGCCTATATCCAAGCCGACCTCCGCTGGGAGGACAAGGCCGCCAACCTACAGCATTTCAACGACTTGCTGCAACAGGTGCAGCCTGGCACTGACCTCATCCTCATGCCCGAGACCTTCACCACGGCATTCCCCGTCGACCCGAAACAGTTCGCCGAAAAGGAAGACGGCCCCACGATGGCCTGGCTGCGTGAACAAGCCAAGGCAAAAAACGCAGTCATCGCCACCACCTTCCCTATCGAAAAGGACGGACATTACTTCAATAGCCTCGTCTGGATGCGCCCCGACGGCAGCTACGAACTCTATTTCAAGCGCCACACCTTCACCATGGGTGGCGAGGACAAACTAGTGGAACGCGGTGAACGTCAGTTGGTTGTGGAACTCAACGGCTGGCGTATCCGCCCGATGGTGTGCTACGACATCCGCTTCCCCGTGTGGGCCCGCAACCGCTACAAGGAAGGACAATATGAATACGACCTGGCCTTCTATCTCGCCAACTTCCCCGACTCGAGGATGGTGGTGTGGCGCACGCTCCTCGTAGCCCGCGCCATCGAGAACCAAGCCTACTGGATTGGCGTGAACCGCGTGGGCGAAGACGCCCATGGGCTGCACTACAGCGGCGAGTCGCAGGTCATCAACGCCCGCGGCGAGGTCATCTCCAAGGCCGAGCCTTACCAAGAGGCCGTGCTGCACTGCACCTTGGATTATGAGAAGCTGCAACGGTTCAGGGAGAAATTCCCCTTGGGACCGGACTGGGATGGATTTGAAATTAACATATAAATTATATCACAAAACCTACAAAACTTGCAAAACCACAAGAAAAAGCGTGCGGCGGCTACACAACCGTGTCGCCGCCGGAAAGCCGCCGGTTGGCAGCTTTCCACAACCCAAATAACGTTTTGTTGGTTTTGAAAGTTTTGTTCCAAAAAATAACGCCATGCTCTCCGTTTTCTCCGACGAATATTATATGAAACAGGCCTACCAAGAGGCCCAAAAGGCACTTGAGGCCGACGAAATCCCCATCGGGGCCGTGGTGGTGTGCAACAACAAGATCATCGCCCGCGCCCACAACCAGACCGAGACCCTCAACGACGTGACCGCCCACGCCGAGATGCTGGCCGTCACCGCCGCCGCCAACGCATTGGGCGCCAAATACTTGGACGAATGCACGCTCTATGTCACTCTTGAGCCTTGCCCGATGTGCGCCGGAGCCCTCTGTCATTCCCATATCGGCAAGGTCGTCTGGGCAGCCGACGACCCCAAAAACGGCTTCTCACGCTTCGGCAACATGCTGCATCCCAAGACGAAGACCGACACGGGCGTCATGCATGACGAATGTCTCGCCTTGCTGACGGATTTCTTTAAGAAGAGACGTTAATCCTCCGAGATCTCACTCATCATGGCGCGATAAGCCGAAAACACATTGGCACGCGAGATGTAACCCAGATACTTCCCGCCTTGGATGACGGGGATGTTGTATTTGCCCGATTTCTGGAACTTGTGCACGATCTCCTCCATCGGCTCCTCGGGGTGGATGACGTAGTCAGGAAGGACAGCGAAGTTCTGTATCGACTGGTCGTAATAAGTCGCGTCGAAAAGGATACCTCGTACATCGTCGAACAACACATGACCACAGAAGAAGCCTTCCTTGTCGACGACGGGGAAGATGTTGCGCTTCGACGAGGCAACCAGCGGCAGCAGGTCGCGGAAGGTGGCATCGGGATGGATGGGGCTGAAGTTGGTCTCTATCAACTGGTTGATAGCCATCATATTGAGGATGCTCTTGTCTTTGTTGTGCGTCACCTCAACGCCTTTCTCAGCGACCGCATTGGTATAGATGGAATGGCTGAAAAACAGCCTGTTGATGGCATAGGCCAAGGCCGAGACGATCATCAGCGGCACGATGAGGGCGTAGCCGTTGGTGATTTCGGCGATGAGGAAGATGCCCGTCAGCGGGGCGTGGAGCATGCCCGCAACCAAGCCACTCATGCCCACGAGGGCAAACTTGGCGGGGTCGAGTTCGGCAATGCCTAAATAGTTTACCAAAGTGGCGAAGAACAAGCCCGTGAAGGCGCCGATGAACAAGGCCGGGGCGAAGGTGCCACCCACACCGCCCGCACCGAAGGTGAAGGCCGTGGCAAAGGCTTTCAAGAGTATCATCCCGGCAAAGAGGATGATGACCACCAAGTCGTAGTTCTTGAACTGGGCAAGCCAGGCGTTGGCGAACACAGGACTGTAGTCACCACGCAAGGCTGAGTTGATGGCTTCGTAGCCCTCGCCGTAAAGCGCCGGGAACAAGAAGATCAGGATGCCCAACAGCGTGCCACCGACGAGAAACCGCGCCCAGGGCGACTCCACCCGTTTGAAGCGCTTCTCAACGGTAAAGGTCACCTTGAGGAAATAAGCCGACACCAAGCCCGCAAAAAGGCCCAGAAGCACATAATACAAGGCGTTGCTCGGGATGAAGCCCTCGGCGATGGCGGCGGGATATTCCACCGTCTGACCGAGGAAGTAGTACGCCGTCAGGATGGCGACAAACGAAGAGCAGATGATAGGCACTAAGGCGTTGAGCGACAAGTCGATCATGAACACCTCAAGGGAGAAGACGATGCCCGTGATGGGCGCCTGGAAGATGGCCGCCAAGGCCGCCGCGCCACCCATGCCGATGAGCTGTATGGTGTGCTTGTAGTCGAGTTTCAAGGCTTGGGCGATGTTGGAGCCGATGCTGCCGCCTGTCGACACGCTGGGACCTTCCAATCCCACCGAGCCGCCGAATCCGACCGTCAGGGCGCTGGTGACGATGCTCGACCAGGTACTGCTGCGGCTGACCTTGCCCTTGTTTTTCGAGATGGCATACAGGATGCCCGGGATGCCGTGGCCGACGTCTTTCTTCAAGATATACTTGCAGAACAGGATGGTCAGCAAGATACCGATGGCAGGGCAGATGAAATAGAGCAGGAAAGAATACTGGAACTGTGCGTTGATGACCAAGTCGCGGATGCCGTGGGCCAGCTTCTTGATGATGACGGCGGCGGCACCGGCGAGGAATCCCGTCGGGATGCTGAGCAAAATCATGAAACGACGGTCCGACATGTGGGTCACACGCCACGTGTTGAACTGGTTAATCTTTCCGTTGATTTTATCCTTGAAGGTCATCTTTGCCATTTTGCGGCCGCTAAAATAGGAAAAAGTAACGCGCAACGAAAAAAGAAATGAGTTTTTCACTATTTTCGCAGCATGAAAATCGTAAGCTACAACGTGAACGGCATCCGCGCGGCCATCAACAAGGGCCTGCTGCAATGGATCAACGACTACCAACCCGATGTGCTCTGCTTCCAAGAGCTGAAAGCCACACCCGACCAAATCCCCTTGATGGACTTCGAGATGATGGGCTACCACCACTATTGGTTCCCAGCCCAGAAGAAAGGCTACAGCGGTGTGGGCCTCATCACGAAGCAGGAGCCCGACAACGTGGTCTATGGCATGAACGAGCCATTGTACGACAACGAAGGGCGCTTCCTCCGTGCCGACTTCGGCGACCTCTCGGTGGTGAGTGTCTACCACCCCTCAGGCACCACGGGCGACGAGCGCCAGGCCTTCAAGATGGTTTGGCTCGACTTCTTCCGCAACTACGTCAACACGTTGAGGAAAGAACGTCCCAACCTCGTGCTTTCGGGCGACTACAACATCTGCCACGAGGACATCGACATCAACAACCCGCGAAAGCACGACACCTCGTCGGGCTTCCTACCCGAGGAGCGCCAGTGGATGACCGACTTCCTCAGCGACGGCTACATCGACACGTTCCGTCACCTGGTGAAGGAGCCCAACCGTTACAGCTGGTGGAGCTTCCGCGCCGGCGCCCGACAGAAGAACCTCGGCTGGCGCATCGACTACCACATGGTGACCGACAACATGAAGGACCGCATCGCCGGCGTCGACATCCTGCCCGAGGTGATGCAGTCCGATCACTGCCCTATTGTGCTGGAGTTGAAATAAAGTTTGTTTCCATTTAGAAAAAAGTCGTACCTTTGCAGCGAATTTTAATCCTAAGGCCTAATAGTTCAAGGGATAGAACGGAAGTTTCCTAAACTTTAAATCTAGGTTCGAGTCCTAGTTGGGCTACAAAAAAGGAGGCATCGATGATGCCTCCTTTTTTATCTACGCAGTTGAATGTCATTCCACTATCGTCATCTCGTCAATCAAGTGGCCGGCTCCGGCAAACTTGTCGATGATGAAGAGCACATAGCGGATGTCGACGCTGATGTTGCGGCAGATGGCGGGGTCGTAGATGAGGTCGCTCATCGTGCCCTCCCAGCAACGGTCGAAGTTGAGGCCAAGGAGCTGGCCTTCCGCATTCAATATCGGGCTACCCGAGTTGCCACCCGTGGTGTGGACGCTGGCGGTGAAGGCCACATGCATGGTGCCGTCCTTGTCGGCATAGCGACCATAGTCCTTGTTATTATATAGCTCCTTCAAGCGCGGCTCCACCACATAGTCGTAGATGTCGGGGTTCTCCTTCTGCATGATGCCCTCGAGCGTGGTGAAGTGACGGAAGGTCTTGCCGTCCTGCGGCTTGAAGCCCTCCACCTTGCCGTAGGTGACACGCAGCGTGAAGTTGGCATCGGGGAAGAGTCGCTTCTCGGACTGCATCTCCATCTGGCCTTTCATGTAGATGCGACGCAGGCGGTCGTTGTCCTTGGTGAGGCTTGAGATGTGCTCGTAGACGTTGTCGTGATAAAAACCTATCAAACTCTGATAAACCTTCAAAGCGGGGTCGTTGGCCAACTTCTTGACCTTGCTGGGCTTGAAGTCGTTCAACAGCTCGTTCACCTTGGCCTCGTCCGTAAACATCGACTTGTCGAAGAGCTTGTCGACGAACTCGTTCACGTCCTTGATGTCGTTCAAAAACGCAGGACGGAAGTCGGCAGGCTGAGCCTTCAGGTATTCGTTGAGGGCCATGACGGCCACCTCGCGGTCGATAGGCTCGTAGTAGTCCTTGAAGAAGCTGGCGGAGGTGCCTTTCAGCTGGTTCAAAATGCGGTCGATTTGGTCCTGCGGCGTGTCCTTGGTCACATCCAACAGACGAACAAAACGTCCCGCGAAGCTGACGAGTTCAATACGTAAGCCGGCTTCGGCCATGTAAGTGTATGCCAACTCGTAAGGCTCCAGTTCCTTATAGTTTTTCTTGAAGTCTTTCAGCAGGTCGATATACATGTAACGGCTGCGGGCGCCCAAGACCCATTCCTGGAAGTCGCGTTCGAAGGCATGTTTCTTCTCCACGCCGTGGAAGTGGTTGATACCCTCGGTGACACCCATCCACTTCTTCCAGCCGTTGCCGAGACCGGCGTGCTTGGAGGCATACTGGATACGCACCTTGGGGTCTTGTTCCTGGTATTTGTTGTAGATGTCGAGCACCTTACCGCGCAGGTCGACGGTGATGGGGTCGATGAGGTTGGCTTCCTGGTCGACGGCCACGGCGGGCAGGTATTCGTTGGTGCGGGCGGGATAGCCGAACACGAAGGCGAAGTCGCCTTCCTCGGCGCCTTTCAACGAGATGTCGAGGTGCTTGGCGGGCTTGTAGGGCACGTTGTCCTTGTCGTACACCGCCGGATGGCCGTCCTTGTCGGCATAGACGCGGAAGATGCTGAAGTCGCCCGTGTGGCGGGGCCACACCCAGTTGTCGGTGTCGCCGCCGAACTTGCCGATGTTGCTCGGAGGGCAGCCCACAAGGCGCACGTCGGTGTAGACTTCGTTGAGCAGCAGGTAGTATTCGTTGCCCAAGAAGAAGGGCTTGATGCTGACTTTGTATTTCGTCTCCTTCTCGACGTCGGCAACGATCTTCTTGATGTTGGCGTCGACTTTGGCCTGACGGTCGGCTTCAGCCATGTCGTCGGTGACGCCGTCCAGCACCTGTGCCGTCACATCGCGCATCTCACGCAAGAAGATGACACTGAGGCCCGGGCAAGGCAGCTCCTCGCCCCTGTTCATGGCCCAGAAGCCGTTGGTGAGGTAGTCGTGCTCCACGGAGCTGTGTTTCTGTATGTAGTCGTAGCCGCAGTGGTGGTTGGTAAGCAGCAGGCCTTGGTCGCTGACGATTTCGCCAGTGCAGCCGCCGCCAAAGAGGACGATGGCGTCTTTCAGGCTGCTATGGTTGATGCTGTAGATGTCGTCAGCGGTGATTTTCATGCCCATCTCCTGCATCTCTTTCTCGTTGTATTGCAGCAGCATGGGAATCCACATGCCTTCGCCAGCGAAGAGGAAGGCAGGGATAAGGACCAAAAGGGTCGTCAATAAATGGAATCGTTTCATGATTGGGTACATTAAAAATGTAGAGACGCAGCGCGCTACGTCTCTACATGTGGTTGATTTTTCTTGTTAATCCAATCCGTGCCAGTCGTCGGTGGCGTCAAAGTCCACTTCCTTGCACTGGGTATAGACTGAGGGGCAGTTCGACACGCGATAGTAGGCGTCGCCTTTCTGCTGCACCACCTCGATGCCGCGCCAAGGTGTATCGTAGCCGTCGCTATACACCTGGAAATACTTCACATAGCCTTTCAAAGATTGTGAGCGTTCATCGTTAGGATAGGCGGGATTGCGGCGCACCCGGATGGTGTAGGGTTTCTCGGGGTTGTAGCCGTTGGCGGGCGTGGCACCCTTGAAATAGGTCGACACCAGATAAGGACGCGCGTAGCTGTCGCCCTCACGGAAGATCTCCTTCAGTCGGCTGGTGACAAAACTGAGGTTGGTCTCGGTGTTGTTGAGGGTGAGGCACTCGAGGCCCACGTTTCTGTCGCGGCGGTACATCTCCATGGCCACCAGCTGCAGCATGATGCAGCCTTCGGGCGTGGTGCCGAGTTCAGCCTGCAAGGCTTGGAATTCCTCCAACGAGGCGGGGATTTTCTCAATGCTCACCTTGTCGGAAAACGCCGTTGAGTTATTCACCCCTTGTTTCACTTCTTTCTTGACTTCTTGTTTGATGGCTCTGCCGAGGCTGCCCCATTGGGCAAAAGCCGTTTGGCTCAGCAACAGAGCCAAAGCCAAAATAAGGATGTTGGTCTTTTTCATAGCATTACGTTTTAGATTATTAATAATGATGACTTGTTTACAAGATGTTTTACCTTGCAAAAGTAATGCCTTTTTTTGAAAAACAAAAACTTTAATCCCAAAAATAGAAGAAACTGACCACACGGCAGAACAACTCACGAAGCCAACTCTGCCTCAATTCGAGGTCGACGTCTTTGGTGCGGCTGCGGAAGACATGAAACTTATAGAAGAAGTTATGCGAGCGCCATTCGCGTACCTGTGACTCCATATCACGCTGGTTGACAGCCATTTCTGGAGACGACGTGTCTCTCAATTTCTGCAGATAGGCCCGTATGTCCTCCTTGCTCGTGACAAGACACGAGTCAACGATATGGGTGTTGGTAGGAGTTACTTGAGCGTTTTCCATGGTCATTCAGCTGGTTCGGCAGGTTGAAACACATGGCGTTGGCTGAGCATAAGCAAGAAGGCAAGCGCAGCTCCCAACACGTCGGAGATGGTCATCGAAGCCCAGACGCCCGTCAGGCCGTTGCCACCGGCATTGATGAAGATGGGGGGGATGAGATAGATCATCGGGGCGAGGAAGAGCACCTGGCGCGAGAGGCTGGTGACGATGGCAATCCAAGGCTTGTCGATGCTCTGGAAGAAGTTGGAGTTGGTGATGGTGAAGCCCACCAAGGGGAACATCACCAAGATGAAACGCATGGCGGGGATGCCGATTTGCATCAGCTCCTCCTCTTTGGTGAACAGGCGTAGCATGGCATGGGGGAAGATCATGGCCAACATCGCACCCACCGCACCTATCAGCACATTGATTTTCATCGTCAAAGTGTAGACTTCCTTGAGCCGCAGCGGATGTCCCGCCCCATAGTTATAGCCAGCGATAGGCTGCATGCCTTGGCACAGACCCAACATCAGCATCACACTGAGGCTGGCGAAGGTGTTGACCAAGCCATAGGCACCCACAGCCAAGTCGCCACCATAACGGATGAGCTGGTTGTTGAGCAGCGCCACCACCGCCGAGGCGGCGAGGTTCATCGAGAAAGGACTCAAGCCGATGAGCAGGATGTTACGGAAGATGTAGAGTTTCGGCTTCCAGGCATGGCGACGGAAGCGTATGAACGAGCTTTTTTGCAGGAAATGCCAAACGGCGAGGATGCCCGTGCACGTCATGGAGATGGTGGTGGCCCAGGCAGCGCCTGCGATGCCCCAGTCGAGGACATAGATGAACAGCGCATCCAAAAAGATGTTAAGGATTGCGCCTCCCGCCATGATCCACATCGACTTCTTGGGATAGCCCGTGGCACGCATCAAGCCGGTGAGGTTGAACGACAGCGTGGTCATAAACATACCCGGCAACACGATGTCCATATACTCTCTTGCGTATGCGATGGTGTCGTCAGAAGCACCAAAGGCCGTCAAGATTTTGTCCATGAAGAGGTAGCCGCCTGTGACGAAGAGGAAACCGAAGAAGAAAGTCAGCAAGAGGCTGTTGCCCAAGATGTCCTCGGCCCATTTGTAGTCTTTCTTGCCCAAGATGATGGACATGCGCGCCGCCGACCCCGCTCCCACCAACGACCCGAAGGCATGGATGATATTCATGATGGGCATGGTGATGGCCAATCCCGCAATGGCAAGCGCACCCACATACTGACCCAAGAAGACACGGTCGACGATGTTATAAACCGAGGCAATGACGTGGCTGACGATGCTCGGCAAAGCATACATCCACAACAACTTGCTGATTTTTAGCGTCTCTAATTCCTTTGTCCTGTCGATAACTGGCATTGCATGGTCAATATGAAGGCGCAAAAATAGCAAAAAAAGTGCGTTCAGCTTCCATTACCTCTTTATAAAAGGATTTTTCGTATCTTTGCCGCTCGTTTCGGTGAACCGCCTTCGGCGGTTCGCAGATTATCATAAAACAATGAAATTCAAGGCGTTATTCATATTATGGTCGTGCATCTTTTGCCTCGCGGCAAACAATTGTTGCGTGTCGTCGGGCAGCGATAGCCTCGCCAAAGAGCTGAAAAGCCTTGAAAAAGACATCCCCCTGCCCTACCACGACGCCTTGGACAAGACGGTGAAACAGCTGTCGGGCAAAAGCCTCCCCACGACGTTCACGAAATATGAGGCCTTCGTCGACACGGCCTTGGTGCAACGTGGCATGCCTCTGGAACTGAGGTATTTGCCCTATGCCCTCAGTGGCATGAAAGCCAACTTCAGCTACGGCGACCGCCGTGGCTACTGGGCCCTCCCCTCCTTGGTGGCGATGCATTACGGCCTCACTGTCGACGAAAGCCGCGACGAGCGCTGGTCGGTGGAAGCCTCCACCCTGGTCGCCTTGGATTACCTCAACGACCTGCACGACAAATACAACGACTGGTGGCACAGCATCCTGGCCTTCGCCAACAGCCCCACCTCGCTGAGTCACGCCCTGATACACCACGGCAACGAGCCTGCCTTGTGGGACTTCTACGAGCAAGACCTGATGCCCGACATCAAAGTCATCCCCGACTTTATCGCCTGCGTCTACCTCGGCAGCCAAGGCCAACTCAAGTTCAGCGCGAAAGACACGGAGCCTTCGGTCGACAAACCCAAGAAAGTCTCGGCGCCTGAGCCTGTGGAAGCCCCGACAGCCCAGGCCCCTGAGCCTGTCGAAGGGCCGGATAAAAAAAACATCACTGAGCCTAAGAAGGTCCCTTCGACAAGCTCAGTGACCACCAAACATAAAGTCAAAAAAGGCGACACCCTCTCGGGCATCGCGGCCAAATACCATGTCAGCGTGGCCAACCTGAAGAAGTGGAACAACCTGAAATCCGACAAGATCCAAATAGGACAAACCTTGATAATCAAGAAATAATGAAAGCCATACGCACCCTCATATTTATCTTTTCCGTGATACTCATCTTAGGAGTAGCCTGGTATTTCTTCCCCGCCGAGGGACTTGCCATCGGCAACTATACCTTGCGTTTTCCCTCCTACGCCGAGGACATGGCGCCCACCCAAGAGGAGGTGGACGTCGACGCCGTCATCGACAAGGTGAACAAGAGCTTCGAGATGACCGTCTCCGACAACCTGCTGGACAGCATGCGTTACTACCGCAGCTACCTGAAGGAGAACCCCAACCGCATCTACCTGCCCAACGACGACTACACCTTCTTCGACCCCTTGTTCAAACAGCTTGAAAACGCCGACGAAGAGGGCAAGACCTACCGCATCATGCACTACGGCGACTCGCAAATCGAGATGGACCGCATCTCGTCGGTGCTGCGCCAGAAGCTGCAGGAGTTCTTCGGCGGCTCGGGACCCAATATGATCCCCGCCATACAACCCGTGGCCACCATCTCGGTGTCGCAGCACTCCAACAACCTGCAACGTTACATGGTGTATGGCGACGCCAACCGTGCCTCACACAACCGCTACGGCGTGATGTCGCAGTTCAGCCAAGTGATGGGCGGAGGCAGCATCAGCTTCACGCAAACCAGCCACTCGCAAGCGTTTGCGAAAGCCAAGGAGATCTCAACGGTGTCGGTGCTGCTGGGACGCAACAGCCAAGGCTTCTCCGCCACACTGAAATGTGACAACATCGCCCCCGAGACCAAGGTGCTGGCCGCCAACGACAGCGTGTCGCTCGTCACCTGGGTCCTGCCCGACGACGTGAAACGTGGCACCATCAACTTCGTGGGTAACGCCGAGATCTATGCCGTCCTCCTTGACGGCGAGGCAGGCGTGGCCATCGACAACGTGGCCCTGCGCGGCTGCTCGGGCACCATCTTCACCCGCATCAACGAAGCCACCATGCGCCAGTCGTTCGACCTGCTCAACACCCGACTCATCATCATGCAGTTTGGCGGCAACCGCATGCCCAGCATCAGCTCGTCGAAAAACATCACGCCTTACATGGCCGAGTTGGAGAAGCAGATCAACTACATGAAACGCGTCGCGCCCAAAGCCACCCTGCTCTTCATCGGCCCTGCCGACATGGGCAAGAGCTACGGCGGCAAAATGGGTACCTGGCACGGCCTGCCCGAGCTGAACGACTCGCTCCGCGTCATGGCGCTGCGCAACCACGTGGCCTATTGGGATATGTTCAACGTGATGGGCGGCGAAGGCTCGATGGCACAATGGGTGAAACACAACCCACCCTTGGCCGGCCCCGACTACGTGCACTTCACCTTCCGCGGCGCACAAGAGATCGGCACCGACCTCGCCAAGTCGTTTACCACCTACTACGACTTCTACAAGCTCCGCCAACACGTGCCCAGCGAAAAGGTCATCGAGTTCATCAACCTCGACCAACGCGAGGACTCCATCCGCACGGCAGGCCGCATCAGAATGCCGTTCTACAAACCCCCGTATGAGAAAAAATGAAGAAGTGGCTGGTTTTCATAGGATTATTCTTGTTTAGCAGGCTACTCGTGGCGCAAGATCTGCCTTTGGTGAAGCCCGTGCCAAGCCACGCCTTTGCCCACTTCGAGCGCAACCAAATCCAATATCCTGGCGACAGCCTTGCCATGGAACGCTTCTTCCAGAAGATGGACTCCGTGGTCTTCCTCGGCGAAGGCAACGTGAGCATCATGCACATCGGAGGCTCCCATGTGCAGGCGGGCGTGTTTACCCAACAATTCAGAGATAACTTATTGAGTATCAGTACCGACTTGATTGGCGGACAAAACTTCGTCTTCCCCTTCACCGCAGGCGGCACCAACAACCCGTCGCATTTCATCGTCCGCTCAACGGGCGTGTGGGCTTTCTGCCGCAACGCCGTCCGCAAGGAGACCGACAAACGCATGGGGCTGGCCGGCGCCGCCATCACCACCACCGACCCAACCGCCACGGTAAGCATCATGACACGTGAGAAGAACCCCACCGACCTCACCCCCGACTTCGACTTCAACAAGGTGACCGTCGTCGGCTTCTCGGAGACCGAAAACGTGGTGCCCGTGGTCAGCTACGACGGCACGGTGCTGCAAGGACAATACGACGAGTGGAAGTCGACCTATACCTTCGAGTTGCCCTCCTTCACCGACTCCATCTGCATCCTCTTCGACTCCGTCCCAGGCGAGTTCACCCTGACCGGTGTATTGCTTGAGAACGGCATGCCGGGCATCAGCGTGCACGGCATCGGCGTCAACGGCGCCAGCGTGCCGTCGTACCTGCGCTGCGACGACTTCGAGCGCGACCTCGAGCTCATCCGCCCCGACCTCATCATCTTCGGCATCGGCATCAACGACGCGGCAGAGAAAGATTTCGAGAAACAGGTCTTCATGCGCAACTTCGACGAGCTTATCCGCATCATCAAGCGCGTCAACCCCGACTGCGCCCTGCTCTTCATGAGCAACAACGACAGCTTCAAGCGCGTGAAAGGCAAACGCTATAAAAGATACGAGGTCAACACGAACGGCCTGATCGTGGAGGAGGCCTTCATGGAGATGGGCAAGCAATACAACGCCGCCGTGTGGGACCAGTTCGACATCATGGGAGGCTTGAAGTCGATGCAAGACTGGGAGAAGGCCGGCCTCGCCAAGAAAGACAAGGTGCACTTCACCAACGAAGGCTACAAACTCCTTGGCGACTTGCTTTACAATGCTTTGATCACCAAATATATAGAACACGTTAGACTGAACACCAAACGATAAGATGACCTTCAACCCCGAAATAGCATTGGACTTCCTCACCCGGATCTTCTCGTTCGACAAGGCCCACCCCTTGCTGTTCACCCAGTTCTATTTCTGGGCGTTCTTCGCCATCGTGTTCGCCTTCTTCTGCCTGCTCAAAAACAAGTGCCTGCTGCGCAACACCTTCCTGTTTTTCGTCAGCTTGTTCTTCTACTACAAGACCAGCGGACTCTTCGTCTTAATCCTGATATTCACCGCTTTATATAACTTCTTCGCAGGCAAGTGGCTACATTCCCGAAAGAAAGACGGCAGCCGTAACTTCGTGTTGGCGCTGAGTGTCATCGTCAACCTGTCGACGCTGTGTTATTTCAAATACGCCTATTTCCTCACCGACGTCGTCAACGACCTGACGGGATTGGAGTTCCGCGTGTTCGACGTGTTCTCGTGGGTGGGCAACCAAATCACGGGCGACAACCGCTTCAGCGTCGACACCATCCTGCTGCCGGTGGGCATCTCGTTCTACACCTTCCAGGCCATCAGCTACATCATGGACGTGTACCGCAAGCGCATCGAGCCGGTCCGCAACGTCTTCGACTTCGGCTTCTACGTGAGCTTCTTCCCGCAGCTGGTGGCGGGTCCCATCGTGAGGGCCAACGAGTTCATCCCGCAACTCCACAAGAAATACTTCCTCAGCCGCAAGCAGTTCGGCATCGCCGTGTTCTGGATCATGAACGGCTTGGTGAAGAAAATCGTCTTGAGCGACTACATCGCCGTCAACTTCATCGACCGTGTGTTTGAGCAGCCGCTGCTCTACACCGGCTTCGAGAACCTCATGGCCTTGTTCGGCTACTCGCTGCAGGTGTATGCCGACTTCTCGGGCTACACCGACATCGCCATCGGCGTGGCCATGCTGATGGACTTCTACCTGCCCAAGAACTTCAACTCGCCCTACAAAGCCAAGAACCCGGGCGAGTTCTGGAAACGCTGGCACATGTCGCTGTCGCGTTGGCTGCAGGACTACCTCTACATCCCGCTGGGCGGCAACCGCAACGCCACCTTCGGCTCGTTCTGCATCATCATCATGATTGCCGCCATCGCCGTCTTCCTCTCGGGCAGCTGGTGGATAGGCGTGGGCGTGGGTGTCGTCGCCGTCATTGTGGCCTTGGTGGCCCTCTTCAAGCCCGAGAAGCGCAAGAGCATCACCACCAACATCAACGCCATGGACACGATGCTGCTCGGTGGCCTGTGGCACGGCGCCTCGTGGAACTTCATGATTTGGGGCGGCCTGAACGGCATCGGCATGATATTCTACAAGTTCTGGAGAGACTGGAGCGTCTATGGTCGCACCTTATTTATTTTAGCCGTCACCTTCCTGCTGCGTCTGCTGTGTGTGTTCGTGCCGCGCCCCGTGTTCACCGTGCTATTCGTGTGGTGCATGATCATCTTGGGGGGCAATATGGTGCGCATGCTCTACAATCTCTTTGGCGGCAAGAAGGCATGGCAGTGGCTGCAAGACGCCTGGGCCATCTTCCAGACCTTCACCTTCATCACCTTCACACGACTATTCTTCCGCAGCGGCTCCAACCTTGACCCCGCCGTGGCCAACGAAACAGCATGGAACACCGCCAAGAACATGGTCAACCAGATGGGCAGCACATGGGACTGGAGCAAGGTGCCCACCATCATCACGCACTACAGCAACGTGTTCATACTCATCCTGATTGGATTAATCATCCACTGGCTGCCTGAGAACTTCAAGCGGCGCTATCGCATTTGGTTCGCCAAGATACCTGTGCCGCTGATGGTGGTGGTCTGCGCCCTCATCGTGTTCGTGATCTACCAATTCATCACGGCCGACCTGCAGTCGTTTATCTATTTCCAATTTTAAATTGTAGAGACGGTGCACGCACCGTCTCATAAACATAGAAATTAAATTAACAGATTATATTTGAGACGGTGCACGCACCGTCTCTACAAAAAAAACCAAATCATTACAAACATGTCCGACGACAAATTCCAAGACAAATACAGAATAGAATCTGCCCGTGCCTGGTGGCATGATTATGACGGCGGTGCCTATTTCATCACCATTTGTACGAAAAACCGTGAACATTATTTTGGAGAAATCGAGAATGGAGAAATGATTTTGTCGGAAATTGGGGAATACACCAAACAATGTATTGAAAAAATACAGCAGCATAACCCATACGCAGAAATTCCTTTGTATGTCATCATGCCAAATCATTTACATTTGATTGTTTACATTGTAGAGACGGTGTACGCACCGTCTCCTCAAACCCAAAATGAAAATGATATTTCTGAGACGGTGCATGCACCGTCTCTACAATCTAACCGCTGGAAACACGATGCTGTTGATGAGGAAATGCAATTCATATCCAAGCAAAAACACAGATTGGCTGTTGCTATTGGTAATATGAAATCTGCCGTCACCCATTATGCTAACCAAACCCCAAATTATTTTGCTTGGCAGCCCCGATTCTATGACCGCATCATCCGTGACCAACCCGAAATGAATCGCATCGCCACCTATATCGAAAACAATGTGGCCAATTGGGTTGGTGATGAATTCTATACACCCAGAAAATAACGGTATTTTCTTTGTAGAGACGGTGCATGCACCGTCTCAGAATGGTCATTGTGGGTAAAATGAGACGGTGCGTGCACCGTCTCTACAAGGATTCATCTATCAATGCGTCAAAATCTCCAGACCCGTCTCGGTCATCAGGAAGGTGTGCTCCCACTGGGCTGAGGGCAGCTCGTCCTCGGTGATGACGGTCCAGCCGTCGGCCTTGTCGATGAAGACTTTCCAAGTTCCCATGTTAATCATCGGCTCGATAGTGAACACCATGCCCGGAACGAGCAGCATACCCGTGCCTTTCTTGCCGTAGTGCAACACCTCGGGGTCGTCGTGGAACTTCAGTCCCACGCCGTGGCCGCAGAGGTCGCGCACCACACTGAAGCCGTTCTTGTGGGCGTGCTGTTGGATGGCGTTGCCGATGTCGCCGACATAGCCGAAAGGCTTGGCAGCTTCCATGCCGACATAGAGACATTCCTTGGCCACGTCGACCAGCTTCTGCTTGCGCGCCGAGGTCTTACCGATGACATACATGCGTGAGGCGTCGGCATAATAGCCGTCCAAAATGGTCGTGCAGTCCACGTTGACGATGTCGCCCTCCTTGAGGATTTCCTTGGCAGACGGGATGCCGTGGCAGACCACCTCGTTGACGGAGACGCACACACTCTTCGGGTAGCCTTCGTAGCCCAAGGTGGCAGGGATGGCACCGTGTTCGATGGTGTAGTTATGCACCAAGTCATTGATTTCCAATGTACTCATGCCCGCATGGATCTTCTCACCCACGAGGTCGAGGATGGCGGTGTTGATGACGCCGCTCTTCTTGATACCTTCAATCTCTTCGGGGGTGCGGATGAGGGTACGCTTGGGCACCATCGCGCCTTTGGCTTCCAATGCCATCACTTTCTTGTCCAATGCTGTCGGCTCTTCTCCGGCCGGCACACGCCATTTTCTACGCCTTGTAAACATCATTCTTGAATTTTGCGGCAAAAGTACGGAAAAAAGTTTGCCCAATCGCTTTATTTCTTACTTTTGCAGATTGTTTGAGCACAAAATAGTCAATTTTAGCATATCAATTAAATACAACAACATGGAAGAAAAAAAGAGACTCTTTGAGGAGTTCCCACCCGTGACGACCGAAGAATGGGAAGCCGTCATCGAGAAGGACCTCAAAGGGGCAGATTACAACAAAAAGCTGGTATGGCGCACGGCCGAAGGCTTCAACGTGAGGCCCTACTACCGCGCCGAGAACCTGGCCGACATCCCTTGGACGGGCCAGAACCCCAACGAGTTCCCCTACGTCCGTGGCAACAAAGCCGAAGGCAACGCATGGCTCGTCCGTCAGGACATCACCGTCAAGGACGTGCATGAGGCCAACAAGATCGCCCTCAACGCCATCAGCCGCGGTGCCAACAGCATCGGCTTCAAGCTGGAGTACGACAAGCCGTACGACCCCATCGCCATCTCGACGCTGCTCAACGGCATCGACCAGAACGCGGTGGAGATCAACTTCTACAACAACAAGTATCACCTGCCGCTCCTTGAGATGCTGTCGAAGGTGCCGGGGATCAAAGGTTCGTTGAACTACGACCCGCTGACGCGTTACCTGCGTCGCGGCGTGTGGTACATCAACGAGGGTGCCGATATGGAACTGGGCTATATCGTCGTCAAAGCTGATATGCCTAACTTCCAAACGATTGGCGTCAACGGCCACGTGTTCACTAACGCCGGTGCCACCATCGTGCAGGAGATGGCCTTCAGCCTCGCCGTGGGTGCCGAATACCTCGACAAACTCACCGAGAAAGGCCTCACCATCGACGAGATCGCGCCCAAGATGCGCTTCAACCTCGCCATCGGCCAGAACTACTTCATGGAGATGGCCAAATTGAGAGCCTACCGTCTCTTGTGGGCCAACATCGTGAAGGCTTACGGCGGCAAGGAAGAGAACGCCAAGATGCACATCCACGCCACCAACGCCGAATTGGGCATGAGCCTCTACGACGCTTACGTCAACATGCTGCGCACCACCACGGGCACGATGTCAGCCGTCCTCGGTGGCGTCGACTCGTTCACCGTGATGCCGTTCGACACGCCGTTTGAGATCCCCACCGACTTCGCCGACCGTATCGCCCGCAACCAGCAGCTCATCCTCAAGGAAGAGGCCCACTTCGAC
>CACYHX010000029.1 GCA_902774365.1 uncultured Bacteroidia bacterium | reverse complement strand
CAAATATGGCGGTTTTGTGATGGAAATTATTGGTGATCATGCGGAAGCGAGAAAAGCCATCCATGAGGTGGTCGATGAATGGCGCAATGGCGAATTAGTGGATCCTTTTGCCGATGGTTTCATTGACGATTTTTACCGCGACGCGCTCAAGCCCGCCAAGAATAATATGCGTCTTTTGGAGATTTTTATGCTGCTTGCCGTGCTGATTTCGCTGCTTGGCCTTATCGCGATGAGCACCTATTACGCGGGCGAGAACGCCAAGAGCATCGCCGTGCGCAAGGTGTTTGGAGGCACCGTAGAGAGCGAGACTTGGCGCACCGTGAAGGAATATATGGTTTTGGTGACCGTGGCTTGCGTCATTGCCGTCCCGATAGCGGTGTGGGCGGCGCAACGCTATCTTGAAGGTTTCATCGTCAGGCTCGAAAACTACGGCTGGGTTTTCGTCGTTGCCGTGGTCATTTCCCTGGTGATGGCCTTCCTCTCGGTGCTTTGGCAGACCTTGAAGGCCGCGCGAACGAATCCTGCGGAGGCATTGAAAAAGGAATGAAACTGCAAATTATGTTTTTTCGGTAATAGAAAAATACATTTTTTTACTTCGCAAAATCAAAAAAGTTGTATTTTTGCGAAATAGAAATGTGTAAAGTTATGGTTAACATAAAGTTAATAGAAAGAGATGATTACCTTGAACAGTTGGAGGATACGAAAAACACTCCAGACATAAAGGTTATTACAGGAGTTCGGAGAAGTGGAAAATCGAAACTGCTTGAGATGTTTGCCAAAAAGATAGAATCGGTAGAAAATAACGTCAATATCATCCATGTTGATTTCAACCTGTTGAAGTTCGAACCATTGCTGGAATACCATAAACTTCATGATTTCATTGAAGATTCCTATCAGGAAGGGAAAGACAATTATGTCATGATTGACGAGATCCAGATGTGTGAGAACTTTGAGAAAGCAGTCAACAGCCTGCATGCTTCCGAAAAATACAACATCTTTGTCACAGGCTCCAACGCTTTTCTGTTAAGCAGCGATTTGGCGACTTTGTTTACCGGGAGAACTTTCGAGTTGAAACTCTTTCCATTTTCATTTAATGAATATGTAAGATATTATAAATCTGCTGATTACAATTCTGCTTTTGATTCATATCTTGAGGAAGGAGGCATGCCTGGCTCTTATCTTTACACGACCACCAAGGAGAAATACACTTATATCAACGATGAGGTATTCAATGCCCTTATTGTCCGTGACATTATCAGAAGATATAAAATTAGGAATGTGAACTTGCTCAATAAACTCGTTGATTTTCTGATGGATAATATCGGTAACATCACATCGGTTAGGAAAATATCCGACACTTTGACTTCAAATAAAATCAAGACGAACGACAAGACTGTCGGGAAATACATTGATTATCTCTGCAACGCTTTTGCCTTTTATCGTATCCGCCGTTACGACATCAGTGGGAAAAGGTATCTCACAACCGATGACAAGTACTATCTTTCGGATCATTCATTTAAATATGCAAGACTCGGAACCAAGAACCTCAACATTGGTCGAGTCATTGAGAATATAGTGGCTGTGGAACTTTTACGACGTGGTTATGAGGTTTATGTTGGGACTTTGTACAACGGTGAGATAGATTTTGTTGCCATGAAACAAAACGAGAAAATCTATTTTCAGGTGGCAGACGATATAACAAATGAAGAAACGTTTAAACGCGAAGTCTCGGCGCTTTTAAAAATCAAAGATGCCTATCCAAAAATACTCCTGGCAAGAACCCGTCAGAAGGAATTCCAATACGAGGGTATCCGAATCATCAATTTGGCCTACTGGCTTGTTTCATCATAAAGTATTATAGCTATGTCCAAACTCAAATCCAAAATCCTAGTCGTCGACGACAACGCCGGCATCCGGTCGGCACTGAAGATATTGCTGCCTATGCGCTTCGCCGAGGTGGAACTCATCGCCTCGCCCAAGGTGCTAATGGAGACCATGCGAACTTTCAAGCCCGATGTGGTGCTGCTCGACATGAACTTCGAGACCGACATCAACACGGGCAACGAAGGCCTCTTCTGGCTCTCTGAACTGAAACGCGACTTCCCCGAGGTGGAGGTGGTGCTTTTTACAGCCTACGCCGACATCGCCCTCGCCGTGGAAGGCATGAAACGCGGTGCCTTCGACTTCGTGGTGAAGCCTTGGGACAACGCCAAACTGTTGGGTATCCTTGAGGAAGCATGTAAGAAACATCGTAAGGTCACGGGGAAGGCCTCCATTGCCGAACCTGCACCTACGATGCGCTGGGGTGATAGCGAGGAGATGCAACGACTGCGCGCGATGGTGGAGAAAGTGGCTCCCACCGATGCCACGGTGCTCATCACGGGCGAGAATGGCACGGGTAAGGATGTGCTGGCCAATGAGATACACCGACTTTCCAATCGCGCTGCCAAGCCGATGGTGGGCGTGGACATCGGAGCCATCACGGATACCTTGTTTGAGAGCGAGATGTTTGGCCATGTGAAAGGGGCTTTCACCGACGCCCATGCCGACCACATTGGTAAGTTTGAGCAGGCCAATGGCACCACTTTGTTTCTTGATGAGATTGGTAATGTGCCGCTAAGCCAACAGGCCAAACTGCTTCGTGTCATCCAAAGCCGCAGCATCACCAAAGTCGGCGACACGGTTTCAGTGCCCGTCGACATCCGCTTGATTTGTGCCACCAACATGGACTTAGCTACAATGGTCAAAGAAGGGCGTTTCCGCGAAGACTTGTTCTACCGCATCAACACCGTGACACTTCACCTGCCGCCCTTGCGCGAGCGTCCCGATGAGATTGTGCCGTTGGCGGAGGCTTTTGTGAAGCAATACGCTGAGAGATACCACCGTGCCGCGCATGGACTCTCGGAGGAGGCCAAACAAATGCTTTTGCGCTGCCGATGGAGTGGCAACATCCGAGAGCTACAAAACTGCATCGAAAAAGCGGTCATCTATTCCGAAACCGAACTGGTCCGCGCCGAAGACTTACAAATTCGAGCTTCTGACATGACCGAAAGCAAGTCACAAGCCGAGTCGTTGGAAGATGCTGAGGAAAAGGTGATTCGTCAAGCGATGAAGCAATACAACGGCAACCTTTCATTGGTGGCCAAGGCATTGAAAATCAGTCGCCCGACACTGTATAGTCGTTTGAAGAAATACGGGATATGAGCATCTGGATTTGGATAGCGATAATCGTTGTGGCAGTAGTGGTATCCGTTGTGGTCTCTTTTGTGCTGACGCGGCGACACGATACAAAAAAAGTGTCATTCATGATGGATGCCTTGGAAGACGGCGAGCTGAATTTCCGTTTTCAGGAAAAGTCGTCGCTGAACCGCGCCTTGAATCGCATTCGTGGCATCTTCGAGCGCAGGTCGGCGGTGGACGAGTCCGCCTCGTGGAGCAAGCTGTTCCGCGTGATTACCCATGAAATCATGAATACCGTGGCGCCTATTGCCTCATTGAGCGACGCGCTTTCCAAAGAAGAAGACCTGGACGTAAAGGCGGGCTTGGAGACGATTTCAGAATCCTCGAAAGACTTGATTCGATTTGTGGAGTCGTACCGCAGCATCACCCAGGTTGCACCGCCTGTTCGTAAGGCCGTGATGGTGGACGATCTTATTGACCGCGTGATGCGTCTCAACAAAGCCAGAATCGCCGAACAAGGTGCTACCTTGGCCTATCAAGCTAAGACCCTTGACTTGCTCATCTATGTCGATGAAGGCCAAATCATGCAGGTGTTCAACAACTTGATTAAGAACGCTGTGCAGGCAGGTGCCACTTCCATCCGCATCATCGCCGACTTGAACTCGGAGGACCAAACCGTCATCCGAGTAGCCAACAATGGCAAGGCCATCCCATTGCGCCAAATCGAGGAAATCTTTGTTCCATTCTACACCACCAAGCCCAACGGCACGGGCATCGGCTTGAGTCTCTCGAGACAGATTATGGTGAGGCACAACGGTATCTTGAATCTCGAGCAGAGCGACAATCAAATGACGGTGTTCTCTTTGGTGTTTAAGTAAGCAGTGTAAAATAACTTTACAGTGGGTGTAAAGAATCTTTACAATTGAGGCAAATCTTTAAATCTTAAATTCTTAAATTTCAAATAGTTACATTTTTGGCACACGATATGCTTTCGTTTGGCACGTAGAAAATTATGTGTAAGATGAAAGCTAAACATACCTTTTTCATTTTGATGATGTCCTTCGGAGCCTTGACCAGTGTCAAGGCCCAGGACACCGTAGCCATGGACCTCAAAGCCTGCATGCGCTATGCCGTGGAGCATTCCACCAAGATGCGCATTGCTCAAGCCGACAACCGCGATGCGCAAATCGACCGCCGCGATGCCATCCTTGCCGCCTTTACGCCTACAATCGAGGGGGGCACATACGCCTATTCCAACTTCGGCCGTAGCATCGACCCCGAGACTAACACCTATATCAGGACGACCTCGTTCCACAACGGCTACAGCCTCTCGGCGGGCATCAACCTCTTCAACGGATTTCAGGCGGTCAACAACCTGAAAATCACCAAGACAGCGCAGCTGATGGGCTTGACCAAGGAGCAGCAAACAGAAGACCAGATCTGTCTCGCCACGATGGAGGCCTACTGCAATGTGCTGTATTACACCGAGATGCAGAAAGCCTTGCAAGCGCAGGTGGCCACATCGGAAAAGGCCGTGCAACTCGCCACAAGGCAAGAACAATTAGGACAGAAATCCCACGCCGATGTGGTTCAGATGCAGAGCGACCTCGCCGAGCGGCAGTACCAACTGACCCTTTGTCGGAACAACCTCAACAATGCCATCATCACCCTGAAGGATGTGATGTTTTGGCCGATTGAAAAACCATTGAAAATTGATGGTTTGGATGTAGGGCTGTCACACCGTGGCAGCCGCATCGTCAACGATTCGTTAGTGCGGCTGCCGCAATGCGACAGCCCTACAGGCCAGGCTGAAAACATCGCCCAAATGGTAGAATTTGCCAAAACCAACATGCCTGCCGTCGTTTTGGCGGAAGGCACGATGAAAAACGCCCGCCTTGCATTGAAGACTGCCCGTTGGCAGTTACTGCCCCGACTCTCGCTCTACGGTGGTTGGTCGTCGAGTTACTTCACCTATCCGGGTATGGAGGGCTATGTGCCCACGCCGTATTTCGAGCAGTTGAAGAACAACGGCGGCGAATATGTGCAGCTCTCGTTGAGCATTCCCATCTTCGACCGCCTCTCGAAACATTCCAACATCGCGCGGAAGAAGAACGCCTACGACCGAGCCCAAGCCGACTATGAGCAAGCCCTCCAAACGGTGGAGGCCGAAGTGCGCCGCGCCATCGCCGACCGCGACGGTAGCGCCGATGCCCTGCACCAAGCCGACACCCGCGCCGAATTGCAGCAAGAGGCCTATGCGCTGAATACCAAGCGTTTCGAGCAGGGTTTGATTTCGTCTATCGAGTACCAAACGGCCTCAAACAACTACCTCAACGCCCTCGCGGAACAATTGAATGCCAGGCTTCAATACTTTATTAAGTGCAGTGTTGTAACTTATTATGGAGGGACACCGTATTTAGAACAATAGTATTTATCACAAAACCGACAAAACATGCAAAACAATGATAAAGTCCAAAGAAAAGCGTGTGGCGGCACCCAACTGGGTTGCCGCCGGAAAGCGGGCCAGTTGGCCGCTTTCCCCTGCCGAGAAAAAAAGGTTTTGAGGGTTTTGCAGGTTTTGTGACCAACAATTAAACGATTAAACAATCAGCACTTCAACAATATGAAAACCTACCTGAAATTCCTATCCAGAAACAAGCTCTACACTGCTATTGAGTTCATTGGCTTGAGTGTGGCCTTGGCTTTCGTCATCATCAGCTTCTGTTATGTGGTGCAGCAATACGCCGTGACGCGCGAGAACCCCGACCGCGAGCGGATTTATGCCGTGGGACCTGAAAAAATGACCAATTCTTACGGTATGAAGGAAATCATCGACGGAAAACTGCCCGAAGTGGAGGCGGTGACGCATTTCCACGTTCAAGAGAAGCAAAAAATCCGTATTGGCGAGCAACTAATGAATGGCAATCTGCTCAACTGCGACCGCGAGTTTTTCGACTTTTTCCCTGTTCGTTTCAAAGAGGGCAATGCCGACCAAATGACGGTAGCCAAAGTGGGTTTCGTTTCTGAAAGGTTGGCCAATCAAATCGAAGGTGAAATCATTGGAAGACAAATCATTGTGGGTATGGATACGCTAAATGTAGTAGGCATCGTTTCCGACTTGGGCAGTTCGCTGTTGCCTGATTGGGATGTCATTGGCAACATCGCCGTAAGTCGCTACGAGAATAGGTTTAGGCAGAATGCGTTCAATAGTTTCACACTTATGCCGACCTTAATCCGAGTGCATCCTAATACCAACCGCGAGTTGCTTGCCCAGAAACTGAAAGGGCTATATGTCGAACCGTATCAGAACTATAAGTCGTTTGGAGAGCCGCATTTGATTCGTTTGGATGAAATCTATTTCAGCGAAGTGGATGTGCGTTTGCATCAAGGCGACAAAGCCATGTTGCGCACGATGATTATAGTGGGCTTGCTGCTTTTGTTTTCTGCGCTCATCAACTATATCAACCTGAATGTAGCTCTCACGGGGAAACGCGCCAAGGAGATGGCTTCGCGACGGTTGCTCGGAGCGCAAAAATCTGATATTGTATTGAAATTCCTCGGCGAAGCGTTTTTCTTTACGTTGTGTTGCTTCGCCGTCGGTTTGGCCATTGCCCATGCCATCACGCCTGCCATCAACCGTTTGTTGGCTTCGGATGTTCCGATTGAAGTGCCGTTAAGGGTTGCGTATCTATTAGCCTATCTGCTGATGGTTGTCGTGGTGTCGCTGTTGGCGGGATTCTTGCCTTCCGCCATCATCTCGCAAGCCCGTCCCATCGATGTGGTGAAAGGCACATTCCGTTTCCGCACCAAGAAAACACTTTCGAGGATTTTCATCGTGGTGCAAAATGTCATCGTGGTCATCCTCATCGCCCTTGTGCTGACCATGGAACTCCAAATGCGCCACATGGTGGAGCGCCCGATGGGCCTGAATTTGGAAAACCTGTATTTTATTCGTTCCGATATGGACCGCAGTCCCTTGAAAGGTGCTTTCATTGACGAACTGCGTGCCTTACCTTTCGTGAAGGAAATCGGTTCCACGAACACGATTCCCGGAGTCAAAAACGAGACGATGGGGTTGAGACCGAAAGATCGCGATGAGCAAGTGATGTGCAACGTGCTTTTCTGCGACAGCGTTGCGTTCAGGCTGTTTGGCATTGAGTTGTTGGAGAAGTTTAAGGAACCCCAAAGCAATAGTTTCTATATGACGGAAACGACCTTTGCAGCCATGACGGGACTGCCCTACGGCAATCATAGTTTTGAGGCGGTGCAGGCTTGGGGTGACGAGTTTTTCAAAAACGATATTTGTGGTGTCGTCAAAGACTTCAATATGCTTGATGCGCTTCATGCCACCGACGAGGACTTATGCATCATTTTTGCTGGCGACTGGTCAATTGACCTCAACAATCCGCCATTGCTTGAAATCACGGGCGACCACAAGGAAGCCAAACGTGCCATTGATGCGTTATTGAAGAAACATTTGGAGCAGGCTTTTGGTGTTTATCTTGAGCCTAAAGCCAATGATTTTGTGGAGAACGTGATCGCCAAGCAGTATGACAAGACCCTGCGCCAAATGCGACTCATCGAGATTATTTTGGCGGTGTCGGTGCTGTTGGCCTTGCTTGGCCTGGTGGCCATGAGCACGCATTTCGCCTCCGAGCGCGAGAAGACCATCGCTATCCGCAAGGTGTTTGGCGGCACAATGCAGAGCGAAATCCGCCGCAACTTGAAGGAATACATTATTATGATATTGATTGCCAACGCGATTGCCATTCCCATAGCGGTGTGGCTATGCAAAAGTTATTTGGAGGACTTCGCCTACCGTATCGACTTGCACCCGTGGATTTTTGTGGTCACGGTGGTGCTGTCGTTTGTGATTGCCATTGGCTCGGTGCTCTGGCAAATCGTCTCGGTGGCGCGGGTGAATCCGGTGATGGCGCTTAAAAAGGAATAGATTTTAATCACAAAACCTTCAAAACAATGCAAAACTTTTTGAATATCAATGGAAAAGCAAGCAACGGCGCGCAACTGCTTGCCGTTGGAAAGGAGCCGGTTGGCGACTTTCCATGTGGGAAAATGGTTTTGAGGGTTTTGTTGGTTTTGTGACAACTACCGCCACTCCGAATGAATCATTTCTCTTTTAGGAAACGCTTCAACAAAAAGGCAAGAAAATAGGGGAAAGTGTAGAAACTGCCGTTCCAGCCGATATTCTTATACCCGAATTTGATGCCGTATTTCACTTCGGGGTAGGAGTCCCATTTGATGAGGTTGTTCAGCGAGGCTGTGGCTCCGTCCTTGGCCTTCACCTCGACGGGAATCAGCGAGTCGGCATCCCTTACGAAGAAATCCATTTCAATGGCGGGGCTGTCGTGCTTGTAGTAATACAGCTGCTCGTATCCCGATTTCCGTAGCATCTCACCGACAACGTTCTCGTAGATGGCACCCTTGTATGTACCGAAGTTTTTGTTGATACGAAGGTCGTCTTGAGCTTCTTCGTCAAGAGAGGCTATCAAAAGCCCTGTGTCGTGGTAATAGATTTTGTAACATTCGGTGTCGTAGTTGCCTTTCAATGGCAGTTCCACATTGTTCAAGCAATAGCACACATTGACGACTCCAGCCTCTTTCAGCCAATCCACGGCGCCAATGTATTCCCTATTTCGTGCACCCTTGGCAATCTTCGTGATTTGGTATTTCTTGTTCTCTTTCGCCAGAAATGTCGGGATGTGGTTATACACAGCAAGGACTTTCGCCTTGTCGGTTTCCTTGGCGTATTTCGTGATGTCTTCCTCGTAGTCTTTCAGAAGTTGCCGTTGCAGTTTCAACGTTCCGCCGAAATGGCCATTGTCGATATATTTTTTGACCACTTCGGGCATGCCTCCCAGCGTCATGTAGTCGCGGAAAACGCCCATGAAAGTGTCCATTTCGAGTTGGGAAAAAGGCTTTAGCGAAAGCATGTGGGCATATAGGTCCTCGATCTGTTCCTTGGAATAGCCCTTGGCCCAAAGAAACTCCTCGAAATCCATCGAAAACATGTCATAATCTTCTTTGTAGCCTACTGCATTCGACTCGATTTCCTCGTAATAAATGCCCATCAACGAGCCTGAGCAAATCACGTCGAAACGTCGGTCTTGGCAGAATGACTTGAGCGAAGTGGCGCAATCGGGGCATTTCTGAAGCTCATCGAAAAACAGCAGCGTCTTGTTTGGGATAACCTTCCACGAGGGTTCGAGAATAGTGATGTTTTTGATGATTTGGTCCACTTCGTATCCGTCGTCAAAGATGTTGCGGAATTTCTTCTGAAGCACGAAGTTCATCTCCAGGACCGATTCGTAGTTAGCGCGTCCGAAAGCCCTGATGGACTCGGTTTTCCCGATTTGTCTGGCTCCTTTTACAATCAAAGGCTTTCTTTCAGGATTGTTTTTCCATTCATATAGAAACTTATCTATTTTTCTTTCAAGTAGTTCCATTGCATTGAATCACATTTTCGACAGCAAAAATAATTAAAAAATCACATTTTCTGACAATTTTTTATCAAAAAATCACATTTTTGTAACAGATATAAATTATTCCCTGCCTCAAATCCAAGTTGGAAACACTGTAAAGTTTCTTTACACCACTGTAAAATAACTTTACACTTTGTAAAATAGCTGTTTTTGTATTTCGTTGATTATTATTGATTTGCAAGTTTGGCACAAGGCTTGGTATATGGGTGAATGATAAATAAAGATTCCCCTGCGGGGAATGGAGGTCAGAGGTTGTTTTTAACCGCGGCGGCCTGTGGCGCTACAGATTGGCAACTAGTTCTTGCCGCCGCTTATTACAAAAGAAGAACACTCCATTCCCGAAGGGAAACTCAACAAACAATTCAACAATTAAACAAACAACAATTAAACAATGAATAACATCTCCGACAAACTCATCAAAATCCTATCGTTGGGAATAGGTCTCGCCATTGGCATCGTGCTGATTGCCAAGGTGTGCTTCGAACTGTCGTACGACAGTTTCTACAAGGATGTGGACCGAATTTACAGAATCAAGACGATGTACGTCCAACAAGGCGAAAACCATGACTATGGTCAAATTAGTGGGGCGGTGGCTCCCGGCTTTAAGGCCGAGGTGCCAGGCGTGGAGGAGGCCACGAGAATCACCTCCTATTTCAACAATGATCGTTTCTTGGACGAGGAAGGCCAAATCATTACAGGCAGCTTCTTTCTCGCCGATTCCTGCTTCTTCAAGGTGTTCGACCGCCCGATTCTGGCAGGCAACCCGGCGCAGGTTTTGTCAAAGCCGCTCTGCTTGATGGTCTCGGAATCGTTTGCCGAAAAGCTCGGCGGCGTGGACGAGTGCATCGGCAGGATTATCGTCAATGAAGATGTGCCCGACCTGAAAATGACCATTGAAGGCGTGTTCAAGGACTTCCCGAAAAACGGCTCGATGGATTCAGACCTGCTGCTTTCGATGGTGAGTTATTCCAAAAATAGCATAGAAAACTGGGTGGGCAACGACCGCTACCGTGGCTTCGTGAAATTGCAGCAAGGCGTTGACCCACAGTCGCTTGACGATGCCATCCGCAAGATGCAGGAGACGCATCAGCCTTTGGAGGAACTGGAACAGAATGGGACGAAACTGTGGTATTATCTCACGCCTTTTGGCAAGGACCACATCAAGGAGTCATCGGTTCGCTCGATGGTGATTCTGCTTTCCGTCGTGGCCGCGCTGCTGATTCTCATCAGTTTGCTCAACTACATCCTTATCGTCATTTCGGAGATGGTGCGCCGCTCCAAAGAAATCGGGGTACGCAAGTGCTATGGTGCCGATGCCTTCGACATTCATTGGCTGTTGGCGCGCGAAACCTTTGTTCACCTGTTGCTGGCTTTGGCTTTGGCGGCGGCCATTATTTTCGCTTCCAAAGGATTGATACAGAATATTTTGGGTATGTCGTTTGAGACCTTGCTTGTTACGCAAAGTATCCTTGTCATCAGTTTGGTGCTGGCCTTGGTGGTGGTGGTTTCGGTCTTCGTTCCGGCGCAACTCTACATGCGGATTCCCGTTTCGGTGGCCTTCCGCAACTACACAGAAAACTCGCGCCGCTGGAAAATCGGACTGCTTGGCGTTCAGGTGTTTATCAACGTTTTTATCGCGGTGATGCTCATCGTCGTGACGCTGCAATACCGCAAAATGATTTATTCCGACCCGGGCTACGACTACGAAAACGCCTATTATGTCAGCATGTACAACGGCAACCAGACGGAGCAAAGGCGCGTTGTGGAAGCGCTCAGGCAATATCCCGAGGTGAAGGGTGTGGAGGCCTGTTATTCTCTGCCCGTTAAAGGTACCAGCGGCGACAATATCCTTCTCCCCGGCGACGACCGCGAATTGTTCAATGTGTCTGACGGTTACGAAGCCACGACGGGCTTTTACAAGTTGTTGGGCTTTGAGTTTGTGGACGGTCGCGCTCCTGCCGATTCTTCTGAAGTAGTTGTTTCTGAGGCTTTTGTCAATCGGATGAACGAGTTCGCCGACTGGAGCGACGGTGCGGTGGGCAAGCAGGTGCTCATCACGGGACACGGGAATGGTATGGAGTTGGCATCCTTCACCATTTCGGGTGTCTATCGCGAAATTCGTACTGGCAACCTTGTGAACTTGGATAGTCGCCCTAGTGTGCGCTTCTATGGCACCTTGGACGACGGCGTGTCCTATATGCCTTATCTCGTTTTCAAGACGAACCACAAGCTGAACGAAACTGATATGCAGAAACTGAGGGAGGGCGTTGCGGAGGCCTTGGATGGCAGGCAGTTGGAGATTTTCTCTTGGGCAGACCAAATGATTGCGGACTACGATGACAGCCTCAAAATGCGCAACACCATCTTCATCGGTGCGGTTTTCGCCCTGCTGATTGCCGTGATTGGCCTCATCGGTTTCATCCGCGACGAGTCGAACCGAAGGAGCAAAGAGGTGGCCATCCGCAAAATCAACGGCGCGACGGTGGCTGACATTCTGCGTATGTTCACTTGGGATGTGTTGCGCCTCTCGTTGGCGATGGCGGTTTTGGCTTGCGTTGCCACCTTCTTTGTGGCCCATAAGTGGTTGGAGCAGTTCGCCATGCGCATCGGCCTCTCGCCGCTTTATTTCATCATCGGCGCAGTGACGGTCTTGCTTATCGTGACTGCCGTGGTAGTCATGAGCAGCAACCGCGTTGCCCGAATGAATCCTGTTAAGTCTTTGAAGAACAATTAATTATTATCACAAAACCGACAAAACATACAAAACAATGATAAAGTCCAAAGAAAAGCGTGTGGCGGCACGCAACCGCGTTGCCGCCGGAAAGCGGGCCAGTTGGCCGCTTTCCCCCACCAAGAAAAAGGTTTTGAGGGTTTTGCAGGTTTTGTGACCAAAGAAATAAACAATTAAATAACTCTACGAATATGGAACACTCAATGGATCGTAAAATCGAACAGAAAAAAGGCATTCGCCGCGCATTCACCAAGAAGGCGCTACCGTTTTGGGGCGGGGCGTTGCTCCTCGTCTTCATCCTCTGGCTCGTCTTCAGGGACGACTCGAAGAAACTCCGCATCGACGCGGACAACATCACCGTGAGCACCGTCACCTCGGGCGAGTTCAACGACTACATCCGCATCAGCGGACAGGTCGCGCCGATGACAACCATCCAAATCAGCCCTTTGGAAGGCGGTGTGGTGCAGCAGATCGTCACCGAGGAAGGCAGCCGCGTCAAGGCGGGTGATGTCATCCTTATCTTGAGCAACGAAAACCTCGACATGCAGATCCTCTCCTCCGAGGCCGACCTCGCCGAGAAAGAGAACATCCTGCGCAACACCATGATTCAGATGGAACAGCAGAAGCTGAGCGTGGAGCAGGAGAAACTGCAACTGCAAATGGAAGTGCAGCGCAACCGCCGTACCTACGAAGCGCAGAAGTCGCTCTACGACGACGGCCTCATCGCCCGCGAGGACTTCCTGAAGGCCGAGGAGGACTTCACACTCTCGAACAGCCGCCTGAAGCTGGTGGAGAACCGTGCCAAGCAGGACAGCCTCCATCGCTCGGTGGAAATTGACCGGATGCGCGAGAGCCTCGAGAACATGCGCGTCAACATGATGATGATCCGCAAGCGCAAGGAAAACCTGACCATCAAAGCACCCATCGACGGCGAGTTGGGCCTGTTGGATGTGGTGTTGGGTCAGTCGGTGGGCGCAGGCTCCAAGATCGGTCAAATCAACAACCTCGACAGCTACAAGATTGAGGCCCAAATCGATGAGCATTACATCGACCGCATCACGCCCGGCTTGGAGGCCACCTTCGAGCGGCAAAGCGAGCGGTATCAGGCGCAGATCCGAAAGGTGTATCCAGAGGTGCGCGACGGCAAGTTTAAGGCTGATTTCAAGTTCATGGAACAGCAACCCGAGAACATCCGCAGCGGCCAGACCTATTACCTCAACCTACAACTTGGTCAGCCCGTGGAGGCGGTGCTCATCCCGCGTGGCGCCTTCTACCAAAAGACAGGAGGCAAGTGGATTTATGTACTCTCGCCCGACGGCAGCAAGGCCACGCGCCGCGACATCAAGATTGGGCGGCAAAACCCGCAGTATTACGAGGTCGTCGAAGGGTTGGAGGCTGGCGAGAAGGTGATTACTTCTTCTTACGACAACTTCGGAGAATCGGAGGTGCTGGTGTTTTAATCACAAAACCGACAAAACTAGCAAAACAATGAATAAGTCCAAAGAAAAGCGTGCGGCGGCACCCAACTGGGTTGCCGCCGGAAAGCGGGCCAGTTGGCCGCTTTCCCCAACCAAGAAAAAAAGTTTTGTGGGTTTTGTAGGTTTTGTGACAATAAAAACTTTTACGCCTTCGATAACGCTGCCGCGCCAAGGATAGCCGCGTCATTGTCGGGCAGCTCGGAGACGCGCACGTCGACGCTGCCGTCGTAGACGAAGCAAAGGTGTTTCTTGAACGACTCGCGCACGGGCTTCATCAACACCTCGCCGGCCTTCACGGGACCGCCCATTAAGAAAATGGCCTCGGGACCGCTGAAAGCAACGGCGTTGGCTAAGGCTATGCCTAACCAATAGCCCGTCTTTTCGAAGACTCTGAGGGCCAAGGCATCACCGTATTTGGCGGCATCGCCCACCATCTTGCTGGTCAGCGCCTCGGGCGGCACTTGTGAGAGCGCACCGACATAGTCGGGCGTGGCTTCAATCATCTCGAGTGCCGTGCGACGGATGCCCGTGGCCGAAGTGTAGGTCTCGAGGCAACCTTTGCGCCCACAGCCGCAGGGGCGTCCCTCTGGGATGAGGATGGCATGGCCGAGTTCGCCCGCGCCGCCGGTCTTGCCGTGGACTAGTTTGCCGTCTACCACGATGCCGCTACCCACGCCCGTACCGAGGGTGAAGGTGATGAAATTCTTCATGCCCTTGGCACCGCCATAGACGAGTTCGCCGTAGGCGGCTGCGTTGGCATCGTTGGAGACGACCACGGGTACATCTATATGTGCCTTGAATGCCGCTCCAAGGTCGACGATGCCCTTGAAGTTGAGGTTGGTGGCGTTTTCGATGCAGCCCGTGTAATAGTTGCCCGCTGGGGCAGCGATGCCGATGCCGTCGATGGCGTCCACATTGTTTTCTGCCATCAAGAATTTGATTTGTTCGCAAATGTCCGACACATAAAGGGAGGCGTCGAAGTATTTGTTGGTGGGCAGGTTTTTCTTGGCCAGGCAGCGGCCGTCGTCGCGCACCAGCCCAATGTCGGTGTTGGTGCCGCCAATGTCGATTCCAATGGAGTAAGTGTTCATGGTGAGGTCTGTTTTGATGGTGCTAAAGTACGGTTTTTTGTTGAATTGGGAAGAAAAACCCTATTTTTGCACAAAAATAAAACCCATGTACACCAAACGTACCTTTTTGGCCATCCACATCCCGACGGGGACGGAATATCCCCTCATGGTGGAGCGATTGAAGAAAAACCTTCCGCACGAGAAGTTCATCAACTACTGTCGTCCCGAAAACATCCATCTGACCTTGAAATTCCTTGGCAGCACGCCTATCGACGACATCCCCAACATCATCGAGGCTTGCCAGAAGGTGGCCAAGCGTCACCAGCCTTTCACCATGGATTTCGACCGTACCGGTTTCTTCGGTTCCAACCATGTCCCTCGTGTGCTATGGCTCGGCATGAACGACCAGCCCCAGGCCTTGTTTGACCTCGAAGCCGACCTCTTGGACGCTTTCGATGACTTAGGCTATCTGCGTGACCGTCAGAACTTTGTGCCGCATCTCACGGTGTGCCGCATCAAGCCGCTGGTCGACAAGCAGTTTTTCTTGAAAGTCTGCAATGGCATCGAGCAGAAGACCTACCTCCATGCCGACGTGAAGGAATTAGTGTATTTCCAAAGCATTTTGCAGCCTACGGGGCCGATTTATAAGGTGATTAAGACCATACCGTTGGGGTAACGGCTTGTTTTGGCACTAAATTTGCCATTAATCACCTTAGTGCAACAAAAAAACCCGTATTTTTGCAATTTATTAGCATCTATTGGAGTTATAAGGAAAAATTCGATAAGCAATGAAAAGTAAAATCACAACCATCATGCTGGTTCTCTTGGCCGCTTTCATCACGCTGGGAGGCACCACCAGTTGCAAGAGCAAGAAACGTCTTGCCAAGGAAGCCGCTGAGGCTGAGTACAAATCCAAAGTCGAGCAGGCTATCGCCGACTTGAACGCCATCCTCGACGACGAGACCTTGTGGACCCTCGAAGAGAAGGAAGCCCGTGTGCAGACCATCAAGGACTGGAACCTGCAGAACGCCGAAGTCGACGACTTGATTTTCCAGGTGGAAAAGAAACTGGCTCGCGAACGCGCACAAAGAGACGAAGAAGAACGTCGTGCCGCCCAAGAACGTGAACAAGCCGCTGCTGTCGATGTCGTGTTGGGACGCAACTTCAACAGCATCGCCAATGCCGGTAGTACCAGCCAGGCCAACCGTGTCATCAACGAGACCTTGGATATGTTTGAGTCGCCCAACACGCCCGTGCTCCTTATCATCAAGCAGAACGCAGGCTTCAACGACTACGACCGTCCGACCACCATCGAGAAGTACCTCAATTATGTGAAGGACCAAAAGAAGGCCTCGGAGAAGGTGCACGATATCAAATACAACGCCAACGGAAAGATTAACGAACTTGAACTGATAAAGAAATGAAAAAGATCATCGCCACATTAGCTTTTGTCATGTGCTTTGCGGGCATCGCCCTCGCACAAGACGAACTGAGTTTCGAACGCAAGCAGGCCATCGACAGCCTTGCCTTGGAGAAGGTGAGAGACCTGAGCAAATATGTCAAAATCGTTGGTTCCAAGGAAACGCCTTTCAGCGAGGCCAACCGCGTCATCGACCGCGCCGAGGAGTTGTTCATGAGCGACGCTGAAATTGGTGTCTCGTCGTTGGGTTCCAACCAAATCACCTATTACCGTGTCCGTAAGTACTTCGAGCACCTCATGCGCCTCAACTACGACCGCGTTGAGATCGAATGGTACAACATCGAGTATGTCAGCGACTTACAGCGTCAGCCCGACGGCACCTATGTGGGCGTTATCACCGTCTTCCAGACGTTCCGCGGCTACGACCAAGAAGGCAACTTGGTATATAAGGACACGACCAAGAAGGACATCACCGTCTACGTGAAACGCAAGGAGACCCAAATCGGTGGCCGCACCATCGGCTTCTGGGATGTGTTGCTCGGCGACATGCGCGTCAAGGAAACGACGAATAGATGAGAATAGCTAGAAATATTATCATTCTGGCACTTACCTTTGCCTTCGTCTGGCCCGTTGCGGGTCAGACGATCGGCGATTTTAAGATGGATGAGACGGAATTGTATGCGATGACCAAACAGATGGGTCAGTTCATGCGCCGTTTCAATTATGAGGAAGACCAGTTTGGCGAGCGCCTTAACCCGAAAGACCCACGTTACCACAACAAGGAGATGCGCCGCCAGTCGCTGCCCATTCTCTTCGATCAGGAGAAATACGGCAAACAAACCGAACTGCAGCGTTATTTCATCGAAGACGTCACCAAGGACGACTCCACTTTCATGACCTTCCTTGGCGGCAGATGGTACTCCGAAGTGTCATGCACCTTCAAATACAACGGCAAACCCGTCAGCGTGATCCTGTTCTTGGCTGTCGAGAAGGAAGGCCTCGGCTCGAAATGGGTGCTCACCAATGTGTATTTCTCGGAATTCAACAAGCTTTTCCCCAATGGCGAGATTGCCGAGAGGGAGAAGCATTTTTTGCATCCCATGAGCCACGAACTCGACTTCATGAACATCTACAAGGCCTTCCAAAACCCCGATGTCATCGAATACTACGCCTCAAAAGAGTTCCAACCCGATTACTTGACCCTGTTCTTTTACGAAATCAAGCAGGGCAAGATGGTGTTTCAGCACGTCGACGGAGTGAAGTTCCACGTTCTGCAAATCAAGGACTGGTACTTTGAGGTGTCGTGGTTCAACCGCTCAGGCCTCAACTCCGGCTGGCTTATGTCAAACGTCATCTACATGCCGGAAAAGGAAAAAACCAATGTGATTAAATTTTATCAACCATGAAAAAAATAGCTTTTCTCTCCATATTGTTGTTAGGTTTCGCCTTTGGCGGTCAGGCCCAAAAACTCTCCAAGGACGAGATTGCCAAGTATGAGAACGAAATCCAGATGATGGTGAGCTACCTGGAGGAGACGATGAACTTCATCGGCGATAGCACGACGTCTAATTTGGAAAAAGAGATTGTATTTACGGAAAGCTACAGCAAGGTCTTTATTGACGACAAGGTGCAAATCGAAGACGACCTCGACGTGAACCGCAGCACGCCCATCAACAAGGACGTACAGGCTTATCTAAAGGATATCGACTTCTTCTTCAAGTGGGCCAATTTCAAGTTTGACCTTCAAAGTGTGTCAAACAGCACCAGGGAGGATGGCACCGTGTTTTTCAAGGCCACTATGTCACGTCGCCTGACGGCCAAGACCATCAACGACGAACAAGTGGAAGACGTCAGGAACCGCTTCATCGAAATCAACCTCGACCGTCAGAACAATAGCTTGAAAATCGCCAGCATCTACACCACTAAAATCAACGAGAAAGAAGCGCTTCGCAACTGGTGGAACAGCCTCTCGCAGAACTGGAAGACCCGTCTGGGCAGCGATATAAAACTGTACGACAGCATACCGATGGAAAGCGTCGGAATGATTAGCTCCGCCGATTTCATGGCCTCCTATCCCAGCGTCGACCCTGTCACGGGCGAGACCGTCCTTAAGGATAAGTTCTTCAAGAACGACATGGCCGAACTCGATGCCAAGTTGAAACTTGTCACCCAAAAACAACGCATCGACTTATCGGGCATCCGCGAAATCATCTCGTTGGAACCGCTCACTGAGCTGTCGGACCTCACTTGGCTCGACATCTCCGAGACTTCTATAGAAGACCTTTCACCGGTGCGTAACCTCAACAAGTTGAAGGTGTTGCGCGCCAACTCCACTTTGATCGAAGACCTCTTCGCGTTGAAATACAACATCACGCTTGAGGAACTTGAAGTGGCCAACACCACCATTGAAGACCTCGGCGTGCTGGCTTCGTTGAGAAACCTTCAAAAGCTCAATCTGGCCAACACACAAGTCAACAGACTCAATAATCTGAAGAATTGTCCTAACTTGATTGCACTTAACCTGAGTGGCACGCGAATTGCCAATGTCGGCATCCTGCAAGACTTGTCGCAACTAAGGTTTTTGGACATCAGCAACACCGCTGTCCGCGACCTCGGGCCAGTCAGCACCTTGAAAGACCTGCAAAGCCTGAATATCTCGGGCACGGCTATCAGCAACTTGCAGGCTTTGAGCGAGATGGAGAGCCTAAAGGAGCTCTATTGCAGCAACACCTCCATCAGTGACTTGCTGCCTTTGAAAGGCAACCGTCGTCTGAGTAAGATTTATTGCGACCATTCGGGCATCCACGACGCTGAAGCCAATGCCTTCACTTCGGAAAACCGCTTTGCTTTGGTTATCTATGACACGGAGTCATTGAAGACCTGGTGGCGCGAGCTTCCCATTTATTGGAAGGCGCTGTTCTCAAAGCAAATCAAAGTCGACTCGGAGCCGACTACCGAGCAGTTGCACCAAATCATCAACTTGCAGGAACTCGACCTTTCGGGCAACGCCTTCGTGCAAAACCTGATGCCCGTCAGCCGTATGACCAACCTGCGTTCGCTCAACATCTCCAACACCGAGATAGGCTTCCTGCAACCTATTCAAGGCTTGGCCAACCTGCAGTCGCTCAACATTTCGCATACCTATATCAATGACCTCAAACCTTTGCAGGACATGGTGAACCTGAAGTATCTCAATATCATGAACACCCCTGTCAACGACCTTTCGGCATTGGCCAACGATAGCAAAATCGAGGTGATTGATGCCGACAGCACCACTATAGGCAGAAGCCAAGTCGTGGCGCTGAAAGAAAGCCAGCGGCAGGTGGTTGTGGTGTATCAAACTGCGGCTATGCTCAACTGGTGGAATAGTCTCGATGCCATCTGGCAAGCCATCTTCCGCAATGCCATTGGCACGCAGTCGGAGACGCCCAACGCACTCGAGTTGCAACGAATCGCAGACTTGAGGGTGCTTGAAATCACGCCAGAACACCCAGTGGCTTCCATCAATCCGCTCACCAGCATGATGTGGCTCGAACGTCTCACCATCAACAACCAAAGCGTCAGCGACTTGACGCCGTTATACAACAAGGAGTTCTTGGTGGAACTCAATGTGCAGAACAACCCCGTGAGCAACCTGAAACCCCTTGAAGGGAGCACATTGCTCGAACTGCTCAATATCGAAAACACGCAAGTCGACGACTTGGGACCGCTCTCAAAGATGAACAACCTCGTCACCTTGAACGCCAGCGGTACCTCTGTGAAGTCGCTAAAGCCTTTGTCGGGCCTGCTCAAGCTGGAAAATCTATTCGTCAACAACACCGACGTACGTAGCATCTCACCGGTTGAGAACATTCCATCGCTGAAGCAGCTGAAGATCTACAACACTAAGGTCAAGAAACGTGCCGTCGAACAACTGCAGCAAAAGCGCCTTGATTTGAACATCATCTATTATTGAGGATTGAAATATTTCGAAATCTTTATTTAATAAAGCGTTTTCTTTTGTGAAAACGCTTTTATTTTGTATTTTTGCAAAATCTTGAAATAAGAAATTCAAATTTAAAATCAACAGATATGGAAATCAGAAAACTTGAACAAATGTTCGAGGTTTTGCGCAGCAAACCCAAAAAACGCTTAGTGGCTGCTTATGCCAACGATGACCACACGATTTGTGCAGTGAATGCTGCCGTGAAGGAGGGACTTATCGAGGCCACCCTTATCGGTGACCAGGATGTGATTGCCAAAGTGTGCCAGGCCGAGAACATCGACCCCAACAACTTCAAAATCATCCATGAGCCTGTCGACACCAAGGCTGCCACTATGGCTTGTGACCTCATCAACGCCGGCGAAGCCGACATCCTGATGAAAGGCCTGCTGCCCACCGATAAGTACATGCGTGCCATCCTCAACAAGGAACGCGGCCTCTGCCCACCTAATGTCACGCTGGCCCACGTCGCTGTCATCGAGAACCCCAACTACCACAAGCTGTTGGTGGTCTCCGACTGCGCTATCATCCCGCTGCCCGACCTGAAGCAGAAGCAACAGCTGCTCAAGTATGTGACCACTGTGGCCACTAAACTCGGCGTCGCATGCCCGAAGGTCGCCATGGTGACCGCCACTGAACAGATGAGCGCTGGCATCCCCGCTTGCGTCGATGCCGCCATCATCGCCAAGATGAACGAGCGTGGCCAAATCAAAGGCTGCATGGTGGAAGGTCCTATCAGTCTCGACCTTGCCTTGGATGCCGAAACCGCTGCTATCAAGGGCATGAAGAGCCCCGTGGCTGGCGATGCCGACTGCCTGGTGTTCCCCAACCTCGAAGCCTCCAACGTGTTCTACAAGTGCTGCTCGAAGTTCGACAAGAGCGAAATCGGCGCCATGTTGATGGGTGCCAAGGTGCCTTGCGTGCTTAGCTCGCGCGGCGACACGTCGAAGACCAAGCTCTATTCCATCGCCTTGGCGGCCTTGATTGCATAAACACAACAAAAACATAACATTATGTCACACAAAATACTAACCATAAATCCCGGTTCCACCTCGACGAAAATCGCCGTCTTTGACGGGGAGGAACAAGTCTTCAAGAAGAACCTCAAGCACAGCGCCGAGGAAGTCGCAAAATATGAGCATATCTCCGACCAAAAGCCCTTCCGCACCGAAGCCATCAAGCGTGAGCTGAAGGAGGCTGGCATCGACTTGAGCGAAATGGCTTGCGTCGTGGGTCGTGGTGGTTTGCTCCGTCCGCTCGTCTCGGGTGTCTACGAAGTGAACGACCTCATGATTAAGGACCTCATGGAAGGCTACAATGGCGAACATGCCTCCAACCTCGGCGGCTTGATTGCCAACGACATCGCCAAGGAACTCGGCGTGAAAGCCTATATCGCCGACCCCGTCGTGGTCGACGAGATGGACGAAGTAGCACGCTACTCGGGTCACCCGCTGTTTCCGCGTATCTCCATCTTCCATGCCTTGAACCAAAAGATTATCGCCCGTCAGCTGGCGAAAGACCTTGGCCGCAAGTATGAGGACATGAACATCATCGCCATCCACCTCGGTGGTGGCATCTCGGTCAGCGCCCACAAGAAAGGTCGCGTGGTCGACACCAACAACGCCCTGAACGGCGACGGCCCCTTCACCCCTGAACGTGCTGGATCGTTGCCTGCGGGCTTCCTCGTCGACGCCTGCTTCAGCGGCAAGTACACCAAGAAGGAAATCGGCCAGATGCTGAAAGGCAAGGGCGGCTTTGTCGCTTACCTCGGCACTAACGATGCCCTTGAGGTTGAAAACGCCGTGAAGGCTGGCAACAAGGAATGGGAGAAGGTCTACAAAGCCATGGCCTACCAAGTGGCCAAGGAAGTCGGCGGCCTCGCAGCTTCGGCTATGAGCATGGATGTCGACGCCATCTTCCTCACGGGTGGCATGGCCTACGACAAGGGCTTCTGCGCTTTGGTGAAGAGCCATGTGGAGAAGATCGCCCCCGTGTATGTCTATCCCGGCGAGGACGAGATGAAAGCCTTGGCCTTGAACGGCCTGATGGTCCTCAATGGAGAGGCAGAAGTTAAGGTCTACAAATGATTTGCGACGTTGCGTGCAACGTCAAAACAAAAAACCACCGCTTTCAAACGAAGGCGGTGGTTTTTTTAATGGATTCTGAACGTGGGTTTATTCAACCGGGGTCAAGGCGGTGAGCACTTCGTTCAGCTTGGCTTCGGCGGCTTGAGCGCGCTGCTGCAACTCGGGAAGCACGTTGTCGTATTCGCCCCAAGGTCTCAAAGCGGCTTCGGCGGCCTCGAAGTCTGCCGTCAGATTATGGAAAGCCTCCATGTCGGCGTTGCTTGCAGCTTCGCACAAGGCGTTGACAGCTTTCTCGTAGGTGTCGACGCAAGGCGTGAGGAATTCAGCAGCCTTGTTGGCTTCTACCTTGTTGTACTCGGTGGCGATGTCGGAGAGCTTGGATTGAAGTTCGTCTAACTCTTCTTCAGTCAAGCCCTTGATGTTGCCTTCCTCATCCACATAGTCAGCGAAGAGGTTTTGGCTGAAATCATCTCTTTCTTTGTTGAAGCTGTTGACGAAAGCTAAGAAGTCCTCGGCGCTTTGGATGGACGAGAGCTTGGTCTTGGCTTGATCGAAGAACTCTTGAGTGGCCTTGAGGATGGTTTCGGTCGGTGCAACTTTGGTGCCGCATGAGGCCATGACAAAGCCCATGATGATGGCGGCAATGGCCAGTGTAATCTTTTTCATTGTGTTTGAATTTTAAGGTTAGTTTTCTTTTGATAATGAAATTCGCTGCAAAAGTAGTGATTTGTTGGTTGGTGTGGAAAAAAAAGTAAAAAAAGCATCAATTTCCGGCACAAGCGGCTGTTGCGGCACTCATCGTGAGGCCAGGAATGCTTTCCAATGCATGGGCACACGACTCCAAGGTGGCGCCAGTAGTCAACACATCGTCTATTAGTAATATGTGTTTCCCTTCGAGTTCTTTGGCAAAACGCACTTTGAAGATGTCTTTCACGTTTTTGAAGCGTTCTTCGGCCGACTTGTGGGTCTGCGTCTCGGTGAAAATCTCTCTGACTAGGTACTTGTCGCCAATCGGGATGCTGGTCACCTCGTGGATGCCTTGGCATATCATCAGGCTTTGGTTGTAGCCACGTTGCTTCTCGCGCTTGGGATGAAGCGGAACGGGGATGAGGTAGTCAATGCCTTGAAACAAAGGCGTATCCTTGATGGTTTTGCCCAATTCTTGTCCGAGGAAAACGCCCGCCGACTTGTTGCCTTTGTATTTCAGCTCATGGATGAGGTGCTGCACCTTGCCCGACTTGGCGAAAAAGAAGCAAGCCGTCACGGCGTGAAACTTGACACGGCCATAGAAAGTCTGTGCTAAGGGATTCTCCGGGTTGAGTTCATAGCCGGTTTTGGGCAAAAGATAGCGGCATTTCAGGCAGACGGTCTCCTCGTCCTTGAGTAGAGGCTCGCCGCAGGCGGCACACACGCGAGGGTAGAACAAGTTGAGGATGCTATGGAGCCAGTCGTGGAAGGTCATGGTTTGGTTTTAGTGTCCCCACTTGATGTATTTCTTTCTCGGCACCATGGGTTTGGGCTTGCCCACCATGGTTGTCGTGTCCAATACGCTCTTGTTTTTCTTGGCTTCGGCGGCTTCGTCGAGTTCATACATCTTGTAGTTGATGGTGAAATTCAAGGAGTCGGGGAGAAGCTCGTCGGTGCGACCTTGTTCGCGCAGCACTTCGTTGTAGGTCTTTCGGTTGCGGAGCAGGGTGGCCTGACGGCGTGCTGAGGCGTTGTATTTGTCGTAAAGGTATTGTATGGGGCTGGCGCTGACGGTGACCATGCCATTGCCTTTCTCCACGTTACGGCTCAGCCAAAGCGCGTCGAGTTCGTCGTACATGCGTTTTATCTCGTCGGGGGTCTCAATGCTAGGCATGGTGATGAGATATTCCTTGAAGCCTTCATAGTTGCTGAAGGGCAACACGGTGACTTCGCGTAGGGTGATGGTCTCGGGGCGCAGGCGGACGACGAGCGTATCTTTTGTTGAGACGGTCGTGTCGATGGTGACAAGGCGGCGCGAATAGCCCACACAGCTCACCCAAAGTGTGTCGATTTTTTGGGCCTGAATGTGAAACCAGCCTTTTCGGTCGGTGATGGTGCCGCAATGCGCCATCTTACTGATGACGTGGGTGTTGCGGATGGGACGAAGGCTGTCAGCCGTGACCACATAGCCATAAAAGTCGAGGCGCTTGTCGTCGTCGCTTTGGGCTACGGCGACGGCGCAACACAGCATCATGGCCAATATGAAAAACAAGCGTTTCACTTTTCTAATAACGGCATTATTTTCAAAATAGTTTATCCTTTTTGTATCATTTTCTCCAAACGAGTATACCAATCTTCGCCGAACTTCCGAATCATCGGGGCTTTGAGAAACTTCCACAGAGGGATACCCTCATGTTCGCCTTTGCGCTTGGCAGGCACACACACGCTCCATTCGTGGTAGAGGATGTGGGTGAAGCCGTCTTTTTCCACTAGGCGGATAGGGTAGAGGTGGCAGGAAATCGGTTTCCAGAAGTCGCATTTACCTTCCAAATAAGCTTTTTCGATGGCGCAGAGGGCCGTGCCGTTCTCGTGAAAGTAAACGAAAGCACATTCCTCACCGTTCACCAAAGGAGTGACGAGCTCGCCTGTCTCGTCATAATCGTAGACATCGTTTTCTTCAATGACTTTGATGCCCTCGGACCGCATATACGGCTTGATGGCTTCGAGGTTGTCTTCAATCTGCTCTATTTCAGAGGCTTCGAGAGGTGCGCCGGCATCGCCAGCCACACAGCACCAGCCTTTGCAGCGCGGCAGGCAGCAGCAGAACTGGGCATTCAGGAATTCGTCGGTGACGACTACATTGTCGAGGATAATCATGGCGCAAAGATAGTTGTTTAATTAATTGAATGGTAAAGGAAAAAAGACTAATTTTGCACCGTTTTTCAGAATCATTCACACTTAAAACATAACAACATGGCATTTAACCTCAGAAACAGAAACTTCCTGAAGTTGTTGGACTTCACTCCGGAAGAGATTAAGTTCTTACTGAAACTTGCTGCCGACCTCAAG
>CACYHX010000028.1 GCA_902774365.1 uncultured Bacteroidia bacterium | reverse complement strand
CGCGACGATGATACTGCGGGAGACCGTGGGAAAGTAGTTCGCCGCCCACCCTTAACGGAGACCCCGCACCTGAAAAGGTGCGGGGTTCTCTGTTTTTAGAGATATCATTCGCCCCTATCATTCTTTTTCCTATTTTTGCATGTCATTTTTGTACCATGAAAGAACTATTGATTCGTACCGCTTCAGGATTGGTATTGCTTGCCCTGCTGCTGGGCTGCATTTTTGCATCGCCTTGGGCATACGCCGCCTTGCTGCTGTTTATCGTCGCTGTGGGCACCTTCGAGATGTCAAGACTGATGCACATGGATTCAACTGTCGGCATTGCCATAGGTGAAGTGTTCTCTTTTAGCACTTTTGGCATCGCCGCCTTGGTGGCCTTGGGTGTGTTGCAGCAACGTTGGATGCTGTTGGAATTACCATTGCTTATGCTCCCTTTCCTTTATGCGCTCTTCTCTGTCAAACACGACGCAAAGCCTATCTTTACCTATCTGTTTGCCACTTTCACCTTCCTTTGTTTGCCATCTGCCTTGATGCTGTTCATGTATCGTGAGGATTTGTTTGGCGGCATGGCAGGCCCTGGATTGATCATTCTTGTGTTCTGCCTCTTGTGGGCCAACGACATATTCGCTTATTTGACGGGTAGACTCTTAGGCAAACACAAGCTTTTTCCTCGTATTTCCCCTGGCAAGACCATCGAAGGCAGTATCGGAGGCTTGGTGTTCACCCTTATCGCTACGGCTGTCTTTGCTCATTATGTTGATTGGCTTACAATCCCCATTGCCCTTGGCATGGCGGCTATTGCAGTGGTGTTCGGCACCTTGGGTGACTTGTGTGAGTCGATGTTGAAACGTCAGGCAGGCGTGAAGGATTCGGGCAAACTCATCCCTGGCCACGGCGGTATTTTGGACCGTTTTGACTCTGTGATGTTCAGCGTTCCTTTTGTTTTTGTATTTTTGCTGCTGCTATGAAGATAAGTAAAAGGTTACATGAAGAGGGAACGAAAGCCATCCTGACCACGCTTGCTATCGTTGTGGCGTTGGGTGTGCTCACCAATTGGCTTTGGCCTTCGCAAACGGTGTGGCATTACCTTCTTTATGCGTTCCTCCTCATTGTGCTTGTGCTGACCATCCGCTTCTTCCGTGTCCCGATATGGCGCAAGACTACTATCGAGGAAGATGCTGTTTTGGCTCCCGCCGACGGCGTGATAGCCGCCAACGAGGAGGTGATGGAAGATGAGTATTTCCACGACAAGCGCCGCCAGATTTCCATCTTCATGTCGATTTACGACGTGCATATCAATTTCTTCCCCTTCGATGGCACGGTAACCTATTACAAATACCATCCCGGCAAGTTCCTTGTGGCGTTTAAGCCCAAGTCGTCCACCGACAACGAGCACAACACCATCATTTTGAAAGACAAGAAAGGTCGTGAAATCCTCTTGCGTCAGATTGCTGGTTTCGTGGCGCGCCGCATCGTCTGTGACGTTGAGCCTGGCGATGAAGCCATAGCAGGCGAGGAGTTAGGCATGATTCGTTTCGGCTCACGCGTCGATGTTTTCCTGCCTCTCGATGCCGATGTCAAAGTGAAAATGGACGTCAGGACGGTAGGAAAAGAGACGGTGTTGGCAAGGCTGAAATAATTACAGGATTTGCTTTATCTCCAGTAAATTCCTCACCTCAAATGTTCGCGTCCCCTCAATCTTTTCCCCTCTCGGATTAAACAAAACCGTATCTATTCCTGCTGCCCGTGCGCCGTCAATGTCGACGTCCATCTCGTCGCCGATCATGAGGCTCTCTTCTGCCGTGGCATGGGCTTTGCGCAAGGCATACTGAAAGATTTCAGGGTTGGGCTTCTTCACGCCGACCTCCTCAGAGACGGTCAAGGTCTCGAAATAGGGCTTCATTCCCGAAAGGGTCAACTTGGTGTCTTGTACCTCTTCGAAGCCGTTGGTAATCAGGTGTAAATGGTATTTAGGCTTCAAGTATTCCAGCAACTCCATCGTGCCAGGCACTAACCTGACGATGCGCGGCGACCAGTAGACATAGTCTTCGCTGAGATGGTCGGCCAGTTCCACGTCATGTATGCCATAATGCTCCAAAGGCTTTAGAAAACGTGTACGGTTCAAGTCGGCTTTGGTAATTTTGTCTTCGCGGTATAGTTCCCAAAGTCGCTCGTTCAGCGGATGATATACCTCGTGGAACTCGTGCGCGCTGGGAATGCCAAGGCTTTTCAGGTTGTATTGCTCGTAAATACGCTCAAAAGCCACTTCAGCGGCAGCGTCGAAGTCCCACAGCGTGCGGTCCAAATCGAAGAAGATGTGCTTGTATTTCTTTAATGCGGAATGGGTTAGCATTTGCCGTTGCCATTCAAACAAAGCCACGGATGCAGCATGGCTCACGTTGAGCGAGCGCGTGGGTCCTGGGACGGGGATATACACCACCATATCGCATTGTGCCAGCAATTCGTCGCTTAAGCCGTTACGCTCGCTGCCTACGATGAAGGCCACGTCTTCGGGAAGTTCTGTGTCGTAGATGCAGGTGGCGTTGTCGGAGGTTTCAATGGCGACGATCTTCTTGCCTTCGGGAACGATTTTACGCAAGTCGGTTTCCTCGCTGAAATACCAACGAATGTTGTCGCGGCTGGAAGCGGCAGCACGGCGTACTTTGCCCAGCCGATGCTCGTCTTCCTTGCCCAAAAAGCACACTTCGCTGGCCCCGATATTGTCGGCCAAGCGAATCATGGCCCCAATGTTGTCGGGGGTCATGAGGTGGTCGGCGATGACCATGGGGTGGGGGACGAGCTCAAAGAGGCTCTCAGGCGCCAGGTCAGCGAACAAGTCGTTGGATTTCAGATAGGTCATTACAGGCAGTTTTCTGCTTGTCAATCCACGTTGCCGTGCAGGAATGAGTTCTCCCCGCTGATGCCGTTTTTCGACGTCGAGTAGCTCGACATGTCGGTGTCGTCGGAGTGGCTGATGTCGACGTTACGGCGCAGATAGGCGGGTTGGTTTTCAAGCTCTTCAAGACCTCTCGCCGTCCTAAAATTCATGCTCAAGGCACGCAAGCGCTGTTTCTTCAGCTGCTCCTTGGGGTCGGTCTCCTTGGCCTTTTTGGCTTCAAGGACGGCCACTTCCTGCTCGGCTTTGGCTTGCGCTTCCTCGTGGGTGATGATACGCGACGTGATTTCGAAGCCCTCGTCGTCGCTGTTGTTCAGGCGGAAGGGGTTGTCGTAGACCTTCACGACAGGACGATCGTTTTCGTAACGCTCCGTTGTAGTAGATGTTTCTTGAACAGGAGCGGTTGGTGTTTCTTCGATAGGCTCAAAGAGCGGCTCGTCGTCTTCGGGCTTCACATCTTCAATGGCCGGTGTGTCAACAGGTTCGACGTTCTCAGGTTGTACGGGTTCTGGCTTTACTACAGCCTCCGGCTCTTCTGCTTTGGGCTCCTCGACCGAGAACAAGGCATGGACGGTCTTCTCTTCGTGCTTCATCTCGGGTTCCTGAGCCTGGGGAAGGATGTTCTCAACTTCGTTGGCGGCGATGGAACCTACGGCAGCGCCAGCGGGTGCGATGGGCTTCTCTTCATTCTTTACCTCTCCGTTCAAGTCGTAGACTTTCTTGGGCTGGGTGGGTGCGGCGGGCTCTCTCTTCTCGTTTAGCACGGCGCTGTAAGGTTTGGCGTCATGGTTAAAGCCGGTGGCAATCAAGGTGACGCTGAGGGCCTCGCCGAGGCTTTCGTCAGTACCGTTGCCCCAGATGACGTCGGAGTTGTTGCCGCAAGCATTTTGGGCGATTTCGAGAATCTCGTCCACCTCATCCAACGACACTTCGTTGGTGCCTGAGGTGATATAGAGCAGGATGTTCTTTGCGCCTTCGATGTTCGAGTCGTTGAGCAGGGGTGAGTGGATGGCATCCTTGATGGCTTTCTCGGCGCGGCCTTCGCCTTCGGCTGTACCCGAACCCATGATGGCCTTGCCGCTGTCTTTCATTACGGTCTTGACATCCTCGAAGTCGACGTTGACATAACCTGGCACGGTGATGATCTCAGCGATGCCACGTGCGGCGGTGGCCAACACGTCGTCGGCTTTCTTGAAGGCTTCAGAGAGTTTCATGTTGCCATATTGGTCGCGGAGTTTGTCTGTACTGATAAGAATGAGTGTGTCGACGCATTTCTTAAGTTCCTCGATGCCCGCCATGGCTTGCAGCTTACGACGACGGCCTTCGCGTTCCATCGGCATGGTGACGATGCCCACGGTCAGTATGCCCTTGTCTTTAGCCAGCTTGGCCACGACTGGGGCTGCACCAGTGCCTGTGCCACCACCCATGCCAGCGGTGACAAACAGCATCTTGGTCTCTTCGTCCAATAGGGCTTCGATTTCGTCGCGGCTCATCTCTGCCGCCTCGCGCCCGATGTTGGGGTCGTTGCCGGCGCCGAGCTCACGCTTGCCAAGGTGGACCGTTGTCTTCACCTTGCTTTTTAGTAGTGCCTGATGGTCGGTGTTGCATAAGACGAAGTCAACGCCTTGGATGCCTTCTTCCATCATGTGGTTGACAGCGTTGCCGCCGCCGCCACCTACACCGATGACTTTGATGTAGTTGGGCTTGTCTGCATCTACGAGTTTGAACATCTCGCTGCCATTGTTGATATTTGAGTAGTCTTCTGCCATAGTTTTAGGATTTTCAAGGATTAGTCAATGTCGTCGGGAACAAAGATGTCGGTAATGGTGGCGATAATGCTTTTCACGTCGAAGCCTTTCTTCTTTTTCTTCTTGCCGCCGTTGTCGTCTGTTGTCTCGGCCGCTTGTTCCGTTTGGGCGTCAGGCGTGGATTCAGGTGTGCCGAATACGGGCACCATGTCGGCCTTCCGCTCGGCTTCTTTGGATGCTTGCAGAAACTCGTCGTGTTCCATGCGTGCGATGGTCTCGATGACGATGCCGATACCTGTGGAGTACATCGGGCTAGACATTTCCTTCATCGTGTTTTTGTTGAGATGCTCGTTGGGATAGCCGATGCGTACTTCCAGTCCAGTCTTGAACTCTGCCAGCTGTTGGATGTGTTTCATCAATGCACCACCACCTGTGAGCACGATGCCTGCTATGAGTTGGTTTTCTGTCTTCGCTTTCTGGATTTCGTAGTTGACGAGTTCGAAAATCTCCTCCAAACGGGCTTGGATGATATGAGCCAAGTTTTTGAAAGAGATTTCTTTAGGCTCGCGTCCGCGAATGCCAGGGATGGACACCACTTCGTCGTCGCGGTTTTCGCTGGCCAAGGCCGAACCGAATTTCACCTTCACCTCTTCGGCGTAATGCCTGATGATGGAACAGCCTGTGCAGATGTCCTCGGTGATGATGTTGCCGCCAAAGGGAATCACGGCGGTGTGTTGGATCTTTTTGTTTTTGAAGATGGCGATATCGGTGGTACCGCCGCCGATGTCGACGAGAACCACGCCGGCGTCCTTTTCCTCTTCGTCGAGGACGGCCTGTGCCGAGGCGATAGGCTCAAGGATCATGTAATCCATCTCCAAACCAGCACTCTGGATGCATTTCACGATGTTTTTGGCCGCCGAGGTCTGACCGATAATGACATGGAAGTTGGCTTCGATTTTGTTGCCCAACATACCCACGGGATTGGTGGCCAGCTCTCCGTCGACGTAGGTGTCCTGTCGGATGACGTCAATGATTTCCTCGCCTGGGGTCATGTTGATTTTGAATGTGTCGTTGCGTAGGCGTTCCAACTCGGCCTCGGTGATTTCGGTCTCGTGATTGTCGCGCATCAACACGCCGCGGTGCTGCAGACTCTTGATGTGCTGACCAGCGATGCCGACGCTGACGCGGTTGATTTCCACGCCCGACTGGTCTGAGGCTTGTTTGACGGCCGTCTTGATGGCTTCCACGGTGTCGAAGATGTTGGTGACGACGCCACGTTTCACACCCGTGGAGATGGTTTTTCCGTAGCCGAGAATCTCAATTTTCCCGTTTTCTGCCTTTTGGCCTACGATGCAGGCCACTTTGGTGGTACCGATGTCTAATCCGACGATGATTTTTCCTTCACTCATAGCATTATCGTTTTGTACAGACTATTTGATTTTTATAATTCAGATTGATGATTTTCAGGTTTTGTGTCTCAGGTCTGCTGATGCGTTGTTTCATAAAGATCTCCAAGCGGTTCAGCTTGTCGGCGGCTAGGCAGGTGTCTCCCACGATGACGCGAGCGTCGAGACCTTTCACGGTGAGCTCGAACTGGTTCTTGTTGTTGCAATACAGCTGTCCGACGCAGTTCTCGACGAAAGGATTCGCCTTGATGGCCTTATACCAATACAGGGCGTTGAGGAGGTTGTGGTCGCGGTCGAGGGTGTCGCAAAGGGCATAGGTGGTGGTGTCGCTCAGCTCGAAGTTGCCGCTGGCAACCAGTACGTAAGGCGTGTAGTTGTTGCACGAAGGGATGACAACGCCGTCGTCGGTCACATATACTGACCGTCCGTTTTTCGCGAAGACCCTGAACTGTGGCTCGTATTCCTTGAAGTTGACGTTGAGGTTGCCGTCGAGGTCGATATAGGCGGAGTTGCTTTCAATCCATGGGTTGGCGTCGAGGTGGTTTTGTATCTTGATCATGTTGACGGTGCCGACCATGGAATGCTCGCATTGCTTCTCGATTTCCTCGTGCAGCACACTCCTTCTCACAAAGCCGCTGTCCGCTGCAGGCACCAAGTTGATGCTCTTCAAGGGCGTGTTGAGGTAGCTCTCCCTGGCGAAGATGAACAACACCACGATGGCGGCAGCCGTAATCACCCACAATACTATGCTCAATATCTTCTTTACCATGTCTTTATCAGTTTTTCGAGAGGTTCAACAAAACGGTCAATGTCGCCGGCACCCATCGTCACGAGTAACTCGGGCTTTTCGTTTTCTATCAGGTTGATGAGTTCGGCTTTTGTGCAAAGGCTTTTGTCTTCCAGTTGCACCTTGTCCAACAATGCCTTCGAGGTGATGCCTTCGATGGGTAGTTCCCTCGCAGGATAGATGTCTAACAGGATGAGGCGGTCGGCCAAGGCCAAGACGTCGGCGAACTCATCCATAAAGTCGCGGGTGCGGCTGAAGAGGTGGGGCTGGAACACCAGTGTGAGGCGTCTCTCGGGGAAGGAGGCCTTGACAGCGGTCAGGCAGGAACGTATTTCCTCGGGATGGTGCGCATAATCGTCTATATAGCAGTGTTTTTCGTTGTTTACTCTGATGTCGAAGCGACGCTTCACGCCTTTGAAGGTAGCCAAAGCCTCAGCGATGGCGTTGGGCTCAAGTCCGACTTGTCGAGCGGCGATGAAGGCGGCCGTGGCGTTCATCACGTTGTGGCTTCCCGCCATGGGCAGCCTGACTTCGGTCTTTTGGCCTTCGCCAAAGATGAAGAAGTCGGTGACGCCTTTTTCCGTCTTGATGATTTCGGCACAGTAGTCGCAGCTGCCGCCGAAGCCGAAACGGATGCCACGGTCGGTATGGATGGCCAAGCCTTCCTTGACGATGACCTTGCCCTCGGTGAGGGCCGCGAAGTCATTGAAGCTCTGCACCAGGTGTTGTCTGTCACCATAGATGTCGAGATGGTCGGCGTCAATGGAGTTGATAATGCTGACGTTGGGGTGGAGGTGCAGGAAGGAACGGTCGAACTCGTCGGCCTCCACGACCATGATGCTGTCGCCGCCTTGACCCAGCAGCAGGTTGCTGTTGAAGTTGTTGGCGATGCCGCCGATAAAGGCGGTGGTGTCCTTGCCACAGGTGTTCAGGATGTGGGCCACCATGGCCGTGGTGGTCGTCTTGCCATGCGTTCCCGCGATGGCAAGCGTAAAATGGTGCTCCGAGACCAGGCCCAAGGCCTCGGAGCGTTTCATAATCTTTATATTGCTTTGTTTAAGGGCTTCAAATTCCTTCAGGTCTTTCGGAACTGCTGGTGTGTAGACCACGAAGTCGATGTCAGTGGGCACTTTGGTGGGGTCGTCCTCATAATGGACGGCCATGCCCTCTTCTTCGAGCTGTCGGGTGAGTGGGGAAGGGGTACGGTCGTAGCCAGCCACGGTATAGCCATGGCTGTGGTAGTAGCGGGCGAGGGCGCTCATGCCGATGCCGCCGATGCCTAACATGTAGATCGTATGTCCTTCTCCGTGTATCATTTGTGTCTTTTTTTAGGTCCCTGAGCCTGTCGAAGGGCCAGGTTTAACTTATAACTTTGATTATTTGGTCGACAATGTCGTCGGCTGCGTTGGGTCGGGCGAACTTGCCGATGTTGGCGCTCATCTTGGCTTGCAGCTCGTGGTCGTCTTTGAGGCGGAACAGCGTCGGGATGAGGTCCTTCTCGGTGTCAGCGTTGCGCACCATGATGGCGGCATCAGCGTCGACGAGTTGCTGGGCGTTCTTGGTCTGATGGTCTTCAGCTGCGGTGGGTAGCGGCACGAAGATGACAGGCTTCTGCACGAGTGCCAGCTCCGAAATCGACATGGCGCCGGCGCGCGAGATGACCATATCGGCCAAGCCGTAGGCCAAGTCCATGCGCTCGATGAAGACGGTGGGCTTCACCTGGTTTTCCAAGCCTAAGGCTTTCACCTCTTCTTGTGCCTGGGTGATATAGGTCTTGCCCGTCTGCCAGATGAGCTGCAGGTCGTTGTCCTTGAAGGCGGCGAGCTGTGCGCTGATGCCTTTGTTGATGCCCAAGGCGCCTTGGCTGCCACCGACGAGCAGGGCGACGGGCTTGCTCGGGTTGAGCTGGAAGAACGCAGCGGCTTCTTCGCGGGTGCCGTTGAGGGTGATGTTGGCCCTCAAGGGGTTGCCTGTGAAGTGTATCTTCTCGGCAGGGAACCACTGGTCGAGATGGTCGTAGGCCACACAGATGGCCTTGGCTTTCTTGCCCACGTTGCGGTTGGTCTTGCCTGGGTAAGAGTTCTGCTCCTGGATGACGGTGGGGATGCCCAGCCAGTTGGCGGCTTTCAGCGTGGGACCGCTGGCGAAGCCTCCGACGCCAATCACCACATCGGGTTGGAAACGCTTCAGGATGCGGCAGGCTTTGGTCAGGCTGCTGACGAGTTTGAAGGGCAGGCTGAGGGCAGAGAGGTTCTTGGTGAAACCGCTGATCCACAGTCCTTCGATGGGGTAGCCTGCCTTGGGCACGCGTTCCATCTCCATACGGCCTTTCGCGCCGATAAACAGGATGTCGGCCTTAGGAAATCTGCGTTTCAAGGCATCGGCGATGGCGATGGCGGGGAAGATATGGCCGCCCGTGCCGCCGCCACTAATCACGACTTTCAGGTTCTCTTTCATTTTCTGTAGCTTCTGTTATGGCTTGTATTTCTTGTTCTTTACTCATTTCTTGTTCTTCTTCCATGCTGCACGTGACGCTCAAGATCATGCCCAGGATCAAACCTGTGGCCATCAATGAGGTGCCGCCCATGCTGACGAAGGGTAGGGGCTGTCCAGTGACAGGCAACAAACCGATGGAAACACCCATGTTGACTATGGCTTGTAGGATGATGAGGAAGCCCAATCCGAACGCCATCAACGCGCCGAAGGTGAGGGGCCGTTTGCTCACGATGCGGATGACACGCGTGAACAGGATGACATAGAGCATCAGTACGATGATGCCGCCCACGATGCCGTATTCCTCTATGATGATGGCATAGATGAAGTCGGAATAGGGATGCGGCAGGAAGTTACGTTGCTCGCTCTTGCCTGGGCCTTTGCCAAACACACCTCCCGACGCCACGGCGATGTCGGCATAGGTACGTTGCATGTGCTTGTCGTCGAAGCGGTTGATCTCGCCCTTGTCCTCGCCCATCGACTTCAAGCGGTTCGACCAGGTCTGGATACGGTTCTGTTTCTCCTTGAACTCACCTGTCTTTGCACTGATGACCATGGCCTCTTCGGCTTTCTTTCTGCCGTTTTTGTTGTCGATGTTGGTCTTGATGGCGTCGAAGGCGAGGTAGATGCCCATACCGACCACACAGAATCCCACGAGGGCAAGCATGTGGAGCATCTTGATGCGTCCGATGAAGAGCAGCACCATACAGACGAAGACCAGAATCATGGCCGTCGACAGGTTCTCCGTGAATATCAAGCCTGCGGTGGCAATGATGGGCAATGCAATCTTGAGGCAGAACCCCTTGAAGGTGTATTTGGTGTCGCTCATCATCACCAGTTGACGTGCCAGATAGGTGATGAGGATGATTTTCGCCATCTCGCTGGGCTGGAACGAGAAGCCACCCACGTTGATGGAACGGCTGGCGTCGTTGATGTTGCGGCCAAAGGCCAGTGTGTAGATTAACAGCGCTAAGCACGGAATCAATAGCAGCCATGCGGCTTTAGCGTAGTGCTTGTAGTTGATTTTGGAGGCGCCAAACATCATGAGGAAGCCGAACAGCAACATCCCCAAATGCTTCATCAGTACCGTGCCGGTGCTGCCCGCGTATTTGGAGACGGCCAACGCACTGGTAGCGCTATACACCACGATGAGCGAGATGATGCCCAAGAGCAGTGTCACGATCCAGATGACCTTGTCGCCTTTCAGTATTCTATTGACGATGTTCATTTTCCAAGCGTTTTACATTGTCGATGAAGCGTTCCCCACGTTCGTTATAGGTCTCTTTTTTGTCGTCCGACTTGCAGGCGGGCGAAAACAGCACGATGTCGTTCTCCTCCGCCAACAACGAGGCCATCGTCACGGCTTCATAGAGGCCGTCTACCTCATGGATTTCCTTGATGTCCTTTTGGAAGGTGCGCTTCAAGTTGCTGTTGTCCTTGCCTATGCATATCAGGGTTCTGACGTTTTTGCGGGCCATGGGCTTCAGGTCGCTGAAGTCGGTGTATCTGCTGTCGCCACCGGCAATCCAAATCACGGGGCGGATGAGGTTTTCAAATGTGAACCACGTGGCGTTGACGTTCTCGGCGCGCGAGTCGTCGTAGTACATCACACCGTCGATGGTGGCCACATATTCCTGTCGGTGTCCAATGGTGTTGAGGTCGCTTAGGCTCTGCTTGATGCTTTCTTTTCTGATTTGCAATACCTTGGAGGATATACCGGCTACCATTGAGTAGGACGGTCGTTGTCGCGTGTTGGTGATTTCTTCGATGTATGTCATGTCAGTTTGCAGTTATCATTTGTTTAGTTGTTCAGTTGCTCAGTTGTCGCTTCGCGTCATTGCGAGGAACGAAGCAATCTAGGGCTTTATCTTATTTTAAACGTTATCAATGTGAATGCCGCCAAAAGGATGGTCACAATCCAAAAGCGGATGGTGATTTTCACCTCATGGTGTACGATGTTATGGCCTTCACCGTGGCCCTTGAAGGTGACGGTGGAGTTGGGCCATGCCTTCTTGAAGTCGCTGTAGCTGGTGCGGAAATGGTCGTGCAAGGGCCCCTTTTTCCATACGCGATGTTTCTTGCCCGTCTTGACGAAGCGTTTTACGTCGAGGTCGGAGAGAATCTCGAAGAGGAACACACCGCAGAGCAAGGGCAGCAGCAGCTCCTTGTGCATGATGATGGCCGACACCGCGATGATGCCGCCGATGGTCAGGCTGCCCGTGTCGCCCATGAAGATCTGGGCAGGGAAGGAGTTGAACCACAGGAAGCCGATGAGGGCGCCGACAAAGGCGGCCATGAAGACGACCAGTTCCTCGCTGCCGGGGATGTACATCAGGTTGAGGTGGCTCGCCGTGACTGCGTTACTGGAGATGTAGGCTAGGAACAGCAGTGTCAAACCGATGATGGCCGAGTTGCCCGACGCCATGCCGTCCATACCGTCGTTGAGGTTAGAGCCGTTGCTGACAGCGGCCACGATGAAGACGGTGAGCAGCACGAGGAAGACCCATGCCAGGTTATACATCCACTTCGGTCCCGCCCAGCGGAACAGGTCGGCGTAGTTGAGGTCGTGGCTCTTCACGAAGGGAATGGTGGTTCGCGTTGACTTCACGTCGGGGCTTTTGATGACGATTTCCTTGTTGTCTTCGATTTTCAGCTGCACCTTTTCGTTGATTTGCACGGCAGGGCTGAAACGGAGGGTGATGCCGACGATGAGGCCGAGAAGGACTTGTCCGCCCAGCTTCACTATGGGCTTCAAACCGTCTTTCTTGTGCTTGAAGGTCTTGACGTAGTCATCGGAAAAGCCAATGATGCCAAGGATCAGAGTGGTGACAATCATCAGGATGGTGTAGATGCTGTGAAGTTTGCAGATGAGTAGCACAGGAATCAGGATGGAGGCGATGATGATGACGCCACCCATGGTGGGCACACCGACTTTCTTGGTGTTGTAGGGGTCGATGCTCTCGTCGCGTTGCGTCTCGGTGATTTTCTTGCGTTTCAGCATCTTGATGAACCAGTTGCCAAACCACACCGAGATGACCAAGGCCAGGATGATGGCCACGGCGGCACGGAAGGTGACATAGTTGAACACGCCCGCACCCGGGAAGTTGTGTTGGTCCAGATAATTAAAGAGATAGTATAACATCAGCGTGCCTCCTTAAAAGCTTCCGACAAGACTTCCTTGTCGTCAAAATGGTTCTTTACTCCGTTGATTTCCTGGTAGTTTTCGTGTCCCTTGCCCGCCAAGAGGATGATGTCGCCTCTCTTGGCCAAGGCCACGGCAGTGCGGATGGCCTCACCACGGTTGGTGATGCTTAGCACCTTGTATTTGTCTTCCTCGGCGATGCCAGCTTTCATCTGGCGGATGATCTCTTCGGGGTCTTCGTTGCGCGGGTTGTCGCTGGTCAGGATGACTTTGTCGCTCAGCTTCACGGCGACGGCAGCCATCTCGGGACGCTTGGTGGTGTCGCGGTTGCCGCCACAGCCCACGATGGTGATGAGGGTCTCTTTGTGGCAGCGAACCTCGTTGATGGTCGACAAGACGTTCTCTAACGCATCGGGTGTGTGGGCATAGTCGACGATGCCGACGATGCCGTTTTCGGAATGTACCATGTCGAAACGGCCGTTGGCGCCACGCAGCTTGCTGATTTCGACCAGCAGCTCGTCTTTGTTGAAGCCCAATGCGATGGCTGCGCCGTAGATGGCCAACAGGTTGCTCGCGTTGAAGCCACCCACCAGTTGGGTGAACACCTCGGTGCCGTTGATCTTGAGCAACATCCCGTCGAAGTGGCTCTCCATGATGATGCCTTTGAAGTCGGCGTCGTGTTTCAGGGCGTAGCTCAGTTTCTTGGCCTTAGTGTTCTGCAACATGACAGCACCGTTCTTGTCGTCGAGGTTGGTGAGTGCGAAGGCACTCTGCGGCAGGTTGTCGAAGAATTTTTTCTTGGCGTTGCGGTAGTTGGCCATCGTCTTGTGGTAGTCGAGGTGGTCGTGGGTGAGGTTGGTGAAGATGCCGCCAGCGAAGTGCAGTCCGGCGATGCGGTCTTGCGCCACGCTGTGTGAGCTCACCTCCATGAAGGCATATTCGCAGCCTTTCTCGACCATCTGGTTCAGCAAGGCGTTGAGTTCAATGGGGTCGGGGGTGGTGTGGGTGGAAGGGATCACCTCGCGGTTGACGATGTTCTCGATGGTGGAGAGCAGTCCGCAGTTGTAGCCCGCGTCGGTGAAGAGTCTGTACAACAAGGTGGCGATGGTGGTCTTGCCGTTGGTGCCGGTCACGCCCACCAGGCGCAGCTTCTCCGACGGGTTGCCGAAGAAATTGGCGGTGCCCACGCCCAGGACGTAGGCCGAGTTGTCCACCTTGATATAGGTGACGTTGTCGGCTTTCTTTCTCGGCAGCTTCTCGCAAACGATGGCCGAAGCGCCTTTCTCGATGGCCTTGTCGATGTAGTCGTGGCCGTCCACTTGGGTGCCTTTCACGGCAAAGAAGAGTGTGCCAGGGGCAACCTTGCGTGAGTCGAAACTGACGTCAAGGATGTCGAGGTCTTTTTCGCCTACGATCTCCAAAAGGTTGCAATTGACTAATATCTCTTTGAGCTTCATTTCTTTTCGAGTTTTAAGCAGATGATACTATTGGCTTTGAGGGTGTCGCCGGCGTGCAGCGACTGCTCTTTTACTGTTCCTTGTCCGGTGAACTCCGTCTTGACGCCCATGTTCTCAAGGAGATAGACGGCGTCGGTGATGTCCATGCCGACGAGGTTAGGCACGAGGTTGGGCTGGAGTTGGGCGGTCCTGAGGTCGGTCTCGCCGTTCTCCGTCTGTTGCACCGTGACCCAGTCACCGTTGATGGCGTAGTCGTTGAAGGGCTTGTCGATGCCGTTCAGGTAGATGGCTTCCTTGCTATGACGCACGATGATAGGCTCGTTGGAGACCGGTGAAACGGGTGCCAACGTGTCGTCTTCATGAGTGCCGATACGCATGGCATACACCTTTTCGGCAATCTCCCTGAAGCCGGGGGCCGACACGCTACCAGCGGCCCAGAAACGGCCACGGGCGCGGCTCACCATGACGATGCAGCTGTAACGCGGCTTCTCGGCGGGGAAGTAACCCACGAAGGTGGTGTTGTATAGCTTACGGCCAATGCCAGGCTCGTGATAGGCGTAGCCTTGCACACGGTCGTAGTATTGTGCCGTGCCGGTCTTGCCCGCCACGTTGACGACGCAGCCTTGGAACTGACGCTTGGCTGTGCCTCTGATGACCACGCCTTCGAGCATGGTTCTCAGCTTCTGGATGGCCTCGGGACCAGCGATGCACTCGTTGAGGACGATAGGCTCGAACTCCTTCACGGTTTGGCTGCCACGACGGATCTCGGTGACGAACTGAGGCTTCATCATGCGGCCACCGTTGGCGATGGCGTTGTAGAGCGTGATGAGGTGCATTGGAGTGACGTTGACCTCGTAGCCTATCGACATCCAGGGCAGCGACACCTTCGACCAAAGCTTTCTGCCGTCTTTGGTCTTGTCGTCGGGGTGTTTGATGACGGGCTGCGCCTCGCCGTTGATGCCCGTGCCGATTTTCTTGTTCAGGCCGAGGGCATACAAGCCTTCCACATATTTCTCGGGGTGTGTGGCGTAGTTCTTATTGATCAGCACTGCCGTGCCTTTGTTCGATGACTGCTCGATGACTTCCTGCACTGTGCAGATGCCGCCTTGTGCGAAGCTGTGGTCGTCCTTCATCGTGCGGTTCGAGAACTTGATGGGACCCGTGCCGATGTTGACCTTGTCGTCGAGGTTGACGTCTTTCTGGCTGAGCAGCACGACCATGGAGGCAATCTTGAACACCGACCCGGGTTCGTAACGCTCGGCCAAAGCCACATTATAGGATTCCTCATAGACGTTCGTCTCGTGGTTGAGCCTCAGGTTGGCCAAGGCCTTCACATAACCTGTCTCCACGTCCATCAAGATGGCGCAACCTTGCTCTGCCTTGTTTTCGGTCAAGGTGTTGCGGAGGGCGTTTTCCACGATGTCCTGCAACTTGATGTCGAAGGTGGTGATGACGTCGTCGCCATTTTGGGCGTCGACGTCGTCGTCCGAGTTGACGGGAATCCAGCCGCCATGGTGGATTCTTCTCACTAGCCGGCGTCCGTTCTGACCTTTGAGGTAGTCGTTATAGGCTCCTTCGAGACCGAAGTAGTACCCTTTTTCCTCGTTGGCCATGCCGAGCATGAGTCCCGCCAGGTCCTTATAAGGGTGTTCGCGCTTGATTTTCTTTTGGGTGATGAGTCCGCCTTGGTAGATGCCACGATTGAAGATGACGAATTGTTGCATCTGGCGCAGCTGTGCTTGGGTGACGTTCAAGCCGATTTTGTAGTAACGGCTCTTCTTGGCCATGCCGATGGCGAAGAACTCCTTCCATTGGGCAGCGTTTCTCTTCGGGAACAGCTGTGCCATCTGGATGCAGAGTGAGTCGATGTTGTTGGCCAACACGGTCGAGTCAACGGCCTGATAGTCGAAGAAGACGTCATAGTATGGCACGCTGATGGCCATCACCTGGTCGTCGCTCGAGAAGATAATGCCACGTGAGGCCTCCAAGGTCTCCACACGATATTCGCGTTTCTCGGCCATGTCTTGCAGCTCCTTGCTGTCCTTGGCCTGCACGATGATGATTTTCACGATGATGGCAACCCCGACGAGGAGGATGAGGAAATAACACAGGTAGGTCCTCCAAAGGGTGTCGCTTCTGGGGTCTAGTTTCATGGCTTCTCCTGTTTTTCGGGTTCAACTTCAATACGTTTCAGCGGCTCGGTGATTTCCTTGAGTCCTGTGCCTGCTAGTCTCTTGGCCAACACCGATTGCTTGGAAGCCTCCATGATGTCCGACTTCACTTTGACATACTCCACCTGCAGGTCGTTGAGCTTGCGTGCGGTCTGCGTGAGTTCGCGGATCCTGCTTTCAGCGATATAGGTGTTGGTGATGATGGCCATGAGTAACACGGTGATGTAGACCATGAAGGGAAACTGCTTGGAGAACTTCTCCCTCAAAAGGAAACGGCCACCCAGGATGGTCATGAAGCCTCCTTTGCCTTTCTTTCTCTTCTCTTTCTTCTCTCTTTGTTCTTTCTGCTCTTCCATGCTTATTTCCTTTCTGCGATTCTGAGTTTTGCGCTGCGGGCGCGGCTGTTGTTCTCGGTCTCCTCGTCGGTGGGGACGATGGGCTTGCGTGTGATTATATTATAAGGTGTCAATAAGTTGCCGTAGAAGTCTTTCTCTTCCTTGCCTTCGGCGTTGCCGGTCTTCATGAAGTTCTTCACGAGACGGTCTTCGAGTGAGTGGTACGACATCACGACGAGGCGACCGCCCGATACGAGCATGTCGGGACACTGGCTGAGAAGGTCGCAGAGGGCGTCGAGTTCTTGGTTCACCTCGATGCGTAGCGCCTGGAAGAGCTGTGCCAGCACCTTGTTCTCCTTGCCGCGAGGCAAGCGGTGCTGCACTGCTGCCTTCAGCTGTTCCGTGGTCTCAATAGGCTCGGCGTCGCGGGCCATGATGATGTCGGAGGCGATGAGCTGGGGCTGCTGCATCTCGCCGTAGAGACGAAGGATGCGTGTCAGGGCAGCGTGGTCGTAGGTGTTCACCACGGTGGCGGCGTCGTTGGGCGTCATCTGGCTCATGCGCATGTCCAGAGGGCCGTCGAAGCGTGTGGAGAAGCCTTTCTCGGGCGTGTCGAATTGATGCGACGAGACACCCAAGTCGGCGATGATGCCATCCACCTTACCTCCATGATAGAGCTGGACAAAGTTTTTGCAGTACTTGAAATTCTGCGGTATGAAGGTGAAGCGCTCGTCGTCGAAGGCATTCTCAGCCGCATCTTCGTCTTGGTCGAAGGCGTAGAGATGTCCCGTCGTGAGGCGCTCAAGGATGGCACGCGAGTGGCCGCCGCCGCCAAAGGTGACGTCGACATACACACCATCGGGCTTGATGTTGAGGCCTTCGATGCATTTCTCCAACATAACCGGGTTGTGATACATGGCCGAGCCTCCTTATTTGATGTTTTCGCTGAGCAGGTTGAAGAATTCTTCGTCGTCGAGTTCGTTGATGGATTGTTCGTACAAGTCTTTGTCCCAAATCTCCATCTTCGTCGTGACCGAAGTGATGATGATTTCTTTTACGAGAGCGCCTTTCTCGATGAGGTCCTTTGGGATCTGCAGACGACCGCTGGCATCGAGTTTCACGAAGCGGGCACCGGCGTTGTATTTACGCAACACGGCTTCCTGCTTGGCTTTGAACTGACTGAAGGCGGCGCGCAGCTGGTCCTGCACCTCGTCCCAATCCTTCCTCGTGTAGAGCTCCAGGCAGGTGACATGCAGGCCGGGACGGAGCACGAAGCCGTCCTCCACTTGGGCGCCCAGTTGTTCCTTGAATTCGCTAGGAATCATCAGGCGGCCCTTGGCGTCCAACTTGCAGCTAAAATGTCCTACTGGATAACTCATTTCTCTCTCGTTTGATTTTCTGGTGCAAAAATATGCATTTTCTCCCATTTTTCTACACTTTATCCCACATAAAGTTTTCAACCGCAACTGTTGATAACTTCGTTGGTAACTTGTTCATATCTTGTTAACAAGCTGCAGCCGAATGGTTGTCGAAATGTTGAAAACCGTCCCCAAAGGACTCTTTTAGGTGTTTTTTGCCCCAAAAAGTGATTCTTTTTCCTCTTTTTACTATTTTTGCCGATTATAGAGAAACATTCGATTATGGAAACGGAGCAAAACAACTTGATTGACCTCAGGAAAATCTTTACGGCCAAGGTGCCCAAGTTGATGAAATACATGCCCGACTGGCTGTTTCGCAAGATTCAGCGTTTGTTGCATGAGGACGACATCAACGAGATTTTGACCAAATACGCCGATAAGGAAGGCCTCGACTTCATCAATGCGGTGGTGGCTGATTTCAATCTCGATGTGGTGTTGGAAGGTGTTGATAACCTGATGGCTAGCGACCGTGTCCTCGTGGCTTCCAACCATCCTTTGGGCGGCCTCGACGGTATCGCCCTCATCGGTGCGGTGGGCAACCATAGGGGAGAGACGTTGACGCCTGTCAACGACTTCCTGATGTTCGTGCAGAACCTGCGCCCGATTTTCATCCCCGTTAGCAAGGTGGGCAATGCCACTGCCAACCGCGAGGAAAACCTGAGGCTTTTCAACGAGACCTTTGCCGGCGACGCCACGATATGCTATTTCCCCTTCGGCCTTTGTTCGCGCAAAGCCAAAGGCGGCAAGATCATGGACCTGGACTGGAAAAAGACCTTCGTCACCAAGTCGAGAGCTTCCCAACGCGATATCGTCCCTGTTCACATCGAAGGACGTAACTCGAACTTCTTCTACAATTTGGCGAGACTTCGTAAACGTTTGGGCATCAAGGTGAACATTGAGATGGCCTTCCTGGTCGACGAATTCTTTAAACAACGCAATAAGCAACTGACCATCACCTTCGGCAAGCCCATCCCTTACCAGACCCTCGACCGACGCTTCTCAGATGCCGAATGGGCCGAGAAACTCCGTAGGTTCTCGTACCAGCTGCCGAACGACCCAAACCAAATTTTTGATCCTGAAAAAGAATACACGATATGATGAAAGATATTATTGCACCGGTGCCGGTTGAGGCTATCATGGAGGAACTGACTGAGGAGAAGTTTTTCCGCAAAACCAACAATGGAGGAAATGAGATCTACGTGTTGACGGCGCATGAATCGCCCAATGTTATGCGTGAGATCGGCCGCCTGCGCGAAATCAGCTTCCGCGACTCGGGAGGCGGTACGGGCCTCGACTGTGACATCGACGAGTTCGATACCCGCGAGGAGAACTTCTTCTATCAGCTCATCGTATGGAACCCAACGGACCATGCCATTGTAGGAGGCTACCGATTCCTCCTCTGCGACCATCTGCCCGTCGATGAAAACGGCCAAGTGGACACGCCCACCAGCGAGTTGTTCCACTATTCCGAGAAGTTTGTCAAAGAATACCTGCCTTATACTATCGAATTGGGCCGCTCGTTTGTGCAACCTGATTATCAGCCTTCTAAGAGCCTTTCGAAAGGACTTTATTCCTTGGATAACCTTTGGGACGGCTTAGGCTCGCTCATCGACATCTATCCCGAGGCCAAGTATTACTTCGGCAAGGTGACCATGTATCCGCAGCTGGAACGCACCTCGCGCGACATGATCCTGTATTTCATGCATAACCAGTTCCCCGACAAAGACAACTTGGTCACGGTGCGACCTGAGCTGAACTTGCCCATCCTGGCCGATCCAGAATGGCTCGCCAGCATCTTCACTGCCGACAACTACCACGACAACTATAAGATTTTGGTGAAGCAGGTGCGTGAACGTGGTGCCGCAGTGCCGCCTTTGGTGAATGCCTACATGAGCCTCTCGCCGACGCTTCGCTCGTTTGGTACCGCCCTCAATCCTGGTTTTGGCAAAGTGGAAGAAACGGGTATCTTAGTGACTATCAGTGATATCTTTGAGGAAAAGGTGAAGCGCCACCTGACCTACGACAACGACGAAACGCCTTCACATTTAATCCAAATCAAATAATACGCCATGAACATCACCAAAGCCAACTTTTTGATGAGCAACACCCGTTTCGAGTTCTTGCCCAACGACAACATCCCCGAATATGCCTTCATCGGCCGCTCCAATGTGGGTAAGTCGTCGCTTATCAACATGCTGGTGCAGCGCAAAGGACTGGCCAAGACCTCGTCGGTGCCGGGCAAGACGGTGGCTATCAACCATTTCATCGTCAACGATGCGTGGTATCTCGTTGACCTGCCGGGATATGGCTATGCCCAACACTCGAAGAAAACCCGTGACCAATGGCGCATCATGATCAATAACTACATCACAAGGCGTCGTAATCTAGTGTCCACTTTCGTCTTGGTCGACTCGCGCCTTGAGCCACAAAACAACGATTTGGGCTTTGTGGAATGGTTGGGGGAGAACCAGGTGCCTTTCTGTATCGTCTTCACCAAGGCCGACAAGGTCTCGAAGGCTGAGTTGGACCGCAACGTGGAAGCGTTCAAGGCGAAGTTGTTGGAGGAATGGGAGGAGCTTCCACCTATCTTCATCACTTCGTCGGAGAAGAAGATGGGCCGTGACGAAATCTTGGATTATATCGAACAACAGAATGCCGAAGTGGCCAATTTGATGAATAGAATTTGAAATCTTTAAATTATAAATCTCTAAATCACTACGTTATGGGAATGTTAGTATCTATCCTTATCGGCGCTCTGGCTGGTATCATCGCCGGTAAACTCATGAACTACGGCCTGGGTTTAATCATGGCCATCATCGTCGGCGTTGTCGGCGGCTTCTTGGGCAGCTGGATCTTCAGTATCATCGGTCTCCCCGTCAGCGGTTCCTTCTGGGGTCAACTGTTGGTGGGTACCGTGGGCGCTGTTGTGCTGCTGTGGCTTGTTTCTCTGATTAAGAAGAAATAAGTTAATAAGTTAAGACAGAAAAAGCGGAGCAATAACTCCGCTTTTTTTTGTGCTATCTGAAGTACACCCTCGTAATTCCCGTGCCACCTGTCTCCAGCGAGGCGTCGCAAAACCGCTCCACCTCGTGCATGTGGCTGAGCTTTTCGCGGATGAGCTTGCGCAGGATGCCGTTGCCTTTGCCGTGCAGGATGCTCACCTCCTTGATGCTGAGTAATTTGGCTTCGTCAAGGTACTTGTCGACGATGTCCAAGGCTTCTTCGGCGCGATGTCCACGCACGTCGAGGGTGAGGTCGAAGTGTTCGGCTTTCTCGCTGAGGTCGGAGGCGATGCCTTTTTGCCAGTTGCGTTGTGTCTTGCGGGCCTCGGCACGGCTCACCTTGCGAAGCTTGTCGGGACTGGTGCGCAGGCGGATGCTGTCAAAGAGAATGGTGGCGTCGGTGTCGGTGATAGATAGGATCTCGCCCACCACCTGCATGTCGTCGATACAGACGGTGTCGCCCACTTTCAGCACTACTTTGGCCTCTTCCTTTTTCTTCTGCTCGGCCACCTCCTTGGCTTTCTGCGCTATCTCTTCCTTGGTCTTTTCGAGGTTTTGTCGGATTTCCTTGGTCTTGGTCTTTTCGGCCTGTGCCTCCTTGATTTCCTTGATGGTACGCTCTATCTGGCTGTTGGCTTTTTGTATCAGTTCCTGCGCCTCGGCAGCGGCTTCACGGAGATATTGTTTTTTCTTGCTCTCTAACTCAGAAAGCAGGCCTTTGTATTTGTCTACCACCTCGGTGAGCAGCTGGTCGGCGATGCGCAGGTCTTGTTCTTTCTTGCGGATGGCTTTCTTGTCGACTTCGAGTTGCTGCAGTTGTTTCTCGAACTTGAGGTGCTGGTCGCCGGTGATGTTGGCGGCATCGTCAAGGATCTGTCGTGGGAAGCCGATTTTCTTGGCAATCTCGAAGGCAAACGACGAGCCAGGCTTGCCGGTCATCATGATATACATGGGCTGCATAAACCTGGTGTCGAACAGCATGGCGCCATTGATGATGCCCTCGTGGTTGTCGGCCAACAATTTGAGGTTGGCATAGTGCGTGGTGACCATGCCGAAGGCTTGTTTCTTATTGAGTTCCAATAGGATGGCTTCTGCGATGGCACCGCCCAACTGCGGCTCCGTGCCCGTGCCGAACTCGTCGATGAGGAATAGGGTATGGCCGTCGGCTTGCTCCAGCAGGGCCTTCATATTAATAAGGTGTGAACTGTAGGTGGAGAGGTCATCCAAGATGGACTGCTCGTCGCCGATGTCGATGAAGAGGTTTTCAAACAAGCCACACTGCGAGTCGACGCGCATGGAGGGCATCAGTCCGCATTGCAGCATGTATTGCAGCAGGCCTGTGGTCTTGAGGCACACCGACTTGCCGCCCGCGTTAGGACCGCTGATGACCAGAATGCGATCGTGTTCATCGAGTTTCAGGTCCAAAGGAACGACTTGCTTGCCTTGTGCCTTCAGCTTACGTTCGAGCAGGGGATGGCGTGCCTGCTGCCAGTTGATGAAAGGTGTGTCTTTGATTTCAGGTTTCACACCGCCGATATCGTTGGCCAACAAAGCCTTGGCTCGGATGAAGTCCAATTTGCCGAGCAGGTGCCAAGCCTTGCGGAGTTCGGAGAGATAAGGCCTCAAAAGCCTGGTAAAGGCCAACAAAATACGGTGGATTTCGCGCCGTTCGGCATATTCTAATTCTTTGATTTCGTTGGAAGTGTCGAAGATCTCGGCAGGTTCGATGTAGACGGTTTGTCCCGTAGCCGACTCGTCGTGGATAAAGCCGCGGATGGCGCGTTTGTCGCCTGCCTTCACAGGGATGACCAGGCGACCATCACGCACGGTGAGTTCCGCTTTCGCATCGACCCATCCCGCAGTCTTGGCGTCGCCCATGATCTGTCGGATGCGCTTCTCGATGCCGCCTTGCTTGCGACGGATGCTCTGGCGTATCTCCAGTAATTCCGTGGAGGCGTTGTCAGGGATTTCGCCCTTGTCGTCGACGAGGCGGTTTACCTCAGTGAAGATGCTGCGCTCGATGAAGATGTCCTCGATTAGTGACTTGAGGCGTGGCGTGGTGTCGGCGCTCTCGGAGTGGCCGTAGCGCAGGATGGCCTCCACGACATTCAGCGATGGTTTCAGTGCAAAAAGGTCCTCGACGTTGAGGCAGGTGCCGTCAATCTGGATGCGATGGAAAGCCTCGCGCAGGTCGTGGAAGTCGCGCATGGGGAAAGGCACGCCGGTCTGCAAGAGGCCGATAAACTCCTCGGTCTGCTCTAAACTCTCAAGGATACGGGCCTTGTCGGCCGAAAAAGCCATCTTGTCCGCATTCTCCAGTCCCATCTGGCTGATGCAATGGTCGGAGAGCATCTGTCGGATGCTGGCGAAGCCGATTTTTTGTTCGTAGTTGGTCGGGTAAATCATCGAGCGGCAAAAATACACAAAAAAACTAAATGAAAAGAGAGCCTTTCTGACCATGTCATTCCCTCGGGAATCTATGGACAGAAAGGCTCTCTTGGATGTGTTTTCAAAAACGCTTACAAACTCAGTTCATACATATACCCGTTGTATTGCAGCCATCCATCGAGGAGGGGCCATAAAAACTCACTGTCGTGTTCGACGTTCTTCAGCTTGAGGTCTTCCATCGTGACGGTCTTGGTGCCATCGTCGTTGGTGACGACCTTCAAGGTGCCTTCTTTGGCGATGTAGCCCGTCTGAGGCTGGAAGGTCCAGAAGTCGCTGTCGAGAGCCACGTGGACGCAAGGGAATCTGGGTACCCACGGCGTGCCGATGTAACCGAGGTTGTACTCGCCGTCAACAAGTTGGCCTCCCAAGTAGCTGACGATGTAGAAACGCTTGCGGTTGGCTGACATGAAGATCATCGACTTGACGTCAAGTCCCAAGGAACTCAAGCCGCTAAGCTGGGTGAGGCCTGCCAATCCGATAGGGCTTTCCGTGTTCTTGATTTTGAACTTGTTGTTGGCATCGAAGGTGTAGGGCGGCAAGGTGCCGTTGAAATTAAGCGCCAAATTGACGTTGTGTCCATCGGTATTGGTGCCCATGCTTTGTGACAAGACGACCGTGTAGGTGCCATTGTTTTCGGTGACCGACAGCAGGCCGTTCATCCAATAGTAGGTGTCGCCATAAAACACGGTGTCGGCGCCCATGATGAAGGGCAGCTCACCGAGGTTGAACTCGTGGAATCCGACCACGGTGGGGACGGGGTCTTTCGAGTTGTTGCCCATCGTGTAGGTGCCAGTGACGATGTCGCCGTTGAAGATGATGGCGATGCCTTCGTTGTCGGCGGCGGTCATCTCCTTGTTAGCGAGGACGATGGCGTTCTTTTGTCCGTACTTCACGGCTTTTGCTGTGACGATATTGGAGGTGTTGTTGCCGACAGTCATCTCGCCGGATTGCACTTCGGGTGTCACATTGCTGTTTCCATTGTTTCCGTTGTCTTTGTTACAACTGGTGCTGAAGAGTGCTAAGCCACAGAGGAGCATCAAACTAAAAAATGCTTTTTTCATGACGATTATGGTTTTTGATGTTGTTTGCGATGGCATATAAAATATAATACCGCAAAAACTGTGCCGATATGTTAAATATTCAACCTTAATTGTATCTCTTCCACCTGTCGTTTCAGTTCCTGCACGGTCTTCATCAGCTGTTCCTCGCGGAAGTGGTTCTCGCGTTGTTCGGGCATCTCGGCACTGATGTAATGCACAAATTTCCACACCTCCTTGATGTCGGCGGCGGGCAGGTCGTAGGGATGGTAGAGCGGATTCAGCGAGCTGAGCGTGAGTTTGCCTTCATGCTCGATTTTGTTGTCCACGATCTTGAAGACGATGCCATCGTCCTGCGTGAGCACGATGTAGGGCTGGCCGCTGCGGATGTAGGTCCAGTCGACGACATATTCGCCGGTGACGTAGGAGCCGTCGGGGATGGGGAGCATCGAGTCACCGCTGATTTGGAAGGTGCGGTACTTGCGGTCGTGCGAGAGGAAGGGCATGGTGAAGGTCGGCAACACCTTAATATATTCAGGGTCGGCGAAGCCCGTGGCATAGCCTGCCTTGGCTTTCTCGTTGACGAGTTCGATGTTCTCGTCGTTGTCGTTGTTGACGGTGGTGGCCAACACACGCAAGTTGCTGCCTTTTAGGTGAACGTCGTAGCCGCGCTCCAGTTGCAAAAGCTGGCTCGGGCTGATGGTGCTCAAGTCGACCTTCACAAGGGTGTCGATGGCGATGCCGAAATACTTGGAGAAAGCGACCAAGGCGTCAAGGTTAGGCTCGGAAACGCCGTTTTCGTAGCCGCTCAGCGTGGAGCGCTTCATTTGCAAGGCAAAAGCCACATCGTCTTGAGTGCGATTTCTGTGTTTGCGCAAAAATTTTATGTTTGTGTTGAAGTACATATTGATAATTTGATTAAATTTACGGCGAAATATTTGATTAAAAACTCGTCAAAAGTACAACTTTTTTGGAACATGCAAGTATTTTGGGCAAAAAAAAGGAGGAAAAATGATGGAAAGGACGATTTTGCATTTGGATTTGGACACGTTTTTCGTGTCGGTGGAACGGTTGGTGAACCCTTCGCTGGAGGGCAAGCCCGTCATCGTGGGAGGCATGTCGGATAGGGGAGTGGTGTCGACTTGTAGTTATGAGGCACGAAAGTTTGGCGTACATTCGGCCATGCCCATGCGCATGGCACGGCAACTTTGCGGACAGGCCGTCTTCATCCGTGGCGACATGGAACTCTATAGCCGCTATTCCCGCCTCGTAACCGACATCATCGCCGACAGTGCGCCTGTCTACGAGAAGATGTCAATTGACGAACACTACCTGGATTTGACGGGCATGGACCGCTTCCACGACTGCCAACTGTGGTCGCATGAGCTGCGGCAACGCATCATCAAGGAGTCTGGACTGCCAATTTCATGTGGTCTATCTCGCAACAAAACTGTAGCGAAAATCGCTACAGGTGAAGCCAAACCAAACGGCGAGTTGGAGGTGCCCACACCTTATATTAATACGTTCCTTGATCCGCTGTCGGTGCAAAAAATCCCGATGGTGGGCGAGAAGACCTACGCTTTACTCCGCTCGATGGGCGTGGAGAAAATCGGCACCTTGCGTCGGCTGCCACCGCTCGCGATGGAACGCGCCATGGGCAAGCATGGCCTCGACATCTGGAAGAAGGCCAACGGACAAGACAGCACGCCCGTGTGCCCCTATCAGGAGCGGAAGTCCATCAGCAAGGAAAGGACGTTTGAACAAGACACCATCGACGTGACGACCATCAAGCAATGCCTTGCACGGATGGTGGAGAGTCTCGGCTTCGACCTGCGCTCGCAAGGCAAACTGACGGGCTGCGTGACGGTGAAAATCCGCTACTCCAACTTCGACACGCACGACATGCAGCAGCGCATCCCTTACACCGCCTTCGACCATGTGTTGCGCGAAACGGTGAACGGCATCTTCGACAAACTATACAACCGTAGGATGATGATTCGGCTCGTCGGTGTGCGCTTCAGCGAATTGGTCAGCGGTGCGCCGCAACTGGCCTTGTTTGATGACAATGCCGAACTGACAAGCCTCTATGCCGCGATGGATAAGATCAAAATGAGGTTTGGGGAACAAATCATACACAGGGCGGCGGGGTAATATTTTTTTCTTTTTGTTTTATTAAATAGAAATTTATAAATTTGCAGCGTTTTTTAAGTTTGAATTTAACAAAAATGTCATGGCTATAGCAAGAAACCTTCTAAAGCAAGTACTTCTCGATAATCAAAAAGATATAGAGAAATATAATGTCTTTCCTCGCAATTACGACCTCGACAGTTTCCCGTTGCAGGTGTTTGTGGGGGTAAGACGCTCGGGCAAGTCGTTCCTCTTGTTTCAAAAGATAAGGCAGATGCTCGATGAAGGGCGTCACTGGGACGAGATGCTCTATCTTGACTTTGAGGATAGTCGTCTTGAAGGCTTTGCTGCTGAGGATTTCAATCTCATCCTCGAATGTCATCAGGAGATGTATGGCAAGCGTCCCATGCTGTTTCTTGATGAAATACAAAACATTGAAGGATGGCAAAAGTTCGCCCGTAATCTTGCCGATAAGAAATACAGCGTATTCATTACTGGTAGCAATGCCAAAATGTTGTCC
>CACYHX010000027.1 GCA_902774365.1 uncultured Bacteroidia bacterium | reverse complement strand
ATGTCAACAGATTTATCACAATTTATGATATGTTCTTCGAACCGGTCGCAATTTGCGACCACCTCTTGTGTTTTGTCTTTTGTTGTTTTCTTTGCCATATCTATTTCTTATTACATCATAGTGCAAAGAAACAAACTTTGTCAAGAAAAAGCCGTTGAACAAACGTTTGTAGTCGACAGCAGTCGTTTGTTGTCGTTTGTTGTCGGGTAGTTTGCTGTAAATGAATAATTAAAACAGACGGACAAAGTAGCATATGACCAAATTGCAGATTTAACTATTATTCTTATTTTTGCACAGAGGCTGAAAGCTGACTGCTGAAAGCCAAAAATCGCATCAAAACAATCCTGTTCATGGTCTTAAACTACCAAATATCCAGTCCCGAAACAATGGAGCGAGCCATTTGCGAGTTGGGCATCGTACCGTTTTTCACCAGTGCCATCCCGGGCTATTCCATCAAGGAACTCACCCAGCCTGGGTTTTGGTTTGACGGCGAGGAGGACTCTCTCGGGCCATGGGACTGGAAGATCGACTGTCTGCAAAACGGCGGCATCGCATACGGGAAGTTCCTTTGCGGAGGAAAAGCCGCCTTCGCGACAATACCATTCTACCGCGAACTGATGAATGTCCGTCGCGCCACGACAACGCCCGACAAGAATGGCGAGCGCATCATGGAGTATCTCGAAAAACAAGGCAGCATCACCATCAAAGAGGTACGCAACTTGCTTGGTGTGAAAAAAGGCCAAGCCGATGCGGCTATAGGCAAGCTGATGCAGCAGTGCCGTGTCGTCACAGGTGCCATCGAGCGGGTGTATCGAGGCCCCGAACAGGTTTACAATGGCTGGCAGGTGTCGTATTTCTGCACACCCGAGTCGCTCTTCGAAGACTTCACCACGCTCCACACCGACCATACCCCCGAGGAGTCGCTTGAGTTTTTAGTCGACCACATCACGAAACTGACAGATGGAACAGCCTCTCGAAAGCAGATATTAAAAGTGCTGAAATAACCATAATAACATAATCCTAATTCAATATGAAAAAACTATTCTTTCTCACAGTAGTGGCCTTGATGATGGCTAGCTGCAACAACCCGAACAACAAGACCACACAAGTGACGCCCGAACCAGAGCCCGTGGTCGAGCAGACCAGTGGCATCTACGACATCACAGTCAAAGACATGGACGGAAGCGATGTGTCGCTAGCCAACTACAAAGGCAAGGTGCTGCTCATCGTCAATGTGGCCAGCAAATGCGGCTTGACCCCGCAGTACGAAGGCCTTGAAGCCCTGTATCAGAAGTACAAGGACCAAGGACTGGAGATTTTGGCCTTCCCCTGCAACCAATTCTTGGAACAAGAGCCTGGCACCAACGAAGAGATCCAGAACTTCTGCTCGTTGAACTACAACGTCACCTTCCCGCTGTTCGACAAGATTGACGTCAACGGCGAGGCGGAGAGTCCGCTCTACACCTACCTCAAGAAACAAGCGCCTTTCAAGGGCTATCCCGAGGGCACCGAAGAGTTTGCGACTATGCTTGACGAGATTCACCAAAAGACCGGCACGGGCTTCGACCAAGGCGATGCCATCCGCTGGAACTTCGGCAAGTTCCTGGTCTCCAAAGACGGCAAGACCATCCTCCGCTTCGAGCCCATGGTGACGCCTGACATGATGGAGGAGGCCATACAGGAGCTTTTGAAAGTCAATGAATAAAATTTGATACAAAATGAAAAGATTACTCGTACTCGCCATCGTAGCAATGGCCGCTGTTTCTTGTGGCCCTAAGCTAAAGTGCTGGTCCTCTACTACTCCCAAACGTCGAACACGAAAGCCGTAGCGACCGAAATCGCCACACGGCTCGGTGCCGACATTGAGGAGATTGTCCTCACGAAACCCTACGATGAGGATTTCCAAGCCACCATCGAACGTTGCAAGCAAGATCGTGAGCAAGGCATTGTTCCCGAGATTCAGCCGTTGGCAGCCGACATCGCCAAATACGATGTGGTGTTCCTAGGCTATCCCGTGTGGTTCGGCACTTACGCACCGCCCGTGGTTACCTTCTTGAACCAAGTGGACTTGAGCGGCAAGAAAGTTGTCCCGTTCTGTACCTTCGGCAGTGGCGGACTGGAGTCCAGCATGAAGGATTTGGCCGAGGCACAGCCCAAAGCGGAAATCCTTCCCGGCTATGGTGTGCGTGCCGCCCGACTCGATGCTGCACCCAAAGAAATCGACCAATTCTTGAAAGCAAACGGTTTCCTTGAAGGAGCGTTCGTTAAGTTGGAGGATTTCCAAGAGCAACATCCTGTAAATGAAGAGGAAACAGCTATCTTCAATGCTGCCGTCGATGGCTATCAGATGCTTCATGCTCAAGCCAAGGCCGTGGCTTCGCGTACTATTCCCGAAGGCACGGAATACCTGTTCACAGCCGAGGATCTTCCTCGCGAGGACAATCCTGGGATGCCTACGGGTGAGCTGAAGGTGTATGTGACTGTCGCAGAAGGCGAAAATCCTGTGTTTACGCGAGTGGTCAGGTAAATGAAGATTCCAGTATTTCATACCTTTGCAGCAAAATAATCACAAATGAAAGCACTCCTCATCAACGGCAGCCCGCACGCCAACGGCTGCACCTTCACCGCCTTGAACATTGTGGCGGAAGAACTACAGAAAAACGGCATAGAAACCGAAATCGTCCACATCGGGAACAAAGACATTCGTGGCTGCATCGCCTGCGGCAAATGCGCCGAATTGGGGCATTGTGTGTTCAACGACATGGTGAACGAAGTGGCACAAAAACTTGAGAAGGCCGACGGTCTCGTGGTCGGTTCGCCGGTGTATTACGCCGGCCCCAACGGAACGCTCACCAACCTGCTCGACCGTCTGTTTTATAGCGCCCATTATGACCTGCGCATGAAAGTGGGTGCGGCCGTCGTCTCGGCACGTCGTGGGGGCACCACAGCCGCTTTCGACAGGCTCAACAAGTATTTCACCATCAGCGAGATGCCCATCGTGAGCAGTCGCTATTGGAACATGGTGCATGGTTTTTCCGCTGAAGACGTGATGAAAGACGAAGAAGGCTGCCAGGTGATGCGCGTTTTGGGCCGCAACATGGCCTTCCTTATCCGCGCCATCGCTGCCGAACGTGAGCGCAACGGCTTGCCTGAAAAGTTAGTGGCAAAATACACGAATTTTATCCGATAAACTGGATTATAACCATCCCCTAAAATGCGAAGGGTGCAGGACTATGGCGGTCTGCACCCTTCGTTATGTTTAGACGATTCTTTAGTTATCATTCTACGACAACGAACGGAATCTCGTCGCCATTGTCATCCTTAATGACGAGGTTCTTGTTATCCATCGAAACGATCTTCATGTTATGCATCTTGGGCATACCATCAAGCATCTCATTCTTGAAATCGTTTTTCAAACCATTAATTTCGTCCCTTATCTCCTTGTCCATCTTGGCTTTGGTCTTGGCATCCATTCCCTTGATTTCATAGTCAAGTTCGGTCTCGGCCTTGCTTCTGTCGAGATTCATCTTCAAGTCTTTGCCGTTAAGGGTGAAGGTGCCAGGAACGGTGACCGAGCCTTCGAGCGTAATCGGCACGCCATCCTCTTTGATCTCATAATCAGTCCCAATGAGCATTTCGCAAGCTCCGTTTTCATCAAAATACAACGACACGACTATTTCGGTTCCTTCTTCATCGAGAAGCTTGGTGGCCCATTGCTTGCCGGTCAAACTCTGTGCATTCAAGGCAATTGCTGACACAAACATCAGCATCAATGTAAAAAACAATTTCTTCATGATTGGAATAATTTGGTTAATAGAAATGGGTTAATTGGTGGTGCAAAATTAGCAAAACAAACCCAATGTTGGTATACATTCCGCTAATTTGTGTTTCACATTATATCAAATAAAGTGCGTATCTTTGTCGGCGAAATTAGAATTAGAGACAGAAATACTTTAGCAGAGTTTTTCAGCAAAAATTTAGGCATTGCGGATAAGTAATTGTCAAATCAGAATTCAGCTATGATAAAAGATATTGTTTTAGTTGGAATAGGTAGTGGGATAGGTGGCATCTGTCGCTATCTTATTTCACTTTGCATGGGTCATGTAGGAAAAGGTTTTCCATGGGGAACATTTGCAGTTAATGTTGCTGGCTGTCTTCTAATTGGAATTCTGTGGGGTGTGACTAGCCGTTTTCAGAACTTATCTTCAGCATTCTCTCTGTTCCTCATCGCGGGATTTTGTGGTGGTTTCACTACTTTCTCCACATTCTCAAAAGAGGGGCTGGCATTGTTGCAAGCCAATAATTACACCTTATTTTTGTTCTATGTAGCAGGTAGTGTGGTGTTGGGAATCATGGCAGTAGCATTAGGATATATAGCAACAAAGTAAATCTCATTTATGATCAAGATACAAAATAGACCCAACCCCAACGAGGCTTTTCCGAACCCTAACATTCCAAGCCTCTGCTTCATCAAGAACGTGGTGAAGAGCCCGCGTATCATCATTGGCGACTATACCTATTATGATGACGTGGATGGTGCAGACCAATTCGAGAAGCACGTCACTCATTTCTACGACTTCATTGGCGACCGGCTGATTATCGGCAAGTTTTGCGCTATCGCCAAAGGTGTGGAGTTTGTGATGAATGGTGCCAACCACAGGATGGACGGCGTGACGACTTATCCGTTTTATGTCATAGGCGGTGACTGGGGCAGCGCAATTGCTCCAGTGAAAGATGAATTGCCTCTGAAAGGCGATACCATTGTGGGCAACGACGTTTGGATTGGTCAGCATGTCACCATCATGCCAGGTGTCCATATTGGCGACGGAGCCATTATCGGAGCCAACTCGGTGGTGGCCTCGGACATTCCTCCATACGCTGTCGCCGTGGGTAACCCTTGCCGTGTGGTCAGAAAACGCTTCGACGACGAATTCATTGCTTATCTGATGGAACTGAAATGGTGGGATTGGGACATCGAGAAAATCGAGGCCAATTTCGAGGCCTTGTCAAGTGGTAATCTATCGTTAATCAGAAATATAAAAATATGAAAAAAGTAATCGTAATCTCAACCAGTCTCCGCCCCGGCTCGAACAGCCACGCTTTAGCGGAGCAATTTGCCAAGGGCGCGGAAGCAGCCGGGCATCAAGTGGAACTCGTCTCGCTGAGAGGCAAGGAAATCAAGTATTGCATAGGCTGCCTGTCATGCCAAAAGACGGGTGCCTGCGTCATCAAGGACGATGTGCCCGCCATTATGGAGAGTGTGTTCAACGCCGATGTGGTGTGCTGGGCAACACCTATCTATTATTACGAGATGAGCGGCCAGATGAAGACCCTTATCGACCGCATGAACGCGATGTATCCCAAAGATTACAGTTTCCGCGACGTGTATCTGCTGGCCACCGCCACTGAAAACGAGGATGGAACTCCCAAACGAGCCGAAACAGGCCTCACTGGTTGGATTGACTGCTTCCCCAAGAGCCGCCTTGCTGGAACGCTCTTCTGCGGCGGAGTGACCATGCCTCGCGACATTGAGGGCAACGGTAAGTTGCAGGAGGCATACGAACTGGGCAAAAACGTGTAAATCTCCGACTATGTATATATTCCGCAACTCGGGCGAAGGCTTGGGTTGCGGATTTCAAATTAAGATTTTCTAATTGCGTCTAAGAATCATCTAATCGGCAAAGCAAAAGTTTGTAGTGTTTTTCGCATACTTTTGCCCCATGATTTGGAACAACCTCTTATTTGGCGCAGCAATGCTGTTCACAACACCAACAACGGGAGATAGCATCCCGATGCAACTTACAGTAAATCAAGCGGAACATCTCCTCTATCAGCGCAACCCTCAACTTATAATGGCCAGACTTGAAGTCGAAAAGGCTGAAGCACTATTCCTCCAAGAAAAAAAGTGGAGCAATCCGGAGGTAAGCTTTCTGTATAACGTGTACAATCCTCTTACCGGGATTTATTTTGATGCCAGCAGCGATGGTGAGACCGACATCGAAATTGAGCAATCCATTCCGCTTTTCGGACAACGCAAAGAGCGCATCCAAAAACAAGGAGCGATGGTTGACTTTGCGACACTCCAAACGGAATGGACCGAGTACCAAATCCGAATGGACTTGCACCGCCTTCTGGCCGAAAACTACTTTTTGCAAGAGAAAACGAGAGTTTTTGACAAGGAAATCAATTCGGTTGAACACATCCTCCAAGCTTACAGGAAGCAGGCCGAGCAAGGCAATCTGTCGCAATTGGAGGTATCGCGAATGGAAGCCTTGAAACTCAGACTTGTCGGAGAGCGGAATCAATTTATCAGTCAACTTTTTGAGCGTAAGAACGACCTTAGATTGATGCTCTGCTTGGATGATTTGTCCTTTTTTATAATTTTTCCATATCCATGGACTGAAAATCATTCGGGTGACAGACATTTTCAATCCTTTCTGTCACCCTCCGATTGTTTTATTGACAGCCGCCCTGACTTGATGGCACTGCAATCGCTATCAAAAGCCGCCGAACACGACCTGCGACTACAACAGGCCAATGCCCTGCCTCGACTTAGCGTAAAAGCCGAATATGACAAAAACGGTAATATTTGCCATAATTTCTTTGGTATTGGAGCGACACTTTCCCTTCCAATATTTGACCGCAACCAAGGCAATATCCGACAGTCGAAAGCGGAATGGAACCGTGTTCAAATTGAGGCCGAAAGTGCGCAAAGGCAGGCAAATGCCCAAATCCAGTTGTGCTACGAGAACCTGATGCGCCAACAAGCCTTGCTTGAAGAAGCACAAGGGATGAGCCTTGTCGACTGGTCGCCGGAAACCGCAGAACGACAGCTTCTTAACCGCAACATCTCCATGCTTGAATTCATCGACCTTTATGATGCCTGGCGCGAGACACAATTGTTGATTATCGATGCAAGAAACGATTTGATGCAAGCAATCATAGACCTTAATGAAGCCTCTGGAAAGGAAATCATCAACATTAAACAATAGGAAATAGTATTTTTATGAACAAGTATCGAGCGGCTTATCTGCCAACTATTTTTCTGACATTCATTTTGTTATTAGGATGCAAGGAAGAACCTGAAATCAGCCTACAAGCTACAGAAGACGAACTCTTTGAAACAGTTTCCTGGATTGAGGTCGCGGAAAGACCCATGCAAGAGTATTTGCTATTAAGCGGCGACATCGTGGCAAACGAACAATTGGTAAGCCATGTGGTGACACCCATCAGTGGCAAGTTGTCAAATATCACCACTGAAGCTGGAGATAAAATAGTTCGTGGTACCCGATTGGCTACTATTCGTAGTACTGAAGTGTCAGATTATCAAAAGGCTCTGAAATCCTTGGAGTCAGAAGTGCGTACCGCCACACGGGACTATAACATGAAAGAGCAACTTTTGCACGATGGGATGGCCTCGGAAAAAGAGGTCAGCGAAGCCCATGAACGTCTAATCGTTGCCCAAGCAACACTCAACCAACATCTTAACATTGGAAGTATCAACGGTTTTGATACGCTTTCGACGGCTACACTCCTTGCGCCTGTCAGCGGAACGGTTCTGGAACGGAAGGTCTGTAACAACCAATATATTGAGGCGGGAACCGAGGCGTTCATTCTTGCCGATTTGGGTCAGGTTTGGGTTATTGCCGATGTGTATGAGAGCGACATCAGTCGCATTAGCGAGGGCGCAATCGTAACAGTTCAATCGATGGCTTGGCCCAATGAGTTATTTGCAGGCCGTATCAACAAAATATATGGTGCTCTCGATGCCGAGAGCAAGACAATGAAAATACGGATTGATTTGGACAACCCTGATTTGAAACTTCGTCCAGGCATGTTCGCCAGCGTTATGGTCACGCAAAATGAAATGGAGCAATACATGCTTTGTGTGCCTGCACAGTCGGTCATTTTCGAGAATGGACATCGATATGTCATTGTCAAAGACGGTTTGACCTGCCGACGACAAGAAGTGAAAGTCGCTCGTGAAGCTGATGGATGGGTATATATCAAAGACGGTGTCAGTCTGGGAGAAATAGTGGCTAATCGAAATGCATTATTGATGTTCAACAGGTTAGGGCAATGAACAATTTCATCGATCGTATCGTCAGTGGCTCGCTGCGCCACAAGTATTTGATTCTTGCTTTGACCGCGCTACTTGCTGTCATCGGGGTAATTAGTTTCATTGACACACCTGTGGACGCCTTTCCTGATGTTACAAACACGAAAGTGACTATCATCACGCAGTGGCAGGGGCGATCGGCGGAAGAAATCGAGAAATTCGTCACCATTCCCATCGAAATCGCGATGAACTCGGTGCAACAAAAGACAGATATCCGCTCCACCACGCTTTTCGGCCTCAGCGTCGTTACCGTCATCTTTGAAGACCATGCCGATGCGCAGTTTGCCCGCCAACAAGTCTACAACATGCTCGCCGATGCCGACTTGCCCGAAGGCACAACGCCAGAAGTGCAACCGCTGTATGGGCCTACGGGCGAAGTGTATCGTTACACTATCCGTAGCGACCGCCATTCCGTCCGTGAGTTGAAGACTTTACAAGATTGGACCATTGAGCGGAAGTTGCGTTCAGTTCCCGGCATTGCCGACATCGTGAGTTTCGGAGGTGAAGTGAAGACTTTCGAAGCAAGCGTCAACCCGAACCAATTGGCGCAATATGACATATCGCCCATTGAACTTTACGAAGCCATAGCAAACAGCAATATCAACGTGGGCGGTGATGTCATCGAAAAAAACAGCCAAGCTTACGTAGTGCGAGGTCTTGGCCTTATTAACGACGTGGAGGAAATCGGCAACATCGTTGTAAAGAACATCAACGGTACGCCGATCCTGGTGCGGAACTTGGCACGAGTTGGGGAATCGTGCCAGCCGCGCCTCGGCCAAGTTGGGCGGAACAATGAAAACGACGTGGTGGAAAGCATCGTCGTCATGCGCAAAGGCGAAAATCCAGAGAAAGTCATTGCCGCCTTGAAAGCCAAACTGAAGGAAATCGAACGGGAACTCCCTGAAGGCGTGACGATAGAGCCGTTCTACGACCGCGAGGACTTGGTGAACCTCGCCGTTCACACGGTGCTGCACAATGTGCTGGAAGGCATCCTGCTCGTCACCCTCGTCGTGCTGCTTTTCATGCGCGATTGGCGCACGACCCTCATCGTAGCTTCAGTCATTCCCTTAGCCTTGCTTTTCGCATTCATCTGCCTTCACACCTTCGGCATGAACGCCAATCTACTCTCGCTCGGAGCCATCGACTTTGGCATCATCATCGACGGCGCGGTGGTGATGGTGGAAGCACTCTTCGTCATGCTTGACGAACGCGCCCGGGAAATGGGCATGGCCGCCTTCAACCGATGGAGCAAAGCTGGAGCCATTCGCCATACTGCCCGCGAAAAAGCCAAGAGCGTGGCCTTCGCCAAGCTCATTATTATCACAGCACTCATCCCTATCTTTTCGTTCCAAAAGGTTGAAGGAAAAATGTTTTCGCCTTTGGCGTTCACTTTAGGCTTCGCCCTGCTTGGCGCACTCTTTTTCACCTTGACTTTAGTTCCAGTCCTATCCTCGTTGTTGCTCAACAAAAACGTCAAGGAAAAGAAAAACCGTTTTTTGGACGTAGTCAACAGATGCGCCGACAAAGCCTTTTCATTCCTTCACAAGCACCGACTTCAAACCATCGTTGCAGCAGCTGTCCTTATGCTAATGGGATTGTCGGTCTTTTTCCTGCTTGGCACCGAATTCCTGCCGCAGATGGATGAAGGCAGCATCTACATCCGTGCCACATTGCCGCAAAGTGTGTCGTTGACGGAAAGTGTGCGCCTTGCCGATGAACTGCGTGCCAAAGTGGATGCTTTTCCAGAGGTAAGCGAAGTGATGACACAGACAGGTCGTCCAAACGACGGCACCGATGCTACGGGATTCTACAACATCGAACTCTTTGTGAAACTGAGCGGCAAAGGCAATCGGACGAAAGACGAACTTATAGCTGCCATCGACAAGTCACTATCGGTCTATCCAGGCATTGACTTCAACTTCTCGCAACCTATCTCCGACAATGTGGAAGAGGCAGTCAGCGGAGTCAAGGGAGCAATTGTCGCAAAAGTATACGGGCCAGATTTGTATGAAAGCGAGCGGTTGGCCACGCAAATCTTTCGCACAATGAAACCCATTGATGGCATTACAGACCTTGGTGTCATCAGAAACATCGGTCAACCCGAGTTGCAGATTGACATCGACGAGACTCGTTTGGCGCGCTACGGTGTTGAAAAAGATGCCGTTCAGCGTACCATTGAAATGGCCATTGGCGGCAAAGCCGCCTCACAGGTTTATGAAGACGAGCGCCATTTCGACCTCATTGTGCGTTATGACCCGCAATTCCGCAGTGACGAGCAACAGATTGCCAAAATCAAGGTGCAGGCCAGCGATGGGACGATGATTCCCATCTCCGAGTTGGCTGACATCCACACCATCACAGGGCCACTCATCGTTTACCGAGAGAACCACGAGCGTTATTGTGCCGTGAAGTTCAGTGTGAGGGGGCGCGACATGGGCTCTGCCGTTGACGAATCGCGGAAAAAAGTAGCCGAAGCCGTCAACCTTCCCCCGGGTTATCGTATCGAATGGAGCGGCGACTTCGAGAACCAAAAACGGGCCTCAAAGCGTTTGGCGCAAGTCGTCCCTATCAGTATCTTGCTCATTTTTGGCATTTTGTTTATCCTTTTCGGTAGCGGTCGCGATGCCTTGTTGGTTCTGCTCAACGTACCGGCAGCAGCCGTCGGAGGCCTTCTCATCCTATGGATTACAGGGTTCAACTTCAGCATTTCGGCAGGCATTGGATTCATCTGTCTTTTCGGTATCTGCATCCAAAATGGTGTCATCATGCTCACCGACATCAAACAATTCATCCGGCAACGACAACCGCTGAAAACAGCCGTCGCCAATGGTATGCGTTCCCGTGTCCGTGCCATCCTCATGACTGCGATGATGGCAACCTTGGGCCTTCTACCCGCAGCCTTGAGTCACGGCATAGGCAGCGAAAGCCAACGGCCTCTTGCCATCGTCATCATCGGCGGTTTGGTCACGGCCACCTTGTTCACGCTTTTCATCTTTCCCCTCATCGTGGAAACCGTTTACGGCAAGCGTGTTTTCGACAAGAACGGGAAACTGAGGCACAAGAAACTCTAATCAGATACAATATGCCGACAAAAGAAAAGTTAATGACAATAGATTTTTGATAATGTTTGCAACATGCCCAACCAAAAGCACATATTGATTGCTGAAGACGAAGAAGGCATCCGCGATTTCATCCAATGTGGGCTGACCGACTTCGGTTATTCCGTGACTACTGCAACCGATGGACTTCAGGCGTGGAAGCACCTTGCCAATACCCAATTTGACCTTGTCGTCCTCGACATCCGCATGCCTGGTATGTCGGGTACGGAAGTCTGCAAAAAACTACGCGCCCTCCAAGGTTACGCCACACCTGTAATGATGCTGACCGCATTAGGCACCACTGACGACATTGTGATGGGACTCCATGCCGGCGCAGACGATTACATGGTCAAACCGTTTAAATTCATGGAGTTGCTTGCCCGAATCGAAGCATTGTTGCGAAGAGTGGAAGCAATGGAAAAAAGCAAAACGACAAGCTATGCCAACCTGCAAATCGATCCAGTTTCCCACAAAGCCATACGAGGAAATGTTAGCATTGACCTGACTACAAAGGAATTCAGGCTCTTGGAATACTTCATCTCCCATCAAAACGAAGTGTTATCGAGGCGGCAGATTCTCAAAGATGTGTGGGACAAGAATTTCGACACCAACACAAATGTGGTCGATGTGTATGTCAAATATCTTCGTACCAAAATTGACGAACCTTTTGAGCAACGGCTCATCCATAGCATTGTTGGCATTGGCTATGTTTTTGGAATAAAAGAATGAATCCGGGGCGTAAAATATCGTTCGTCTATTCAAGCATCACTATCGGGTTGGTGCTCTTGGCAGGTGGAGTGTTTTTCATCCTTTCATCGCATTACACGGAGGTCTTGTATTTCAGATACTTAAACGAAAAAGCACAGATTGTGGCGATGGAACGTTTTGAGAAAGACGAACTTGACTCGATCAGATACCAAAACGTGGTATGGCGCAGGCAGCATTCCATCCCGACCTCAAAGGAAATCTTCATCAACACCGCTGACCTCGGCAACGCCAACAAACAATTGTCAGAATACCTTGACAATCAACAGCTAAAATCCATTTACGACGGCAATGTCATCAATTTCAAGCATGACGACGAGGTCGGTTCAGCAATTCTTTACTACGACAACGAAGGTACTTTTGCCGTCATTGTTTTGAGCCACAATCCATACGGCGACGAGATTGCCCGAACCATTGGCTGGGCATTAATCATTCTCATTCTATTGACATCCCTAATCCTTTTTCTCTTCAGCCGACTCTATGCAATCCGAATGGTGAACCGCATCGATGCCGATTACCAAGCGGAAAAGTTGTTTGTTAACAACGCTTCTCACGAAATCAACAATCCACTGACTGCCATCCGGGGCGAATGCGAGGTGGCATTGATGCGCGACCGAAGTGGCGATGATTATCGAAAATCATTGCAACGCATTTCGAAGGAGACAGAGCGCATCGTCAACATCATCCAGCACCTGCTGCTTTTCTCGCACGAGAAAGAAAGAGACACCGAAAAAGTGACCGTCTCACAATTCCTTCAGCAATTTGCAGGTGAACAGACTCATGTCATCATCGAAAGCGACTTCGAGGTTTCAATGAAAGAAGAACTACTGCAAATCGCCATCCGCAACCTCATCGACAACGCTCATAAATACAGTAACGGGCAACCTGTCATTGTCCTCTCAACCGATCCGCGCAAAATCGAAATCATAGACCAAGGCATAGGCATCCCTAAAGCCGATCTGCCACGTGTATTTTCGCCATTTTATCGGGCTGGCAACACGGAGGGGATAAAAGGCAACGGCATCGGCTTGGCTTTGACCAAATCTATACTTGAAAAATACGGTGCTAGCATAAAAGTACAATCAGCCGAAAACCATGGGACTACGGTTTCCATCAAATTCCCAAAGTAAGATTGGAATTAGCAATCCGCAACTTGGGCAAATGCTTGGGTTGCGGATTGTTTTGTGTCTAGGCTGTACAATTATTACTCCATCCCCATCAGCATCACCCGTTCCTCTTTCTTGAAGCCGATTTTTTCATAGAAAGCAGGCAAGACACCCTCGCAGGCGGTGATCAGATGGAAACCCACAATGCCCTGCGCTTTGAGGTCGGCGAGGCATTGCTCCAGCAAACGGGTAGCGATGCCTTGCCGTTGGTATTGGGGTGCAACGGCGAGGTCGTTGATCTCGAAGGTGCGGCCATAATGGAACAGCATGGAAGTGCCCAAAATGAAACCGGCCACCTCTCCTTCTATTATGCATTCCAAGCCGTAATGCTGATGGCTTTCAAGTAGTTCTCGGACATGGATAGTGGCGTCTTCCACCGACCAGTTGTCGTTCCAAGGCTCGCCTGAAAACGCCGCCGCATAGATGGCGCCATATTGGTTCAAATGCTCAATAGTGATGGGGCTGATGATGAGGTTTTGCATAAGGGATATTTTCGGCAAAGATAGTGGTTTATTGCGAATATTCGTACCTTTGCACAATCACAAAGAGACCTGTAAGGCATTGCCACAGCCGAAGCCGAAAAAGAAAAATATGAAATAAATGAATTTTTCTCTTGACTCGTCCCTTGGGGCAAGATTTAACTTTGCAGCCGCTTAAGCATAAAAATCGTACGATGAGCAACAAAACAAAGTTAAAAATCGGAGAGTTCTCCAAGATGATGCAAGTGACTGTGAAGACCTTGCGCCATTACGAGCAGAAGGGACTACTCCTGCCTGACGAGGTGGACGAGTGGACGGGCTACCGCTACTACAGCATCGACCAGATGCAGACGCTGCAATCCATCCGCGACCTGCAACGGCTCGGGTTCTCGCTGGATGAAATCAAGGAACTGTACGAAGACGGTTCGCACACACCCGACATCCGGCAGATGGACGAGAAGATCAAGGAAACGGAAAGGCAGCTGAAGCAACTGATTGCCCGCCGTGACCAACTGCTCAATTGGAGGGACTCTCGCAAACAAATCACTAAAATGGAAAAATTCAGCATCCAATCACTGCCCGAAATCATCGTGGCAAGCCATCGTGAAGTCATCCCTAACTATGCCGCCCTTGGCCCGCTGTGCGTCAACGTCATCGGCCCTGAGATGCAGCGCCTCGGCTGCAAGTGTCCGCCGCCTGGTTACTGCTTCACCATTGAGCATGACAATGAGTACAAGCCGACAAACATCGACATCGAGTACTGTGAACAGGTAGAAGAGATGGGCACCGATAGTGCCATCATCCAGTTCAAGCGTTTGCCCGCCGTGCCCAAGGCGCTCTGCATGAAGCACGTCGGCCCATACGAGCGTTTCTATGAGTCGTACACCGAAGCTTTCCGCTACATTGAAGAACAAGGTTACAAGATTGCAGACCATCCCCGCACTTGCTACATCGACGGTGCCTGGAACCAAGAAGACCCCGAGAAATGGCTGTCAGTGATTCAGATTCCGATAGAGTAATCATTTTTATGGCAGGAGCCTCAAGCCGTGGCCTTCGGGTTGCGGCTTTTTTTTGTAGTTTTGCACATGCGTAGAACATCACAATTTCTTCGCCTACCCTAATTCATGAACAAATCCATGAAAATACTACTCATCATCCTTGCTGTCATTTCGGTGATTGCCATTGTCGGCATAATCATCCTGAATCACCCCTGTTTCGGCAGACGGACGTCGAAGGAGCGCAAAGCCCGTATTGAGGCCTCGCCGAACTATCGCGACGGGCAGTTCCAAAACCAAATCCCCACACCGCAATTCACTGGCGACAAGTCCATGTTCAGGGCGCTGTGGGATTTCCTTACAGATAGCAGGAAAGACAGGACACCCAAAGAAGCCGTGCCTGCCGTAAAAACCGACTTGAAGGCATTGGGCGCCGGCCCTTCGACCCTTGGAGGGTCCTCAGGGACCGGCAAGGACTGGCTTGTGTGGTTCGGGCATTCATCCTATTTGTTCTGCTTGGACGGCAAGCGCTATCTGGTGGACCCAGTGCTAAAGATGGAGTTGCCCGTGACGGTGATGATGCATCCGTTTAAGGGTACGGACATCTATTCGCCCGACGACATGCCCGAAATTGACGTGCTGATTGTCACCCACGAGCATTGGGACCATTTGGATTATGCCACTTTGCGCGACTTGAAGGACAAAGTGAAGCATGTGGTGTGTCCGCTAGGCGTGGCGGAGTATTTGGAATACTGGGGATACGACCCGCAACACATCACCGAAATGGACTGGTACGAGAAGGCTGATAATATCACCTGCTTACCTACGCGTCACTTCTCAAATCGTCTGTTCAAAAGGAACCAGACATTATGGGCATCCTTTATGGTCGAGTCGGGCGGCAGAAAGGTGTATGTGGGTGGTGACGGCGGTTATGACGGTCGTTTCAAGGAAATCTATGAACGATTCGGTTCGGTGGATTTGGCCTTGATGGAGAACGGACAATACAACAAGGACTGGGCCAACATCCATTTGATGCCCGCAGACCTTGAACAAGCCATTTTGGACTTGCACCCAAAACAAGTGTTCACCGTGCATCATGACAAGTTTAGTCTTGCGCCACACGCTTGGACGGAACCCGATAGCGTCGCGCACGACATCGCCGAACGCGACTCCATTTGTTTGCTTGACCAACCTATTGGGACAGTCGTCTATTTTTAATCTCAAAATCCTCTACTCGGGCAAAAACTGGGGTTGCGGATTTTTTTCAACTTTTTTAAAATATCGTTTGCGATATAAAAATAAAGTTGTATATTTGCATCGTGAACGATATAAATTGAAAGATGGCATACGAACAACTCAAATTGGACAATCAACTTTGCTTCCGGCTTTACACGGCGGCGCGCCTCACGATGGGAACTTATCACCCTTATCTTGACCCGCTTGGCATCACCTACCCGCAATACCTTGTATTATTAGTCTTGTGGGAGCAGGACAAGCAACCGGTGAACGACATCGCGCACAAGCTGTTTTTGGAAACCAACACCGTCACGCCGCTCCTGCAGCGCATGGAAAAAGCAGGGTTGGTCAAGCGTGCCAAAGGTAAGGAAGACACCCGCCAACGCATCGTCTCGTTGACGAAAAAAGGCATCGCCATGCGCGAGCAGGCCAAGCACATCCCCGACTGCCTTAGTGACGAAATCATCAAAATCTCGGGCGAAGAGGAAGAATTTGTCAGAATGATCCCCACGCTCGACAAACTTATCGAAGGACTAAAACAACAATAAACAAATCAATAAACACTAAAGAAATGGCTACGATTTATGACTTTAAGGCCCTGAACAACAAGGGCGAAGAAGTGGACATGGCCCAATACAAGGGCAAGGTCCTCATGATTGTCAACACCGCCTCGAAGTGCGGTTTCACTCCCCAATACGACGGCTTGGAAGCCCTCTACAAGAAGTACCAAGACCAAGGTCTGGTGATTCTCGGCTTCCCCTGCGACCAGTTCAAGCACCAGGAGCCTGGTACCGACGAGGAAATTGCCGAGTTCTGCCGCCTCAACCACGGCGTGACCTTCCCGCTGATGAAGAAAATCGACGTCTTCGGCGAGAACGCCCATCCCATCTTCAAATATCTGACACAACAAGTACCGACCGAAGAAATCCACGGTCTGAAAGACAAGGCTACAATGATGCTTGTGGACGGCTTGAGCAAATCTGAAGGCCGCGAAGAAGGCGGTGTGCGCTGGAACTTCACCAAATTCCTCATCTCCAAGGACGGCAGCCTCATCAAGCGTTTTGCGCCTGTGGCCAAGCCCGAGGACATGGAGGCTGACATTGAAAACATGCTCAAATAAGAACAACCATCAAAAAACAGAATACAATGGAAGCAAAAGATCAAGTTCTGCAAGCCATGCGCGAGATTGGCGCACCCGTCAACGCGGGAAAAATCGCTGAAGTGACAGGTCTCGACCGCAAAGTGGTCGACAAGGCCTTCGATGCCCTGAAGAAGGAAGGCGCCATCGTGTCGCCCGTCCGCTGCAAGTGGGAACCGGCCAAATGATGCCGTGACCTTATGAATGCGACCGCTGCAGAGGTTTTGCGCCTTTGCGGCGGTTTTGCATATATTGTGATAGGGGTATTTTGCAGTTCACATCAATATCCAGTCAATTGCTGATAATTCACTAAGCTTAACCGATACTCTACACGGCTGTCGGTCAACTCGTCGCGGCTTTGCTTGAGGAGGGTCTGGGCTTCGAGCACGTCCGACAAGGCCACCAGTCCGGCCTCATAATAGTCTTCCGTGATCTTCAGGTTGGCTTCGGCGTCGCTGAGGGCGGTCTGCGCCATGGTGATGCGCAGCCAGCTCTGCTCAAGGTTAAACCAGGCTTGGTTGGTCTGCATCTCCATCTTCTCGGTGAGGTCGCGGCGCTTGTTCTCGGCCATCTCGGCGTCGAGGTCGTGTTTCTTTAGCTTGTATGAGGTCTTGTGCCAGTCAGTGATGGGTATCTGTAGCATGGCGAAGACCATCGCATTAGGCCTTGAGTGCTCGAAGATGGTGTGGTAGCTTGCGCTGCCGCCCACCAACAATGACGGCAAGGCTTCGCCGAGGGTCATCTTCTTTTTCAGGTCTTCGGCCCGCAGCGAGAGGTCAAGGAGGTGGCTTTCGTTGCGCGAGGCGACGGCTTCGTTGGCCACATGATAGTAAGTCGTAGGCTCGATTTCCAGGCCTAAGGTGTCGGTGAGCGTCATCGTCTGCCAGTCAGTGCCGATGTACTGCCCCATGGCCATCTTGAGCAGGGTGATGCCGTCGTTCAGCTTCTTGCGGTTGAGTTGGCTCTCATTTTGCTTTACGCGCAGTTTAAATTGGTCGGTGGGCATGGCCAAGCCTGCTTCAATGGCACCCGCAAGGTCCTTGTCCAAGGTGTCGAGCAGCCGATCGAGCATATCGAGGGTCGTCACCTTTTCTTGCAGGGCAACGATTTGCCAATACAGCTGTTCGGTTTGCAAACGCACCTCGTCTTCTTTCACCTTTTCCTGAAGTTCAGCGGCTTCGATGCCTAGTTTGGCGAGTTTGTTGCCGTTGCGGATGCGGCCACCGGCATAGATGGGTTCAGTTGCCATGGCATTGAGTATCACGCCGTTTTGTATAAGGGAATACTCCTTGTCCAAACCCATATTGGCGCCATATTCGGCGTAGAGGGTGTAAAGAATCTGTCTCAGTTGCGCGTTGTCGATGTCCTCGATGCTGAAGTTAAGCAAAGGGTTCAGCGCGTCAAAGCCTATGGCTTGTGCCGACACGGTGGGGAAGAATTCTGCTCTGGCTTCGTTTTTCGTTGCTCTCGCCTTGTCGATTTCCAACTGGCTGTTTTTCAGTTCGATGTTGTTCTCCAAGGCCATGTCGATGCAGTCTTGCACAGAAAGCCGTGTTTTGTTAGGCTCTTGTGCAAAGATTGACTTTGCCAGCAACAGACATACTATGATGATATACTTCTTCATGACTTACTCTTTCTAAAGATTTGCCAATACATCACCGGCATCACGGCCAAAATGATGACCATTGAAAGCACCACGCCGAAGCAGATGACGACGCCCATGGGCATCCAGAGCGGGTTGCGTGAGATAATCATCGGCAGCACACCCAAGGCGGTGGTGGCCGAAGTGAGGAAGATGGGTCTCATGCGGCGGCTGCCGGCTTTCATGGCGGCTTCCTTGGTGGGCAGACCCTCGTCGGTGCGGAGTGTCTCGGCATATTCGTACATGACGATGCCATTGCGCATGATGATACCGATGAGGCTGACGACACCCAGCAAGGAGGTCATGCCGAAGTCGAGTCCAAAGAGCCACTCGCCGAAGAAAGCGCCAAACATGCACAAGGTGCTGGAACCCAAGGTGAGCACGGCCAAGTTGACTTTCTTGAAATAGGCCACTAGGAACGCCAAAAGCACCACGATGGCAGCGATGAGGCTCCACAACAGCTGTGGGATGACCATGGTGTTGAGCGACGACAGCCCGCCATATTCGATGCTCACGCCCTCGGGCAGGTTGGGCACGACTTCCGTGTTGATATACTGCTGTATCTTCTTCATGCTCACCGTCTGTGGCTTCCAAAACTTCATGTCGGCAGCCACGGTGATGACATTTTTGCCGTTGCGGTGTACCAGCTGCGCGGGATGCCAATCGGGGCTGATGTCGGCCACCTGACGGAGCGGCACGTTGGTGCCAGGCACCATCGTGGGGATGATTTGGTTTTGTACGGACTCGTAGTCGTTGGGGTCGTAGTTCTTTTGGGAATACAACTTCACGGGGATGCCTCTGTCGCCTTCCCAGACGGTGGTCAAGGGCTGGCCGTTGAGGCTGCTGGCCAAGTCAAGGGAGAGGATGCCTTTGGTGATGCCCAGACGGGCACATTCCTCGGGCTTCATGGTCACTTTGACCGACGACAGCAGCTCGTCGTAGTCGGTATGCACCCAACGCAGTTCCTTGTCGAGGGTGAGCATGTAGTCCTTGATTTGCTGCGCCACGGGTGCAGTCTTGCTGTAGTCTTTGCCATAGACATAGATTTCCACGGGTGTCGAGACGGCTTGATAGTCAAGCTGGCGGAAACGCACGTAAGCTTCCGGAAAGTAATAGGAATACTTGTCGTCCCATTCCTTCAGCAGGGCTTCGGTGGTCTGTTTCGAGGTGGTGTTGACAACCAGCTGCGCCAGGTTGGACGCGGGTATGCTGGGCGAGTAGGTCACATGGAAACGTGGTGCGGTCTCGCCGATGAAGGCCGTCACTGAGGTGACGCGCTTGTCGGTCAGCATCATGTGCTGCAACGAGTCGCTGACCCGCGTGGTGGCTTCTAAGCTGCTGCCTTCGGGCAGACGAATCTCGACGGCGAAGCAGTCGCGCTCGGCCATAGGCATCATCTGCACGTTCAAGGCCAAGAACATCAGCACGCCGAGGACGATGGAACCGACGCCTAAGCCAATGGTAAAATGAGGATGCTTGAAACAGTGGCTTTGCATCTTGTCGTAGAGGCGTTGCAGGAAGCCGAAAAACCGCATCTGCGCCCTCACGAAGCCATTGTGCCGTGGCTTGTCTTCCGGCTTGATGAACATGATTTCAAGTCCGGGGATGACGAGCATGGCGTAGGCCAAGGAGGCCATCAGCGAGAAGGCCACGGTCCAAGGGAAAAGCTGCACAAAGTCGCCCAAAGGACCGGTGATGATGCGTGTCATCGGGAAGAACATGCAGGCGATGGCGGCCGTGGCGATAAACATGGGCATAAACAGCTCCTTGGCGCTGCTCACTGCGGCATCGAAGGGCTTGTAGCCTTGGCTCAGCTTGTCGATGTAGCCGTCGATGTTGATGATGGAGTCGTCTACAATCATACCCAGCACGACGATGAGTGCCGCCAAGGTGACGGTGTTCAACTCGATGCCAAAGAGATACATCATCCCGATGCTGAATGCCGTGCAGATGGGCAGTCCCGAGCTGGCGATGAGGGCCGTGCGGAAGGGGAAGAGCAGCAGCATGACCACGATGACGACGATCATGGAGATGAGCAGGTCGCGGAGGAAAGAGTTGACCGACTTCTGCACCACCTTGGGTTGGTCGGTGATGCGGTAGAGCTCCACGCTGTCGGGCAGGGTGGCCTTGAACTCGGAAAGCACCTTCTCCACCTCTCTTCCAAAAGCCACGATATTGTAGCCCTTGCGCATCTCCACACTGATAATCAAGGCATCGTGTCCGTTGTAGTTGACCACTTTTGACGACTCGGCCATGCGGCGTTCGACGGTGGCCACGTCGCGCAGGCGGATGGTGTTGCCCGCCGCATCGGAGTAGATGATTTGTTCTTCGAGTTCCTGTTCGCTGACCATGGGATTCTCGATGTGGAGCGGCTGGTCGAAGTCGTCGCCCTCCATGGTGCCCGTGGTGGTCAGCAGGCCCTGTGTGGCATATTGCAGCATCAAGGTGTTGGGGCTGATGCCGTAGAACGAGAGTTTTTCCTTGTCGACGATGACGGCGATTTCCTCGTTTTGTTCGCCCATCACGCGCACGTTGCCCATCTCGGGGATGGCGCGTAGGCGGTGCGTGAGGTCGTCGGTGTAGCCGTGCATCTCGCGGTAGGTCTTGTCGGCCGATTCCATGGCGATGAGGAGCGAAGAAGTGTTGCCGAAGTCGTCGATGACGGCGATGGCCAACACACCTGCAGGAAAGCTCAGAGCCTTTGACTCGTTGATTTTATGACGGATCTTCGACCAGGCCATGTCCTTGTCTTTCACAGAAAGGTCGAGGCCGACGTAGATATAGCACATCCCTTCCTTGGTGATGGAATAGGTGTTTTTGCGGTCCACCTCAGGCATGACGAACAACAGCTGTTCCAAGGGCTTGGTGAGTTGGGCCTCCACCTCCTCTGAGTTGGCGCCAGGGTATATGCCCGCCACGATGCCGGTGCGGATGGTGAAGGCAGGAAATTCGTCTTTCTTCATGTCGACGAGGGCATAGATGCCAAAGGCCACGATGACAGCCACGACAATCCAGACGATTTTTTGGCGCAGTATGCTGCCGCTGATGATGCCTCTTTCCTTTAACTTACTCATAACTCACCTTCATCCCTTCACTGACTTTCTGATATCCTTCCACGATGACGATGTCGCCGCTATGCAAGCCTTCGCTCACCACCACACCCGTGCCCGAATAGCCCGAGATGGTGATGCTTTGTCGTGTTGCACGACCGTCTTTGGCCACCCACACGAACTTGCCGTCGTTATTGATTAAAACCGCGTTGGCAGGGACGACGATACCGTTGTCGACATCCGAACTCAACACCACTTTGGCAATCATGCCAGGGGTGAAAGCCTTGTCGCGGTCGTCGATGAGCACTTTGACAGGGTAGCTATGCGTGAGCAGCGAGGCGGTCATGTTCTTTTCTATGATATGGCCTTTGCAACGGCGGTTGTTGAGGGCGGGGATAAGTATTTGTGCCTCGTCGCCGAGTTGCACCTTGGCAATTTCGTTCTCCGGCACGCTGATTTTCACCACCAGGCCCTCGGTGCTGATGATGCGCATGACGGGTTTCAGCGGGGTGATGCTCTCGCCCTTCACGGCATTTAGGTTGGTGACGGTGCCCTCGAACGGTGCTGTGACGGTATTGTCGGCCAGCATGGCGTTAGCCAGGTCGAGGGCGGCTTCTGCTTTCTCGAGGTTGGCCACCATTTCGCGCCATTTGATTTCGGGGAGGCTGCCGTTGTCGTGTACCTTCTTCAGGCGGTCGTAGGCGTCTTGAGCCTGTTCGAGGGTGGCTTGTGCCGAGCGTTGTGTGCTCTCCATCTGCGGCGAGGCCACACGTGCCAACACTTGTCCCTTGCGCACCATGCTACCCTCCTTCACGTTGAGTGTTTGCAAGGTGCCGCCATACTTGAAGCTGATGTCGACGCTGTTGCCCTCCTCCAAGTAGCCCGGATAGCTGTTGCGCACCAAGCCTCCCATGGTGTCGATCTGTTGCACGCCCACGGCGATGACACGCTCCTCGGCATTACCGCCGATGAGTCGCTCCTTGAGTTGGCTCGGGTCGGTGTCGGCGCAACCCATCAGTAATAGAGGCAAGAGCCAAAGGATAGGTTTGTTTTTCATAGCATTAGTTTCTTATCGCAGCCATGCGGATGTTGTCGCCGTAGATTTCAAAGGTGCGCTCGTTGGTTTCGGCTTCGCCTTCGTAGATCATGTTGAGGATGAGCGTGTTGTCCTCATACATCTGTCCCGTGGCATGGACACGCAGGTCGTTCTTCAAGGTGAGCGAGTCGCCGGTGAAGAGTAGGGTATTCTTCGTGAAGTCTTTCAGGAAGATTTCGTTGTCCTTGCAAAAGGCATGGGTGACCACGACCTCACCGCCCATGGTGTTCATCACCACGAGCACGCTGTCTCTGCCGTTGCCCAAGTCGCTGATTTCCAATTGCCCGATTTCGTTGGGCAGACTGACCGTATAGGTTGAGGGCTCGTCTTCGGCGTTGATTTCGTCCAAGGTCACGCTGCCCGAGGTCTTGAAGCTGTAGTCGCCGCGAAACAGCGGGGCGTTTTTCTTCTGGCATGAAGCCAAGGCGATAAGGCAACACACTGATAATAAGATGCTTATTTTCTTCATAAGGATACCATTTTAATGGGCGCAAAAATACCAAATAATCCCGAAACAACATCGTGCTTCGGGATTATTTGTTCGATTTGTAAAGACGTAGCGTGCTACGTCTCTACACAATGTTATCTCACCACCAATTTCTTGGTCACTGCGGCACCATTCTTTTCAATGATATTGACCAGATAGATGCCCTTATTCCAATCGGTGGCGTCAATGTTGACGACTTTACTGTCTTTTTGTTCGTAGACCTTCTGTCCGACGAGGTTAAAGACCTCCACCTTGTTGATGTTGGCACCTTCCACGGTGAATTGGCCCGTGGTTGGGTTGGGGTAGAGCTTGGCTTCAGAAGAGAGCTCGTTGATAGCTTGATGCAACTCAATGGTAAAATGGTGTGGGTCGAGGTCGGCGAAAACGGGTTGCGTGTAGCGGTGCCCTGATTCGTCAGAGCCAAACACATAATAGTCAATCTGTGAACCAAGTTGATACCCTTTTATATAACCGACATACTCATCAGGGTTGCCTGTGGGGGTCATATGGGCTACTTGATAAGTACCGTTATCGATACTGTAATATACTAAGAGCGAGTCTTGCTTTAGGTCTTGTCCACTGTAAGCAATAAACTTTGACACCACCGGGATGGAATCTTGCCAAGCCTGCTCGCCAAAGAGCACGTTACGGTGGTCCACGAAAAGCATATCGAAGTCCATCACGCCACGGGTGCGGCAATGCAGGGCATCACCAGGTTGCCAAGGATAGCTGTCGCAGCCACTTACTGGTACAATATCATAACCTGGCATAGCTCCTTGATAGACCGCTATTGCATTCTGATCTAAGATGCTGTCATCTCTTATTGGCAAATATACGGTCTTATTGAGAATAAGGCTGTTGGTATAAGGAGCGACACTATTCCATCCATCCCTGGGTATATCGACGCGATAAACCCTATAAGGATAACCCCAGCAACAATTTGTAGTGGCAAAATAGTTAGCAACTTCTTCGAAATCAGAATAAACAGGGTCGTTTTCGGGTACTTTGGCGATGAGTATGATGTCAGGAGCAAGAAATTTACCCCAGCAATCCACGTGAGGATAGTAGTTGTTTGGACTAACGAGATGAATAGGGTCAATACCAAGATAATTACGCATTATAGTACGAAGGTTTTCTTCATCATTGTTGTTTGTAGACAACACTCGATTATCACTAACACCATGTCCACGACCATCTTCCATCATGTTGCCGCCTTCATAAAAGAGGTTTGTCTCATAGATGGGAATATTCCAAAAATCGGAAAACACAAAAGGAATACTGTCGTCTTTAGGACGCCATTCAGGATAGTATAGATTATCAACAATGGCAGGCTCCTTGTCTTCAAAGATATACCAAGGTCCATAGTCTCGAATAAAAAAGTCGTCTGTGGGTGCATTGACAAAGGTCACCCGATTCATATCGACGCCAACATCAACGAAAGTTTGGTATGCGTCATTTTGACAACTGTCCATCACAATGCAATATACATGACAATTATTGGCAAAGTCAGCGACCAAACTTTCAGGAATACCTAGAGGATAGCGTATCATCACCCCTTGCATTGGCTCATATTCCGCCACAAAACGAGGTTCTCCTATTGGAGGATTGGTCTCCAAAAAATGGAAGCTACTTGTTTTTTCATTCAAAAGACCTCTTCTATGATTGAAAATGCTATTTTGCGCAAAAGAAGTAACTACAAAGAATAACGATAATAATACGGAAAGGATGGTTTGTTTCATGGTAATAGTTAGATTTGCTAGCAAAAATACCAAATAATCCCGAAACAGCAACGTGCTTCGGGATTATTTATTCGATATTGTAGAGACGCGGCGCGCCGCGTCTCTACAATGTTGATTTTATCTCACCACCAATTTCTTGGTCACGACGGCACCATTCTGCTCGATGATGTTGACCAGATAGATGCCCTTGTTCCAGTCGCTTGCATCGATATTGACCACGCGGCCTTCGGCATGATGGACTTTTTGTCCGACGAGGTTAAAGACCTCCACCTTGGCCACATTCGCGCCTTCCACGGTAAACTGGCCCGTGGTCGGGTTGGGGTAGAGCTTGGTCTCGGCGGAGAGTTCATGGATGCTCAGCAGGCTGTCTTCAATGGTGACACCGAACTCACAGCGTCTGTCACTTGACTCCACATACACCATGGTGTTCACCGTGCCTTTGGCGGGTGAGTTGGCGTAGAACATCACGGTAAAGAAGTCGGAAGACTGCAAGGTGTAAGGCAGGGTGTGCTGCGGAACGATGTTCAGGTAATTGGTTCCGTCTTCGGTGATGGAATAGATCTCAATAGGAGTATTTGTGCCATAATTGCGGTTGGTCAACACGCCTTCAGCACCATTTTCGTTGACTATTTCTATTGTAGGTGAGCCAACGACCATCAAGCCGTAATCGAAGGCGGTCTTTTTGAGCATGGCAGTGACATGGCGTTCGCCCAACGAGGTCTGTACGTTGATGTCACGGATGAAATAGTCGTCTTTTGCGGGAGGTGTCTGTAACCTTATCGCAACGGTGACGTTTTGTCCGGCTTGCAGTGTATAGGGTGTAGTGAAATCTTCGACAATCAGAGCACTTTCTTCGGTGATGATGTCTTCGAGGACTACGGCATCGTTGGTTCCATTGTTGACGACGAACGATCTCACCTCACCCATGTTTTCGTACCACAAAGTGTCGGGTGTAATCACGAGTTCGCCTTGCGGCGCAGGCGGGAAGGCACCGATGGTGAAGTAAGTAGTGCTTTGGGCGTAGTCGGAGCAGTCCACGAAGACGTTGGCTGTGGTTTCCTGTTCGGGGAAGTCAATCAAGGTGACGGTTACGGCAAACATCTCTCCAGCTTGGATGCTGTAAGGCAGGGTGTGACTCGGTACCATGTTGAAATGGTTGCTGCCGTCTTCGTAAACTGCGTTCAACGTGATGCTTTGCAAGGCGTTGGTGTTTTTCAGGTAGAAGGTTTGGGTTGTCGATGTGTTAGGGCCGAAGGTGAGTCCCTGCATGGGCCACAGCATCAAGCCTTCATCCCAAGCCTCTTCATTGACGTTGACGGTCACTTGTCGGTTACCCAACGAGGTCGCAATATTGATGATATAGGTGTAATAGCCTTTATATCCCATGCCATTCAATGATACTTCCACTTCCATGGACTGGTTGGGTTGCAAAGTCGTGGGCAAACCAGCGTGTGAAAGAATCAACAGGGTGTTGTCAGGCTGCATGGTGATGGAGCTGATGCTGACCGCATTGTTGGTTTCATTCGTGATGAGGAAGGAATGTGTCTCGGGGAAGGCCTCAAACGTCAGCGTTTGTGGAGTGACGACCAACTCGCCTTGCGGCGTAGGCTCATGTGCCTCCATGGTGAAATGGTGCGGGTCGAGGTCGGCAAAGACGGGCTGCGTGTAGCGATGTCCCGATTCATCGGCACCAAACACATAGTAGTCGATGCTCGATTCGCCTTGATAGCCTTTGATGTAGCCGACATACTCGTCGGGGTTGCCCGTGGCGGTCATGTGGGCCACCTGATAGGCGCCGTTGTCGATGCTATAATAAACGAGGAGTGAGTCTTGCTTCAGTTCGGCACCGCTGTAAGCGATGAACTTGCTCACCACGGCGATGGAGTCTTGCCATGCCTGCTCGCCGAAGAGCACGTTGCGGTGGTCGACGAAGAGCATGTTGAAGTCCATCACGCCACGGGTACGGCAGTGCAGAGCGTCCGTATTCTCCCATCCTGAGTAGTAGCTGCTGTTGGCCACGCCAACGATGTTGTAGCCAGGCATGGCCTCTTGATACACGGCCAAGGCGTTGTCGTTGTAGGTGTTGTTGCTACCCAGCGGCACATATACGGTCTTGTTCAAGATAAGGCTGTTGGTGTAGGGCGCCAAGGTGTTTCCGCCTGGCTCGTCCACACGATACACGCGATAAGGATAGCCCCAGCAGCAGTTGGTGGAGGCGAAGTAGTTGGCCACTTCTTCGTAGTCGGCATAGTGCGAGTTGGACTGAGGCAGACGAGCAATCAAGATCTTGTCGGGAGCGAGGTACTTGCCCCAGCAGTCCACGTGGGCGATGTAGTCGCCTTGTGGGTCGATGGTGATGTGATAGGGGTCGATGCCGAGGTAGTCACGCATCTTGTTGCGGACATTGGTCTCGTTGTTGCTGTTTTCCTGAAGCACGAGGTTGTCGCTCACGCCGTGGCCGCGACCATCTTCCATCATGTTGCCGCCGGTGTGCTGGAGGTTCATGCCGTACATGGGGATGTCCCAGTAGGTGGCGAACACGCCCGAGATGTTGTCGTCATTGGGACGCGGACGGTTGTAAACGTTGTCGACGATGGCGGGGTTGCGGTCCTCGAAGATGTACCACGGGCCGTAGTCGCGCACCCAATAGGAATCGGTCGAGGCGTTGACGAAACTCACATTACTCATGTTGACGCCAGCGCTTTGGAAGCTGCTCTGTGCTTGGCTTTGCTGCGAATTACTGACGATGCAATATACGCGGCAGTTGTTGGAGAGCTGTGCCACGAGGCTCGTCGGGATGCCCAGTGGGTAGCGTATCATCACGCCCTGCATGGGTTCAAACTCGGCCACGAAACGCGGCTCGCCCGTAGGCGGGTCGGTCTCGACGAAGTTCATGCCACGCGAGGTGTCATGCATTTCTTCCTCGGAGAGATAGTGCCATCTCATCCAATCGGGTTTCTTCTCCTGGGCCTGCATCGTAGCGGCCATCAGGAGCAAAAGAGTAAAAATAGATAATGCTTTTTTCATTGCTGGAAAATTTGGCGGCAAAGATACTAATTTGGAATTGCCTACGGCAAGAAATCGTTCAAAAATAAAATATAAAATCTTTCAAAATCAGTTTTTGAGGGAAAGATTTTCTATGATTTTGAAATAGATTTTTTACAGATTTCTTCGCGAAGCGAATCCCCAAAATCACATCAGCTTCTGGTAAAACTGCCACCACTTGTCAGGCAGTTCGTTGTGCATGGCTTGGTCGTAGTCTTCCTTTGAGCAGGGGATGAAATGATGCCGCTCGTAACGTTGGTCGTTGTTTTGCAGGAACGACATGTCCATCCACCATTTGCCCGTGGTCTTATGGCAGAGGAAGACGATATCGTTTTGGTTTTCACCGATTTGCACGATATAACGCTTGAAGTCGTTGCTCTCCAAGGTGGGGATGTCGTCTTGGCGCATCGAGAAGCCTTCGATGAAATACCAAATCATCTCGGCGATGAGGTTGGCCGTGCGCGAATTGATATCGTAGTGGGGGTTGTACTCGAAAAAGCCGACCGACGAGAGCTTGTAACTCAGTCCGGCATAGCGTGTCATGCGGCAGGCCTCTTCGCCGTTGAAGCCGTTGGGCGAGGCGTTTTTCACGCCTGGGGCGTCGGCGGCACGGATGGCCGCGATGTCGAAACTCAACAGGTTGGCATTGCGGATGAGCGGCTCGGCCAATTCGATGTTTTGCTTGATGTTGCCTAAGCGATAGGCATCGAAGAGCAGTTGTTTCATCAACTCAATATTCTCTGTGTCAACATAATACGACTGGTAGCCGATGTTGGTGAAGTTGAACAGAAAGTTGGGCTGGTGAAGGATGATATGGCTTAAGTAGGAATGTGAGTTCAGCGATTCCTTGTCGTTGCCGATGTCGAACATAGGGTCGACGGCGGTGATGTTGATGAGCTTGCCCGTGGGCTCATACACCTGGTACATCGTGTAGGTGAGGTCTTGTCCCGCTCCGATGATGATGGGCACGATTTTGTTTTTCATCAACTCAGTAAGCACCTGGTTGACGGCATAATAAGTGTCGTTGAGGTCCTTGCCGATTCTCACGTTGCCCAAGTCGACGATGTGGATGTCGGGCCAGTGGTCGAAAAGGGGATAGAGGGCCTTGCGGATGTAGTCCACGCCGTCGGCGCAGCCTTTGTTGTCGACCGTGCCTCGTTCTTCCTTGACGCCGACGATGGCCAAACTGACGCCTTCGAGGCTGGGGAATTCATCCTCGTTGCGGAAGATGTTGATGGTCTCGCCCAAGGTCTTCTTGCCGGGTCGGAAACTCTTGCCGAAACACTTTTCGGGAACGGGTTCAAGGAAGATGCTGATGTCCATGATGGTATTAATCGGGCAATAAACCCACCTTTAACCGTCATTGCGGGCTTGACCCGCAATCTCCTAAGCATACGGAATATGTCTTCGTGCTTGGGAGATGGCGGATGTTCCTCCGCCATGACGGTTAAGGGTTGAGTGTTGTGTAGCCCACATTATTGTGGATTACTTGTATAACTTCTGCCAGTTCTTATACTCGCGGTCCTTCCACGGTGCGTTGTGGTAGGCGTAGCTGACGATGGCGGGGATGACAGTGGTGCCTTCGGCATAGACCATCTGTTGCAATTCCTCGCTCACCTTGCCCCATGAGCCAGCCTCGAGCAGCGTGCTTGACGAGCAGGCGCCGTCGCGCACGTCGGCCACGGTGATTTGGATGGCATATTTGTGCATGGGCACTTCGTGACCCAGGATTTCGGCGCAGACGACGGTGTCTTGTGCGAAGTTCTTGGGCGTGCCGCCACCGACCATGAAGAGGCCCGATTGAGGGCTGTTCATCTTGATTTCGGTGAGTTCGAGGAAGTCGGCCACCGAGTCGATGCTGACGTAGGGCTTGCCGGCTTTCTTGCGGAGCCACTGGTGCTTGCCGATGCCGAAGCCAGCCGAGCTGTCGCTGAAGGCGGGGCAGAAGATCGGCACGCCGCACTCG
>CACYHX010000026.1 GCA_902774365.1 uncultured Bacteroidia bacterium | reverse complement strand
AGACTACTTGAGTGAGCAATACTCGCAGGTCGTCGACCAGATCGTCAAGGAGCGTTGCCCCAACATCGTGCTCTATGGTGCCACCACCATTGGCCGTGATATGGCTCCGCGTATCGCTTCGCGTCTGAAGACCGGTCTGACCGCAGACTGCACCAAGCTCGAAGTCGTCAGCGACGAGAAGAGCAACGGCGAGCCGCAGTTCCGCATGACGCGTCCCGCTTTCGGCGGCAACCTGATGGCCACCATCATTTGCCCCAACACCCGTCCGCAGATGTCGACCGTGCGTCCTGGCGTGATGCAGAAGCGTCAACGTCAAGAAGGCCGCCAAGGCGTGGTCACCGCCTTTGTGCCGAAGTTCGACACCAGCAAGTTCAAGGTGAAACTCGTTGAGACCATCAAGGAAGACAAGGCTATGGTCGACATCGCCGATGCCAAGATTTTGGTCTCCGGCGGTCGTGGCGTCCACAACAAGGAAGGCTTCGACAAGTTGCAGGCTTTGGCCGATGTGCTTGGCGGACAGGTTTCGTCGAGCCGTGCCATGGTCGACAACGGCGTGATGCCTCACGAGCGTCAGGTGGGTCAGACGGGTAAGACCGTCCGCCCGAACCTTTACATGGCTTGTGGTATCAGCGGCGCCATCCAGCACTTGGCCGGTATGGAAGAGTCCGACTTCATCATCGCCATCAACAAGGACAAGTTCGCGCCCATCTTCAGCGTTGCCGACCTCGGCATCGTTGGAGACCTTCACAAGATTGTCCCCATGCTGACGGAGAGACTGAAGAAGGAGATTGAGAAGTAATTCTCCGAAATGAATTGCCGTTCTTAGTAGAGGCGCGCCGTGGCACGCCTCTACGGGGACGGCGATTTTTTATAATGATGTTTTTGTTTGGCATGTACTCGTTCAGAACATAAAGATTATAGAGTAATTTGAAAACTTGATTCCATGATAGAGTTATTAAAGAGATATTGTTTAGATAATACGAAGGATACGGGCTTGTTACTATTGGATATGCCAACTGGCACAGGGAAAACATACAATGTCCTTCAGTTTATTAAGAGTTACCTAAAACAGAATCAAGACAAAAAGATATTCTTTGTCACCACGTTAAAAAAGAACTTAGATGATCCGTATAACGATTTGATAAAAGAATTAGATAAAGATTCTGATTTAAAAGACTCTGTTTTTAGAGTTCTTTCTAACACCGAACATGCAATCAAGAATTTTAATAGAATAAAGAAAGACATAAAGATAAGTGAAATACGATTTTCGGAAGAGTTTAGGAGTTTTGATGCTTTAATAACAGCTGGGGTAAACAAGCCCGATGCTTTTGGAGATATAGAAAGAAATTTCAGATACTTAATTAGCAAAACTCTTTCTCGAAAATTCAAGAAAAAGTCAGAAAAACTCAATGCCATAAAGAATGACAAAGATTGGCAATGGGTAGGAGAATTGTATCCGATTGTCTTTTCGGAAGAAAAAAGAGTTTTCTTCATTACGATGAAGAAATTGATAAACAAATACGACACAATCATCGAGAAAAGTGTAAGGCTTTACGAGACTTCCTTTTTTAGAAACTCTCTTGTCTTTATAGATGAGTTTGATGCTACTAAGAAGGATATTCAAGATATGATTGTCCAAAATGGACTAAATAAGAGCATTGATTACATAGACCTATTTCGAAATATAAAGATTTGCCTTGACAATCAAGCATCCATACCATCTAATATTTGGGAAAATATTGAGAATAGACCAAGCCATAGGCATGCTTTAGAAAAAAACATAAGAATCTTTGATGACATTTCAAAAGAACATCATCTCTTACAGCATCATAAGTCTCTTGGATTTGAAGAGAAGCGGGTCGTTTTGTTCTCTGACTTTACACATAACAATTACACAACAGGAAAAGAAGATGTCGTGGTTGAGTACGACAAGAAAAAGAATTTAAACACATTATCACTCGTACCAAAAGGCCAATTAGACGATCCTTTATACAACGCATTAAACAAAATCAAAGGAGCCATTTCGCACTTTGCGCGATTTGTTGCCATCTTGGCATATAGTTACCGTAAAAACAAAATACAAAACGAAGAAGATGGAATGTCGTATGGAGAATTTACAGAATATCATGCCATTGACACGGTCCTTGATTCGTTTCATTTGCAGGGAGACAGTAATAGGATTATCCGAGAAATGGCATTGACATATAGCAATCGATTTAGGACAAAAACGAGCAATACTGTTGATATAATTGATGACTTTTCCTTTTATGCAACAGGATTTAGTCATTATGATTTTTGCGATGATTATTCTCATGATAATACAACCATCATAAGAAAATTCGTCTTCGAAGATACACCTGAGAGTATTTTATTTACGATTTGTACACTTTCAAAAGTAGTAGGAATATCTGCAACTGCGACATTTAAAACTGTATTAGGCAATTATGATATTGACTATTTAGAATGGAAATTGGGAGAGAACTTTATAAAACTTACAACGGAAGACAAAGAGAGACTTAAGAAAGACTTTGAAAACCAAACATCAGGATTCGAAAAGGTTGAAATTGTTGTAGATTTAACAGAAACTTCTTCTAAAGATTTGCCAAATTGGTCAAGCATTTATACCGATAAAGACGTTGTTAACCATGCTCATAATATAACATCTTACAATAATGATATTTATAAAGAAGTTAGATACTTCAAAGCGGTTTTGGCCTTTAAGCAGTTTTTAGATAACAACCTGCAATCATATTTGGCGTTGTTTTCAAAAGCCTTGAAAAAGAACGATGGGGATTTTGATCAAAATACTTTGTTTGAACTATATAAGTTATTATCCGCTGAAAAGGGCGTTCCTTTTGAAGAAAGTATTTGTACCGTTCTTGATTCAAATAATTTTGATGAGCAGAAAAAAGAATTGATAGATGCTTTAAGCGAAGGTAAAAGAAGATTCATCATTTCTACCTATGCCACAATTGGCGCTGGACAAAATTTACAATATAGTATACCGGCAAATAGGCAAAATGAAGTGATAAAAATCAACAATACAAGGGAAAACAAGTCCGAAATGGATATTGAGGGTATTTATCTAGACAAACCAACTTTACTTGTTTATCAGTGCGATGGGGAAGAAGAAACAGCCATTAATAGAGTGTTTCAAATGGAATACTTGTTTCAAAAAAAGGCTATATCATATACTGATAAGATGAAAGAGATTGTCTTGTCCTACAATAGTATAAACAAGAGTAATGAAAGAGCTAAATTTCGGAATAAATCGTTCTCAAATCTTCGAGATGTAAAAATTTTCGCCACTAAAACTATTGTTCAAGCGATGGGGAGAAAATGCCGAACTAGCTATAGGGGAAAGAGGGTTTATATACTTGCAGATTCTGAACTAGGAGATGCGCTGGACAAGTCAACCCTGTTTTCAGAGGACAGAATGTTTAACCAAGAAATGGTTGCGTTGGCAAATAAGTTTGAGTTAAATGAAGATGCTGTGCCAAATGAATATATAGAAGATGCTATTAATATGTCCATTTCGTCAAACAAAAGGATACTACAGCTGCTTACCAGATGTTTTGAAAACAGATGGAGTGACGAAGAAATTCGAAAGTGGAAAACAATGCGAGAATACACATTGCAACATCCGACATTGACAGAAGAAGAATGGTCGAAAAGTCCGTTCAAGTTGCATTATATCTCATTTGGTGAACCAATTAGAAAATACTATTATCAGCAAAATAACGATTATTATTCAATCAATCAAATCGCAAAAGATAGATTCGAGAATGCATATGAAGTTTCGTCTGAAGATGCAAATCTTAAGAATCTGTTTGAAACATGGCCTCATATAAAGGAATTGTTTATTAAACACAATTATGCGATTGATTTCAAAGAAGGTGACTATATTCTTTCACCTTCTCTGTATAACAATATATACAAAGGCGCACTTGGCGAGGTGTGTGGAAAAGAAATTTTTGAGTATTTTGGTATTCCTCTTGAGGAATTGAATGCTGAAGAACATGAACTATTTGACTTTAAGGTGAAAGGAAAGCCAATTTATGTAGATTTCAAGTATTGGAAAGATACAACGCAATTTGACGCCAAAGAATATCACAATAAAGTGGCTGAAAAAGCAAATGGATGTAAAGATGTTAGGACAATATTAATCGCAAATGTCAGAGATACAGGATTTGAAGAACCCATAACAACAAAAATTTGCAATATCAATATAATAGAATTGTCGCTAATTTGTAATGCAAAATTGTCACAAAAGGCTGCTATAAAAATACAAGAGTTGAAAAATGAATAGGATACAAACAAATAAACTAGTTGTTGACCTTAACACGGTCATTCTTTCTGAAACATACGAAATCTTTAATGTCAGAACCTCTGATATGTATTTCGGGAAAGGAAACAATGCGGCAAAACTTGTAGACGATTTTACAAATGAAAAATTTGTGTTGTCAGTGGTATACGAACGTGGCAATTCATTTTATATGTTGCTCAAAAAATCAGTTGAGAACCAAAATAACATAAACAAAGCAGTACAAAAACTACATGGAACAGAGAATATTACAATAGATAAATTGTATGTAGAATCGGTACCTCAAAACATTATTGTGCAATTATTGCTTAATTCTATGGGAACTTATGAAGGTGCGATTCTTGGCTACCATAATGTTACTGGTCACTTCTATATACATCATCCTTCATGGGTTAAGCCGAAAAGAAAGCAGATTGTTACTTTGGAATTAAGAGTGACTAAGGAATTGCTATTAGATTGGAATGTTAGGACATTCACTTCCATTACACAACAAAGGTATATCAGATTTGGCAAAAAGAAGTTTAATGAATATCCGGAATATGTTCTTGGAAAGGACAATATTTTGAAACGAATTGAAAAAGGGTCTTCGTCTGAAGCCTATATCCTAAGGCAAATGGGGGATAATAAAACTAATATCAAGTTTCTTGAAATCGATTCATTGGAGAAGTTTCAGAAAACCAAAATGGGCGTCATTTGTGATTGTATAGATAAATTCAATGCCAAGTTTTATGGCGTGGCGCATCTTAAATTCGATTCATTCAATGACTATCAGGAAGAACAAATTTCATCCAAATTATTGAAAGAGAGTGAGCAAAGGATTAAAGAGAGTGCTTCATCGCATAAAATCGTGTTGGTTGACAGAGTCTTAGACTCAACTTCTCCACTTTGTATTGAAGGGCTTAAACAAAAAATAAAAGAACAGTTTGGTTGTAATATCTCAGTATATAAACGACCTAATGTCGATGCCATCAATATTGTTCTTATTCATGAGGATGATTTCTATAAAGATAATGATGATCCGCATGATAAAGTCTATAAAGATTGTGCGATCCAACATGTGACCATAGAAACAATAGCTCACTTGATGAGTAGTGAAAAAGACAATGAAACTGGTTGGAAATCAATATTGGATTGTATAATGCAAGAGGTCTTGATAAAAGAAGATATTGTGTGTAACCATATTTCAATGGTGAACTGGTCTGACTATGGTTTTATTGGAAATATAGTTTTTGGGATTTGCTATAAAGGCGGGGATGATTGTAGGCACTTTTATTTTATGACGATTTCGCCCAATGGTGATTTTACAATTGCAGAAAGAGAAAATACTTTATTTGAACATGACGAATACCAAGAATGTATTGATATTTTCGATAATGAGGATGTCGTCGGAGTCGTGAAATACGGAGATGATGTTAATGTCATTCGAAATACTAGATTAAAAACAATCCCGGAGATTGAGCTTATAAAAGAAAGGTTGCAAAATAATGATAATAAAATACGAGATAAAATCAGCCGAGAGGAATTGTTTCCTGCAATAACTGATATAAAGTGCTTTGCCAACAACAATAACTCACTGTTCTATTTTTCAGGAATAATTGGAGCTGGAATGCGAAGAGTAATACCGACTGCTGCCAATATTAGATTGGTTGATACCTGGCAAAATAGCAACTTGTTTTTCGACAAATTGTTAAAGTTAATGGCTGTAACTTTTGTAAGAAACGGACAATTAACAGTTGTCCCGTTCCCTTTTAAATACTTATTAGAATTTGCCAGGACTAATGCACAAAGAATATCAGGCCTATTATCTTTGAAAAGTAATTAAACCTAATACGATAATCGTATTATTATACATAAACCAAAAGAATTCATTATCTTTGCACTATATAAACAGTAAGATATATGCCCGAAAAAGAAAACAACATCATCCTATACACCGACACCGACGGCAAAGTGAACGTAAAACTCCGCTTCGCCGAAGAAAAAGTTTAATCCATTAGTAAAGTATTTCTTTACAATTCAACTTACAAACAATTATTGTGAGTTCAGAAAAGGAACTTATAAGTTCACAAAGCGACTTAGGTCGTTATAACAATTACCAAAACAATGACCGACAACCAAAAGATCCTAGACCTCACTTATGAAGCTGGTGCCATCCTTCTGGAGAATGGTGCCGAAATCTCACGCGTGGAAGGAACCATGCGGCGCATGGCCGAACATTTCGGCATGGAGGACGAGAGCTTTTTCGTTCTCAGCAACGGCATCATCGTCACAAATGAAGGCTATGCCCGCTCGAAGTTCATCCCCATCAAAGGGGCGAGCCTGGATAGGGTTGTGGCCGTCAACCAGCTTTCGCGCGAAGTGGCGGCTGGACAATGCACCCTGGAGCAAATTGAGGAAAGACTGAAACAAATACGTGCCATGAAGCCCAAACGCGCCTGGGAACAAATTTTGGCATCGGCCGTGGGCAGCGCCGCTTTCTGCATCCTCTTTGGTGGCGGCTTCACCGACTGTCTGGCCTCGTTTATCGCCGGCCTTGTTCTGTGGGTCTTTGTGCTTTTTGTAGGCTCAAAGCATCTTTCGCGCATCGTGAGTACCGTCACGGGCGGAGCGCTCTCGTCTTTGATTTGCTTTGGATTGTATCGCATCGGGTTAGGCTCACACTTGAGCAATATGATCATCGGTGCCATCATCCCTCTGATTCCCGGTGTCGCGTTCACCAATGGCATTCGCGACATGGCTAACGAGGACTACCTTGCTGGTACCACACGACTCTTGGACGCCATGCTGACGTTTTTCTGCATTTCATTTGGTGTGGCTTTGGCTTTCATGCTCGACGGTAATATCTTCGGCGCGATATTGGCCCTCGACCCACTCGTTGCCGACCCGCAGACTTCGGGATTTATCGTGCAACTCATTGCTGCCTTCTTGGGTACGATGGCCTTTGCCGTGCTTTTTGGCGTGCCTCGCAAGTATTATTTAGATGCGGGTTTATGTGGAACACTGGGATGGCTACTTTATCTCATCTTGACCCGTTATTCTGCGTTTTCGCCCGTCGAAGTGATGTTTTGCGCCACCGCCTTGGTCACCATGGTCGCTCTCGCGCAATCAACGGCTCGCAAATGCCCTATCACGGTGTTCCTCATCAGCGGAATTTTTCCCTTGGTTCCTGGCGCAGGCATCTTTTGGACGAGCTACAATATCGTCTCTAACCAACTGCCCGATGCACTCCACACGGGCTTCGCCGCACTCAAGGCTACCGTTGCCATCGCCTTCGGCATTCTTGTCATAATGGAACTCAACGGGAAAGGCCCAGTGAGGAGGTGGATTGAAAAAAAGAAGAAATAATTTGTTTGACGAAAAAAAAGGCATTATTATTGCATGGTTTCTATTTATATCTAATAAACTATCATGAAAAAACTAATCAAATGTGTTATAGTTCTTGTTATTCTTGCAGGCGTGATGATGTTCACCTGTCCTGAAGAAGAAAGGCATATCGAAAAGATGACACAGGAAATCGTGAAGTCGTCACAAGAAGACAATGAAGATGCCGGCTTCCTAGAAAGCATCGGCAATGCCATTGCTGGCACCATCAGCGAAGCGGTCGTGAAAGTCTATGTGAAAAGCCAACTAAAGGTAGAGAATTATTATGTATTGAATGTCGGCAAGATGTACTACGACGGCGAGAAGCGGGTGGTCACCATCGGGGCGTTCAACCATGTGTTTTGTCTGGTGAAAGCCTATGACTTGTTGGATGAGATAGAACAATAATGTTGTAAACTATACAATTATCAAATCATCATGAAAAAACTATTAAGCATCATCTTTTTCGTTGCTATGGCCGCCGTTGCCGTGGCACAAACCCCTGAAGAAATCGTCTCTCGTATGGAAGCAGAGATGAGCAAACACGACGAAAGCGAAGGCTTCGTTATGACCATGGACGTGAAGATCATCATCATTGGAACAATAACATCCCGAAGCTATGTCTTGGGAGACAAGATGCGAGTCGAGGCAAGTAGGGATGGAAATAGTTTTGTCACGTGGAGCGATGGGACAACGGATTGGACCTACGACTCCGAAAAGAACGAAATCGAAATCACGAATGCGAAACCCAGGGAGAAATCGGAGACCGAGGGTGACACTAAGTTGTTTAAAGGCATCACTGACGGTTATGACATCAAAATTGACAAGGAAACTGCCACCGAATGGCATATCCGCTGCAAGAGGTCGAAGTCGAATCCCGACAAAGACGCTCCCAAAAGGATGGACTTGGTCGTTTCAAAGGGAACATATTGGCCTGTCAGCCTGAGCACTAGCATGGCTGGTGCCTCAGTAACCATGCGCAACATCTCCTTTGGCGTGACCGAGAAACAAGTGACTTTTGACGCCAAGCAATATCCTGGCGCGACTATTATCGACAAACGTTAAGGCAAATGGCCACTGTCAATGTTTTCGAGCAATATTTCTCCGCTGATGCCGAGTTCAATGGTGTGCCTCGTCATGGCGCCAAGGTGATGCTCATAGCTACCTCAGAGGAGGGCAACATCCGGTATGAAGCGGAGGTGACCTTTTTCCCACATAGCGACGAGGAGGACTTTGCTGTGTCGTATGATGCTTATTTCAGCAAGGTGCTATATGAAGCTAAAGGTCGACGCTCGAAGAAAAGAGAAGAAGCCCTAATGCAAGAGTTTCAACAGCACATCGATGAACTTGCCCAAGAAGCAAACGGGACTATTTATTGGGAAAAACCTTTGCGCGAGGCTAGGAGGGGCTGATATTATTAGTTGTATAGAATCAAAAAAGGCCTGAACCGAAATTCAGGCCTTTTTGCTTGTTCGATTATTCAATTATTCGAAATAACCGAAGCCGGCGATAGCTTTCAGCATCTGGTCCACATAATCCCATGAGGTGCTCGACCAGCGGAAGCCGAGGCGATACAGCACCTGTGTCGTGTATTGGTTGTCTGCTGGAATCAAGACAGCCTTTTGTCCGTGGGCCATGTCTTGGTAGGCAATCAAGCTGGAGAGACGTTTAGCCTTTTCCGGGTCTTGCTTGGCCGTTTCCATGGCTTCGTTGAAGGCATCGTTTTCCACCTGGCGTGGTGCTTGCCCCACTTGTGACAACTCAGCCAACACATCGCCGAAATGCACGTAATGGTTGTTGTAGGGGTGGAACAGACAGCACTCCTTAGGCGTTTGAGACAACGTCACGATGGCTTTTGCGGTCTCGTTGATGGGCGAGAACTCCATCGGCGCATCTGTAATGTCGTAAGGATAGCAGCCCAACATCTGATATACACGGATACGTCCCATTGCGCTGTTGGTCTGGAAGTTGATTTGGAACTCACCATCGGTGGAACGCGGCGCCAGGTTGCCCACACGCATCACCTTGGCGTTGAGCTTGTGCAAGGCCACGGCGTCGAGGACGACACGCTCGGAGATGAACTTCGAGTGTGAGTATTGGTTGCCAAGGTTCTGACCGAAATAGAGTTTCTGCTCGGTGTAAACCGTATCCTCAGGCGGCATTCCGTTGATGGACATGCCACCCGTGCTGTAGGTTGACACATGGATAAGCTTTGCATTATTGAGCAGGCAGAAACGCACACAATGTGCCGCGCCACCCACGTTGACATCCTCGATTTCAGTACCCTTGGAGAAGTGCTTCACCACGGCGGCGCAATTGAACACGGTGTCGACTTTGCCATCCACCTTGATTTCTTGGGTCACATCGCCGTTGATGACACGCAAACGGCTGCCAAACAAATCATTATAGCTATCGCTGAAGTAGTAATACAGCATTCCTTTCAGTCGGCGTTCAGCCTTTTCTTCGTTTTCAGCCCTCACCATGCACCAGATGGTCGGCACATCCTCGCGGTCGATGAGCTCCTTGAGGACATGGATGCCCAAGAAGCCCGTAGATCCCGTAAGCAGTACGTTACCAATAGTTTGACGCTCGCCATTACGGAAAGCATCGAGGGTGTTGCCTTCAAGGATATGGTTGATGGGGCCGTAGTTGTAGTTGCGGGCCTCTTCGTCCTCCTCGGCAGCACCACCTTTGAGGAAGTTGGCCAACATTCGCGGTGTCGGGTTGGCAAATACGTCGCCGTAGGCGATATGATGACCAGCCTTATCAGCCTCGATGATGACACGCGTCACCATAAGCGAGGTGCCACCCAACTCGAAGAAGTTGTCGGTCGCGCCAATCTTGTCCATTGACAGAATGTCGCTGTAAATCTTGCAGAAGAGTTTCTCGACATCGTTGATAGGCTCCACATATTCGTGGTCTTCCGCCTGAATGACAGGGGCAGGCAAGGCCTTACGGTTCACCTTCTGGTTCTGGTTCAGCGGGATGCTGTCGATTTGCATGGTGGCCGCAGGAATCATGTAAGACGGTTTCTGCTGCCCGATGAAGGCGCTCAGTTCCTTGATGTCCACCTTCTGGTCGCTGACGATGTAGGCGGCGATGAACTTTCCACCGTTCTCATAATCAAAGGCTTGCACGGTAGCATCCTTGATGCCTGGGAATTGGCGTATCACGGCCTCCACTTCCTTCAACTCGATGCGGAAACCACGAATCTTCACCTGACCGTCTTTACGTCCCACAAACTGGATGTTGCCATCGGGGAGGTAACGCACGATGTCACCCGTGCGATACACACGGCTGTGCTTCGGGTCGTCGCTGAAAGGATTCTTTATGTAAGTCTCGGCAGTCTTTTCGGGACGGTTCAGGTAGCCACGGCTCACTTGTGGTCCCGTGACCCACAACTCGCCCATGGCACCGATGGGCAGTCTGTTGAATTGCTTGTCAACGATATAGAGTCTCAGATTGTCTAACGGCTTGCCGATGGGGATGTCCAATTCGTAATCCTTCACCCAGTAATTCGTGGTGAAAATGGTGCATTCCGTCGGGCCATAGCCGTTGTACATCTTGTAGTTGGTCGGCGGGTTGAGTGCCGAGAGTTTCTCGCCACCTACAGCGAAGCAACGCAACGAATGGTTCTCGACATTCGTCGCAAACTGATAGCCGACCTGTGTCGTTATAAATGAATGGGTTATACCATTTGAATTGAAGTAATCATTCAAATCAGGTAAGTTCAAGCGGATGTCCTCGCCGATGATGTAGACGCAAGCGCCGCATGTCAGCGCTGGATACATATCCATCATGCAGGCATCGAAGCCATAACTGGCGTAGGCGGCCACCTTGTCGTTGGCAGTCAAGCCATAATGACTCTGATACCAATGGCAGAAAGCCACAAGGTTGCCATGTTCAAGTTGGCAGCCCTTGGGTGTGCCCGTCGACCCCGAAGTGTAAAGCATGATGAAGAGGCTCGAAGGCGTGATGTCGGCATTTACAGGCTCAGCCGCAGGCAACGTGTCGATGTCTTTCGTCAACAGCACTTCACCTTGGTATTCATCGACGATGGGACGCAATTCTTCATCAGCAATGAGCAACTTGGCGTTGGCATCCTTCATCATGAAGTTCAGTCGCTCGGCGGGATAACTCGGGTCGAGGGGCTGATAAGCACAACCGGCCTTCAACACACCCAACGAGGCAATGGCCATCCACTCGCTGCGCGGAATGAGCACCGAGACCACATCCTCGTTGCCAAGGCCTTGCTTCACAAGGTAACTGGCGATACGCTCCGATATGGCATCCACTTCTTTGTAAGTATAATGCTTGTCATGGTACATCACCGCCATGTTGTCGGGCATTTGCGCAACTTGCTTGCGGAATAGCGAGATAATGGTCTGGGTGTCGTCGTATGGCACATCGGTTTGGTTGAAGCTGTCAAGGATGGTGGTTTGTTCGGCATCCAACAGCGACACTTGCTGCAACTTCATCTCCGGCTGACGGATGAATGCTTTCGCAGCGTTGCAGATCGACTGGGCTAAACTTTGCATCAGGTCGTGACTGTAACGGCCATTGTCATATTCGACGCACACACTCGGCTTACCTGCCTTGTCGTTCATGATATAGAAAGCGATGCGGAACTTCGGCGTGTCTGACTCCAGATTGTCAATGGTCAGCGTCTGGCCTTTGAACTTATGCTCGTCGATAACGCCCATCTGGTAGGCAAACATGATTTCGGCGGAAAGGTCATAGTCGGCAGCGATTTGTGCGAAAGGATATTTCTCGTGCCGCAACGTCTCATCGAACTGCTTGCTGGTCTCGTTAAGGAACTCAAGCACAGACTGTTCGCCGATAGTGGAACTCAATGCCAACGTGTTGACGAACATGCCGGTAGTGTTGCTGATGCGCAGGTCGGAACGCCCGTTGCTGATGGTGGTGATACAAAGTTGCTCGTTGTTGGTGAAACGCGAAAGTGCATAGAAGGTGGCAGCGAGGGTGAGATGCGCCGGAGTGATGTTATGCTGACGGCAGAAGCTCTCAATGGCTTCGAAGTCCAACTGGCTCGACAAGGTCTCTATGACGCCTTGCTCTTTGGGGTTGGTCAGGTCTGACGGCACCTCGGTCACGCCCTCCACCTTGCCCAAACGCTCTTGGAAGAAGTCTCGGGCAGCCGCGTATTCCTCGCTGCTTTCAGCGGCTTTCTCCGCTGCCACGAAATCGGCGTAGGTGAATGACTCAGGTTCGATCTCACGACCATTGAGCAATTCAAAGAGTTGGGTCAAAAACAGGTCGAAGGAGCCGCCATCCATGATGAGGTGATGGAAATCGAGCATAAGATAGACCCATTGCTCGGTAGTGACAATCTCCATGCGGTAGAGCGGACCTTGCCTCAAATTGAACGGCTTGACGAATTCCCGTTTGTATTGGCTCATCTCTGCCTCGTTATGCTGGCTGTGCAGAACTTCGATAGGTTGGTCGAAATCGATGATTTGAATGATGTCGGAACCCGAACTTCCAAAATGCGCCCGCATTTGAGGATGCGACTTGACGAGGGTTTCCAATGCCGTGGTAAGCAGGGTGGTGTCCACATCCTTGGGGAAACGGACTGCCATCGGGATATTATATACGGTGGCTTCGGGCTGCTTTACGCAATCCACATAAACGCCCATCTGCGCGTATGACAGCGGGATATTGTTTGTGTCGGCATGTGTCTCTGTCTTCACCGTCTCTTCTCCAGTGTCTTCGCTCATCATCTTGGCTAGAATCTCGTTCTCGATGGTCTGCAAAGTGCCTGTCTTAGCCAAGGATTTCGAGTCGAGGGTGACGCCGAAGCGCTTATTGATTTGAATGGCTAACTTGATGGCCATGATAGAGGTCAGGCCGACATAGCCCAACACTGTTGTTACGCCAAAGTCTTCAGTGTTGATGATCTTTGCGATGATACCATGGATTTCCTGCTCCAACAGGTTCATCGGCACGTTGCACTCCACCACAGCCTCGGATGCTTTCTTCTCGGGTTTGGGTAATGCCTTCTTGTTCACCTTCTGGTTCTGGTTGAGCGGGATGCGGTCGATTTGCATCGTCACGGCAGGCACCATGTAAGGTGGTTTCTGGTCAAGGATGAAGTCGTTCAAAGCCTTGATGTCAATGGTCTCATCGGAAACGATGTAGGCTGCGATGAACTTGCCACCACCTTCTTCGTCGAAGGCCTGCACCGTGGCATCCTTGATGCCCGGGAACTGAAGGATGACGCCTTCAACTTCCTTGAGCTCGATGCGGAAACCGCGAATCTTGACCTGTCCGTCTTTTCGTCCCACAAATTGGATGTTACCATCGGGGAGATAGCGGACGATGTCGCCGGTGCGATAGATGTGAGCGTATTTCTCGTTGGTTTCGAAGGGGTTGTTGATATAGACCTCGGCAGTCTTTTCAGGACGGTTGAGGTAGCCACGGCTCACTTGCGGTCCGGCAACCCAAAGCTCACCAGCAGCACCCACAGGCAAACGATGGCCTGCCTTGTCGACTATATAAAGTTTGGTGTTGTCTAATGCCGCGCCAATCGGGATGTCCTTCATGGGCTTCGTCACGTCGAAGGAAGTGATGCAGACGGTGCTTTCGGTGGGGCCGTAGAGGTTGGCCAAGGTGTAACTCGTGGGCGGAGTCAGCGGTGCCAACTTCTCGCCGCCTGTCAACAGGTAGCGCAGGCAGTGGTTCTCAACGGAAGTGGCAAACTGATAGGCCACCTGCGTGGTCATGAATCCATGGGTGATTTGCTCTTTTTCAAAATACTCGTTCAATGCCAACAAATCCAAGCGCAGTTCTTCGGGGATGATGTAGAGTGTGGCGCCACTAGTGAGACATGGATAGGTTTCCATCATATTGGCATCGAAACCATAGCTGGCGTAGGCCGTAACTTTGCAGCCGGGGGCGAGACTGAATCTGCGGTGATACCACTCACAGAATGCGACAAGGTTACGATGCACCAACTGACAGCCCTTGGGCGTACCCGTAGTACCGGAAGTGTAAAGCATGATAAATAAATCCTCCGGATTTACAGTTGGAAGTTGGCAGTTTACAGTTGGCAGTTGGTTGATGTCTTTCGTCAGCAAAACGTCGCCTTGGTATTCGTTCACGATGTCGCGCAACGACTCATCGGCAATGAGCAACTTGACGGAGGCATCTTGCATCATGAAGTTGAGGCGCTCCGAGGGATAAGTCGGGTCGAGGGGCTGATAGGCGCAGCCGGCTTTCAACACACCCAGAGAGACGATAGGCATCCACTCGCAACGGGGAATCAGCACAGAGACGACATCCTCTTCGTGAAGGCCTTTTCCATGGATATAGGCAGCGATGCGGTCGGAAATCTCATCCAACTCGCGGTAGGTGAAACGCTTGTCCTTATAGACCACAGCAATGTTGTCGGGCGTTTTCGCCACCTGCTCACGGAACATGGAAACGATGGTTGCGTTCTTGTCAAGGTCAGTATCGGTCTGGTTGAAACTGTCAAGCAAGGCGCATTGGCTCTTTGTGGTGATGTCAATGTCGCGCAGATAGGTTTGGCTCAGGAAGCCTTCCAAGATAGCCTCATAGCTCTCCATGAACTGGGCAATCAGCGTCTCGGAGTATTCGTTGGCATTGTATTCCGCCCTGATATGTATTTCTTTGCCGACATAGAAGGACATCAGATAAAACGGCACTTCCTCGTTGTGCTTGCGGAGTTGTATGGCCTCCATGGGTTTACCCATCAGCTCGGTGTAATCAAACAAGAGCCCGTGCCACACAAAGATGGAGTTGCTTTGCAGGTTGAGGTCGGCCATCAGGTCGGTATAGGAATAGATGTCGTGCTTGCGGCAGCCGTCCATCTGTTCTTGATTTGCTTTCATGAAATCAAGCACGGTGGTCTCATCAGTAAACTTGGAGTAAACGGGCAGCGTCTTCACCGTCATGCCAACGGAATGTTGGAACTTCGGTTCGGTGCGACCGTTGTAAACCGTGTTGAACAGCGATTCCTGCTCGTTGTTGTATTTGGCCAACAGGTAGGCATAGGCCGCTGTGAAAAAGGTGCTCTTTTTGATGTTGTTGTCCTTGCAGAAGGCATCCACCCGATCCATGTCGATGTTGAGGATGCGGACCAAATGGGCATCCGATTGTCCGGGAATCTCGCGGTCGGGGAGGAGTTGGGTGAACGTGTCGCCGCAGTCGAAGTTTTGGGCGTACCATTGTTTGCCTTCCTCGAAGGCGGGCGTTTTGCGCATCTCGGCTTCGGCAAGGGCCAGTTCCCGCATCGACATTTCCTCGGGAGCGAGCGTGCCGCCGTTATAGGCTGTCTCCACATCGCTAATGATAATATTGTAAGAGGTGCCGTCGCTGATGATATGGTGCATATCGAAGAGCCAATAGATATGGTTCGCGTCGCGCAGCACTTTGGTATGAAACAGCCTACCTCCATAGAGCTTGAACGGCTCAATGAATTTCTTCTTCTCAGCCTCAAGGTCTATAACCTGTTCGACGGTAAGGCTAAAGTCCTCTTTTTCCATGTCGACGGACTGGAAAGGCTCGCCATCTTCGGTCACCCCAATCCTCGTGAAGAAAGTGGGGTGCGCCTTTATCGTCGTCTCGATGGCGCGACACAGACGGTCGGCATCGAGGCTGCCGTCAAAGACAAAGAGGAACGGAAGGTTATAGAAAATCTCATTTTCGTGGCTTACACATTCGGCATAGATGCCATATTGTGATCTTGATAAAGGAGCAGTTGATTTGTTGGCAGTGTTCATGATTATGTTTATTTGTTTTTGAATATCCGTAAAAAATGAAATTAAAGCCGCAAAAATAAAAAAATAGTGTTTTGGATTTCTTTAAAGGGCGTGTTTATTGGATAATTATTTTTTGTGTTTTCACATTGTTTCCGTTGATCAATCGCAACACATACACACCTGGTGCCATTCCGCTGGTAGAGACGCGATTAATCGTGTCTCTGCAAACGATGACGCGTCCCATCAAGTCAATCACCTGTAATGTACAGGTCCCTGAGCCTGTCGAAGGGCCGTCCATGACAATGATGTTGCCCGAAGCATCGATAAATGCAAACGGAACTTCATTGCCGTCGTCGGCATCCTCGTTGGCGTAAAACACGAGTTTGAAACGCGATTCATTGTCCGTGTTCTTTGCGGTGAAGGTGTATCGTTTAACATGCACAAAAATAGGAAAAAACGGAAAAAGCAAGAGTGGGCAGGAAGAAATATCAATTTTGATGCGATAAGATCCTGGTTAATCTGCATGTTTTCTCTGGGATTTATAGAGGAAGATATAGGGAAATAATTATTAGGTCGTTTTTTTGAAAACAACTTCCATGCGAAAAGAATTTTTCTGTAATTTTGCGCGCCTTAAAATAGTAGCAAAAGCAATGATAAATTATTGTAAATCAACGATTCTAAAAAGGAATAACTCATTCTTGCCGCCGCTTTTACACAAAAGCAACGCTTTCCATTCCCCAAAGTGAAATCCCAATCCCTGAATCTTTGAATCTTGAATCTTTAAATCTTTGAATCTTTAAATATTAAATCTCTAAATCTCTAATCTAACAAAATGAAAACTAAAAAAAATGAATCTGAAAGCCATCGTACTTTCGCTCGGGCTGGTGGCCATGATGATTCCGGCCAGCGCAATGGCGCAAAAAACCACCGAAAGACCTGGAGGAATGTTTGGCCTCAATGAATGGTATGGATACCAGACAAGACCTGGAGGATTGTTTGGCCTCAATGACCGTTCTAGAACAAGCTTTCTGTACCGAGCAGAAGAAGAGGAATTTGATCTCTTCGTGGATGTGGATATCCAAACTTTCCAAGACCCCGTTCCTTTGGGTAGCGGCATCGTCATTCTGATTGGCGCGGGCCTCGGCTATGTTGCACTGAAGAAAAAGGAGGACGAGCAATGAAAAAAATAGTGATTTTCGTGACAGCCTTGGTGCTGACCCTCGGCCTTGCCCAGTGCAAGAAGGAACAACCCGACACGCCCCAAAACACAGAAGGCAACCTTGTTCACCTCACCGTGAACGTTGGTGCTTCGACAGGCTCAGCAACCAACGGCTCAAGAGCTGATGTTGACCCCTCAACTGGTGTTTTCTCTTTCAGTAATGGCGACATACTCTATGTCGGCTACGACAGTGCCTTTGTTGGCACGCTGGAATATAACGCCACCACGAACAAATTCAGCGGCGACCTCAGTCTTTCGCAGAACGGCGACCAACCGCTGCATTTCTACTACCTGGGAGGAGATGTTACCCATGTTGGTGAAACGCAGCAATACATCGTTGACATCTACGAACAACAATTCAATCACTATCCCGTGATTTCTTACGGCACTTCAACGCCTAACTATTCCGAAAGCAACAACGCTTACTCCACCACATTGGAGAACCAATGCGCCTTGGTGGAGTTCACCACCAACAGGATTCTCAAGGAAACGAACTTTTATATCCAGGGAATAAACAACCAGGTGATTATTGACTTTACCAACAACACCTTTACCCCCACACACAACCAAAACAGCCAAATCTCACTCTACCCCGAAACTCCCACCAGCCGCTGGGCCATCCTGCTTCCCAATGAAGAAGCAGATACCATCACCGTTGATGCCGTGGGTTACGACAATATAGATATTATCATTCCTCCTGTCCATAAAAATGATTTTCTGCATGGCGAGAATGCTGTCCGTTTTGAGTTGACGGCTATGGAGGCCGACGACCCGCTGACGATGATGGCCTTAGAGCCCGCTACAATCCATGTGATCAATCCGCCGGCTGGAATGAAGTACTCGATAAACAGCTACGACGACAAGATACTCATAACCGGAGACATTGAAATCCCTGTCAGCCCAGGCGAAGAGGTGTATTTCTACGGCAACGGCACCAATGGGGCTACCAATATTGTCAGCACTAACAATGTGGAATTGTCTGGCAACATCATGAGTTTAGTGGACGAGGAAATCTTTGCGACGATCACAACAATGGAAGGCGCTTCTTTCGCGGGTCTTTTCGCTGGAAACAAGGATCTTATTGGCAAAGAAGGCACCTTTATCATCAATGCAAGCGGTCTGCTGCTGCCCGCCACGACGCTGAGCCAAAACTGCTATTCCCGCATGTTTGCCGGGTGCTCCCTGCTGACGGACACCCCCGTTGAGTTGCCCGCCTTAACATTGGCCCCTGGATGCTATTCCAACATGTTCGAGGGGTGCGGCATGTTATCGGATGCTCCCCATCTGCCCGCCACGGAATTAGTCACTGAGTGCTATGAAAATATGTTTTACGGATGCGGCAGCCTCAAAAATGTGACCTGCTTAGCCACCACCATCCCCTCTGACTCTAACTCTAACTGCACCACAAACTGGCTCTACGAAGTGTACTTTCAAGGCACATTCACCAAGGCCGAGGGTGCATCCTGTTGGACCTGGGGTCCCAGCGGTATCCCCTATAACTGGTCGGTCAACGAATACTAACCCTACAACCATCGTCTAACCTGAATATGAAAGGCAGCCTTCGTTTGAGGGCTGCCTTTCGTGTTATTAGATTAAATGGCGGTGATGATAATAAAATGGTTATCTGATGACTATTTTTTGCACTTTGTCGTTCAGTTTGAGGATATAAACACCGGTTGTCACGTCAATGGCCTTGCTGACGCTGCCAATGATGGTCTCGCGGCTGAGGATGCGACCCGTCATGTCAATCAACTGCATTGTTTATTTATTCTTTTTGTCTTGCCAGGTGGTGCTAAACAGGGTAGGTTTCACTGAAAGCATCAGCCAGCCCCAGTGCAAATTCCGTTGCTCGGTAACTTCTTGGATTTGTTGGAGTTTGACCATGGTCTCGGAGCCATGCATGTAGGTATAGCCAGCCGACAACGAAACTGCCTTGTTGAAGGCGTATGAAGCCGAGAAATCAACTTCATGTCCTAAAGTCTTGCTGCCCAAATAGTCGAGATTGGTCGCGATGGCATAGTAATGGTATCCCGCATTGAGACCCAGGCCGTCAACAGGACTTACGTTGCCGCCGATATAGAGGTTTTGAAGGCCCGGGGTGAAACCACGGTAATAGTTTTTCATATAGAAGAAGTCCATCGCGCCATAAAACTCGTGGTGTGAGCCAAAAATGGCATTGAAACCTCTGATTTTGTCATGATGAACAAGGCCCAAATGTCCTTCAGCAGGCACGGTAAAATACTTGTCGCCGCTCAAATAGTCGTAACCAACGAAGATATTGTATTTCTCGCTTGGTTTCACGGTGGCTTTCACGCTACCCATGAAAGCATCGATGGGCAAGCCATGCTCTTGTTTACCCATCTGGTAGTAGAACTCGCCCTCCAACGAGCAGTATTTGTGACGGAAGGCCATAAAAGTACCCACCAACTGTTGGTAGTAGGTGACATCAGTTTCATCTTGCTTTGCGCTTTGCATTCCAATGTTCATGCCCAACAACGAAATGCCAAACATTTTCTTTGGCGTATCATAGTGATACCAAAGGGTTTGCATGTTCTTATAAGGTTGCAGGCCACCCGAATAATACTGGTTCCCGTTATCCATGTTGTCGGGGTCTTGGTTGTAGGCCGCCATCAGATGTACCTTGTGGCTTTCTCCATCATAACCCAATTTCAACACATCATGGGTGGGGGCGGTCATGGTCCAGTCGTCGTTGCCGATGATACGTTCGTTGTCATAGTCCAGTTCCTGACGACCAATCTTCACGAAGAGGCCGTGTTTTGAATGTAGGTTGGCCCAGCCTTCATAAAGACTAATGTTGGAGCCACCCTGTCCCCAAACGCCGGAGAACTGTGGCGACAGTTTTACTTCCAACCACGAGCGCTTGTAGTCCGCTGTGATACGGTATTTGCCCAAAACGAATTGTGTCCTGCGATACTTGTCGAGACTGTCGGCCTTGAAACCGCCAGCGCGCAACTCGCCACGAGTCACCAATTGTGCATCCAAAGTGAATTCATTGTCGGCCTGTTGTGCTTTCAATCCGAATGAAAATAGCAAAGCCATAACCATGCAAAATAACTTTGCAGGTTGCTTCAAATAGTGGTTCATAAGTCGTTGAGTTTATTTATTCTATGTCAAACAAATCAATAAAGCCTGTCATCTTGAATACATCCTTGATTTCGTCGTTCAGACTCTTTAAAACGACCTTGTTTCCGTTGGCTTTGGCACTTTTCAGCAAGCCCAAAAGAATACGCAAGCCGCTGGAAGCGATGTAGTCCAAATGGCTGCAGTCGATGGTGATATCCTTTCCACTGACTTCATGCAGGGGTTTCATGGCTTCCTCCACTTCTAAAGCGTGGGCAGTGTCGAGTTCGCCTTCAAGGCTGACGATGTATTTACCGTCTTGTTCGTTGATAACAGTGTTCATACTTTAATTATTTGTGTCATTTTATTTTTTTAAGTTGCAAAAATAAATAAAATCTTGAAAGTGAGCAGTTATCAGAAAAAAATCCGCTCCATAAATTGAAGCGGATTTCAATGTAAAATGTAATAAGTTATTTTATAGTGCATTAGTTACGGAATACTCGAGCAGTCTCGGATTCTCCTGCACCGCATTCAAGAATTTCTCCTTGGTGTTGAACTGATAGACCTTGAAGTTATCAGCAACATGATTTACACCACCAGCGACAAGGGTGATCTTCGGAAGCTTCACAAAAGTGACGTCTGTTTCCGGGATTTGGGATTCATCGTACGAAACGGTTCCTTCCATTTTCGCAGTGAGCGTGGCCTTGAAATTGTCAATTGTCACCGACCAAGGAGCGGTAACATCTTGTAATTCGACCATTTGTCCATCGGCACCGACATATGAAACATTGAACTTGCAGCCAGGAAGAACTGTGACCATGGCGTTTTCAACTTCAGCTGTTTCCAAAAGTTCATACTTCACTGTGTAGACTTTTTCAGTTTCAGGAGTGTCGCTAGGATTGTCCTTTTTGCAACCAGTGAACATCATGCCACCAATAAGCAGGGCGGCGAGCAAAAACGTTACTTTTTTCATTTGTGTAAATTTTATGGGTTAGAATTGTGTTTAAGACTTTGCAATAATACGAATATTCCAGCTATTACAGTATGTTTCTCTTACAATAGTTTTTTTTCGAGACGCAGAACGTTTTTTCCATTGCTTCGCTCGTAATTGATGCTATCCATCAGGTTGCGGACCAGGAAAACACCCAAGCCGCCGATGGGACGCTCATCCACGGTGAGGGTGGTGTCGGCCTTGCTCACACCCGTGGGGTCAAATTCTGCGCCCGAATCGGTGAGAATGAAGCGTATATTTCCCTTATCGGCTTCAATCGTCACATTTATAGTACCTTCAATATCAACCGGATAGGCGTAATCAATAATGTTGGTGACGGCTTCTTCGACGGCCAGCTTGATTCGGTTGGCAAGCTCGTTTTCCATGTTCAGCGCAGTCGTGGCCGACTTCACAAACGCATTGAGTTTCGTGATCTCGCTAACTTTATTAATTAAAGTAAGTGTCTCGCATAAGATGAGTGGCTTCGCCTGTGGCGTGTATTGAATGGCCAGCAAGGTGAGATCGTCGCTTTGCTCGGCACCGTCAACAAAACCATTCACCCGATTTGTCAATATTTGAATGAGTTCTTTTGAAACAACGGCTTCGTTTTTATTACAATCCTGCAGTCCTTTTTCAACACGTTTCATCCCGAACTGTTCGTGGCTTTCGTTCATTGCCTCAGTCAAGCCATCGGTGTAAAGGAACAAGCTTTCACCCGCCTGCAATACGGTTTCCTGAGTGGTGTAAATCATGTTGTCCATCACACCTAAAGGCAGATGTGGCTTGGCATCCAATTGCTTGGTTTCTTTGCCGATAATGAATGGCTGGTCGTGACCGGCATTGCAATAGCGGAGCCGTCCGGTGGGCAAGTCGAGCACGCCGATGAACATGGTGACGAACATATTCTGTTCGTTACGTTGACAAGCGGTCTCGTTTAACGCCTGCATGATGCGGGCTGGATTGGACTCATGCGCTGATACTGAACAAAAAAGCGTGTGGGTGACCGACATCACCAAGGCGGCCGGGATGCCTTTGCCGCTCACGTCGCCGATGCAGAAAAACAGCTTTTCATCACGGATGAAATAGTCGTACAAGTCGCCGCCCACCATCTTGGCCGGGACGAGCGATCCGAAGATGTTGCAGTCGTCGCGTATGTTGATTTCGTCACCCTTAGGCAGCATCTCCATCTGGATTATCCTTGCAATATTCAGCTCGCTTTCAATATGTTCGCGCTCAAGGTTGGCTTGTTGCAGTTTGCTGATGTTCTTGGCTGAGCGATGGATGATGAAGGCAAGTATCAACAGACCAGCCAAAGTCAGCAGAAGGTTCCTCCAACGCATTTCCATCAAAGGCTCAAACACCTCGTCGTCGTAGTTGACCACAGCGATAAGCCAAGGGCTGAGAGACTTAGGGACATAATAAAACACCGATCCTTTGGAATGGTCTTCCCAGTCGACGAAAGAGAACAATGTGACATTTCCAGATACGGTTGTTGTGCGTTCGATTGTGGTGTCGTTGATGAGCATCATGACTTGTTCCACATCCATGGGCTTATCTTCAGGGCCACTAATCAAATTTCCTTCACCAGATAAGAGCATGTTGTATGAGGACGGAAACATGTGATTGGCGTTCATTAATTCACTAATCCATTCTGTGATTAAGTCAATACCGACAATGGCTGCCAAGTCTCCGCAATCGTTGTATATGGGAAAAGTATAGGTGATAAGCGTCACTCTCGGGTCTTCTTCGTCATGATAAGGCTCGCTCCAAAAAGAACTATCGTTTTCAGCCGACAAAATAAACGCTGGATTCATGCTATAGTCATGCTCCTCTGAAGCTAGTTGAACGGTTTCTATCAGCTCGCCGCGACGGAAGGTATAAGGCTCAAAAAGTCGGCCTTTTTCAGGGTAGTAGTTGGGCACCATGGCGATGCAGCAGCCACCGAAATTGGGGTTCTGCTCCACGATGCGGCGTGTGATGGCAAACAGGGAATCAGGATAGGGGAGGAACTGCTCGAATTCCCAAACATGGTTCCTAAGCGCAAGTTTCACGTCTTCAAGCGAACTGCTGACATCTCTTGCCTTGATAACCAACTCCATTTCGGCAGTGCGTTCCAAATCTTGGCGGATCTGATTGCGTGAATTAATCTGTTGGATGCCCGAAATCAAAAGCATAAGCGCCGCTGCGGTGATGAGGATGGCGATACTGGCCTTTGTACCAACTCTTCTTGATGTGTTTCGTGACTTGTTCATTTTGTTTATTTTCCGATGCAAAAACGAGAGAAGATGGAACCTAGCACCTCGTCGGTGGTGATTTCACCAGTGATGCTTCCAAGGTGGAACAATGCCTCACGTAAATCTTGCGAAATCAAATCGGTAGGAATGTTCATTTCAAGTCCTTGTTGAACTGATTTCAGGCTCTCTGAAGCATGCGACAAAGCCTCGTAATGACGCACATTGGTGACCAGAGTGGCATCAGGATAGGCGAGGGGTTGGCTATGTTTTAGGGTGTTGTACAGGTCGTTCAAGCCAAACTTGTGTTTGGCCGAGAGGCAGATGACTTGGATGTCGTCGCTATCTAAATCCTGACGGAGCTGTCCCAACAACGTTTCGCCTTGGTCAGCCTGGGTGTCCACCTTATTAATACATATTACGAGTTGTTGATGCTCGAAATCGACTTTTGAACGAATCTCATTTGCCGACGAAAACATTGATTCATAATCGGTTGTGGCATCCAACATACCAATGACAATGTTGGCTTCTGTAATCTTTTTGTAAGAGCGTTCTATGCCGATTTTCTCGATGGTCTCGTCAGTGCTACGCAATCCGGCTGTGTCGATAAAACGATACAGGATGCCATTGATGTTCAAGGTTTCTTCAATCGTATCGCGCGTGGTGCCAGCGATGTCGCTCACGATGGCACGGTCTTCACCCAGGAGTGCGTTCAGCAGGGTGCTCTTGCCCGTGTTGGTCTGACCCACGATGGCCACGGGGATGCCATTTTTAATGGCGTTTCCAAGACGGAAAGAATCTTTGAGTTTGTTTACTTTATCTAACGTCTCTTGAAGTAATGCTTTAAGTTGTTTGCGGTCGGCAAATTCCACATCTTCCTCACTGAAGTCCAATTCCAATTCCATCAACGATGTCATTTCCAATAATTTAGAGCGCAACACTTGAAGCTCTTTGGAAAATCCGCCTTTCATTTGGTTGATGGCCACACGGTGGGCGGCTTCGCTCTCTGAACTGATAAGGTCGGCGATGGCTTCGGCCTGAGCCAGGTCAAATTTCCGGTTGACGAAAGCCCTTCGTGTGAACTCGCCGGCTTCAGCCATACGGCAGCCTTTGGCGATGAGGACTTGAAGCAGTTTCTGTTGGACGTAGACCGAGCCGTGGACGCTGATTTCTGCAGAGTCTTCGCCCGTGAAAGAGTGGGGCTCCTTGAAAAATATCACCAACACCTCGTCGAGCATCGTGCCATTGTCAACAATCTGGCCGAAATAGGCCTTATGGGATACGAGTTTGGTCATGTCGAAAGACTTGCCGTGTTGCTCAAATAGTTGAGATACAATGGAGAACGCCTTGCTGCCTGAGACACGTATCGTGGCGATGGCACCCATGCCATGCGGCGTGGCGATGGCACAGATGGTGTCGGTATTGAGGATGTTGGTTTGCATTATAATAATGAAAACAGGCCACCCGTGTCATTCTTATAGAATTCACGAGTGGCCTTATTTAACATAATATCAGAAGGGCAGGTCGTCCACGCTGTCTTCCGCAGGTGGGAAGTATTCCGTTGCAGGAGCGGCTGCAGGAGGCGTCTGATGCATCGATGGCTGTGGTGCAGGTTCTGGAGCTGCGGCAGGGGCCGTGGCGCCAACGGGGTCGAAACGCCACACGCGCACGTCGGTGTACCACTTGCCGTTGAATTCGCGTGATGACAAATCGATTTGAGCCTTGATAGCTTGTCCAGGCGCAAATTTCTGGATTTCATCAATTTGATTCGACCAGCAGGTTAAGCAGACAGTCTTGGGAAACTGTTCTTCCGTTTCGATAATAAGGTCTTGTTTACGCCAAGGTCCGCGGGCGCTGGTTCCTTCGGTCAGAGCTCCAAGTCTGACCACTTTTCCTGTAATTTCCATATTAGGTGGGTGTTTTAATTAGTTAATATTGAATTATTTAAATGATATATCTATTTATTGGTTTTCAAACTTGCAAATATAGTCATCATTTTGGTTTCCGCAAGCGGAAATGTGGGCAAAATGTCAATTATTTTCATTCTTTTCAAAAGCACCCTATTTGCAAATAATCAACATTATGTTAAATAGTATATTTTGAGCCATACCCTCATTATCAAAGAAATTCCCAAGAAATCCCCCAAAAACTAACAACTGTAAACTGAACAACTGAATAACTGAACAACTGAACAACTCCCAACTAAAAAATGTTCATCGCAATCACAGCACACGCCTCTGCATCGGCAACAGCATTATGATGGTTCTTCGCAAGGTCGTATCCGAAATGCTTGGCCACGGTCTGAAGTTTGTGGTTCTCCAATTCCGGCACAAGCAACTCCGACCCCAAGTGCGTGCAATAGAATTTAAAATTTGGATACGGAATGTGATACAATTGATGCAAGGCCTTCAACACACGCTCGTCAAACGAGATGCCGTGCGCCACCATAGGCAATCCTCTCACCTGGTCCTTGACCTGGTCCCACACCTCTGGAAACAACGGCGCATGATTGGTGTCCTTATAGGTGATGCCGTGCACTTTGGTTGTCCAGAAGTCGTATTTATTGGGCACGGGCTTCATTAGACTGTAGAACCGCTCCACTATCTCGTCATCCCTAACAATGACAATACCCATGCTGCATGCACTGGTCACCTCGCCATTGGCACCTTCAAAGTCAATGGCAGCGAAGTCATTTAAATGATATTTAGGTATATACGATGGTCTTTCGGCATCAGGCCAATCACCAATCATTCGCTTATTTCGGTTCGATATCATTTCGGGCGCAAATTTACGGATTTTGTATTGCATTTTGGATTAATTATGCTATCTTTGCCAAAATTTGGGTACTCTCCTACCCTTTTTTAAGTAATTTTAACTATAAACCATTGATTATCAACAATAAAACTTTCAAATTATGGAACTAAAAGGTTCAAAAACCGAGGCCAATCTGATGGCAGCGTTTGCCGGCGAATCACAAGCCCGCAACAAGTACACCTATTATGCTTCGAAAGCCCGCAAAGAAGGTTACAACCAAATCGCCGACCTCTTTGAAGAGACGGCTCGCAACGAACAGGAACACGCCAAGATTTGGTTCAAACTCCTGCATGACGGTGAGGTGCCCGACACCAAGACCAACCTGAAAGATGCCGCTGACGGCGAAAACTACGAGTGGACCGACATGTATGCGGGCATGGCCAAGACCGCCCGTGAGGAAGGCTTCACCAAGATTGCCGTCCTCTTCGAACTGGTGGCTAAAATCGAGAAGGAACACGAGGAACGCTATCGCAAGCTTCTGAAAAACATCGAGGAAGGCATCGTCTTCTCTCGCGAAGGCGACATGGTGTGGCAATGCTCCAACTGTGGCCATATCGTCATTGGCAAGAAGGCCCCGCAAATCTGCCCCGTGTGCAACCATCCTCAGTCCTACTTCCAAATCAAAGCCGAGAACTATTAACTTTTAACTATAAAACTTTCAACTATGAAAAAGTACGTTTGCGACGTCTGCGGTTACATCTACGACCCAGAGAAAGGCGATCCCGACAGCGGCATCGCTCCCGGTACCCCGTTTGAAGCCATTCCCGACAGCTGGTCCTGCCCGCTTTGCGGCATCGGCAAGGACAGCTTCTCTGTCATGGAATAATTAATGATTTGTAGAGACGCGATTAATCGCGTCTCTACATTTTTTAAAGGATTGAATAACAAATGGATACCAAAGCATTATTCAATATCGGTTATGGACTTTACGTCCTTACCACCAACTACGATAACATCGACAATGGCTGCATCGTCAACACGGTGATACAGGTCACGAGCAACCCCTTGCAGATCGCTGTGACGGTCAACAAGGGCAACTATACCCATGACCTCATCAAGGACTCCTGCGTATTCAACGTCAGCATGCTGACTAGCGAGACGCCGATGAAGGTCTTCGAGCACTTCGGCTTCCAGTCGGGACGCAATGTGAACAAATTCGCTGATTGCGAGGCTGAACATCGTGCCGTCAACCATGTGCTCTATATCCCGAAATACACCAATGCCTACCTCGCCTGCCGTGTCACCAAGAGCATCGACTTCGGCACGCACACCATGTTCATCGCCGATGTGCTTGATGCCCAAGTGTTGTCCGACAAGCCCAGCGTGACCTACGACTATTATCAAAAGAACATCAAGCCCAAACCCCAACCCACAGAGAAGCCTAAGGACGGCAAACGTCGCTGGGTGTGCAAGGTCTGTGGCTATGTCTATGAAGGCGACTCCCTCCCACCCGATTTCGAATGCCCGTTGTGCAAACATGGCGTGGAGGATTTCGAAGAGGTTTTTTAACTGTAGAGACGCAAAATTTTGCGTCTCTACAAAATGAAACATTATCAATTATGCAACAAATCCAATTAACCGAAAACATCTATTATGTCGGCGTCAATGACCGCCACACCGACCTGTTTGAGAACCACATGGAGCTGCCTAACGGCGTCTCCTACAACTCCTATCTCATCGTCGACGAGAAAGTAGCCTTGATTGACCCCGTGGAGGCCAATTTCCTTGAGGAGTATCTCTTCAAGGTGAAGTCGGTGCTGAAAGGTCGCAAGGTGGATTACCTTATTATTAATCACGACGAGCCCGACCATAGCAGCACGGTGGCCGCCGTGTTGCGCGAGTATCATGAAGTACAGGTGGTGGGCAACGCCAAGACCTTCGCCCCGCTTGAGGCTTTCTATGGTCCTATCGAGAACAAGGTTATCGTGGCCGAAGGCGAGACTTTGAGTTTAGGAGCCCATACCTTACAGTTCTTCATGGCACCTATGGTACACTGGCCCGAGTCGATGGTGACCTACGAGCAAAGCAGCAAAATCGTCTTTAGCAATGATGCCTTCGGTGGCTTTGGCGCCCTCAATGGTGGCATCTTCGACGACCAAGTCAATCTCGCTTTCTATGAAGATGATATGCGTCGTTATTATGCCAACATCGTCGGCAAGGTGGCTATGCAAGCCTTGAAAGCCATTGAGAAGCTCAGCGCTTTGGAAATCAAGATGATTGCCCCTTCACACGGACTCATCTGGCGCAGCAACCTTGCTTGGGTCTTGGGCAAATACACCCAATGGAGCAAACAAGAAAGTGAAGAAGGCGTGGTCGTCGTCTACGGCTCGATGCACGGCAACACAGCTCGCATGGCGGAGATTGTGGCCCGTGGTGCCGCCGAGGCCGGCATCAAGGAGGTGAAAGTCTACGATGTGGCCAAGACCGAGGTGTCGTTCATCATGAGCGACATCTGGAAGTATAAGGGCGTCGTTATCGGGGCTTGCGCTCACTATGGCAACATGTTCCCCAACATGACCTTGCTCGTCCACGAAATCAACGAGTTCAAGCCAAAAGACAAGTGCTATGCCACTTTCGGAGGCATGAGCTGGAGCGGCGGTGGCGTGAAGACCCTCGCCAAATACGCCGAGGAAGGCAAATGGAACCTCGTGGCCGAAAGTGTCGAAGTGAAGGGCGCGCCCATTCGCGAAGAGGATTGGGACAAGCTCTACAACCTCGGCAAAGCTGTAGCCGAAGCCGTCAAAGGATAACCTCCCCTTCCCTATGAAATAAAGGCTCCACCTCGTCAGAGATGGAGCCTTTTCTGTTGGATGAGACTGCCGTTATCTGACGACAATCTTCTGCACTTTCACGTCGTCGCCCTTGATGAGGCGGAGCATATAGACGCCAGGCGCGACCTCGATATGCTTGCTTATGCTGCCGTGAATCTCTTCGCTGCTCAAAACTCTGCCGTTGATGTCAATCACCTGCAGCATGGCTTCGCCATCATTGCTGATGATCCAGTTGCCGTTGGTGAAGAAGGCGAATGAGTCTTCCTCCGAACCGCCTGTGGCAAACACGAGTTTGAAGCGGCTGGTATAGTCGTCCTTCGTGGCGTCGAAGCGGTAGTTGGGGGTTTGAAGTATGTCAATGTCGGCACCCGTCATGTTGTCGATGAGGTGCAGGTAGTTTACCTCAGTGTTGTCCACGTTGACGCAGATGGAGTACTCGCCGTTGTGGGCGGCCTTGAAGCTGACGGGAATCACACCGGCGTCGACGACGTGCGCTACGGCCAATTCTTGGGCGTCTTGGGTGATGAAAACCTTGGTGTTGTTCTCGTTCAGCATAAACTTGGGCAACACGTCGCCTTCGCCCATACGGACAATGGCGCGGTCGAGAGTGGTCGTGCCTTGACTGACGTTGAGAACAATTTGTCCCTCACCTTTAGCTGGAGCGCTTGTATAGAAGGTCATGGTCTCGCCATCGCTTTCTGCGATGACGAAGATGCCTTCCATGGCCTCCACGCTGTTGCCGCTTCCGGCGATGATTTCGGTGCCAGTTTCGTTCATAGTATAGAACGGACGTGTGATATAGGCCGTTTGTGCAAAGGGGTTACCCACGAGGTTCCAACCCGAGAAGCGCACATTTCCGGTCTTGCTCAGTGTGACTTTTCCATTGCCATAATACGGCATGCCGCTGAAGATGAGGGTGACATTTTGGCTATTGGCGTAGAGGTAGCCCTTGCCCGGTATAAGGCTAAAGGTGTTGACTTCGTAGTTGCGCCATTCTTTCAAAACGGTTTCGCCATCCACTTGGTCTGTGCCGTTTTGGTCGAAATAGTACAGGTCGTAGTTGTTGCTGAGCATGCCGGTCACATTTGTCGGGCTCACCGTGCCGATGGGCGACGCGATGAGGTAATAGTGATCCTTTGCGCTGTATTTCGTAATATCCATAGTGAAAGCACAATCCCCTTCTTGATAGAATTTGATGTTGTTATGAGCATCGGTGCTGAGCGCAAAGGAACCGTTGTTGTAATATAGGTAGTAATAGGTGGAAGAACCCCATCCACTACTGATCTGATATATACCATCGGAGTTGACATACCATCTGCCAGAGCTGCTTTGAGAAGTGCCCCATGCTAAACCATTATTTGATCTATTCAGATACCTGCCATTGTAAGAAATATAATAACGTCCACTGTTATAGGCAGTCAATGTGAACTTGGGAATGCTTGTGCCTTCCACAACCGAGAAGCCATTGTAGGTATTGGTCACTGAAACCGATGTAGTGTTTGCCGAACCGTTATTATGCGTCGGCATGATCAATGTCGTACCATTGAGGTAGCCCATCACATAGGAACCGGCGGCAGAGGGAGTCATTGGTTCGTAGCAATTCAAATATACAGGGCAGTTTCCTTCAGGAGTAAGGAACACAGAGAGGTTGACATTGGCTCCATCGGCAACGGTCACATTTACCAATTCATTACAATAGCCCTCCTTTGTGAACTTGAAGGTGTAGTTCCCTCCCTTGATAGGACGATGGAAGTCGCCAACGGTATGGGTACTTACCTCAGAACCAAGAGCATCGTGGTTGAGCACAGTGACGGTGACGCCTTCAATAGGTTGGTTGGTCGTGGCATCCTTAACCACACCATGCACGCCATTGAGACATTCCTCAATATAAGTCAACATGGCGTTGTGATTGTAGTTCCAAAAATTGGGCAATTGCGAGGCACTTGGTGTTTTGGTATTAGAGCACTCTACCGTGACTTCACGGCATTGGCCGTAATAATTCATGTAATCTTGGCGGCTTCCCGTAATAGTGTACCAAGCATAGCCATTTGTGATGCCTGAAGGATTTGCATGACTGTTTAAGTTCGAACACATGTAACTGGAGTTGACGGCTTGGCACAACTGAGCGTACTCACGAGAGACATATTGCCACCAATCATCATCAGGATGCACAGGTTGGTATGTATCCCAAGGATAATTAATCACCTCTGCCCCACCGTGATAGTTAGCACCCATAGTAAACAGATACTGCTGCGCTAGATCCATCATCCATTGGGCTTCGTCCTGATAATAGGAGGCTCCGTCGGGATGGGCACCGTCATCGAAGTCTGGGAAGTGACGGTTAAGGTCAACATTATTACCATTGGCACGGGTAGCACCGGTTACACTATTATTTCCACCATGGTAAGTTCCATCCGGATTAGTGCATGGGAAAACGAAAAGATCGACATTATCAAGAATATTCTGGATACGGGTATCAGTGCTAGTACAGAACTCGTCGATGAGACGAAGCATGAGGATCATGCCCGTCACCTCATCACCGTGCATCGTGGAGCTGTAAAGGAACTTCGGCTTGCCGTCAGGATTGCCTTTATATAAACGGACGCCCAAAATTTTACGGTGGTTGCTGGTGGAAAGTGTTCCTAAGTCGAGAAGGGTGCAATTGGCGCCATTTGTCACTGACGACGGAAAGCCTTCCATCATGGAGACGTACTGCCCATAGGTCAGGTAGCTATCCCACTCGTATGTGGCACGGTCGCCTCCCTCCCACATCTTGGCTTCCTCGCGCAACGATGGCGGGGTCTGGAGGCTGGGCTCATAGCCCGCTTGAAGCAGTTTGTCGTATTCCTGTTGGTTGGCATAGCATACCACGACGCGGCCGTCGGTGCCGTCAACCGAGCAAAGGTCGCTGATGGCTTGGATTTCCTTTGGGTCGTTCACGCTGAGGGTGAAATAGTATTCACCACGATTGCGCATGAGTTCACCCAATTCCCTCTGGCTCTGGGCGCTAAGCGTAGAGCTAATAACTGCGATACAGACTAGGAGTAGTAATCGTATTGTTTTCATTCGAATGAATATTATTTTCCATTAACTTGCAAAAATACAAAAAATCAAATTATGATTTGTTTTCTCCCCTACTCTTTTGGGTGCTTTAATAACAAAAAACTCCACCTCTTTCGAGATGGAGTTTTTGTTGCGCCTATTATATTAATAGGTGTGCGAATTATTTGTACTCAGCGAGCACGTCCTTCACGCGGTCGGGGGTCATACGGCCGTAGACCTTGTCACCGACTTCGATGACGGGGGCCAGACCGCAAGCAC
>CACYHX010000025.1 GCA_902774365.1 uncultured Bacteroidia bacterium | reverse complement strand
CGCCACAAGGGCCGCCTTCAAATCGTCCAAGGTGATGTCAACATTGAACGACACCCAGTTCGAACCAGCAGCCAACTCTATCGTCTGCGTAACAGTGGTAGTCATCGTAGCATCCTGGTCTTCATAGAGGACATGTGTGGGCAGTTGAATCATGGGGTCTTCGGGAGCGTTGCCAAGGCCGGCAGGCTCGGTCGTCGTGAAGGTGACCGTGCTGCTTGGCACAGTGCAGCACACAAACACAGCCTCGCATGGCTTGATGGGCGTGCCTGCAGCAACACCCACGATGGCATCGCCCGTGTCGTTCATCTTGTAGAACGGGATGTAGTTGCCGTCCTGCTTCAGGTAGGCATTGCAGGTATAGGGATTGCCTATGAGGTTCCATCCGTTAAGGGAAGCGTCGTCGGGAGTGTTGTAGCATGTCAAATTGACATCTGTATCCACATTGGTTGCCAGGAAAGGCATGTCGCCCACAGGACCAGCGACAAACTGGATTGTAGCATCCTCCTGGAGGGCGTATAGATAACCCTTTAAAGGCAGACCTATTTCAGCGGAAAAATGGCCCTGCGGTATCGTTCCCCAAGGACTGTCGCATCCGTCCTCAAACGGGCACTTGAAATTATCCCATTCCAACGTATTACCTCCTGAGAACCGGTAAATATCCATCTGGTCGAACAGATATTCCGAACCGCTTTGGGGCACGAGTGTCTGAACGGCCGTCACTTTAGTAGGTGTGGCGATGAGATTCCAGCCCGTTGGATTATCCGTGTTCTCCGCGCCATAGCCCGTGATGTTTTTCTCGATGATACCATAGAAGTCGTTGCCCGACTTCACCTGACCACCGCTTTCGATGAGTATCTTGTCATTGCAACCCATAGTAGTGCCATTGATGGTAGTGGCATTCAGCACGCCACCGTCTTTCACCACGACGGAGTTGGCCTTAGCGGCATTAAGGGTAGTGATGTTGGCGGTACCATCTACAGTGAGTTTTTTTGTTGCATTAAAGGTTGTAACAGTTAACATGCAGTTCTCTCTAACCCAAACCGAGCCACTTGTTCCGAAATTAATAGTACCGCAGCTAAACGGACTATTGCTATAATAGACTTGAGAGCCTCTCATTATCATTACTTCATCACTTGCCGAAGGAACACCATTAGGATACCAATTACCTGCACTTGTCAGCAATCCTACTTCATTCCATTTGCAATCAAACACCTTTTCATAAACATTAGCAATTATGCTGACATCGTCAACGTACCAAGCTGAAGTATTGTTGTATTTACGGTAGAAACAAACTTTGATAGGACCTTTATTCATGAAATAGCTCAATGACAATTCTATCTTTTCCCAATCTTCAGTGGCAGACAATGTGAAAATATCTCCATATTGTTCATAGTTTTCTCCGTAATAAACCCTAACGATTCCCTTTCCTTTTGACCAAAAACGCAGGATGGCATTATTGCAACCCGAAAAACTAATTGCTGGAGATGTCATGAATGCATTATCCTGTAGATTAACTCTGCCTGGGCAATAAGCGCAATAATCTCCACTATGTCCACCACTTTGTTGCATTGTCCAGTTTCCTTCTGTCTCCCAGCAGCTCAGATAGAACTCATCCTCGAAGTCCTCGGTATAGCTGTAGCTCGGCGTGATGGTGTAGGTGCCGCAATCCGTCCACTGGCGGACAGGCTCGCAATAGCCTGACCAATCGAAGTTGTAGCCGCCGTAGCTCACGCGGGCGCGGGCGCTGAATTCATAACAAGTGGCGGGCTGGAGGCCGTTCACCGTCAGCGTTTTTTCAAAGGTGTAAGGTTCTTGGTTTACAAAAACATCATAGTCTACCCATTCTTCCGGTGTCTCACTCGGGTCGCGCCACTCGCGGTACTGCACCTCGAATTGAGAGGAATGATAGCCGTTTTCAACAGCATAGTCGTACAGCGTGATGGTGGCACTGTTGCTATCGCAACCCACATACGAGATGTAAGGCTGCTCGCTCTTGAAGGCATACACCTTCAGGTCGTCGAGATAGCAGTATCTCGGCCATTGGTTGGAGCTGGAGCCAATGAAGCGCAGACGGATGTAGGACGCGTTTGTGCCCAAAGTGGGGACCACCTTCTGATACTTCACCCAGCCCGTTTGAGCGGCATAACGGGGTATCACATCGCCAAATGATGTCCATGAGCTACCGTCGCTGGAATGCTCAACGACGACGCCTTCGCCGGCATAGTTGTCCGAGTTGTTGTGGTACCACCAGAAGCTCACCAAGGCAGAGCTAGTGCTTGGGCGCAAGGGAGGCAACACGAGGCAAGCCGTTTTGTTAGCGGTTGAGCGGAACTGCAATGCGTATTCGTTATCACCCTCTTCGGGGGTGGGCACGCCTGAAACACCGTAAGTCAAAATGTCGAGATTCTCATAGTCACCGTCGAGGGTGAGGCCGTCGGCGAAGTGGTTCGACCACTCCTCGAAGTCGTAGGTCAGCGGGAAGATGGTCACGGGATCGGTCCAAGGCGCGATGGTGAACGTAATCGGATCCGACCAGTCGCTACCGCCCATATACAAATTTCCTTCCTCTTGATAAACGGCAGTCTGCACGCGGAAATGATAGGTGCCGGGAGCCAAGTTCTTCTCCCAGCTGTCGCTGGCCCAACCACGATCTTCCTCTCCCCAATCGTTGAGGTCGGTGGTCAGTTGCACCCAGTAATTGATATATTGTCCCTCGGGCAGTGTCATCTCCACGTCCACGGGATTCCATCTCACATTGGCCCATGAGGAGGTTTGGCCGACGACGACCAAATGGGTGGGACGCGGATATTTCGTCGTAAACATACTAGTGTAATCCGCCCAATCGGAATAGACGGAATGGCCATTGGCGGTATAGACGGAGCGTATGCGCACATTGTAGATTGTATGAGGTGTCAGGCCCGTAAGTGTGGCCGAGACAGGATTTGAAGTCGCTGCAAAAGAGGCAATCGGGGCACCAACGTAGTTGTTGTAGGCAAGAGCAGGCTCGTACTGCACTTCGTAACTCGTGGGAGCAATGCCCGATTCAGGTGCATACAAATACATAGGGGGGGCTTCGGTGTCGGTGGCTTGGGATGCCTCAAAACTAACCGCAGGCGGGTAGACGAGAGAAGACCATGTGACGCTCACGTTGTCGATGGCAATAGGCCTTTGCACAGCTGAATGTGTTCTACTTCCAGCATCTTGATGCCAAATAAAGACCATCATATAATTGCCAGGGGCTAATACAGTATATTGCTCTGTCTTTGTGGACCAAGTTGCCGTACTTTCGTATTGTGGCAACTGTGTCCCTCCATCAAGGGCAATCCATCCTTCGGGCAAAGTCGTTGAGGATAATCCACTTGGGCAACCTGCGTATATACCTTGAAGGGCTATGTTAGCAGGAACCAAAGCTACTCGAGCATAATCTTTATTTGCGACTCCCTTTACTCTATAATCGTATTGAAAAGTATATTGACCTGAGGCTAAATCAAAAGTCTTGACAGCATATACCGTGGTCTCATTGAATGCCAAATAACCATGATTGCCACTCGGCAATTCATAAGAATTTCCAACAAAATAATTATTGCTTATTCCACCATCATCAGAAATATAAATGCAATATTTGGAACTATAAGATGTACCTATATTACCCCAATACCAGCCATAATCATCACTATCATCGCGAGGAACATTGAGGAACATCCAACCGTGTCCAATGTTAATGAAGTTGAAATCCTGTGAATAGGTGGGATTATTTTCATTCATCGCAACTGGTGCCTGCATCAAGGTCTTGAAACTAGGAGATATTACCTCCGTGCTATACAAGCCTTCTCCGTATTTGGCACGGACATAAGCGACATATTCCGTATCAGTGGTCAAGCCACTGAAGGTGTAGGTAGGATTGTCTGTCACGCTAACCCAAGCACCATTTTCTCCAAGCTTGACTTCCCATTCGGTGGCTGCACCTGCGTTCCAGACGAGGGTGGCCGAGGTGTTGGTCACGTTGCTTACCTCGAGGTCGGTGGGGGCGGCATATTGCTGCACGCTGAAGTCGTCGAGCCAGATGCTTTGGACTACGTCGTCAGAGTTGTATAAGCGAATGACGATGTGGCCGTTTTGCACGTCATTGTTCACCAAATTGAAACTATACACCTCACCGTTGGCGTTATCGGTCAAGGTGGCAGTGCCTATTTGAGTGAAGCTCACATAGTTTTTCGGGTCGGCCACCACGCCCACTTGGAGGCTTTCCAGAGCGCCTTGCGTGCGACCAGCCTTGAAACTGAGCTGCAAGGAACCTAAATTGTTGAAATAGGGCAAGATGATGTATGCTGAAAAATCGGAATAATGGGTATAGGTGAACGGATAGTCATAATAGTATTCCGTCACCTCTGTGACGGTGTTGTGCATCGTCAGGCGGCTGTTGTCTACTTCTCTCACCACTTCAGCGTATTCTGGCACGTTTACGCGCCAATCCGTCGGCAGCGTCGTCAGACCCGTGAAAGGCTCATTGTATGGCACCCCGGCAGGCGTGCATAGCGTACTGAAAGAATAGATTTCGGAATTTGAATAGTCACTGCCAACGATCGTCTTCACCATCACCTCATAATCAGAGTAAGGTGTCAAGCCCGTGAGGGTGTGCGAAGTGCCCGTCACGGAGATAGGGCATTGACTTACCCAACCGCTATGGCCCGCAAGCCTGTAGTAGAGTTCGAGGCTATGGGTGCCGGTATTTTCGTCCAACCAGCTGATTGTTGCCGAAGTAGGCGTGATTTCGCTCGCAGCCAGATTATAGGGCGGCATGATATTGGGAGCCTTGCGCACCACGATGTTGTCGAGGTTGAATCCCGGCCCACCCGCATAAATGAAACTGAGTTTATAAATGTTATGACTGGTAGATGTGGTCAGATTGGGAAGACGGAATGTAAAATGATGTGATTGGATAGAGACAGGGACCGTCTCCAAGAGCACTTGTTCATTATAACCGTAGTCATAAATCTTCACTTGCAATTCGCCCGTGACTTGGTCATAATAAGACTGACCTCCCCCATTTAAGTCGAAATCGAGCATGAGGCCGTTGTTGGCATTGGTGAACTTCAGCTCAGGCAAGGTGATGGTGATGGCCGGAGTGTCATTGTAAACCGTAGCTCCAACATAATTAGTTCCTAAATTGCAGTAGCTCAACTTACCATAAGCACTAAGATAACGAGGGATGTTGCAATCGATGTCCAAGCCATTGGGCATGGTCATCGAATTGAAGTCAAACGCCAGAGGACCTTCGTCGAGGTTGGCGGGATAGAAAGGCGTGGTGGCTGAGGCCGTGGCTGCGTTGGAAGTGAAGAAAAGCCCTGATTTTGCACGCACATAGAGGTCGTAAGCCGTGTTTTTCTCTAGGCCACCAAAGGAGTAGAAGGTTTCGTTCGTCGTGGCGGCGGTAGACCAATCCAGCGAGGTTGTGCCGCGCGGCACGCAAAGCACCTGGTAGTTGCCGGTATAGTTGTCGGCAGCATCCCAATCCATCCTGATGTAATAGCTGATGCTATTGTTGTTTCCAGTTGAGTAGCCCGGTTGCGTACTGGCGTTTTTCGGGGCATTGGTGTTTGCCCAGTTGGCTTCGGTCAAGTAGGTGAAGGTGGTCTTGGGTACGAAATGGCAATTCAAACTCGAAACGGTGGAATAGTTGTTGCTCGCTCTGAGTTGTCTCCAATACGAAGCACCTGTCTTGTAAACGCCGTAGTACATGGGAAGCCTATAGGAGGCAAAGGGATGATAGTTAAAGTAATACATGTATTCTTCCCTAAACTGCGCCAGGAGGTTTTTCTCACCGCTGTAGGTAAATGGCGTACCGAAACTGATTTCCATCGTCTCGCCGTGAGCATCCAAGTAATCCGCAAAAACAACCGTGGAGTTGGTCATGTCGGATGTTGGGATGAAATTATCGTTCGACAACTCGGAGGCATCCACTTCGGCCAGCATCACAATAGTGCGTCTCTTTGTCGTCCACTCGTAATCGGCCGGCACGGAGTTGGCGAGGTGTAAGGTCATTTTGGTGATTTCCTTTCCAGCCAGGCCTGCCGCTTGCAGCACGCTCTTGTCCATAATGAACTGGCTTATAGAAAGATCATCCATACGAGTGACGTTGCCGTAGAGCGGCACATGACACTCCGTGTCCTTTCCATTATACACGGTGACAGTGCGCTCCACTTGCGCGAAGGCTGCCAGCGGCACCACCAGTGCCAGCAGCAGCGTCATGAGTAGTTGTTTTCTTTTCATCGTTTTTCGTTTTTTAATTAATACTATTGTTATTTTGTTGATTTTCAAATTTTTGACAAAGGACGGAAGACGTAGGACTTAGGACGGCGGGACGCGCGACGGCGAAGCCCTAAAGCGAGCGTACTCTTCATCGGTGCAAAAATATAGGGAAAAATCGAAAGGAAATGAGGAGAAAACTCCTGAATTTTGGATTTTTTTCAAAAAAAAAGAGCCGACAGCTGGCGCCGTCGGCTCTTATTCTATACTGTGCATCCCGATGGAATGCTATTTCCTCAGCTCCTGCCCTATCAAGTCGTTCAGCTTTTTGGCAGCATCCAGCAGCAGGCTCTCGTCGGTGGGGACAGGGACGGAGTGCCCACCGAGGCGTCGCTGGGTCTCCTCCGAGCAAGCCATCTGGTCGCCACTGACGGTGGTGTATTCGTGCTTGAAGGTGGACTTGGCCTCAAAGGGCACCTTGCCGAGTGTCCGACCTTCAGCATCATGATAAACGAGACGGCCCTTGAGGATGGCGTTCTTCTGCTGCGTATAGTCGGTCACCGTGGCGGTCTTGCCTCCATTCTCTTCCTTGAAGGTCACCTCGTCGAGACGGATGGGCGACAGCGTCACATCGTCAATGACGACAAGCACCATGGCCGACTGCTTTCTGCTTGGCTCCATCTTGAAAGGCACCTCACCCTCGGCGAAGTCGAAGATGGCATCGATGACCTCATCCGGCAAGTCGAGCTTGTCGTAGAGGGCCATCGTCACCTTGTCAGCCAAGAAAAACATCTGCTTTTTCCTGAGATTCAACAGATTGCTATTCTCACTATTGGTGTTTTCCAACTGATAGATATAGGTCTCGGCATCCATGGCATCAGCCTTCGAGCCGGTGCCGAGGAGTTGGTTGGCCTTGGCCACCAAGTAGTTCTCGGCTTTGTTGCGCGCGGCCATCAGGTCGTCGTCGAGGTCGAGCTTCCTATAGTCAATGCCGTTTTTGACCTTGGTGGGGAAGCACTTCAAGGCGTCGTTGCGGCCTTTCATGCTGCAATAGCGCTGGTAGATCTCGGGCCACACGTCGGGTTGACCCGTGGCCTTCAGGGCCTGGATGCGCTCGTGGTCGGCTTGGTTGGCCCTGTGATAGGAAGCCGCCACATAGTTGATGCGGTTGGCGTTCATGTCGCCATCGCAGATGTCGGGTGCATACCGCTGGATCACTTGGTCGTACGCTTGGGCTTCATAGAGTTTCTTTGGCGTGTTGCATGAGGCCAGTAATGCGGCGAGCAACAAGGTCGGGATAAGTCGGAGATATTTCATTGATTCAATTATTGATTACTTTACACATATTGCGATAAACTAGGATGCGTGACTCCATGCCTTCGTCGTCATGGCGGAGGGACATCCGCCATCTCCTGAACAACAGGGACAAACCTTTATGTTCAGGAGATTGCGGGTCAAGCCCGCAATGACGGCTGTTGAGTCTCGTAGTCACGCCGTCTCGTAGTCACGCGTCAATAAAATAAAAACCACAAATTTCGCTCCAAAATTGTCCAAACGGGAATAAATCTTTACTTTTGTGCCACTAAAACCGCACTTCCATGGAAAAAATCAAGCAACTGCAACAGGATTTCGCCGCATTTCTGGCGCAAACCGACTTCGGCGGCAACCCGAAGGAGTTATACGAACCCATCGCCTACACCATCTTGCAAAGCGGCAAACGCCTCCGCCCCATGCTCTGCCTCCTGGCCAACGACATGTTTGGTGGTGAAGAACAAGAGGCCCTCTGGCCTGCCCTGGCCCTCGAGACCTTCCACAACTTCACCCTCATCCACGACGACATCATGGACAAGGCACCCATGCGCCGCGGAATGCCGACGGTCTACCAAAAATGGAACGCCGACATCGCCATCCTCTCCGGCGACGCCATGCTGGCCAAGGCCTTCCAATATGCCTTGCAGCCCAAGAAAGGCGCCGACCTCGCCCACCTGTTGGGCAAGGTGGCCATCGAAATCTGCGAGGGACAGCAGATGGACCTCAACTTCGAGACCCTCGGCAACGTGACCATCCCCGAATACCTGGAGATGATACGCCTGAAGACCGCCGTGCTGCTGGCCACCGCCTTGCAGATGGGCGCCACCGTGGCAGGAGCGGACGAAGCCGACATCACGCATCTCTACGACTTCGGCATCAACCTGGGCATGAGCTTCCAGCTGCAAGACGACATCCTCGACCTCTACAGCGACGTGGCCACCTTCGGCAAGAAACACGGCGGCGACATCGCAGAGAACAAGAAGACCTACCTCTATCTGAAGGCGTTGGAGCTGGCCTCGGAAAAAGACCGCCGTCGCCTCGAATATCTCTTCACCCTCCGCATGGACCACGACGAAGAGGAGAAGATTGAAGAGGTGCAGGCCCTCTACGACCGCCTCCACGTGAAGGAAGCCGTCGAGAAGGTCATGCTCGACTACGACCGCCGCGCCTTTGCGGAACTCGACGCCGTCGGGCTGCCCGAGGAGAAGAAAGCGCATCTGCGCACCTACGCAGAGCTGCTTTCGGGCAGGAAGAAATAAAAAAACGAGGCTCCTTACTTCAAGGGGCCTCGTTTTCGTCATACGGCAATCGGATCACTTCTGGATATCACCAGCTTCCTTTTGTTCCTTCTTCACCTGGCCTTCAGGCTTGGTGGCGTGTTTGGGATGCTTGTTGTCTTGCTTGCCGTCATACTTCATCTTCTTACCCTCAAGCTTGAGGTTCTTTTCGTCGGATTTGACGTTCTTTTCGCCCTCATGCTTGACGTCTTTCTTCTCGGCGCAGCAGTCGCCCTTCTTCATGTCCTTCTTCTCAGCGCAGCAATCGCCTTTCTTCACGTCTTTCTTCTCGGCACAGCAGTCGCCTTTCTTGACGTCCTTCTTCTCGGCGCAGCAGTCACCCTTCTTCTCTTTCACAGGTTCTTGCATGGTAGCGGCAGGGGCTTGTTCCTTCTCGGCCATCTTCACGGCCTTTTTGGTTTCTTGTTTCTCTTTGGTGTCTTGGGCATTCACGTTCTGGATGCTCATGGCGCTGATGGCGAAGAAAGCCAGGGCGCCCAATAAGATTGATTTCTTCATGTTGATATGGTTTTAATTGCTTACGGTCGGTATTAATCAAATATCGTTCCAAAAATCACGGCAGGAACAGGCAACTGTCGCCATAGCTGAGGAAACGGAAGCCGTTGTCCAAGGCGAAGCGATAGCAGTCGTGCCAACGCTCGCCGATGAGGGCGGAGACCAACAGCAGCAAGGTGCTCTTGGGTTGGTGGAAGTTGGTGATCAGCCCTGTGATGACGCGCATCTTATAACTCGGTGCAATCATCAGGGCGGTGCTGGCTTCGAGTCGCGTCAGGCCATGCTTGTCGAGGTAATCCACGATGTTTTGCAAGGCTTCGGCGGCCATCAGCGGCGCATGGTCCTCGTAGGGGTACCACTGCTCCACATGGAGCGGCCTCAACTCCATCCCTTGTTCCTTCAGCATCACGCCAATCCAATACAGGCTCTCCAAGGTGCGTGTGCTCGTCGTCCCGACAGGGATGATGGGCTTGCCGAAATGGCTTATTAGATTCTGTATCAACGACTTGCGAACTACGATAGTCTCGGAGTGCATGGCATGTTCGCCGATGGTGTCGGTGGCGACGGGCTTGAAGGTGCCTGCCCCGACGTGCAGCGTCACCTCATCGAACACGAAGCCTTGTTCACGTAAGGCGGCGATGAGGGGCTGGGTGAAATGCAGTCCCGCCGTGGGAGCCGCCACCGAGCCGTCGTAACGGGCGAAGACGGTTTGGTAGCGGTCGCGGTCGTCGGGCTCGGCATCACGGTGCAGGTAGGGCGGCAAGGGAATCTCGCCGGCGGCCTCCAGCACCGAGGCGAAAGGCAAGGTCGCGGGCGTCCACGAGAACTCGATTTCGGCATACTGGTCGTTTTGGAACACACGTTCCGCACTCAGCACCACGGGCTTCCCTCCTACCGTCAGTTCCATCGAAAGCAGGCCTTCTTTCCAGCGTTTCGAGTTGCCAATCAAGCACTTCCATCTGACGGGCGAGGTGGCGCTGAAGGCCACCTGGTAGTCTTTTTCAGGCTCCAGGCAGAAAATCTCGATGCGTGACCCAGTGGCCTTATGGAACTGCAAGCGCGCACGGATGACCTTAGTCTCGTTGAAGACCAGCAAGGCATCTTGGGGCAGGAAGTCGCCAATATGCTTAAACTGCGACTTCTTTATCTCATTGTCTTTCAGCACCAAAAGATTCGAAGCATCCCGTTCCGGCAAAGGGTATTTGGCGATGCGGTCTTCGGGCAAGGGGTAGTCGTAAGCGTCGATGGAGATGTCTTTTACTGTGGTCATCGTTGAAAATTTGCGCAAAAGTAGGAATTTTCTTTTGGGTTTGCCCTTTGGGCAAGAATTCTTTTTTCTATTGCTTCGCAAGAAATCTTTTTAAAATCTATTCTAAAATCTTTCTAAAATCTATTGATGTGATTATTGTTCGATTATAGTACGATTATCAAACGATTTTTGAACAATTTGGCTTCGCCGAATGCAAGCATTTCTACGCGAAGCGTATCTCATTTGAACGATTTTTGAAGGATTTCTACACGAAGTGTATCCCATAAATTGTATTTTTGCAGGCAGAAAAACAAAAACCATGCAAGCCTCGTTGCTCAAAATCGAACTAACCCGTGAATTCCTGCTGAAGTTCCTGAAGTTCGGCGTGGTGGGCTTTTCGGGCGTATTCGTCAACTTCGGCGTCACCTACGTCTGCAAGGAATGGCTGAAATTGAACAAATACCTGAGCAACATCCTGGGCTTCATCGTGGCGGCCACCACCAATTACATCCTCAACCGTATCTGGACCTTCCAAAGCACCAACCCGCAGATTGGCACGGAATACGCCAAGTATTTCGTCATCGCGCTCATCGGCATGGGCATCGACACGCTGACGGTGTATGTGCTCAACGGCAAGCTGAAATGGAATTTCTACCTCAGCAAGGTGTTTGCCGTGGGCGCTTCCACGCTGTGGAATTTCTTTGGAAATCTGTTGTTTACGTTCGCGTAAAACCTGTAGAGACGCGATTCATCGCGTCTCCTCAAATACAATACGCCAATTTGTTTTTTGAGACGTGATGAATCGCGTCTCTACAACAATCACAGGAATTTATCCAAGAAGATAAACGGCATCAACGATTCGATGCCGTCGAAGACCATGATAGGTCCCGTCTCGCCCTGGCACATCACACGCAGCGGCTGTTTCGACAGCTGCTCCACCTCCACCATCACCTGACGGCAGGCGCCGCAGGGGGCCACAGGCTCGTCGATGGTCTTGGTGGCCGAGTGGGCCGTCACCGCAAGGGCTTCAAGGGCCACGCCGGGATACTGGGCCATGGCGGCAAACATCGCCACGCGCTCGGCGCAGAGGCCGCTGGGATAGGCCGCATTCTCAACGTTGCTGCCCGTCACGACGACGCCGTTGGCAAGGCGAACCGCCGCCCCGACATAGAATTTGGAATAAGGTGCATAGGAATTTTTCGTGGCTTCGTGCGCGCGACGCATCAGTTCGGCATCCTGAGGAGCCAGCTCGTCCTCACGGTCGTAGACCTTGTAAGGACAGACAAATCGTTCTTCCTTAACCATATTGGTGTGAGTTGATGCTGCAAAGATAATAAAAAAAGTCAAAGAAAAAATTGCCTACCTTTGATTATTTCGTACATTTGCGGTGTCTCTAGGATTGTTATCATAGGGGTAAAATGACGAGCAACAAGTTTTAATAATCTAATAACCAATTAAATTTCAAAACGTTATGAAAACATGTAACAAATTCTTCGCCGAATTGCTCGGCACATTCGTTTTGGTATTTGGCGGTTGCGGTACCGCCTTGTTCGGACACGTTGGCTTCCTTGGCGTAGCCATCGCCTTTGGTCTCACCGTGGTGGCCATGGCCTATGGCATCGGTCACATCTCGGGTGCTCACCTCAACCCCGCTGTCAGCTTTGGCGTCTTCGTCAACGGCCGCATGAGCCTGAAAGAGATGCTCGTTTACTGGGCAGCCCAATTCATCGGCGGTATCATCGCCGGCGCATTGCTCCTCGTGGTCTTTAAGGCCATCGGCGGCGAAGCCACGGGCGTGTTTGCCTCCAACGGTTTCGGTGAAATGTTCCAGAAGGCTTGCGGCGGTCCCGAGACGGGCTACCAAGCCATCTCGATGGGTGGTGCCTTCCTCGTTGAAGCTCTGCTGACCTTCGTGTTCCTGATGGTCATCCTCGGCGTCACCGACAGCAGCCACGCCAACGGCAAGTTCGGCGGTCTGGCCATCGGTCTTACCCTGGTGCTCATCCACCTCATCAGCATCCCGCTGACCAACACCTCGGTCAACCCCGCCCGTTCGCTCGGCGTTGCCCTGTTCTCCAACACCAACGGCGTTTGGAGCGCCATGAGTCAAGTGTGGCTCTTCATCGTCGCTCCGCTCGTCGGCGCCTGCCTCGCTGGTCTGGCCTACAAGTGCCTCGCCGGCTGCTGCAAAAACTGCAAGAAAGACTAATCTCTAATTAAAGTTATAAATGTGAAGTGAGGAGTGAGGAGTATCATACTCCCTGCTTCTCACTTCTTTCTTTCACTCCCAACTCCCAACTCCTAACTATCAACTGACTTTGGCTGGCATCTACATCCATATCCCCTTCTGCAAGTCGAAATGCGGCTACTGCGGTTTCTATTCGCTGCCTTCGTTGAAGCTGAAAGAGCGCTTCCTGGAGGCATTGAAGGCAGAGATCGTAGGGCGAAAGGATTATTTAGCCTCTGAAGGCATGTCATACCGACCGCAGCAGCCCATAGATACACTCGCCCTAAAGGCTCGGTATGACATGGGCTGCAAAGGGAGCGTATCTATGCCTTCAGAGGCCCCCACCATCCACACCCTCTATTTCGGTGGCGGCACCCCTTCCCTGCTCTCCATTGACGAAATCGGCGACATACTGCACCTTATTAAAGATACGTACGCCATTGCCGAAAACGCCGAAATCACCCTTGAGGCCAACCCCGACACGCTGTCTCCCGAATACCTCGAAGGCTTGCGCCGACTTGGAGTCAACCGACTGAGTATCGGCATCCAGAGCTTCTTCGACGACGACTTGCAGTATCTGGGTCGCCGCCACGACGCACATCATGCCCGGCAATGCCTCGACTGGGCCAAACAAGCCGGTTTCAGCAACATCAGCATCGACCTCATCTATGGATTACCCACCTCCAATGCCGAGCAATGGAACAAGAATTTGGATGTTTTCTTCGCCTACGACCTGCCTCATCTCTCGGCCTATGCCCTCACCTTGGAACCCAACTCCATCCTCACCAAGCAGATTGAATTGGGGAAAGCCAGGCCCATCAACGATGAAGACGCCCTTCGTGACTATGGGATTCTCTGTCAACGCGCCAAGGAAAACGGCTTTTTGCATTATGAGATCTCCAACTTCTGCCGCCGCGGGATGCACTCGAAGCACAATGCCAGCTACTGGTTCGGCACGCCCTACATAGGCTTTGGCCCCTCGGCACATTCCTACGACGGTACTTCACGGCAATGGAATGTGGCGAGTGTCAGTTCTACTTTTGCAGCTGAAAAAGAAGAACTGACACCCGAGCAGCTTTACGATGAATACGTCATGCTGCGCCTGCGGACCCATTGGGGCATCGACCTGAAATGGCTGAAACGCGAGATGGGGGAACGCTTTTCGACCTATTGCGAGCAACACGCCCAGCCGTTAATTGCCCAAGGCCGCCTCTCACAAACAAGGGAGTTCCTCTACCTCACCGACGAGCAGATGCTCTTCGCCGACGGCGTAGCCGAGGAGTTGTTTTGGGAATCATAGATAAAACTTAGCGGAGACACTGGCATTATTGAAAGTGAACTGCCAAACCTCATAGACGTATCTTTGGTCGTCCTTCATAAGGGTATAGTAGATTGAGCCTACACCAACTCCAATCGCAAATTTTTTGCTCACACGATACTCAAGCCCAAAAAGATTGGCATACACAGAAAAACCGCGATAGTGTCCTTTATAATTCAGACCGTTATGATGAACATTATCAACATAATCCAACTCCACTCCTAATCTAACACCTATCTCCGGGACATAAAACAATTTGTCTGAATAAAGAGGAACATAATACGCAAAGCTAGGATTGAGGTAGATTCCTATGGCATGGCTAAATTCCCATCCATTATCGTCTTGGCTTCTAGGAACCGCGGCATAAGGAACATCCAAAGCAATCGCAAAACGCCAATCGTTAGCAAAGAAATACCCGAATTCCAGACTTTGGTCTATCGAAACACTCAAAGGCTGCGATGCACTATAACTACTATAAAGATACGTGCCATATTGTCTACCAAATGAAGCCGAGATGCTTGGAGAAAGGTATTTTTCGCCTTTGTCTTGTCCGAAAACACCCATCGAAATGACGGCCAAAAGAATAATAATGATCGACTTTTTCATCATTGGACAGTTTTATGTTTACGCTACAAATTTAGAAAAAAACACATCTCTACAAACAAATCTTTCCTTTTTTCTCCAACCTACCATTTTCTTTCCTATTTTTGGACTCCCATAAATTAGACCTAAGGTCAATACTACCAACCCACAACAATTAAACAATCAACAATTAAACAATTAAACAATCAACAATTCAACAACCAATATGCTCAAATTCAAATCATTACTCCTCTCCGCCCTGCTGCTCATCGGCTTGAACACGATGGCACAGGACGAAAACGAACGCCTCGTCGGGGCCAACTGCACCAGCATCATGGTGGGCAAGAAAGCCACCACCGACGGCTCCGTCATCACCACACACACCTGCGACGGCCGCTACCGCACCTGGATGCGTTGGGAAGCCGCCGCCGACCACGAAAAAGGTGAGATGTACAAGGTCTACAAAGGCACCATGCACACCGAAGACCCCTTCGACAACCGTAAAGTGGAGCTGGCAGGCGAGATCCCGGAGGTGGCACATACCTACGCCTACCTTAACACCGCTTATCCTTGCCTCAACGAAAAACAACTGGCCATCGGCGAGACCACCTTCTCGGGTCCCGACACTCTGGTCAATAACAAAGGCATGTTCATGATCGAAGAGCTGGAGCGCGTAGCCTTGATGCGCTGTGACAACGCCCGCGACGCCATCCAACTCATCGGCAAGCTGGTGAAGGAATATGGTTATGGCGACGGCGGCGAGTGCATCACCATCGCCGACAAAAACGAAGTGTGGCAGATGGAAATCCTCGGCGAAGGTCCCGACAAAATCGGTGGCGTGTGGGCCGCCAAGCGCATCCCCGACGATGAAGTGGGCGTCAGCGCCAACATCGCCCGCATCGGCAAGCTGGAACGCAAGAGCAAGGACTTCTACTGCTCCGACAACTGCGAAGCCGTAGCAAAGAAATACGGTCTCTGGGACGGCAAGGGCGACTTCGTCTTCTGGAAGGCCTTCCGCGCCGAATATGGCGGTGGCAAGAACTACAGCGACCGTGAGTTCTTCATCCTCAGCCAGCTGGCGCCCTCGTTGAACCTCAACCGCGACATGCCCGAACTGCCCTTCTCGGTGAAACCCGACGAGAACGTCGACGTGCGCAAGGTGATGGAGCTCTTCCGCAGCACCTACGAAGGCACCGACATGGACATGACACGCAACGTGAAGATGGTGGCCAAGAAACGCACCGACGACGGCGTGGTCAACGACACCATCATCAGCCCCGTGGCCAACCCCTGGGTGGGTAGCGCGATGATGAACACACTCAACTACCTCGCCCCCGGCACCATCAACTTCCAACGCACCGTAGCCGTGGCTTGGAGCAGCTACCACCACATCATCCAATGCCGTAGTTGGATGCCCGACGAAATCGGCGCCATCTGCTGGATGGCTTGCGACAACCCAGGCCAAAGCCCGCGCATCCCCATCTTCTCCGGCTCCACCACCCTGCCCGACGGCTTCGACAAATGCGGTCAGCTGCGCTACCGCGAGGAAGCCTGGATTTGGCACTACCGTAAGGCCAACAAGCTGGCTACCGTGCAGTGGGGCCGCTGCAAGGAGACCCTTCTCGGCACCGCCAATCGCTTCGAGCAAAAGGCCTTCGACGAAATCCCGGCCCTCGAGAGCAAAGCCAAGGCATTGATCGCCGAAGACAAGACCGAGGAAGCCACCGAGCTGCTCAACCAATACACCTCCGACTTCGCCGCCTCCACACGACAAGCCTGGAAGGAGATGGAGAACAAGTTCTGGTACTGGTTCAGCTTCGGGTTCTAAAGCCAACCTTCTAGAAACGAAAAAAGACGGCCTGTTGACCGTCTTTTTTCGTTATCGGGATGATTCCATTATGGGTTTTGATGCACCCACACGGTAGTTATGGCGCCAAAGTCACCTTTGATGATAATCAGCGCTTCGCGTGGTTCACTACCTTGCCACTCAACAGCCTTCACCATCACATTGGTGGTGCCTTCACCCCCCAAGCTAGGCGTACATTGTATCCATTCTGCGTCAAGATGAATCTCCCAAGGTTGATTGGAGGTAACATTGAAATACTGTGCTCCTCCTTGGGCAGGCATGGTGACATCCGTCACATCAACGGTCAAGATGCTTTCTCTTCCCTCTTGCACCACCACAGTGCTCGCCAGCACCTCGCCGCCAAGCATCACAGAGATGACACCGGTCCTTGCCACAAACATGTTGTTGTATCCTACCATAATTTCAAGTGTGGCATTGTGAGAGCCTTCCGTGGTCATCAAGGTGATCCACGAAGGAGCCTCAATGGTCCATTCGCAGTTGGCAGTGATAGTAAGCTCTGCTCTGCCGCCATTGGGAGAATCTATATGGAGGGTGTCAGGCTCGATGGAAGCCATGTAAGGGTCATCGCCCGGCTCTTGGGTAACGAAAACGATTTTCTCGAGATTTCTGGAGACGACTTTCACCCTAGCCTGCCTGGCCACAAAAATCTCATTGGGTTCGGCAGTGACCTCAAAGCTGCCATTGCCAAAGCCACTTTCTGTCGACAGGGTCAACCAGTTGCAATCGCTAGTCACCTGCCAATCTTCATCGGTTTCGACGGTAAACGCGCCCGTGCCACCTTCTTTTCCTATGGAAATCCCCCTAGGGCTGACTTCCAAGTAATGAGGGTCGATGGCAGCTTCTTGTCTTACTACCAACAAGGCCATACAATTGGATGGCGAAACGAACTTAATCTCGGCCATTCTTGAAACGAATGTGGTGTTTTCGAGCACGGTCAGCACGATTTGGTCGTAGCCGTTGCCTTCGGTTCTGTCGAACCTGACCCAGTTGACTCCTTCATCCGTCATCCATTCCTCATCACACTCTATGTCGATGGTCGTAATTCCGCCTTGGTAGCCCACTTCATACTCGGTAGGCGTGATGGTCAGGTAATGTTCTTCGGGATGGACGTTAGGTATAAATTCCTGGCTTACGGTCAGCGTGGCCGTGTTGTCCTTGGTGGTAGCCTTTATCTCCGTGCTACGGGTCTCATGGGTGGTATTACGTTGTGCCTCAAGGGTCAGCGTGGCGTCACCATGGCCTGAAGTTGGCGACACCGTGAGCCATTCCGCCGTGGCATCAATGCTCCAGTCGCCATTCGACTTGAGTTCTACGCTATAGGTGCCACCTTCGGCCGCGATAGTCTGCGACTGATTGTCAAACGACACCTCGACAGGTTTACGGCAGCCCACCAGGAGGCAGGCTATGGCAACGACAAACAAGGATAAGTGTAATCTTTTCATGGGTTATTCTAATTATGTGTTCAACTTTACTTTGAACGGATTTTCGAGTCGATTAGTATTTCATAAAGCAGAAAAGGTGCGTTTTTGCGACGCACCTTTTCATGTTAATACCGATAGGCCACCAATTAGAAGATGTCGGTTCTGTTGTCCTTGATCTTAGCTAGATTTCTCAGGGCGCTATAGACGCCAGAGGCCTTGTTGGTGAACTGGCTGGTCTTTTCCCTGATGACTTCGGTGTAGTCGGTGGTGGGAGCCGGTTGTTCGATCTTCACATTCTTGATGATGAAAGCGCTCGAGTTGCCAGCGATGGGACCCACTTCCTCACCTTCCTTCATGCCAAGGATGGTGCCGATGATGTCGGCCTCAACACCAAAGTTGCTGAGCACGCGCGATTCAATGTTGACATCGGTCACGGTTGCCGACTCAGCACCCAGTTCGCTGATCATTCTGTTGAAGTCGTTGCCACAAGCCTTCATCTTTTCGACGGCTACCTCACCCTTCTTCTTGTTGAGGATTTGGTACTTGGCCTGGTCGGCAACGATGTTCAAAGGAGCATAGCCTTCTTTGACGATGCCCGTCAGGGCAGCCACGACAAACATGTTGTCGAGTTCGAAGATCTTCTCAGAGACATCGCCTTCTTTTCTGTTCTTGTCGAACGCCCAGCGGACAATCTCACGCGGGTTCTCGATACCGGCGATTTGCGTGGTCGACTTGCTCATTCTAGGCATGGTACGCTTGGTGAGGCCTTGCTCTTCGATGGCTTGGTTGAACTTGTCGTAGGTTCTGTTTTCGATGACGAACTTGTTGGCGTCAGCGAAGATGTTCTTGTAAGTCTTGGTGCTAGGTGTGAGTTCGTGCTTCAGGTAAGCCAGACGCACTTTGGGTTGCGGTTCAGTCTTGCCGGTGACCTTGACGATATGGTAACCGAAGATGGTCTTCACCACATCCATGGCACCCACGGGGTTGTTGACCACAAACTCATTGAACTCATTCACCATCTGACCATCGGTGAACCAATCCAGGTCGCCGCCCTTGTCTTTGCCCGACGGGTCGTCGGTGAACTGATTGGCGAGCTCGGCAAACAACTCTTCATTCTTTGGATTGCTCTTCAGGACGTTCAGGATGCTGTCGGCCTTGGCCTTGGCTTGTTCCTCGGTCAGGGTGGATTCGCTTCTGAGGGCACCCTCGTAGCCAATCAGGATGTGGCTGGCCTTCAGGGAATCGGGGCGGTTCATCTGGTCGACGATGCGCACCAGGTTGATCGTCTCGTTATCCTCATAGGGGCCAAACACGAAGCCCACGCCATTGCCATCTTCGAAGATGGCCTTTTCGATGATCTGAGGCACGTCTTTCTGACCCACCCAAGTGCTGTCGTAACGCTGGTCGGAGTTGGCGTTGACGAAGCTGATCACGTTTTCGGTGTTGACGAAGTCGTTTCTCATGTCGGCCACCTGCTTGAAGGCCTCTTGACGGTCTTCCTGCGACGGTTTGATGTCGAACACGACATACTCTATGTCGCGGCGTTCGTCTGTTTCAAAGCGGTATTTGTTCTCCTCGTAGTAAGCCTTGTTGTCGGCATCGGTGACGACCACTGTTGAATCGGGAATGCTGGTATAACGCAACACGATAACATCGGCAGAAGCCTTCGTATTCTTGTTTTGGTAGTATTTCTCAGCCAAAGCGGTGGGCAGGAAATAGGAAGCCTTCACCAGGTTGAGGAACTTGTTTTCCAAGCGGTCCTTCTTCATGCTCTTCTCGAAGTCGAGCCAACGATCGTAGTACTCAGGCGGAAGCTGGTCGAGGTTCTGAAGGTAATTCAGGGCGTTTTCCTTGTTGAAGGTGCCATCGGGGTTGCTGAAGCTCTGCACCATCCACTGATGCGGGTGGTCGCCCGTCATCTGGTCGTAAAGCTCCTCTGAGGTGATACCCACGCCAGCGGCCTCGTATTCCTTGGTCATAAGGTTGTCCTTAATCATGTCTTCCAGCGTGTTGTTGTAAATGTTGTAAGTCTCAGCGGAAGAGAGGTTGCCATTGCCGGTCTGAGCTTTTCTGTTTTCAAGGTTCTTGTCCTTTTGCTGCTCAAAGTCCCTCACTGCGATCTTGTCACCATCAACCGTAGCAACGACGGGGCCGGTGTTTCTTCCCTGACTTTGGAAAAGGTCTTGTAAGACAAACGCTAACAATGCAATACCGATAATTGCGATCAACAATCCGGAATGTCTTCTGATTTTTTCAATTGCTGCCATAACTTAAAATTCTCTATTTTTATTACTATTAGACTTCAATTTTGAGCGTGCAAATTTAGTAAAGATTTCAACGCGTCCGATTAAATGTTTGATTTTTATTTTAAAAAATGGCTAAATTGGAGATTTGTTAATCAATAACAATCTCACAATCAGCTATTTATCGTTTACCCTCAATTCCACTTCATCCAATTTCATGTTGGAGGCTTTCAGCACTTTGACCTGATATTTTCCTATGGTCAGCTCCTGTCCTTGCTCGGGGATGCTCTCGCAGTAGTGAAGCACCATGCCTGCAAGGGTTTCGTAGTCGTCGCTGGTGGGCAAATCGAGCTTATAGGTGTCGTTGAGGTAGTCGATTTCGAGGCGGGCCGAGAAGACGAAAGTGTTGTCGTCGATGACGCGCTCCACCTCTTCTTCCACGTCGTATTCGTCGTCAATCTCGCCGAAAATCTCCTCCACCACGTCTTCCATGGTGACGATGCCTGCCGTTCCGCCAAACTCATCGACGACGGCAGCCACACCTTGACGTTTTTGGATGAAGTGCTTCAACAGCCGGTCGGCGGTATAGGTCTCGGGGAAGAAGTCGATAGTACGCACTAGGTCTTCCATGGTCACGTCGAGGTGCTCGGCGATGGCACGCACCACGTCGTTGAGGTGGACATAGCCCACGATGTCGTCGATGCTCTCGCCTATCACGATGAGCTTGGAGTGTTTGGTCTCCTCGAAGCGTGCCTTGACGGTGTCGATGCTGTCTGTGAGCTTCACGGATTCGATTTCGTTGCGGGGCCCCATGCACTCACGGAGTTTCACGGAGCGAAATTCCATGACGTTTTGGAAGAGCTGTATCTCCTGCTGCATGTCTTCGTCGGCTTCCTCGGGGTCGGCATATTCAGCGATATAGTCGTTCAAGTCAACGGTGCTGAACTTGTACTCCTGGCTGTCGACCTTGAGTCGCAGCACATAACGGATGATAAACTCCGAAATGCCCGTGTAGATTAATATCAGCGGATAGAGCAGGCAATAACAGAGGAAGGTCGGGAAAGCAAAAAACGACAAGATGGCGTTGGGGTTGATGCGGAACAGCATCTTGGGCAGAAATTCACCCGCCAGCAGCACCAGCAGGGTGGCGAGGATGGTCTTCACCAACAGCACCATGAAGTCGTTGTCGAACGAAATGGCCTGCAGCCAATGGTTGACGGGCGCATCCAAGATTTGCGACATGCTCATGCCATAGATGATGAGCGCGATGTTGTTACCAAGCAGCAGCGACGTGATGAATCGCGCCTGGTTCTTGTAGAACAGGCTGATGATTTTGGCGGAGAAGGTGTTTTTCGTCAGTTCCACCTCCAGTTGCAGGCGGTTGATGCTGCTGAAGGCAATCTCCAGGCCTGAGCAGAGGGCCGAGAAAAACAAGGTAATCGCTACGACAAGCCAACTATTCATCTCTCATTCCTCCTCGTCGACGTCGAGCAGGGCGCTGCCCGAATACATGGTATATTCCGAAAAATCCTCCCGCGCCACCAGGCTGTCGGCCTCGATTTGCTTGTCGGGGGTGACGATTTTCACGTGCGAACGGGTATAGATCATCTTCAGGTCCTGATACCAGAAGAGCTTGTCGGAGTACATGGTCTCCTCGCTGCCGAAGTTCTGTACGATGACGTTGCCTTGGGCTTCGATCATCTTGGATTTGCCATAGCTTTTGCCATAGTCGGCGTGGAGTTCCGTAGTTTGCTTATTGTGGTCGAACATATAGACGGCGAAGCCGAGCGGGAACTCCATAATGTCGTCATCGGTCTCCATACGCACCATGCGGGGCGTACGAAGCTCGAGGGTGACGTAGCCGGAGTCGCTACGATAGAAAACGACGCTGTCGGCGACGATGCCCGACAGTGTGTCGTCCGATCCCATCTCCATCACCACGGCATCGGGGTTCGAACACGAAAACAACATCACAGCCACGAAGGCTGTGATGTTGAGTGTCAGTCCTATTTTCAGTAGGCGTTTCAATTATTTTCTGGCTCTGATGGTCGTCGTTTCGCCGATCCAGCCACCGACCTGGAAGGTCTGGTTCTCGTGGTAGTCGTTGAAGAAGATGGTCTCAATCGACGGGAAGGCGGCGGTGTAGGCGCGAATCAAGCCATTGGCCTTGTCGGCGCAGCTCGGGTCGATGGCCTTGGCTCTGTTGCACTTGTCGACGGCGGCCCAGAACACGGCCTTGCTTTCGATTTCACCGCTGAACTGCTTGGCGCTTCCAGCATACAGCATGGCGATGAGGAGGTAAGGCTCACCGTTGGTCGGGTCAACCTGTGCGGCTCTTCTGTAGATTTCGCGGGCGCGGCTCATGTTGCCCATGTTCTCGTAGCACATGCCCAGGTTACGGTAGGCACGATACTTACGGTCGTTGTTCGTAGTATTCGTGGCTTGATCGAAGAAGGTGGCGGCTTCGCTCCACTTCTTATCCTTGAAGAACTTGATACCCAAGCTGTAGGAAGCCTCCGGGCTGGGCTCCAGTTCGTTGAGGCGCACGGCGGCGTCGAGGAAGAGCTTCGATTCCGTGCAGTCCTTCTTATCGAGGATGGTGGTGATGCGCTTGAGGAGCACGACGTCATCCGGAGTCTCGGCCATCTTGGCGCTGAACACCTTGATCAGGTCTTCGCAGGAGGCGTAAGGCTGGAACAGGTTGTCGAGGTTGCTCTTCACACCTTTATTAATAGTGATGGACTTGGTGTTCTTGGCAAAACGCTTTCCAATCTCGTTGTTGGCGTCGAGGAAGGATTCCACACGGCCGTTCACGACGCTGACGACGATCGTACCGTAGGCTAAGGATTTGGTAGTAACGCCTTCTTCCTCAGTTTCTTCCACGTTGTCGGGAGTACCCCAGGCGGTAATCAGCTCCTCTTCGGTCAGGCCTTCGGGGTCGGAGACCTCTTGTGAGGCGGCTTCGGCCAGTGCCTCGATGTTGTTATCGACCACTTCCGAAAGCTCTTGGTAGACGTTGATGATAGTCATCTTCTCAGCCTTGCCGTTGTTCACCATGTCGATGGTGGCCTTGAAGTAGGCGTCGATGTAGGCACCTTGCAGCTGCGAGGGGTCGAGTTCGACGGCGCTCTTCAGCACGTTGTAGGCCTGTTCATAACGGTTCTTGTTATACGTGTAGATCAACAGGCCCTTGCGACCCATGATGTTGGCGACTTGTGAAGCACCGGTCTTCGGGTCGTTCGGGAAGGCCTCCATGCGCTGGTCCATCAACATGCAAAGCGTGTCGATGTAGGCATCCTTGTCCTTAGGGTTGGTGCGGATGAAGTAGTCCATGATCTTCTCACCGTTGGTGTAGGTATACTGGCTGGCGCGCGGGCAGTTGAGGAACACCTCTCTCCACGCAGCCACCATTTCCATACTGATGGCATCGGGAGCGTACCTAGCGGCCTCCCATTGCTTGAAGTACTCGCGGTAGGTGGAAAGGTTGGTCACGCAAGCCACGCTGTCGGCTCCGTACTTCGATTCCTTTGCCTCTTGGGCTGAAACGCTCATTGCCATTCCGATCATGACGGCAATCAACACAAATCTTTTAGTTTTCATCTCTCTCTTTATTTTAAAGGTTTAACTTGTTTTCTCTCTATTCAAATATCGTTCCAAAATGAATTCGGGCCTGAAATCATCTGTATTTACGCTTCATGAACCAATGCTCAAACACCGACACGCCGATGCTCAATTTGGCATATTGCTCTTGTATCAACCCAGCCTCGCGCGTACCGTATTGTCCGACTTCAAAGGCCATCTCCATCTTCGACAGGCTCTTGGGCAGGGGGAACGACATGCCGACCGTCGCACCCAGCCTATTAATGCTATGCTGCTCGCCATCGTTGCCCAAAAGGGAAATCATGCCATGCTCATAGAAGCCGCCAACACGATACGACATCTTCCTGAAATAACTCGAGATGGAGGAATGGGAAGGTGTGTACTCGAAGCCTGCCGTTATGCTCCAAGAGTCCTGCAAGGCATCCGTAACACCCTCGCGGGAGAACTTCGACCACTGGTTCCAGTTGAAATCGGCGCCAATCGTCCAATGATTGTTTTTCTGCAAGGCCACGCCAAAGCCGAAGCCTTGATACATGTGCGTCTTGACCTTCGTGGTCGTGTTGACCAAGGTATCTATCACATATTCGATATCTGAGTCCTCATCCACCTCGACGGAACGGATGAACAAGGTTTGATTGCCTCTCAACGCGACTGGCTGGGTATAGGTGAGGCCAAGACTCAGCTTCAGGTCATTGCCCAGGTTGGTGTCAAACAACAAGCCATAGTCGAACATGAAAGAGCTTACCATCAAATCCAGGTTACGCCGCGAGCCAATCATATAGAGTGAGTCGGGGAAGTAGAGGGTGGTTTCGGACTTCGTATTGCCAAACACATAATAGACATTGGCACCGAGGGCAAAATGCTTGCCCAGCTTGAAGGCGGTGCCCACATAAGCTTGGTTGAGGCCGCCCGAGCCTTTGAAGCGTGTGGCGTAGTTGCCGACGTCAGGGTCGTTGTCATTCACCACCATAGTATAGCCTGCGGTGCTATAAGGTTGCGCACCCAATGCCAACTTCCACCATGAGGTGAGGCCAAAAGCCATCGAGATGTGGTCGAACGAGGCATTGGCTGATCTCTCGGAGAGCGAGGAGGTCCTGAAGGTCGAAGCCTTGAAATAGAGGCCGGCATCGAAGAGGAAGGCCAACGAGTCGATTTTGGCATAGGAAGCCGGATTCTCGGCATTAATACCGACGCCAAACATGGCATTCGTCGTGCCGCCCATGCCTTTCAGTCTGACATTCATGGCTTTGTCTCTCACCTGCCCCATGCCAAACAGGGAATATGGCGAATCCACGTCGGCCTGTGCGAAGGCCACGCCGCTGAGGCAAACCAGCAAAAACGCCATTATGCTTTTAATCATTGGTGTTCTCATAACTATATCATCTTGGGCAAGCCCACTTTTGAGCGTGCAAATATCCGATTTTTTAACTCTTTAGGCAAGTTTTTATTGTCTTAATTACGAAAACAAAGTGTTATTCTGCTGAATATCAACTATAAACAAATCGAAAAATAAAAAAATATCAAAATTTTGAAGTTTTTTTCTTGCCGATATGGAATTTTGTCGTATTTTTGCAGCCACAAAACGGAGGTACCGTAGCTCAGTTGGTAGAGCAGAGGACTGAAAATCCTCGTGTCACTGGTTCGATTCCCGTCGGTACCACCCTCCTAGAGACGCATTCGATGCGTCTCTTTTTTTGTGTCCTTTCGGACCAACCGAAAACAAAAAAAGCACCTCCCTTTCGGGAAGTGCTTTTTTAGTGTCATACCAGTCAATTCTTATTGAATCAGGCCAGTAGCCAGGTCGATAGAGACATTGGTGTAGTAACCAGGGATGGAGATGTATCTCTTGTCAGCCGGGACATTCACTTCTCTCGTCGTACCGTCGGTGTAAGTCAGAGTCACAGTGAAGTTGTCCATCAAAGCACCCGGACGGAGAGGCATGAGGAAGAACTTGTAGCTGTTGTTGATGGTAACACCATTAGCGGCGGAGCAGTCGAGGGTGACGCTATAACCAGTGCCGTTGGGCATATAGCCAATCTCATGGAGTCTGTTATTCATTTCAGTCCAATAAGCATCGGCGTTTCCATTAGCCTTGTAGTTCACGCCAAGTGTCTTCATGGCATCGAGGTCTGCGCTCTTGAGGGCAGGAATCAAAATGGACATGCTGCCAGTGAGGTGCATGTTGCTGTCAGTGATAGTAACGCTGTTCAACTTTTTGCCACTATTTCTAGTATCCTTAACTCTCACATTGATATAGCCAAAGATATGCTGGAGGTTGGCGACAACATTAGGTTCAATGACATCGCAGGTGGCGGCACCCACAAAACTCGTAGGATCCATGAAGATCATGCCAGCACGAGCAGTGTTAGCGAACAAATCAGTAACAAAGGTCTGCGTCTCGCCCACATTGAAATAGGCGCGATTGCCTTCTGCGATTTCCGTTGAGGCTTTCGAAGCAGGATAGAAAGCGAAGAAACCTTCACTGCCTTCTTGCATAGTGCTTCCAGTGAAGTGAGCCTGAGCTATACCCGTAATACCAGCTTCGCCAGTAAATACGGCAGCCTTCGACTTGGTGTAATCCTGATCGATGCTGTAAATCATCATCTCATCGCCTTCATACCATCTCATTTGGCCAGCAATCATGTCAATGTAGGCCTTAGACTCGTCGAGACCCGACTCGCCTTCAATGGCTGGCAACGTAAAATCGAACGAAGCGACCGCCTTAGCATTGTCCTTTTTGCAGGAAGTGGCACCGATTGCCAGCAAGGCAACCATGCTCATCATACCGATAATTTGACTTACTTTTTTCATTTTTCGTTTTTTTATCTGATTAATACTATTTCAAATTATAAGCTGGTTCCATTAACCCCAAGGATCATCGCCACCAATCGGTTCATCACTACCAGCAGTACCACCATTGATGCTAGCCATCAGCACGGTAGGCATTTGCATTTCGAACACTTCAGCTACAGGAGCTTCGTACATTTTGTTCATCTTTTTCATTTCGTTTTAGTTTTTTAATTGTTTGATTTATTGTTAATTACTTTATTTTCTTACTTTCTTTTCATACCATTTGACGCTGCAAAAATAGTAAATTATTTCATACGCACGAAATAATTTTATTTTTTTGAAAATTAATTCTTTGTTGCATCCGCCTTCCCGACCTTATTCATCGCCAACCGCAGAGAGGCTTGCATCTCCAATAAAGCCGACGAAGGGAAAACACGGGCCTGATAGAAAAAATCAACGAAGATGCCGATAAACGAGTGGAGTTTCCGCATCAATCTGTTTTTGGGACGTCGTTGCTTGAAGCGACTGTGACGGTTGAAATTGCCCACCTCCATCACCATGCGACACAACCGTTGCGCCGAGCGCCGACACCCCGCGTCATAAAACGGCAGTTCCGCTTCGGGAAGGCCAAGCTGATGCACCATAAGATAACCAAAGGTCTGCCAGGGTTTCACCAGATGCATGTCGGAAAGCCATCGCCGAATTTTCTCAAGGTCAAGTTGACCACGATAGGCATGCAAGGCCATGGCCACATCGGAGATTTGCCTCCATCCCACGCCCGAGGTCAAGAAATGGTGCCAAGCATGATAGAAGGTGTAAAACACCATGAACTCCTTGGACGGGATGGTGACATCAAGACCATCTAATTCGACACGTTGGATATCACCACGAAGCCCGTCGCGCTCGATGGCGGCATAGACCTCAGCCGTCTTGACATCGCTCACGTCGGCACTCACACGGTGGATCTCCATCGGATAGTTGCCAAACTCGATATTGTATTGATGTCCGCAGTCGACCTCCTCTCCCCAGTTGTAGCCACCCGGCAAGGTGCGCAACAACCGGCAGGCTTCATGGAAACGATCGAGCCCCACAAAAAGGTCAAGGTCGCCAAACTGCCTAAGAATGGGATTGGGATATAGCATGGCCAAACCGAATCCCTTGAGCAGCACCGGCTCGATGTCGTGCTGCCGCAGCAGCCCCACAGCCGACGACAAGATCTGCTTCAGCCGCATCTGGCTCAGCAGGTTGTTGCGCAACGCCGCCTGCATCTGGCCGAGCATGGCCTCAGAGGGACGGTTGTCGCCCGTCATCTGTGAAGCCACACCACACACCAGAACCTGGTTGGAATGGTGCTTGGCCAACTCCATCACGCCGCTCCAATCGACGGGGCCGTCGATAACGACAGGCGTGTCCCATAAGGCGGAGCGGAGCAGGGTAAAATATTGGGTTTCGGAGGCAGTCATGACATACCTTTTATTAATTAATCCTCGATGACACCCGCCTTGTTCCATGTCTGGAGCAAAGCCGTCACGTCTTTCTCAGCCACTTCCATGGATATACCATATTCATCCACAAGGAGTTTTGCCAGCGCCTCGGTGTCAAATGTCTTGCCTTCCACCGCTTCCCAAAGGAAAGCAGCCGTTTCGTTCATGGAAATCATCTGGTTGGCACCCATGACTTCAAGTCCTTCGGCGACAAGGATGTATTCTTTGCCCAACTGGCGCAATCTATAGCCTTTTTTCGTTTTCATATAGTATAGTATAGATTTAAAGATTCAAAGATTTAACTGAACAACTGAACAACTAAACAACTGAACAACTGCTAACTAAGTTTCCTATGTATTTTCAACAAGTATCTCCTAATGGGCAAGAGATGGCGCCACAGCCAAGCTTTCTTGGGCTTGCGTCGGCATCCGCCGTGAACGATTTCAACCGCCGTGCCCAACACCTCATCCTTCGCAACCCGTTCGGTGCCTTCCAGGTTGCCATCACCCATCAAGATGAGTTGCTCACCATCGATGGCATACACACGATGCAAGATATGCTTGCCATGATATTCCACCAACACGATGTCGCCTACCTCCACCTTGTCTTTCTTCAGCAGATACACCTGATCCACGCCTCCTTTGATGAAAGGCAGCATGCTGATGCCTTGTGGGACTAGGACTATCACCTTACCGTCTTTCAGCGCATCCAAATCCCTATGTACCACGACATTCTCCTGTTCCATCATTGCGAGACGGTTTTATAGCAAAGCCAAGCCGCCTCGGCATCGGGCAAACAATCAAGGGCATAGCAGGGCACCGTACCGACTACTTTTTCGTTGGTGGCATGCAAACCGTCAGCCATCTCCTTGATGAAGCGATAGCCCGAGAACGAGACGTACATGGCCGCATAAGCCTCCACCAGCGACATCCTCCTGATGGTATTCTTCTTGGCCTGACGCAAGTTGACGATGGCACCTACCGGCACGTCAATATTCTGGTAACAAGGCGTCTTGCCGCTCCAAGGCGAGCCGAAGACGTGCACCTCCCCATCTTCCATGACACGCAGCACTGGGTTGTCGTCGTTCAACAGGGAACATCCTTCTATATTATTGATCCACAATTGGCTATGTGTACTCTTACCCGTACCGCTCTTACCCAAAAACAGGTATCCTTTACCATCTTTCACGGTCACCGATGAATGCATCAATAAAGTGTTTTTGCGTGCCGTGGCGAAGGCAAACATCAGCATAAGCGAGGTTCCTAAAGAAAAACGGATGCTACCCAGGATGCGGAACTTGGCCTCTTGGAAGGTCTTGTCGGTCAAGAGATATGCCCTTACTGGCGCTTCCAGCAGAGGCGCCATTTCCATCAGCCATTGTCCACGCCATTCGTATAGCTCGATACGGGGCATGTCGGACCCTTCGCAACTCACCGTGACTTTCTGTTTGTCGGAAGTGTCAGGCATGGCTTCCAACAATTCAGCCGTAAAGAGGCAGTCGCTGGCATCCACGCAAACAAACGGCTCGTAGGGACCCATCTCATTCCAAGCCGCGTCGTTGTCGGGCATGACAACAGCGAACTTGTGACCTGCTACTCGATACGTTTTTTTCATCGGATTAAAATTTGTGCAAAGATAGGAATTATTGTTGATTGTTGAGTTGTTGAACCGTTTAATTGTTGGATGAGAGGCTGAAAAAAAGATTTTCTGTATTTTTGCAGGGATTTTCGAAAAAGATATGGCAAAGAAAAAAACACACGATAAAGTAGCACAAGGGCCACGGTTTCGTAATATACTCCTGGCTGTTTTGACGGGTGGACTGCTCACTGCGGCATGGCCTACCTGGGGCATCGCATCATTGGCTTTCGTGGGCTTCGTCCCGCTGCTGATGTTGGAAGACCGCATCGCACAAGGCGGAAAAGGCAGGCTGTTTTGGCTGTCCTTCCTTGCCTTCCTCATCTGGAATGCTGGCACCACCTGGTGGGTGTGGAACGCCACTCCTGCCGCCATCCTGGCTTGGGTGCTGAACGCCCTCTTCATGACCATCGTCTTCATCGTGTTTCATTTCACGAAGAAAAAAGTGTGCAACAACCCTTGGGGCAACTTCTTCCTCATCCCCTACTGGATCGCCTTCGAATACCTCACCTATCACTGGTCCATCAAATGGCCTTGGCTCAACTTGGGCGGCGTCTTTTCGAGCACCGTCAGCTGGGTGCAGTGGTACGAATACACGGGCTTGGTGGGAGGAACGCTGTGGGTATTGCTCGTCAACATCTTGATTGCCAATATCATCCAATTTTTCAACTCAAAAGAGACGAAGAACATTTTGGTCAACATTGGTCTGGAAGCAGTCGTTCTGCTGGTGCCCATCCTTGTCAGTAAGGCGATGTACAAACACTACGAAGACCAAGGCGAGGACACCGAGGTCATCGTGGTGCAGCAGAATTGCGACCCTTGGAACGAACAATTCGACAGCCAGTTCTATGACCAGGTAATTCAAAACAACATCAACCTGTCGCTGCCTTTGGTCACGCCACAAACACATTTTGTGGTGAGCAGCGAGTCGGCCATACAAGAAGGCATCTGGCTGCATGAGGTGGACAAGGCCCATGCCGTCAACACCCTGCGCGACTATGTGAAACGCTTCCCGCAGATGGCTTTCGTCATCGGCGGCACCACCTTCGAATGGGTGCCCAAAGGCATGGAGGACGACTTCCCTGCGCGACAAATCGGCGACTCCGACAAATACTACTATTGCCACAACTCGGCCCTGCTCATCGACGGTGTCGGCATGCAACACCGCAACAAGTCGCAGCTCACGCCAGCGGTGGAGGCCATCCCCGAGTGGATGGGCTTCTTGCGCAACTTCAGCCTCACCATGGGCATCGCGCGCGGCACCCTGAAAGGCGACCCCGAAGCCCAGGTGATGACCTTTGGCGGACATAAGATAGGCGCTGCCATCTGCTACGAGAGCGCCTTCGGCGAATACGTCAGCTCGTTCACCAAGAAAGGCGCCGACCTGCTTTTCGTAATCACCAACGACGGCTGGTGGGGCCACACCCCTGGCTATCGTCAGCATTTCGAGTTCTCTAAGCTTCGCGCCATCGAAAACCGCCGTTGCATTGCCCGCTCCGCCAACACGGGACGCTCGGGATTCATCAACCAACGCGGCGACGTGCTGCAACAGACCCATTACTGGGAGCCCGACGCCATCCGCGAGACCTTGAAAGCCAACGACAAAGTGACGTTCTACGCCCAACACGGCGACTACCTCAGCCGCATCGCGGTGTATATCACCTTCGTTTTGCTGCTTACCTGGGGTGCCATCAGCCTCATCAAGTGGAACAGGTCGGGCGAAAAGCCCACCAAGAAAACCGCCAAGCGCAAGAAAAAATGAGCGAGGTGCAGCTTTCTTTAGGTCCCTTCCAAGGCATCACCGACGCGCCGTTCCGCAATGTCTTCAAGCGGCATTTCGGCGGCATCGACAAGTTCTACACGCCATTCTTCACGGGCATCCACAAAGAAGAAAACGCCAAGAACCTGCAAGGCGAGGAAATCGACCCACACTGCAACGACGTAAACACGCTGACACCGCAAATCCTCAGCACCGACGCAAATGAGATCCTGCGTTTCGCCAAGCAATGCAAGGAATTGGGCTACAAGGAAATCAACCTCAACATGGGTTGCCCTTTCCCCAGGGTGGCCAACAAGAAACGCGGCAGCGGTCTCCTGCCCTATCCCGACAAGGTGGAGACGATGCTGGAAGGCGTTTTCGAGCACATTGGCGACATGAAATTCAGCGTAAAATGCCGCTTGGGGTATTTCAGTCCTGATGAGATTGACGCCATCGTCCCGATTTTCAACCGCTTCCCACTCAGTGAATTAATCATCCACCCACGCATCGGGAAGCAACTCTACAAGGGCGAGGCGGATGTGGAACGGTTCAAGAACCTTATACCTTATATTAATGCGCCGCTGGTGTATAACGGGGATATTTTTTCGGTGGAAGGATTCCATCACATTCTAGGAGTCATTGCGGGCGAAGACCCGCAATCCCCTGCGCTTAAAGGCTATATGCTGGGACGAGGGATTTTGGCGAATCCGTTTTTAGCAGAGGACATCAAGACTCTGGATTGCTTCGTCGTTCCTCCTCGCAATGACGCAAAGCGTCGAATCGAACGGCTACACGCCTACGTCCTCGACCTATACGAAGACCGTCTGCACCATGCGGGTGGCAGTCCCAAAGTGTTGGGGCGCATGAAGGAACTGTGGTCGTATCTGATGTATTCTTTCGACGAGCCACAAGACATCTGGCGCAAGATTAAGAAAATCAATGCGCTAAAAGAATACGAAGAAGCGGTGGAAACGGTTTTCAGGTCTCACACCCTCCGAAGCATCACTTGATCCAATAGACGTAATTGTCCTTACGCGGCTTAGCTTCGGGATAATCGCCTGCGGTATAGCCGAGGATGCAGTTGCCGATGCCCACGAGATTCTCGTTCTCGATGCCGGCGTCCTTCAAGATAGCTTTGCCTTCCTCGGTCTCGAAGACCTCCTTGGCACGATGTATCCAGCAGGAGCCCAAGCCTTTGGCATGAGCGGCATTCAGCAGGTTACCCATCACGAGAGAGCCGTCTTCTTTCCACGTCCTAGCGGCAGTGGTGTCGGCGAGTACCACCAACACTACGGGAGCGCCATAGAACGGGTCTGAGTCATTGTCGGGACCAAAGACGGCGGCGTTAAGCTTGCTCAAACGGTCGCGCACCTCGCGGTTGGTAACGGCGACGATGACAGGGGATTGGCGGTTCATGCCCGTCGGGGCATAGGTGCCGGCTTTGCAGATCTCTTCGATGACCTCCATGGGAGGCACTTCTTCGGTGTAGCTGCGCACACTACGGCGCGTCAGCAGGTCGTTCATGGTAGTGTTCATGGTCTTCTCTTCGTTGTTGGTGTTGGTGTTTGCATTGTCGTTTGTGCCACAGCTAGTCAAGAACAGGGCAACGAGCAACGTCAAAATCAGTGAGGTTTTGTTCATAATGGTGTTATTTTTGTCGGACAAAAATAGTCAAAAAACTGTTTCACCGAAAAAAACAATGCCCACCTGAGAGCATCATTCGAACGAGGCGATGGCCTTCTTGATGATTTCGATGGCTTCGCGGAGTTCGGCCTCGGTGATGACCAAGGGCGGGGCGAAGCGGATGATGTGCTGGTGGGTGGGCTTGGCCAGCAGGCCGAGGTCACGCATCTTGAGGCACACGTCCCAAGCTTCCTTGCCGTCTTTGGGTTTGATAATCACAGCGTTGAGCAAGCCCTTACCACGGACTTTCTCAATCATCGGGCTCTTGATCTTGCCGATCTCCTCACGGAAGATCTTTCCGAGACGCTCAGCGTTCTCCATCAGGTGTTCTTCCTTGATGACTTCAAGGGCGGCGATGCTCACGCGGGCAGCAATCGGGTTGCCGCCGAAGGTCGAGCCGTGCTCACCGGGCTTGATGTTCAGCATGATGTCGTCGTCGGCCAACACGCAGCTCACCGGCACCACACCGCCACCGAGGGCCTTACCCAGGATGAGGATGTCGGGGCGCACGCCTTCGTGGTCGCAAGCCAGCATCTTACCCGTACGGGCGATACCGCACTGCACCTCGTCGGCCATGAACAGCACGTTGTACTTCTTGCAGATGTCGTAGCACTTCTTCAGGTAGCCATCATCCGGCACGTAGACGCCAGCCTCGCCTTGGATGGGCTCCAGCAGGAAACCAGCGATCTCCTTGCCTTCCTTAGCCAGCACTTGTTCCAGTGCGTCGGGGTCGTTGTAAGGGATGCGGATGAAACCGGGAGTCATGGGGCCGTAGTTGGCGTAGCTCTCGGGGTCGTTACTCATCGTGATGATGGTGATAGTGCGGCCGTGGAAGTTGCCTTCGCAGCACACGATCTTCACCTTGTCGTTCGGGATACCTTTCTTGACGACACCCCAACGGCGGGCGAGTTTCAGGCCCGTCTCGTCGGCTTCGGCGCCCGAGTTCATGGGCAACACCTTGTCGTAGCCGAAATATTCAGTCACATATTTCTCCCACACGCCGAGTGCGTCGTTATAGAAGGCGCGGCTGCTGAGGGTGAGGCGCTCGGCCTGGTCGGTCATGGCCTTGATGATCTTGGGATGGCAGTGGCCTTGGTTGACAGCGGAATAAGCCGAAAGGAAGTCGAAATACTCTTTGCCTTCGACGTCCCACACCTTGGCGCCCTTACCTTTAGCGAGGACGACCGGCAGCGGGTGATAGTTATGGGCACCGTACTTGGCTTCCAGGTCCATAGCTTGTTGTGATGATGTGATTTTCTCAATCATTGTATTCAAAATTTAAAGATTTAAAAATTTAAGATTCAATATTTGGACTGCAAAGGTAGGGTTTTATTTCAAGATTTCACACTTTTGAGCGTTTTTTCCGAACAATTTTGTAGGCGACAAACAAAACCACGGCAAATAGCGTTATGGCCAGCAGGCCGAAGAAGGCCAGGCGGTATTGATTGCGCTGGGCTTGGAGAGTTTGGATTTGGTTGTTTTGGGAGTCGTGGTCGACAATCAGGTCGGAAACTTCATCTCGCAATTGTTGAAGGTTGTCATAAATATCAGCATTTTCGCGAAGGAGGCCATTATACTCCTCTTCAAAATCACTAAGTTCAGATTCCAAATCATCGAATTTGCCAAGACGGGCATAATTAAGCATAAGGGGTAATCTCATTGACGAACGAGCAATGGCTATCCCTGACTTCGATTCCATTTCAGTAAATAGTTTCAAATAATGAATCGATTCTAAAGGCATTGCAAGATATGAATATGTAGTCACAAGTCCAACACAAGCCTGCATTTTGCCTGCTGTATATGCATTTGTCTCAGCTAAATCACATGCTTCTTTGAATTTCTCTATGGCTCCTTTGTAATCACATTGATTATAATTGGAGTTCCCCATTTCGACCAACAAATCAACTCTATTATTTATCGGAACTGGAACACCATTTTCCATCAACATCTCTTGCAATCTATAAGCTTTGTCGTAATAAAAGTAAGCGGAATCGTAATTGGCTGATTCTTTAACATATAATTGGCCGAAGTTTTTGTATGCCATCAACAGCCATTCATAGTCACAGTTATTTTCAAGTTGCGGAATTACAATATTAAACAATTTTCGAGCTTTTATCGCATTTCCATTTTCCATATAAAGAACAGCCATATTCGCATCGGCATGAGTAATCATCACCGTATCGCCAATAAGCTCATAATACTGCTTCGCCCTTAAAAAGGAGGTTTCTGCAGTAGTATGATTAAGGCTTTGCCATTGGAGAACGCCCTTGTTGAAATACGCATCGGCAATGTTTACTGTATCATTCAGTTTTTCAGCCAAAACCTGTACTTTATCATATTTAATTAAAGCAGAATCAACAAAACCTAAAGTTTGTTCCAAGAATGCTTGTTTCCATAAAACCTTAATTACACTGGCTTCATCATTCAAAGCAAGATACTGGCTATACGCCTTATCTAAATACTCATTTGCCAAATCAAGGTCTGCATTAAATCCAAACTGCATTCCCAACGCATAATTCGCCTTAGCCTCCAAGTCTGCAAGCCCTTGATTTTGTGCTTCTTTTATGGCCTTTTCACCCCAATCGATGCAATCATCGTAGGAAACGTCATAGAACTCCCAGGTCAGCTCTATCATCGTCAGCACTTTCTCACGACCTTGCTGAGACGGCAGAACGTCTAACAGGCTATCCACCACTCTTGTCTCCTCCTGGGCAAAACCCATCAAGGACAAAAGCAACAATACGGCTAACCCTATTTTAGACTTGAGGCCCATTAAATGCCAATCGCTAACTATAGAAACATATTGTATTTTCTTTCATCAAATATTGTAGTGCTTTCGCCATGGCCGGAGTAGACCTCGGTGTCGTCGGGCAGATGGAACAAGCGCTCGATGATGTTGGTGCGGAGCTGCTCGTAGTTGCCTCCGGGAAAATCGGTGCGGCCAATGCTGCGGCAGAAGAGCGCGTCACCGGTGAAGACCCACCCATCGATTTCGGCGTAGAGGCTGATGCTGCCCATGGCATGGCCCGGCGTGCTGATGACCTCCAAGGTGCTCTCTCCCACCTTGATGACTTCGCCGTCCTCAAGGTCGCGGTCAGGCAGCTCGCCTTCACCCATAAACGACATCCCAAACAATTGCGCCTGCTGACGCGAACGCAAGAAGTCGTCTTTCACATCGGGATGCGCCGCCACGGGGATGCCGTAACGCTTTTTCACTGCCGTGTTGCCTACAATATGGTCGATGTGGCCGTGCGTGTTGATGGCCATCAACGGCTTGAGGCGATGACTGTCGATGAAGCCGAAGAGTTCATTCTCTTCGCCCGCAGTGGAGCAGCCCGGGTCAATGATGACACATTCCTTGGTGTCGTCGTCGTAAACGACATAGGTGTTTTCCGCGAAGGGATTGAAAACGAAAGAATCAAGTTTAAGCATAACGATGTTTTTCGGTGCAAAGGTAAGGATTTTTCCGCAGTATTCTAAAGATTTTGCCTATCTTTGTCCGCTAATTTGGTATTCATGTTGCCGAAAACGAAATACACCATCCTGTTTCTGCTGCTATTTGCCCTGGCGCCGCTGTCCCATGCCCAGTTTTACAACGGCATGAACATGCCTTTCGGCAAGAACCGCGTGCAGTGGGGCGACTTCCATTGGTCGTATTACAGGAACGACAACTTCGACGTGTATTTCTACCAAGGCGGTGACGACCTTGCCCGTTATGCGCAAGCCTACGCCAAATACCAGATCCCGCAACTTGAAGACCGTCTCAACAGCCGCTTCAGCAAAAAGATCCAGTTCATCGTGTTCAACAGCATGGGCGACTTCAAACAGAGCAACATCAACCTCGACGACGAAGAAAACGGAAACACGGGCGGCATCACCAAGATCATCGGCTCGAAAGTCATTCTTTACTTCGACGGCGACTACACCCACTTCGAGGCCCAGATTCGCGAGGGCATCGTCCGCCTGCTCTTCAGCCAGGTGATGAATGGCATCAGCATAGGTTCACAAATCCGCAACTCCTACCGCTACGACATTCCTCAGTGGTTTCGCGACGGCTTGGTGGCCTTCATCGCAGGCAACTGGGATAGCTACAAGGAAAGCCAGCTGCAACGAGGCATCACCTCCGGCACCTACAAGAAAATCAACCATCTGCACGACGAAGACGCCGCGGTTGCAGGATACTCATTTTGGAATTTCATCGATGAAAAATATGGCAGCAAGGCATTCAACGATATCTTGACGTTGGCCGAAAACACCAAGAATGTCAGAAGGGCGCTGCTTTACGTCACTGGCAAGGAATACAAGAACCTGGTGGAAGAATGGTACGCCTACTACAAGGCACGCTACGAGACCATCATGGCCAAGCAGCCCACCGACCTGATGAAGCTGAAATACAAGAAGTACCGCACCTTCACGCAACCCAGCATCAGCCCGAACGGCAAGCACATCGCCTACGTCAGCAACGACGAAGGCAAGATACGCCTGTGGCTCGAAGACCTTCAGACAGGCAAGCGGCAACAGCTTTATAAGGCCGGCTACCACTCCGACGAGAACATCGACACCAGCTTCCCGCTCTTGGCCTGGCATCCCAACAGCGAAATCCTGTCGTTCATCATTGAAGAGAAAGGTAAAATCCAGCTCTATAACCTAGATGTCAAAAGCGGCAAGCAAGCCAGCACCTATCTCTTTGACTTCCAAAAGGTCAGCGCCTTCTCATACGCCCACAAGAGCCGTAAAATCGTGCTCGCTGGCACACGCATGGGTAAGCCCGACATCTATGTCTACAACCTGTTTTCCAACACTTTGGAGCAGATCACCAACGACTACCACACCGACCTCAACCCCGTCTTCACCTACGACGACCACCAAATCGTGTTCAGCTCGAATCGCGACAACGACACCCTGAAGGTCGATGACAAAATCGGCTTCCAAAACAAGCAGTTCGACCTCTTCGCCTACAACTACAGCACCAAAGACTATGTGCTCCAGAACCTGACGCAGCAACGCTTCTCCAACAGCATCATGCCCGAGCCGCTGAAAGACGGTAGCATGCTCTACCTCAACGACACCAGCGGTTACTATAACCTCTACCAGATACGCTTTGACAGCGCCATCAGTCATATCGACACCATCGTCCATTACCGCTATTTCGCCAAGAAAGAACAACTCACGGATTACGCTGCCAACATCATCGACTATTCCTACATGCCCCGCGACCACAAGGCCGCCCTGCTGATGGCTGACAAAAACGGGGAGAAAATCTTCATGTCGCCCATCCTGCGTGGCCACGAGGAAAACATCGGCCAGATGAGCCCCTACGCGCAAAAGAGGCTTCTAACCGAACTAATCCAAAAGGAAAAAGACACAATCATCGAGCCCATCTCGAAGCACCGTTTCTCGTCCAGCTACCGCTATGCCAGGCGCAAACGGCAGATAGCGGGGGCCTTGGGCGACGACTCGACGCAGGTCGTGCAACAAGGCAACGGCCCCGCGCCAAAGCCACGGCCCAAAGACACCATCGAACGCCCCAACAACTACTACGTGGAGCTTTATACCGACCAGCTGATGACCCAAATCGATTTCACTAGCATGAACTATAGTTACCAGCCTTTCACCGGCGGCAACTCCCCCATTTATCTTCACCAAGGCCTCAATGTCTTCCTCGGCACCCAACTGAAAGACCTGATGGAAGACTACAAAATCGAACTTGGCGTGAAACTCAACACCAGCCTCGTCAACAACGAGTACATGTTACGTTTCAGCGACTTCAGCAAACGACTCGACAAGAGCCTCACCTTGCACCGCTATGTCACCGACGACTACTCAGGATATTACTACCGCACCTTCACCAACGAAGGTTTCTACACGCTAAGCTATCCTTTCAGCGAAATCCTAAGCTTAAGAGGTACGGTCATCTACCGCCTCGACCACAGGGTCAACCTGGCCGTCGACGACTACAGCCTTGCCGACAAGGACATTTACGTAAACTGGGGCGGGTTGCGCGCCGAGCTGGTCTACGACAACTCAAAGAAAATCGGCACCAACCTGCGTGTGGGGGCACGCGGTAAAATCTTCGCCGAATATCACCAGAAAATCGCGAGAAACACCGCCAATTTGGTGGTGGCGGGCTTCGACTACCGCCATTACACCCGCATCAGCCGCAACTTCATCTGGGCCAACCGCATCGCAGGCAGCACCTCGTTTGGGCAAAACAAACTCATCTATTACATGGGTGGCGTCGACAACTGGATCTTCGCCTCGTTCAACAACGGCACGCCCGTCGACTACGAGCAAAACTACGCCTACCAGACCTTGGCCACCAACATGCGCGGTTTCCAGCAAAACATCCGCAACGGCAACAACTTCGTGGTGCTCAACAGCGAATTGCGCTTCCCCTTGTTCAGCTACTTCATGGATCGTCCCATCAACCTGCAGTTCATCAGGGACTTCCAAATTGTGGCTTTCGGCGACGTAGGCACGGCCTGGACTGGCTGGAACCCCTATGCGCCTACCAACTCCCTCTTCAACCATTACATCACCGATGGCAGCCTCGACATCAGCGTTACCGAGATGAAAAACCCATGGGTGGGCGGCATCGGCGTGGGACTACGCACCACCTTGTTAGGCTATTTCATTAGAGGCGATGTGGCTTGGGGCGTTGAAGACGGCCATATCAGCAACAAACCGAGGTTCTATTTTTCGTTCAATCTGGATTTCTAAACGATTATCGGCTGCCGCATTGCGACTGAACGGCTGCCGCGTTGCGACAACCCTAAATGTTATTCGTAAAAATGGTGTTCCTGTATGTATTGAAACACCTTTTCGGGCACAAAATGCCGCACATCCCGTCCTTCCTTTATGCTGTGGCGGATGAAGGTTGAAGAAATCTCCAAAATCGGGGTTTTCAGGATATTCACCGAAGGGTAATTGGCCAGCTCGCCGCCATCATAACCCTCGCGCGGAAAGACCAACAACTCGTAATTGTCTAGGATTTTCTGGTACTCGCGCCAGTTTTTCAGGTTTTGCAGGCTGTCCATGCCACAGATAAACACGAACTCGCAGTCAGGATACTGTTCCAACAGGGCCGCCAATGTATTAATGGTATAGGACGGTGTGGGCAGATGCATCTCGACGTCGCTGACAAAAAAGCGCGGGTCGTCACCCACGGCCAGCTGTACCATCTTCAGGCGCTCGTCGTCGTCGAGCAGGTCCTCCTTGTTCTTCAAGGGGTTTTGCGGCGTCACAACAAACCACAGTTCATCCAAGTCGGAGAACTCGACCAGATAATTAGCCAGCATCACATGACCGTGATGAATGGGGTTGAAGGAACCAGAGTAGATGCCGACTTTTTTCATTCTTCCTCAAGAAAAGCTTTAACCACTTCGAGGATCTCACGCTTGGCGGTGTCAAGGTCATCGTTGATGACGGTGCGGTCGAACTTGCCTTGGGCGAACTCCATCTCCCAAGCGGCCTTGGCAAGACGTTTCTCGATTTCTTCCATCGAGTCGGTCTGACGATTGATAAGACGTTCGCGCAACACCTCGATAGAAGGTGCTTGGATGAACACCGACAAAGCCTGGTCACCATAATGGTGCTTGATATTGACACCACCACAGACGTCGACGTCGAAGGCCACATGCTTGCCCTCTTCCTGCATCTGTGCCACCACGGAGAGCAGAGTGCCGTAGCAACGGCCGGGATATACCTCTTCCCATTCGAGGAACTCACCATTTTCGACGCGCTGCTTGAAGTCTTCCATCGTGAGGAAATAATACTCTCGACCGTTCAATTCTTCGCCGCGGGGCGGACGTGTGGTGGCCGACACCGAGAAAGCCATCTCGGGGATGTTGGCCATGACATGGTTCAACAAGGTGGTTTTGCCCGATCCTGAGGGCGCGCTGAAGATGAGAAGTTTTCCTTTCATAGTCATGTTTTTTTTGCTTTCAGCAGTCAGCCGTCAGCTATCAGCATCAGCAATTGCTGACCGCTGACGGCTGATAGCTGATAGCTATAAAATATTACATACCTGTTCCTTGATTTTCTCCAATTCATCCTTCATCTTGACGACGATTTTCTGGATGTTCACCTCGTTGGCCTTCGAACCTAAGGTGTTGATTTCGCGACCCATCTCTTGGGCTATGAAGCCGAGTTTCTTGCCCGCCTGGTCGTCGTCGCAGCTCTCGTTGAAGTAGTTGCAATGCTGACGCAGACGCACCTTCTCTTCGGTGATGTCGAGCTTCTCAAGATAGTAGATCAGCTCCTGCTCGAAGCGGTTTTCGTCGTACTGGCCCGAAGTGGTCAGATCGGCGAGGTTCTTCGTGATGCGTTGCTTGATGACCTCGTGACGGCTCTTTTCGTATGGCTCCACCTGACTCAAGAGGTCGAGGATCAGCTCCACGCGATGCAGCAGGTCCTTTTTCAAGGTCTGGCCTTCCTGGATGCGGAAGCCGTCCACCATGTCCAAAGCTTGGTCGAGGGTCTCGCCCACCTTGGCGACAAAGGCCTCGTCGTAGTTTTCGGCAGGCACATTGAAGATGCCGGGCATCCTGAACAGGATGCTGGCCATGTCGTTGGCAGGCGCTATCGAGAGTTGGGATGAGATATGCTCAATCTGTTCCTTGTAGGCCTTCACGATATCGGCATCGATGTGGTAGGTCTGGCTCAAGTCGGTGTCGGCAATCGTAATCACGACGTCGACCTTGCCGCGCTGCAGCTTGGCGCCGATGCTGTTGCGGAAATCCAGTTCGGCGAACCTCAACTCATTGGGCAGCTTCACTTGAAGGTCCAATTGTTTGCTGTTCAACGTCTTGATTTCGACGGCGATTTTCTTTTCGTTGAAAGTCTGCTCGGCTATGCCATAGCCTGTCATGGAACGTATCATAAAAACCGATTGTTAGTTGATGAATTACTGCTGAACAAAACCCCAAGGCTTGTCATACAAATCAAGTTGTGTACGACTAGAGATCCTAATCTGCTTGGTCTTGTTGACTCGCGACGAGAACACGCCATAACCACCATAAATATTGGTATAGTCAGGAACCGTCTGCGAATAGCCCGAAACGGAGTTCACCTGAATGTAATTGTACAGCTCTTCACCTCCCGCGGCAATCATGATGTCAATGGGATAGGTATCGAAATAACGCTGCACATGGGGATTACTAGAATTGACCACCGTATCGCTGCCAATAGCATCTGAAAGAAGCTCGAACAAGGAATTTTGGGTATATGAAATAGAATAGGAGCCTTCCTCATAACCAAGCTCGTCAGCGCTCTTGGTACCGAAATCCCATCTCACCTGTTTTGCTTCTACAACATTACCATGCTTTTCCGTGTAATTGAAAACCATGATAATGTTATAAAACACGGCATTTTCGGCTTGCTTGAAGGTTATCTTCGCTGTATTGTCGCTCGGGTCCGACCTAAATGAAGCCATCTCGGTGAGAATTCTAAAATCAGCGCCCCCAACCAAGCCTGTCTCAGCACTGACAGTGTCATTGTCTTTGAGGACCTCCAAACGGTATTTAAAACGGGTATTGGGAACGTTTATGTTAAAATGCTCGGTAGTGAAATAGACCTTCTGTTCGGGAGCATAGAAAATACCCATGTCCTTGTTGTGAATGGTAATCGTGTCAAGAAATATCGGAGCCCTACTTGTGCGATAGTATTCATTTCCATAGGTATTCTTATATTCCAACAAATAGGCGGTCAGTTTGCCGGGATAATTGCACGAATCGGAAATCAAGGCCACCTCGTTGGCATTGATGGGATGGTCGTTGCTGCTGGAGAAAGCCCTATTGATTCTCACATAGTTAGTGTCCGCCGTGGCATCAAGCAAGCCATAAATCACGGGGATGTCCTTGTAGTCGGCATAAAGCTCCACATCGGTGCTGCAAGCGTTGAACATGGCCATGCAAGCCAGCACGGAAAGGGAAAGAAACAGTTTTTTCATTGTTCGGTTAGTTATTAGAAGAGGCAAAAATAGTGTTTTTTTTGCTACTATCGTTCTTTTCTCAAGATTTATTGTTCTCTAAAGCCCCATGACTGTTCCCCATAGAGGTCTCGCTGGGTCCTGTAGGAAAGGCGCAACCTCTTTTCGATGGTGGTTCGCGAAGAAAAAAGCCCATAGCCGCCCTCAATGTTGGAATAGGCCGTAAATGGTCCTCCAAGGCTACTCTCTAAGGATTCGTTGGCAAGATAATAGTAGTATAAATCGTCGCCAGCAGCGCTGATGGTAACGACAAAATCATCGATGTAACGGACCACGTTGGGGTTGTTGGGGTTGACCACCGTGTCGCCACCTATGGCGCTGGCAAGCGCAGAGAACAGCCAGTTAAGTGAATAACTCTCATAATAAGTGTTTTCCGTGCTCTCTACTTTGGTGAATTCAGATAAAGACTTTGTGCCAAATGACCGGCTGACACTCTTATTTAGGATTCCTTGGCCGCTATGGTGTTCGCGGTAATTGAACTGCATTTTAACTTCATACACGCCCGCCGCGCCATCGGCCCTGAAAAGGATGGATCCCATCGCATCGGTTTGTTCCATTTGAAAACTCACGTTTCCTGACACAATGGCAAAATCTTCGCTACCCACCATCGTTGTAAGTGCCGTGACCGTGTCGCCATCCGGTTTGGAGACAACAAGCTCATACCTATATTTATGATGGTTTGAGCCTGTAAGAAGAGGCTCAGCAGTGTAATAGAGGATTTGGTCGGGCGAATAAAACACGCCCGCTTCCTTATTGTGGATGGTTATTGTGTCAAGAACCAATTCGCGATGCGTAGGTTCGTAATGATTGCCATAGGTGCTTTCGTATTCGTAAAGTCTGGCATCCAGCTTTTCATCATAATTGCTCGAATCATAAATCAAAGCCACTTCGTTCGCATTAATAGGGTTTTCATCGGTGCCACAAAATGCCTTTGTAATCTTGACATAGTTAGTGTCTGCACGCGCATCAAGCATGGCATAAATGATTGGAACATCTTTGTATTCGGCATAAATATCCACATCAGTGCTACATGAGTAAAAACAAGCAACTAAAACACCAAAACAAAGGATAAAACGTATATTTTTCATGTTGAATTGATTTTTTACGCTACAAAAATAGAGCATTTTCAAAAACTTGCAAATTATTTTCATGGATTTTTTTATTTTTGTCCCAAAAATATGAAAAACCAACATAGATGAAAAGACTTACCTTATTAATCGCGACTATTCTGATGGCCTTATCATTGACGGCCCAAGTGGAATATCTCTACGACTTCAACAGCCTTACGGAAGGCTCGAAAAACCTCAACGGCCAAGACGGATGGGTGACGCACTACCAGACCGCCGCCTCGTCGCAGGACTTCGACGTCAGCTATGTGTGCGGCTCCGACATGGCACCCGACGAGAGCATCGCCATCTGGTATCCCTACGGCGGATCGGGCGTGGGGCGTACCGCCACGCGCAAGGCCTCGTCCAACTTCAACTTCAATTTCCAGAACGGCGGCATCATGGACCTCGAAATCGACATGAACCGCACCTGGTGGGGCAGCTTCTTCGGCGTGGGATTCGACGCTGACGGCGACGGCCACATTCTGCCTGGCATGACCGACCCCGACGGCGGCGTGTATGTCTTCATCAAGAGCCAAGGCGACAGTGGCCACGCCAAGGTGTGCCTGCCCGATGGCAGCAGCGTTCCCTTCGACTACGAACAAGGCGGCTGGACGCGCTACAAGATGTCGTTTGACTTCACGGCCTACGACGGCGCCGGTGCCGTGACGGTGTTCGTGAAGCCCGGCTGCACAGGCGAATGGATACAAATGGCAGGCTGCACCAACGTCTGCATGAACCTCACCCCTGGCAGCGGCGACATGAAAGACTACCATGTGTGGGACGGCGTTTTCTTCCACTCACAAGGCGGCACGGGCGGCTTCGACAACCTCCTCGTTCGCCAGCAGCCCGACGGAAACGCCCAACTCATCGAGATGGCCGACATCCCCAACCAACTGATATTCAACGAGCCTATCACCCTTGTGGCTACCGCCTCATCGGGACTGCCCGTCAGTTTCGAGATGATGGAAGGTCCTGCCACCATCAACGGAAACATCCTCACTTTGACGGGTGAAACGGGCGTAGTCAAGTTCAAGGCCACGCAATCTGGCAACGCCGACTGGCTGCCTGCCCCCGATGTGGTGAAGACCTTTGAGGTCGTCGACCCAGATGCCTATGACCCCGTGGTGACCATCCGTCGCCCCTATGATGGCCAAGCAACCTATATGGACGCCCTTCATCCCCTGATGATTGTGGTGTCGGCCTACATCGAACATCCAGAAGTGGTAAAGTTCACCGAAATCAAAGCCACCATCGATGGTGATGAAATCATGTTGAAGACCGACTATCCCGACGACCCTGACAACGGCTATTATTATGGTTTTTGGACCCCTAACGACTTTGGATTATTCGACATGAACGTCAGCGTCACCCAGTCGGGAGGAAAAACGACGACCTATCACAATAATGTGCACTTGATCAATCAGCTTGAAGGTTTTGATGTGGTCACCATGCATGGCGATTTGGTGTGTACGCCAACCCAACACAGTGACCGTGGCGAATACGCCTTCCCTTCCCACGTGGGAACGGTCAACAAAATCATGGCGCATTTCGATTACTTTTGCGTTGACGGCAACTGCGACACCTACGACCGTGTGGGCGGTGTGAAGGTACGTAACTACCGTGGCGAATGGATCGAGTTGTTCCGCTATATCACCCCCTTTGGCGTAGAATGCGAGGACGATGTGGACGTGAGCGACTACACCTCCGTTCTGCAAGGCTTGGTGGAGATGGAGTATTATCTGGAGACTTGGAACGGCAGCGGCTCCAATCCCTTTTTGACCTTTACCTTCACCCCTGGCACGCCTGAATACCTTTATACCGATGTGGACGAGATTTGGTTTGGCACCTTCGCCTTTGGTGACTATGCCAACCAGCAACCCGTGCCCGTCGTAGATTATTCCTTCAGCGAGCAGGCACAGTCCGCCAAGCTGAAAATCACAACGACCGGCCACAACTGGAGCAGCGGCACCGCCAACTGCTACAACACGGGCAATGCCGCCGAGTTCTATGAAGCCACACACCACATCTTCGTGGACGGCCAAAGCAAATACGACCAACACCTGTGGCGCAACTGCGTCCCCAACCCAGCGGGCTGCCAGCCTCAGAATGGCACATGGACCTACCCCCGCAGCGGATGGTGCCCAGGCAGCATCGGGCTGGTGTGGGACTTCGACCTGACGGACTACCTCGCTGCAGGACAGGCCGAGCTCTTCTATCAGTTTGACCCGACCTACCTCGATTATTGCCACCCCAACCATCCCGACTGCGTCGACCACGTGACCTGCGAAGAATGTGCCGCCCCCGACAACCCAGTATTGCGTGTGTCGGGTAAGGTGATCACCTACAGCAACGACGAAGACCTGTTGGTGAGTGTCCACGAAGGCCATGCCGAATCGGCTTTCAACACTGAAATCTATCCCAACCCCGCCAACAGCCAAGTCACCCTCCGCACCGACTACGACAAAGGTGCCATCAGCGTGATGGTGCTCAACATGCAGGGACAGATCGTGGCCACCTTCACCATGGAAGGCCAGCGCACCCTCGACGTGAGCCATTGGCCCTCGGGCGTCTATACCGTGCAGATGCTGGGTGGTAGCGTCGTCACCAAGAAGATTCTTATTAACCATTAAATAATCCTAAAATGAAAAGAGTTTTTCTACTTCTAACCATGATGGCCTTTGCCATCGGCCTAACGGCCCAAACTGAGGTCACCTTCGACTTCAATGACTACAATACTACAGGAGACCCAGACAACCGTCCTGCGCTCAACGGCCAACATGGTTGGATCACCAAGGTACATAGTGCAGGCAACGGCGGCAGATATATGTACACCGACTATATGGCCTATTTCTGGGGAAGCCAACCCTGGACGCCCACTCCCGATGAAACCATCGGTGTGTTCTCCACCTGCTCCGGCACCAGCTACGGCGACATCGCCACCCACACCATCTCCGAATACGGCTTCGACTTCTCAACGGGCGGTATCATTGAGGTGGAATGTGACATGTGGCGCGAACACTGGGGCGACCTCTTCGGCATCGGCTACGACGGCGATGGCGACGGCTTTGTGCTACCCCCCATCAAAGGCAACCACGAGCCTATCATCCCCGACTCCACAAGCACCAAACTGGACGGTGGCATCTACATGCTGACGACCAACGTCAGCTCTGACCCGCGTTTTATGAGCGGTGTCGTGCTGCCTAACAACAAATTGTCGGCCCATGTCAATTTTGAGCCTTCACACCAATGGTATCGCTGGAAAATCTCCATCAACCTCGATGCCAACAATGGCGCCGGCGCCGTCACTCTATACATGAAGCGCGACGTGCTCCATGGCGAATTTGAGCCTGTCCCCGAGTGCCAAGGTCTGCCTATCGGCCTGACACCAGGCTCGGGCGACAAGTTCGACCCCGCCATGTGGGATAGAATCTTCATGCTGAACAGCGGCTGGGGTGGCTTCGACAACTTCACCGTGCGTCACTTCCCCGGTGGACTCGAAGAACAATTCATCGACTTCGAAGCCATCACCGACCAACTCATTAATGCCGAGCCTATCACCCTGAACGCCACCGCATCATCGGGTCTCCCCGTGACCTTTGAGGTCGCCGAAGGCCCCGCCACGGTGGAAGGCAACATCCTCACGCTGACAGGCGAAGAAGGCGAAGTGAAAGTGCGCGCCATGCAACCTGGCGATGGTGAACAATGGATGGCCGCCCCCACGATAACCCGTACGTTCTATGTCGTCGACCCCGAGAACTACACGCCTGAAATCACCATACGCCGTCCCTACGAAGGCACCAAGGTCTACATGCCTGACTTCGAAAGCCCCGTCCTCGTCGTGCTGAGCGCCTACATCGACCACCCCGACGTCCTCAAGTTCGAAGAGGTGAAGTGCTCCGTCGACGGACAAGAGCTGACCCTGAAGACCGACCATCCCGACAACCCTGATAACGGCTATTGGTACACCACCTGGACGCCCTCGGGCGAAGGCACCTACAACATGACGGTATCCATCACCCAAACGGGCGGCAAGGTCACGACAGCCTCCAATACCTTTGAAGTCTCCACCAACTACGACGACATGTCGCTGACCGCCTTCAGCGGCGACTTTGTGGTGACACCCAGCGAACCAACTGGCCATGCCGAGTATGCCTTCCCGACACACGTCAACGCTTTCAACGCCATCAACTTGCATTATGACCATAACTGCGTAAACGGCAACTGCGACCCCTATGACCGCGTGGGTTACTGCCGTGTGAAGAACTATCGTGGCGAATGGGTCGAGCTGTTCCGTTATGTCTCTCCCTTCGGCGTGCAATGCGACGACGACCTCGACGTCAGCGACTTCACCACCCTGCTGCAGGGCCTCGTCGAGTTTGAGCTGCACTTCGACGTTTGGTCGGGCGACGGCTACAACCCCAACATCATCTTCGACTACACCAAGGGAACACCCGAATACTCCTATGTCGACATGAACGAATTGTGGTTTGGCAACTACAGCTTCGGCGACTATGCCAACCTGTGCTCAGTGCCAACCCGCAACATTGAATTTGATCCTTGCGTCGAAAAGGCTGAGTTGCGCCTCGTTTCCACAGGCCACAACTGGAGCAGTGGCACCAATGGCAACTACAACACCGGCAACGCCGCCGAGTTCTACGAAGCCACGCACAACATTAAGCTTAATGGTGCTGTCGCCTACACGCAACATCTCTGGCGCACCTGCAATCCCAACCCCGCTGGCTGCCAGCCCCAAAATGGCACATGGACCTACAACCGCAGCGGTTGGTGCCCGGGCAGCATCGGACTGGTGTGGCGTTACGACCTTAACGACTACCTCGCCAACGGCGGTGTTGAACTGACCTATGAATTCGCCCCCGACTATGTCGACCAGTGCCACCCCAACTATCCCGACTGCGTCAATGGTCAAAACAACTGCCAAAACTGCCAGGACTCCAGCAACCCCTACATCAAGGTCTCAGGCAAAGTGGTCACCTACAGCAACTTCACCGACATCCTGCTTGACACGCCCGAGTATCCTGACGTGGACAAGGATCCGTTCAACGTGACCATCACGCCCAACCCCGTGAAGAACAACATGACCATCACCACTGACTATGAGTTGGGCCACATGGGTGTCCACATCCTCAACTCGCATGGCGTCGAAGTGCGCAGATTCAGCATGGAAAAGCAAGCCACCATCGACATGAGTGACCTGCCGGCTGGACTGTATTTCGTCAACATCGTCGGCGGAAAGGTCGTGACCAGAAAAGTCATTGTGGAATAATAGAAGCCGTGGTTTAGCAGCCGAAAGGCCTATTCCTCATAAACCACATGTAGGAGCACATCGCCAACCATGCCTAGCGTGGACTTGTCGATGTGCTCTATGTTATCATTGAGCGTGTGCCACACCTCGGGGAAGCATTCATTGCTGCTTTCGGGGTGCAAGTCGATGATGTCAATAGTGGGGAGACCCGCGATTTGGTTCATCGGGATATGGTCGTCGCTAATCATCGTGCCCAACTCGTTGCTGAAATAAGGACGATAGCCGAGGTCGTAGGCCGTGCGCCACACCTTGTTGCTCACCCAGGCGGCATAGCCTTGCGAGTAGTACTCCTTGGGGAAGTTGGGGTTGCTGCCGCCCACCATGTCGAGGAGGATGCCGTAGTAGGCCTTATAGCCGTAGACATGCGGCGTCTTCGACCAATACTGTGACCCCAACGCCCAGTAGTTGACCTTATCGTCGTAATACTTTTCGCTCTCTTGCTGATGAGGGCCATAGTCTTCGAGGTCAAAGAAGACGATGTCGACGCCAAGATGTTCGGGAAGTGTTTGGAGCTTGAACTGACGGGCACATTCCAGGAGCACCCCCACCCCGCTGGCACCGTCGTTGGCGCCGTCGATAGGCGTATGTATGTTGGCTTCGTCAGGGTCGTGGTCGGCGTATGGGCGCGAGTCCCAGTGGGCACAGAGGACGACGCGCTTCTTGGCCTCGGGATGAAACACACCCACGATGTTTTGTCCGTCAATGCCCTTGCCATTGAACAGACGCGCGCGGAAGTCTTGCACAATGACCGTGTCTGTATATTCGTTCAGCTTTGCCGCAAGCCATTCGGCACAGTCGGCATGAGCCTGCGTCTCAGGCACACGCGGACCGAAGCTGGTCTGCTTGGCCACAAACTGATAGGCCGAGTCGGCATTGAAAGAAGGGACAACGACGGTCTTCATGGGCTTCTCAGTAGTCGTTCCTTGAGGCTGTTTGTCGCCGCAAGAAGCCAGCAACAAAACAGATATGACGAGGATGAAATATCTTTTCATAGTACTTTTAATTTTCGCTGCAAAGGTACACATTATTCTTCTTTGACGAGATGCACATCACATTGCGGGAAGGGGATGGCAATGCCGTTATCATTCAAAGTATTGTATATCAATTCTTTGGCACGGTCGATATAACCAACACGCTCCGCCACAAGCACACGCTGCTTCACGGCGATGGTGACCGCGCTGTCGTCCATGTCCTCCAAGGAGATGGTGACGCCACGATTCGAATCCACGATGTCGCGCCCAAACGTGTCTTTGTCTTGCAAAGTCTTCATGGCCTCAGTCAGCAACTCTCTGACACGCTGTATGTCGGTGCCATAGGCCACACCCACGATGATTTTGACGAACTCATAGCCATGATTGCGGGTGAGGTTGCTGAAGTTCTTGGCGAACAATGTGGCGTTGAGGAACGACATCTCGGCACCATCGACGGTCTCAATCTCAGTGCTTTGATAACCAATGTGGGTGACTTTACCGCGGATGCCGTCGCACACAATCCAGTCGCCGACACGCAGGCGTCCCGACATCAGCTGGATGCCGTAGATGAAGTTGTTGAGGGTGTCCTTGAGGGCAAAACCGATACCAGCGGAGAGACCACCAGCCACGAGGCTCAACGAACTGGTGGGGATATGCAACGTAAGGACAATAATGACAATGTAGGTAAACCAAACCAAGACACTGATGATGCTGTTGCCTAACGAAAGATTAATTTCATTGTTTCGGATGGTCTTGCGATGGTTCCTCTTCAAGAAGATCGCATAACGGATTTGCTGCCAGATGGCATGCAAGGCACGGCTGATATAGCGGAACAAGAAAAACAGACTGACCAACACAAAGATGCCGTAGAACGACAGTCTGAATGTGTCGGCACCGCTATCGCTGACCAACTGCACGAAGTTTTGGTAATAGATGTTCCTGAACAAGTCATCGAAGTCAAACACGTTGAGAGCGAGGCGGACACTGGATGGGATAGACAGCAGTGCCATGACGGGAATCACCACATCCTTGACCAAATCGTAAAACCAAGTGGCGCCAAACATCAAGGTCTCCTTGCCGGGGCCTGAGATAAAGTTGATGCGCGAACGGTAGTCGTTGAGGCGTTTGGACATCCGTTTCTTGCGATATTGGACGATAAGATACAAGATCGTGTAAATGATTTGGATGTAAGCCAACTGGAAGTACCACCACACCAGAATAAGCAACGAGGCGAAGATATAGCCTGCGATGGCCACACCCGATGCAGCGCCAAGAGCCAACAAAGAGAGCCAACCAAAGAGACGGTCGAAGCGGTCCATTTCCTTGGCGTGCTTCAGGCAGGCATAGAGCTGCCAGAAGAAGAAAACGACAAGAACGGGCGGGAAGATGAAGTTCATCAGCGCGTTGGGCATAAAGACCACACGGAAGCCGATGACTGCCAAAGCCATGCAAAGGGTGGGCATGTACATCTTGAAACCATGCTTCAACTGATTGGAATTCAACCTAAACATCAAAGCAAGAAGGATGGTCGCCAACAGCCAAAGGTAGGTATTGGTAAGACGTGCTGCGATATGGAGAAAACCATCACCACCGATACATGAATTGAGGATAATGGTGATAAAAATGGCGAACAACAAAGAGATGAAACGCCTCATCTCCTTGTCGACATACTTTTTAAATGGCTTGAAGTAACGGAAGGCGGGAACAAGCAAAAGCGAAGCTAAGAACCATATCGCCATCAGCTCGATGACAAAGAAAATGAAGATGTAAATCTGGAGCGAATAATCCGCGTTCGTGTCGTCCGACTGCTCCGTCTGGCCACTCTTGAACAACGACGACAGCGAGGCTGTGCCGTATTTCTCATGCGCGTCGTCCATGGCTTGTCGCCAGTAGCGTCCAGGGCGTTGCAAGATGGTGTACCAAGGCGTCTGCCCTTCGACAAAGATGCGGTTCTGCAGCACCTGATAATAGTCGTGGGCATAGTCGTAGGTCTCCTTCAGACGTAAATAAGTCTCGTAGTAATGGATGCTGTCGGCCACCACAACGGCCTTGGTCTCGGCATACATCTTAAGTATCTCACCAGAATAATAGATACACTGATCGCGGTCGTCTTCGCCTTGAGCGTCGAGCACGAAAGGAATCACGGAAATCGAGTCGGCCATAGCCTTGATTTCTTGGTCCAACTCAAGATGTACACTGCTGAAGAAAAGCGGGTTGAGCGAGTCGTAATGGATGAGCAGACTATCCGGGATGCCAACAATACTGTCAATCTCGGGAGGGAGTCGGCGTAGCGACTCTATGAGGCGCGCATGACGTTCCATCTCGACGTTGAGGTTGCTGACGATGCGGTCGAAAGGCCTGCGGTCTTGGGTGAACTCGTTGTATTTCTGCGTGACCCGCTGCAATGCATAGCTCACATCGAAGGTGAAGCCCTGCTTCTGCGAATACAACGTCAGCGAAAGCTCGTCGCATTCCTTCATCATGTCAACCATCTTCTGACGTTGCTTCTCATAGTCTTCGGTGAGTCGCTCGCGGTTCTTGTCGATTTGCTGGTAGTCGACGTTCAACTCGTTGCGCAGCATACGGAGCGTACGGTTAAGGTTCTTGCCGTATGAAATGGCGAATATGGACGCTGTAGTGAACAGCAGGATGGCAAGGAAGAGAATGCGTTTGTTTTTCATTGGGAATTATTGGGCTATTTCTTTAATGAAACTCAAGAATAAGGGATGCGGATGCAAGACGGTGCTGGAGTATTCGGGATGGAACTGGGTGCCGATGAACCAACGGTGGCTGGGGATTTCGACAATCTCGACCAAGTCGCTCTCGGGGTTCACGCCTACGCATTTCATGCCGTTTTTCTCGTATTCGTCTTTATAAAGGTTGTTGAACTCGTATCTGTGGCGATGGCGCTCACTGATTTGTGGCGTGCCGTAGATCTCTGCCACGCGACTGCCTTCACGTAGGTTACAACCGTAGGCACCCAGACGCATGGTGCCGCCCAGGTTGGTAATGGTCTTCTGCTCCTCCATCATGTCGATGACATTGTGAGGAGTATCGGCCATTTCGCTCGAGTTGGCGTCTTTGTAGCCCAGCACATTGCGGGCGAACTCGATGACCATCATCTGCATGCCGAGGCATACGCCGAAGGCGGGCAGGTTGTTGACACGCGCATACTCCACCGCGACAATCTTGCCTTCGATGCCGCGTTGTCCGAAGCCGGGACACACCAGGATGCCTGCCACGCCTGAGAGTTGTTCTGCAACGTTCTCCTTGGTGATGTTCTCGCTGTTGATGAAGTCGATCTTCACCTTCACGTGGTTGTAGATGCCTGCCAAAATCAGGCTCTCGCGGATACTCTTGTAGGCGTCTTGCAAATCGTATTTACCCACTAGACCTACGTGCACCTCTTTGGTGGCAGTGCGTTGCAGCTCCAAGAAACGGTGCCAGCCTTCCATCTTGGGGGTCTCTCCTACCGGCAAGCCGAATTTGCGCAGCAGGGCAGCGTCAAGACCTTGGCGTTGCATGTTGACAGGCACCTCGTAGATGCTCGGCAGGTCTTCGCTCTGCACCACGCATTCGAGGTCGACATTGCAGAAAGAGGCAACCTTCTGGCGTA
>CACYHX010000024.1 GCA_902774365.1 uncultured Bacteroidia bacterium | reverse complement strand
GCTGAAGGCGGGGCAGAAGATCGGCACGCCGCACTCGTAGCAGGTCTGGATGAGGCTCTCTTTCTTCACGCCGTGACCGTTGGCCAGCCATTTGCCGACTTCATAGAGGAACTCGCGGCTGCTGTAGGGACGGCACTCCAGGGTGTCGGCCACGTCGCAGGTGGCTTGGTCGCAGGCCTGCAGCTCTTCTTCGTCGATGAAGGTGTCGTAGATGCGGTCGATATAGAGTTCGCGCAGCTTGGTGTCGGGGATGACGTTCTCCTTCGTGCCGATGTAGTGCTTGTAGCCAAGGGCTTCGAAGAGGTCCATGTCGATGATGCTGGCACCCGTGCTGACGACGGCGTCAACCATCTTGTTCTTGACCATCTCCACATACACCTGCATGCAGCCGGCAGCCGAGGTGGAACCGGCGATGGTGAGGATGTTGGTGCAGTCCTTCTCCGCAATCATCTGGCAGAGGATGTCGGCGGCACGGGCGGTGTCGCGCGAGGTGAACGACATCTTGCGCATGGCGTTGATGAGTTCGGTTGAGTCATACTTCTTGATGTCGATATGTTCGACAACGTCTTTCAGTAGGTCTTTTTTCTCCATGGTTCTATTTGATTTGAAATTTAAAATTCAAAATTTAAAGATTCTCCTTGTTGTCGCTTCGCGTCATTGCGAGGAGGAACAAGCCTGCCACGAGCAGAGCGTGGTGGAAGCAATCTAGGGTAGATTCAATGTCTAGACTGCTTCGTGCCTCGCAGTGACGCAAAACGCGTTCAATTAAGAACGCAAAAATAGGAATTTATTTGGATTCATCCGTTGTTTTTGTCATTCAATCTTCGGCAAATCGTTTGCCGCCACGCCTTTCTTCAAATCCTCAAGGTATTGCTCGCTGAAGTCGACCTTCAATTCCACCCACAGCGGCATGTGGTCCGACATCTGGAAGGTGCGCCATTTGGTTTTGTAGTATTGGGCGATTTGCTTCTCGGTCTTGTTGTCGACATATTTCTTGTCGAAGAGAGGCTGGTAGATGGCTTGGTCTTCGTCGGTGTACACCGATTTGGTGAAGTTGAAAGCTCCCGACTTCTGTTGTTTTTCCTTGAAGACCGTCATCGAGTCCGTGAGCTTCAGGTTGAAGGCAATCTGGTCGTAGTGGTTGACTTGTCCCAGGTCTGTGGGATGCTCTTTGATGGCCTTTGGGATGTAGAATCCGTTGTTTTCCAAGGCTTTCATATAGTCGCAATCCACCTTTGGGATGTTGAAGTCGCCGAGCAGGACATAGTTGAAGTCTTCTTTCTTGGCGCGTTTGGTCAGGAACTTGGCGATGCAGTCGATTTCCTTTAGGCGGCGTTCGTTGATCTTCTTGGTGTCGCCATAATAGATATGCACCGTCGAGAGGTTGAACTTGAACCATCCCGACTGGAAGGAGACGCAGAACGGCGTGCGTGCAAACTGCAGGTCGTCGATGAGTTTGTCTTTCGGAAGCACGATTTCACCAGCCAAGTTTTTGAAGGTGACCTTGTTGGTGTCGTACAAGAAAGCCATGCACTCTTGTCCGCCTGCCGAGCCTTCGGTGCTGTCGGTGGCGATATAACTCCAGTTCTTTCCCAAGATAGCCATCACTTTTTCGAGGCCTTTCTTGTTGCCCGCCACTTCCTGGACAGCCACCAAGTCGAAGCGGCTGATGATTTCAGCGATGTAATACAGGCTCTCAGGCTTGCGGTTGTCGCCAAACTCGCGGATGTTCCACGTGGCCAGCAACAAGCTGTTGGAAGCCGTCTTCTCGGGGATTTCCTTATCGAGTTGAGCGCGCAAGGTGATGAGTTTGTCGATGATGCGTTTGCGCTCATCAACGTCTTTGATTTTTTTGATGGAAGTATAAATCATACGTGTGGTGTTTTTAATTCACTCGCAAAAGTAGAAATATTACTTCAATAAAAAAAGCGGCAGAATTTTTTCTGCCGCTTCATCGGTTTTATTTTTTCTTGATGGCCTTTTTCTTCGGGGCGTTCTTGGGGTCTTCCACGATGGCCAGGCATTGTTCGTAGGTCAGGGTGGAAGGCTCAGTGCCTTTCGGAAGCTTGTAGTTGGTCTTCTTGTAGGCGATGTAAGGCCCGAAGCGGCCGTTCAACACGCGCATGTCGGGGTTGTTGTCGAAGGTGAGGATGATGTTGTCCAAGTCCTTTTGCCGTTTCTCGTTGATGATTTCGATAGCGCGGTCGTATTCCACGAGGGCGGGGTTGTCGGTCTTGGCGAGGCTGTAGAACTTGTTGTCGTGGCGGATGTATGGACCGAAACGTCCCACAGCCACAGTGATTTCCTTGCCTTCGTACTCACCGAGGATGCGCGGGAAGTCGAACAGCTTCAACACCTCTTCCAAGGTGACGCTCTCGATGCTCATGTCTTTCTTCAAGCCGGCGAAACGGGGTTTCTCCTCCGATTCGGTATCGCCAATCTGTGCCACCGGACCGAAACGTCCCACTTTCACGTACACGTTCTTGCCCGTGGCAGGGTCAACGCCGAGGAGCTTCTCACCGCTGAACTTGCCAGAGTTCTCAGTCGTGGAGATGATTTGGTTGTGGAAGACCTTGTAGAAATCGGAAATCATGGTGTTCCACTCACGCTGGCCTTCTTCGATCTGGTCGAACTCCTTTTCCACGTTGGCGGTGAAGTTGTAGTCGATGATGCTCTCGAAGTATTGCAGCAAGAACTTGTTGACCAGCACTCCAATGTCGGTGGGCATGAGTTTGCCTTTCTCAGCGCCTATGGTTTCCTTACCTTTCTTCTCGCTTATCTTGTTGTTTTTCAAGGTGATAATCTGGAACTCTTGCGGAGTGCCTTTCACGTCGCCCTTGGTGACATATTCACGCTTCTGGATGGTGGAGATGGTGGGTGCGTAGGTCGAAGGACGGCCGATGCCCAGCTCTTCCATCTTCTTGACGAGGCTGGCTTCGTTGTAACGGAACGGCGGACGCGTGTAGCGCTGTTGTGCTTCCATCTTCTCCATGTCGAGCAGGGTGCCCACCTCGATGGGCGGCAGGATAGCGGTATCTTCTTCCGTCGTGTCGTCGTAGCTCTCGCGGTACACCTTCAGGAAGCCGTCGAAGAGGATGGCTTCGCCCGTGGCCACAAACTGCTTTTTGTTGGTCGACACGCCGATGTTCACATTAGTGCGTTCCATCTGGGCATCAGCCATCTGTGAGGCGATGGTGCGCTTCCAGATAAGCTCGTAGAGACGGCGCTCGTCGGCAGTGCCCTTCACGGTGTGTTGGTCGAGGTAGGTCGGACGGATGGCTTCGTGGGCCTCCTGGGCGCCTTTGCTCTTGGTATGGTATTGGCGCGTCTTCACGTATTCCGCGCCATAGTTTTTCTCGATTTCCTTCTTGGCCATGCCGAGGGCGAGACTCGACAGGTTGACCGAGTCGGTACGCATGTAGGTGATCTTACCGGATTCGTAGAGTTGCTGGGCAATGCGCATGGTGTTGGCGACCGAGAAGCCTAGCTTTCGGGCGGCCTCCTGTTGCAAGGTGGAGGTGGTGAAAGGCGGGGCGGGATAGCGCACGGTGGGTTTTTTCTCGATGTTGTCGACCTTATAGGTGGCATTCATGCACGACTCCAGGAATTTCTTCGTTTCCTCTTCGTTTTCAAAACGATGCGGAAGCTCGGCAGAGAGGGTGTACTCTTGTCCGTCTTTGGTGAAGGTGAACAGTGCCGTCACGCGGTAAGCGCTGCTTTGCACGAAGTTCTTGATTTCCTCTTCGCGTTCGACGATGAGACGCACGGCCACGCTCTGCACACGGCCAGCCGAAAGGGCGGGTTTCACCTTCTTCCACAGCAGTGGCGACAGCTCGTAGCCCACAAGGCGGTCGAGCACACGACGGGCCTGCTGCGCGTTGACGAGACCCATGTTGATTTCGCGCGGGTTTTCGATGGCGTTGGTGATGGCCGACTTGGTGATTTCGTGGAAGACGATACGCTTGGTGTCTTTTTTCTTCAGGTCGAGCACCTCATAGAGATGCCACGAGATGGATTCTCCCTCACGGTCCTCATCGGATGCCAGCCACACCGTGTCGGCGGCCTTCGATAGTTTACGCAACTCGGCCACAAGAGCCTTCTTGTTGTCGGGGATTTCGTATTCGGGTTCAAAGTTGTTGTCAATGTCGACACTCAAGGTGTTCTTGTTCAGGTCACGCACGTGGCCTTCGCTTGCTTTCACCGTATATTCCTTGCCCAAAAAGCCTTCGATGGTCTTGGCCTTGGTCGGTGACTCCACGATAACTAAATTCTTTGCCATAGTCTCTTTTTTATACGCTAAGGGTGCTCAAGCAGCCCTTGGTTCAACTTCGATTTGCGCGTGCAAAATTAGTGGAATTAAATGGCACGAAAGGAATAATTATGAAAAAAAATTCTTATTTAATTGGTTTTCAATGCAATAAAAACACTATTTTTGCACTATGAAACAACTACTAGAATTAGCCCGACATGCCGCCCTCGAAGCAGGCAAGGCCATCATGGAGGTGTATGCCCAGCCTTTTGAGGTCTACACCAAGGACGACGACTCGCCCGTGACCCAGGCCGACCTCCGTGCGAGCAATGTCATTAAGGAGATTTTGAAACCAACGGGCATTCCCTTCGTCAGCGAGGAGGACTTGCCGCCCGACCGTTCGCAATTCAAACGCTATTGGTTGGTCGACCCGCTGGATGGCACAGTCGAGTTTGTGAACCGCAACGGCGAGTTCACCGTCAACATCGCATTGATTGACGACAAACAACCCGTCATGGGCGTGATTTATGCGCCAGTTCTAGACAAACTCTGGACTTCCGAGGACCGACAACTCTCAACTCTCAACTCTCAACTCTCAACTTTCACTGTATTGGTTAGTCGTTCCCACCGCACGCCCGAGGTAGACGCATATATTAATAAGGTATTGCGTCCCGCTCATCCCGACCTGGTCATCGACACGCAGGGAAGCAGCCTCAAGTTCGCCCGTCTGGCCGAAGGAAGCGCCGATGTATATGTCTGTTACAGCAAGACCAAGGAATGGGATACCGCTGCCGCCGATGCCATCCTCCGCGCCGCAGGTGGCAAGGTGCTCCGCATCAGCGACGGACAGCCTTTGGAGTACAGTAAGACGGAATATCCCAACCCGCCGTTTGTGGCGTGGGCACCTGGATGGTAAAACAAAAATGGCACGAAAACATTCGTGCCATTTTCCGTTTTCGAAATCTGCTCTAGTTATTCCAATTTATTCTAATTGTCTTGCTATTTCTTCCATGAGCCACTCGCCTTCAAGGTTGCGTGCAACAATCACACCGTCCTTAATCAAGGCGTTCTGTGGAATGAACGAGACGGCATACAAGGCGCCAGCGGCGTTGTTCCAGCCTTGCAGGTCGGAGACTTGGGTCCAGGTCAAGCCGTCCTTCTCGATGGCGGCGAGCCAGGCTTCCTTGTTGGTGTCGAACGACACGCCAAGCACGTCGAAGCCTTGGTCATGGTATTTCTGGTAGGCGGCCACCACATCGGGGTTGGCCTTGCGGCAGTCGGGGCACCACGAGGCCCAGAAGTCGACGAGCAAGAGCTTGCCCGCTGCGAGTTCGCTCAGTGTAATGGGGTTGCCTTCGGGGTCGTTTTGGGTGAAGTCGATGATGGGTTGGCCAGCCTGCACGCGCTCTTGTTTCTCCACATATTCCTCGGCCAGAGTCAGGTTCTTGTTGGCCAAGGTGCTGTCGGCGGCGTGGATGTTGTCGAGCATGGTGCGAAGCTCGCAGGGACCGAAGGCCCACTTGTAGCGGTACATCACATAATGCGCCACGGGGTCGGTGGGGTTGTCCCAGACGAAGTCGAAGCAGTGCATCTTCAGAATTTCGTCGGCGTCCTCTTGACTCATCGTGCTGTCGGCCTCCAACTTGGCTTCAAGCTCATTATAGCTTTCGGTGAAGGCATTGAGACGGTCTTGGGAGGCTGAGCCTTTCACCAAAATGGCGTTGGGGTTCTGCGCATCACCTTCGAGGGTCACGTCCACATTGTCGGTGAAGAAGGGGAAGGCACGGCGCCAGCCCGGCAGCATGATGCTGTACATCTCGTTGTCGTCGCATACGGGTGTGTTGAACACGGCATCCCAGTTGGCAATCACTGCTGAGTCGAGCACTTGTCCATCCTTTTGCAGATAGACGGTCTGTCCATCGGCATTGGCCAAATTGACGTTGACCTTAAAGGTCTTCACTTCGGGCTTTGAGGTACAGGCGAACAATCCCAACGCAAGTGCACCCAAAAGAAAGAGTTTCGTTTTCATAGCGTGATGTTAATCGATTGTAATGCTATATGACGACTAAGGCTTGAAGGTCTATTATTTCAATAGTTCCGCCAGTTTCGCCGCCAGTTCCTCGCCTCTCAGGCCTTTGGCCACCATGTTGCCATCCTGGTCGAAGAGGAAGTTGGACGGGATGTAATAAATCATGTAACTCTCACTGGCTTTGTTCTCGCTGTCGCGCACCTGCGTCCAAGGCAGTTGATCGTCTTCGACGGCTTTCAGCCAAGCGGCTTCGTCTTGATCGACGCTGACGCCAACGACATCGAAACCGAGTTCATGGAACTGCTCGTAAGCGGCTTTCACGACAGGGTTTTCCTTACGGCATGGACCACACCATGAAGCCCAGAAATCAACCAAAGTGAGTTTGTTTTGGGCAATCTTTTCAGAAAGGGTAACATTCTCACCGTCTTTGGTTTGCAGCGTGAAGTCGATGAAAGGCTGGCCCACTTCGAGGCGTTCCAACTTGGTGATGTAGTTGTTGAGGTCGTCTTTGTAGATGGACTCGGTGGTGAAGGAGCCCACCAATTCCTTTAGCTGGTCGATAGGATAGTCTTGCTTCACATCATCGAGGATGTAATGTGTGACAAAGCTCTCAGGGTGAGCCTTGATATAGTCGTCGCGGAAGTTGTCTTGTTGCTCCATCAGTGCGGTGCCAACCTTATTGAGCGAGTCCATCATAATGGAGTCGTTGTTGGAGAAGGCCTCGTTCATGACGGCATAAAGCTCACTGATTTGCGATTCAAATGCTTCGAGTTGGTCGTTGTAGGCATCCAGTTCGGCTTGGGTCTCCGAAGCCATAAGTTCCGCATCTTTCAGGTTGTTGATGTCGCCCACAAAAGCAACATCCTTGTTGTCGGCAAAGAACGGTATATAACCACGTTTGCCCTTAATTTTCAGGGAATAAAGGATTTGCGGGTTGTCCTTGGGGGCCGTCAGCGTGGCCATCTCATTGGCAATGACAGCTGAGTCGATGGTGACGGGGGCGTTGTCGACATACTTTTGCAGATACACGGTCTGGTCGTTACCGTTTTTCAGGCTGACATTGACCTTGAAGTCATTTCCTTTTTGGTTGCAGGCACTCAAACATAATGCGAGTGCGATAAAGAATAAAAGTTGTTTTTTCATTGTAATTCAGGTATTTATCGTTATTTATTCTCTTTTTCTTTCCCTTTTGAAGATGTATAGGATCATCATGATGAGGAAGACGGAAACGGGCACGCTCAGCAGGATACGCAGCAACACTTGGCCGATGAGTCTGAAACTGAACGACTCGAGGAAAAACAGCGCGAAATGATGAACGAACACCAGGCATAAGACGTAACGGAAGAACCACATGCCATCCAGCTGGCCGAGGTTGGGTTCGGGGATGTTCTCGAATTTCTGGTTGCCCGAAATGAGTTGTATGATGGAAGGTCGACAGAAGGCCATCAGGGTGGTGGCTCCGGCATGTAGTCCAGGGGTCCCAGTGAACAAGTCAACAGTCAAGCCCAACGCAAAGCCCAACACCAACAGTTGCCATTTGGGAGTGTTGAACGGCAACAGCATGATGAAAAGCATGTAGATATAAGGATGCACATAACCTCCCAAACGGATGTGGTTGATGACCAGCACCTGGAAGAGCACGAGCACCACGAAGCGGATGATTTGTAGGACGGTCTTGTTCATGTCATTGGAATTTGGCTTTGAGTGAATCGGTTTCAGCTTTGTGCAAATCCTTGATGACATAGACATGTCGCAAGGTGGAGAAGTCGGTGGCGTAACGTATTTTGGCCTTGTTGAGCGCGTCGACGGCGGTGGGGTAGAACTCCTCCACGGTGCCCACCATCAGGTCTTCGGGGAAGATCTTGGAGTGTGAACTGGTCAGGATGGTGTCGCCTTGTTGCAGGACGATGTGGGTGGGGATGTCCTCCACGATGCCGTAGCGGTAGTTGTTGGTCTGCCATTTCACGCTGGCGATTTCCTGGTTGTTTTTGAAGCGCACGCCCACCACCGACTTGCTGTGGAGCAGGCTCATGATGGAGGCATAATGGCGGCTTACGTCGGTCACCACGCCCACGATGCCGTCGGTCGAGATGACGCTCATGTCGCGCTCGATGCCGTCTCTTGCACCTTTATTTATTATAATGTAGTTGTTAGCTTGGTTGGTGCTGTTGTTGACGACCTTGGCAGGGATGTATTCATACAAGGTGTCGCCTTCGTTCACGTCGTAGACACACGAAGCGGTGTCGTACACGATGGACAGCTGCTGCCTGAGCATGGCGTTTTCCTCGGCAAGCTGTTCGTTGGCGGTGTTGAGGCGGAAGTAATTGCCCACGTCGCTGCTCCACTCGTAGATCTTGCCCACCACGACGTTGGAGGTGTTCACCAGGCTGTTGCGGTGGAAGTTCTGGCTACGGGCGAGCAGCAAGATGGAAATCACTTCGAGCAAGATGAACAGGATGACGAAGTGATGTTTCAGTATGAAACGCTGAAGGTTGTACATAGTTATTATTGGACTTCAGGACACGGGACTTCGGGACACGGGACAAAAAGTCCCGCAGTCTCGCGTCTCGTAGTCCCGCGTCAATTATTTGATCAGGAACGTAAATCTGTCAAAGTTCTTCAGGGCGATGCCGGTGCCACGGGCGACGGCGCGCAACGGGTCTTCGGCGACGTGGATGGGCAGCTTGGTCTTGGCGTTGAGACGCTTGTCGAGACCACGCAGCAAGGCACCACCACCGGTGAGGTAGATACCTGTGCGGTAGATATCGGCCGACAGCTCAGGCGGGGTCTGCTCCAAGGCGTTCAGCACGGCGGTCTCGATCTTCATGATGCTCTTGTCGAGGCAGTGGGCAATTTCGGCGTAGTTGACGCGGATCTCCTTCGGGATACCTGTCAGCATGTCGCGGCCCTGCACGGCATAGTCATCGGGCGGGTTGTCGAGTTGCGGGATGGCGGCACCGACTTCAATCTTAATGCGTTCGGCGGTGCGCTCGCCCACGATGATGTTGTGTTGCTTGCGCATGTACTCTTCGATGTCGGCGGTGAAGTCGTCACCAGCGATGCGGATGGACTTGTTGTTGACGATGCCACCCAAGGCGATGACGGCGATTTCGGAGGTACCACCACCGATGTCGATAATCATGTTACCTGTCGGCTCAAGCACGTCGATGCCGATACCGATGGCAGCGGCCATAGGCTCGTGGATCAGACGCACCTCTTTGGCGCCGGCCTGTTCGGCCGAGTCCTTCACGGCGCGCTCTTCCACCTCGGTGATGCCCGAAGGGATGCAGATGACCATCTTCAGGCTGGGCGGGAACAAGGTGTTCTTGAAGTTAATCATCTTGATCATCTCACGCATCATGTACTCGGCGGCTTGGAAGTCGGCAATGACACCGTCGCGCAAGGGGCGGATGGTCTTGATGTTTTCGTGGGTCTTTCCGTGCATCATCATGGCGCGCTTGCCGACGGCGATGATTTTCTTCGTGTCGCGCTGCATGGCCACGATGGAGGGCTCATCAACGACAACCTTGTCGTTGTATATGATAATCGTATTGGCCGTACCCAAGTCAATAGCGATTTCTTTGTTCAAAAATGATAATACTCCCATATTCTTCAGTTGTTAGTTGTTCAGTTGTTCAGTTGTCAGTTAATTGGTCCTTTGTAGAGACGTAGCGCGCTACGTCTGTACCATCATTCGTTAATGTCTAAAATGTCTAAATCCTGTAAACACCATGCCGATGCCGTTTTCGTTGCAGCAGTCGATGGATTCTTGGTCGCGCACCGAGCCGCCGGGCTGCACGATGGCGGTGATGCCGGCTTCGTGGGCCAGCTCGACGCAGTCCTTGAAGGGGAAGAAAGCGTCGGAGGCCAGCACGGCACCTTTGAGGTCGAAGTCAAATGAATGGGCCTTCTCGATGGCTTGGCGCAGGGCGTCGACGCGTGAGGTCTGTCCGATGCCCGAGGCATAGAGTTGCTTGCCTTTGGCGAGGACGATGGCGTTGGAGCGACTGTGCTTCACGATCTTGTTGGCGAAAATCATGTCGTCCACCTCGTCGGCAGCGGGTGTCTTCGTGGTGATGACCTTGAAGTCGTCAGCGGTTTCGGTGTGGAGGTCGCGGTCTTGCACGAGGTAGCCGTTCAAGGCGGTCTTCACGGTCTGAGGCCTGTAGAGGTCGGCCTTGAGGCGCAACACCACGCGGTTTTTCTTCGAGAAGAGCAGGTCGAGCACGCCCTCGTCATAGCCCGGTGCCACCATGACTTCGATGAAGAGCTTGTTGATTTCTTCAGCCGCTGCCATGTCGATGGGACGGTTGCACACCAACACGCCACCGAAGGCCGAGACGGGGTCGCCAGCCAGAGCGGCGAGGTAAGCCTCTTTCACGGTGGGACGGCAGGCGATGCCGCAGGGGTTGTTGTGCTTGAGGATGGCGAAGGTAGGCTCGTCGAACTCACGGATGAGGTTGAGGCCTGCGTCGAGGTCGAGCAGGTTGTTGTACGACAGCTCCTTGCCGTGCAGCTTCTCGAACATCGTATCCAAGTCGCCATAGAAGGTGCCTTTCTGGTGCGGGTTCTCGCCATAACGCAAGGGGGTGCCTTCCTCTTCGGTGATGCGCAACGGCTTGCTGTCGTCGTCTTTCACGAACCAGTTCATGATGGCGCTGTCGTAGTGCGAGCTGACGCCGAAGGCGTAGGCCGCAAAACGACGGCGGTCGTCGAGGGAGGTCTCACCGTGTTGCTCCTTGAGCAGCTGGATGAGTTCGCCGTAATATTTCTGCGAAGGCACGATGAGCACGTCGTTGAAGTTCTTCGCGCCGGCGCGGATGAGCGAGATGCCGCCGATGTCGATCTTCTCGATGATGGCTGAGGCGTCTTCGGTCTTGGCTACGGTCTCCTCAAAGGGATAGAGGTCGACGATGACGAGGTCGAAGGCGGGGATGTCGTATTCCTGCATCTCGCGTTGATCCGACTCCAGCTGGGTGCGACCCAGGATGCCGCCGAACACTTTGGGATGCAAGGTCTTCACGCGACCGCCCAGGATGGACGGATAGCCCGTGAGCGACTCGACGGTCTTCACCATGGGGTCGAGGGGCTTGATGAAGTCGTACGTGCCTCCCGTGGAGTAGATCTGCACGCCGTTTTGCTTCAACAAGTCGACAATCGTGTCGATGCCCGTTTTATAAAATACTGATATTAAAGCAGTTTTAATCTTTTTCAATGTTGGAAAGTTTAGGTGATTTTAAAATGCAAGATTACCAATTTTCCACAAACCCCGCAAGAGCAAAATACTTTTTTTTTGAACAAAGATTTCAACAATTTCAGCCTTAACAAAAACCTTGTCGTTATGTAGAATGGTTCGAAAAAAGCAATAAATAATCCGTTGAGAATGAAGCTTCTAAAAGAAAAATTGATTATAAACTACGAAATCCGACTTTTCGTATTGTTTTTCTTCTTATTTTTACAAGTTCAAAATTAGGCGAATGGAAACAAAGTGGATTTTACATCAACCTGTTGACAAACAGCAAGTTGAAGAGATTGTCAAGGTGCTCAATATCGATGAGAACCTTGCCACTTTGCTTGTCCAACGCGGAATTACCAACTACGAAGAAGCCAAAACGTTCTTCCGCCCCTCGCTCTCGCAGCTCCACGATCCCTTCCTGATGAAAGACATGGACAAGGCCGTCGAACGCGTGCTTCAGGCCATCAACAACGGCGAGAAAGTCTTGATCTATGGCGACTATGATGTGGACGGCACCACGGCCGTGGCGGTGGTCTACACCTACCTGAAGCCGTTTTTCAAGAAGAAGAAGATCGAGTTCTACATCCCCGACCGCTACGAGGAAGGCTATGGCATCTCCATCAAAGGCATAGACTATGCGGCCGACAACGGCTTCAAGCTCGTCATCGCCCTCGACTGTGGCATCAAGGCCGTGGAACGCATCGAATACGCCAACAGCAAGGGCGTTGACTTCATCATCTGCGACCACCACCGTGCCGGCGACGTCATCCCCAATGCCGTGGCCGTGCTCGACGCCAAGCGCCCCGACTGTAACTATCCCTACGACGAACTCTCGGGCTGTGGCGTGGGCTTCAAGCTGGTGACCGCCCTCTCCATGAAGGGCTTGGGCATCATCGAAGAGGTGTATGAGCTGCTCGACCTGTTGGCTGTGAGCATCGCCGCCGACATCGTCCCCATCACGGGCGAGAACCGCGTGCTGGCCTATTTCGGCTTGAAGCAACTCAACAAGAAACCGCGTCCCGGCATCGAGGCTATCCTGCAAAAAGCCAACATCTACCGCCGCGATGAAGACCAACATGAGGAAGACGAGAGTGTGCTGACCAGAGAGTTGACCATCAGCGACTTGGTATTCCTCATCGGCCCGCGTATCAACGCCGCTGGACGTATCGCCAAAGCCTCCGACTCGGTGCGCCTGCTGCTCGCCGACAAGAAAGAACACGCCGAGAAGCTGGCCACTTCCATCAACGACCTCAACGACGAGCGCCGTGAGTTCGACAACCGCATCACCGAAGAGGCCCTCGACATGATTGATGCCGACGCCGAGCTTCGCGACGCCAAGAGCACCGTGGTCTTCAACGAACGCTGGCACCGTGGCGTCATCGGTATCGTGGCCTCGCGCCTCACCGACTATTACTACCGCCCGACCATCGTCCTGACGCGCGCCAATGGCTTGGTGACAGGCTCGGCACGTTCCATCAAGAGTTTCGACATCTACGATGCCATCGACAACTGCTCCGACCTGCTCGAGCATTTCGGTGGCCACAAATACGCCGCCGGCCTTTCGATGAAGCCGGAGAACCTGCCTGAGTTCCGCCGCCGCTTCGAGGCCTACGTCGCCGAACATCTGGTTGACGAGGACTTCGTCCCCGAGATGGAAGTCGACCTGAAGATCAAGTTCAGCGACATCACGCCCAAGTTCATGCGCATCCTCAACCAGTTTGCGCCCTTTGGTCCCGGTAACATGGCTCCCGTGTTCTGGACCGACAACGTCATCGACGCGGGTGGCTCCCGTCCTGTGGGTGGTCATAAACACCTGAAACTCACCGTGTCGCAGGTGGGCGACGCCGAGCAAGGCGTGGCGCCGTTCTCTGGCATCGCCTTCCAGAAAGGCGACCTCTTCAACCGCATCCACAGCGGCGAGCCTTTCAGCATTTGTTATCACTTGGAATACAACACCTGGCAAGGCAAGACCAACTTGCAGCTTAATGTGAAGGACATTAAGTTTGCGGAGGAGCTGTAAGATTTCCTAAAAGTTTCCCAAAAGTTCCGGCGGATTTGCCATCCGCTGGCATTACTTTTCAAAAAACCTATGGATTTAATACGGTCGGATTGCAAATCCTACCGAACGACACTAACAGCTTTCTATTGTTTAACCACTTTCCTGAAAGCCATCCTTCCATCAGCAAATTGCATCTTCACCAAATACATCCCCGTAGGCAAACCGCTCAAATCCAGCTCAAAGTCAGGACCTGAAGGCGAAGTTTCTTGCAAAATATTGCCCATCAAACCAACGATTTGGCAATGGGTGGCATTTTCCAATAAAGCAATGCGAATCTTGCCCGAAGTCGGATTGGGATAAATGGCAATATCTTGGTTTTCAATGAATTTGTCAATACTTGTCAAGTCGTTGCCGATGGTCCAGTTTTCGGGCAGGCTGTTGTCGGAGTCGAGATCTTTCAGTTCGAGGTAGGGACCGTAGCCGTCGGCTTCCATGGGCCAAGGCAGGCTGTCGGAGTAATGCACTTGGTCGATGATGTTGCCCCAAGCGTCGGCCAAGACCAGGTTTTCCGACTTGTTGTCGAGTTTGCGCGTATAGTGCCCGAAAGGAGTCGCTTGATAGTATTCGCTAAAGAGCAAGGAATCTGAACAGAGTATAACGGCCTGTCGACCCGCAAGATGCGCTCCGTCGGGGAATTGATAGGTGAGACCCAGCTCACGGAAATAGATGCCTGTCAGGTCCACCTCCGCATCGCCGTTGTTGGTGATTTCGATGAACTCGAGTTTGTTGCCGTCGATGTTCCACCAGTCCATGGGATGGTAATGGATCTTGGAGATGACCAAAGGCGGCAGGTCGACCTCGGAACAACCGTTATCAAAACCAATGTTTTGGTTCAGCCAGTTGATGCGTTGCTGGAGCCAGTTTTTCATATTGTTCACATACTGTGCGTGCTGTTGCATCTGGTTCCAGCGTTGGTTGTCGCGAGGAATGGCTTCTGTGATCAAGGCATCGATTTCGTCGATGCGAGTGCAGACGAAATCGTAATTCAAGGGCTGGCCTGGCTCGGTCAGCTCAAACCAGCGTTTGGCCAAATAACAACGGAAGAGGTCGGTGTCGAACAGGTCTTTCCAGAATTTCGGGCCGTTGTTGTCCTCGTTGTTGAACTGCCACACATTATACTTGCTGCGATTGCCGAAGGCGTCGTAACCAAAAGCGAGGTTGTAGTCCCAAATGGGTCCTGCCCGCAGTTTGCCTATCCTGTCTTTATGGAAAAAGGTGCTGAGCGAATAGACGTCCACATTAGAGGTGTATTCCGCCATCATCATGAAGTCGACGAAGGAAGGGATGTCGATGACGGAGGGGATGCCTGAAGTGGTAGAGGTGTTGTGTTGGTTGGCCACAGAGGCGAGGTCGGTGAAAACGCCATGAATGTAGTTGTCTTGCGCGTTAGTGATGTCGGCAGGCTTGGGATAATGATGGATGAAGTCGGTGTAGGTGCTCCATCCCCACCAACCGCCGCCGCCATAATCCTGCATCGTCCAGGCCACGGGGTCGCCACCAGTGGTCTTGTCGGCCTTGGTGATATAGCCTCCCGTCACCTCGGGATAGTTGTTGCAGGTCGGGTCCATCGTCTCGATGTCGACTCGGTTTTTGTCGGGTTTGATTTTCTCCATGAAAGCATAAAGCCCTTTATAGTCACCGTTGATGACCACTTCGCAATACATGCTGCGTGAAGCGTATTGTCCCAAACGGTTCGACAGTTCATAGGCCAGCACGTCGCGCATCCCTGTTTGGTCGAAAGCCAACGAGTTGAGAATCCAGTCGTTCTCGGTCGGCATTCCCAAAATGCTGACGTTATTGTTGCTCACCCCATCGTCTCTTCGGGTTTCAAGGGCATAAGGCTTCTTGTCGAGCATGGTCTGCGACGAACTGCCGCGCATTTCGATGGCGATGCGACCGTTGTAGTTGAGGAACTCGGGGTTGTCGATGTCGCTCATGTAGTTGCGTGAGCCGTCCTGATGCCAGATGATTTTCATCGTTCCCAGAATCTTTGGCTCGTCGGGGATGTTGGCCCCACCATCGGTTTCGATGACGACAATAGGCAGATTGCTGTCGGTGAAGCTTTGCGCCGCGACCGACAAAGACATGAGAAGCCAAAAGGCCAACAATATTTTCTTTTTCATGCAAACCAAAGAATTACTACTTCCGCTTCCACCATTTCTTCTTGCCTTCCACCACGCCAGACATGCGGTTGCGCGACTTCTTCATCTTCGCGAAATGGGTGGACTTGCCCGCCCTGGGGCCTTTCAGCGGGGTGACGGTGGACTTGGAGGCGACGAAGCCGTTCATGTCGGCATCCTCCATGTCGCCATATTTGTTCTTCTTCGCGGCAAAGATGATGATGTTGTCGATATACCAACTCTGCACGTATGCGCCATGGCCGGTAAAATACAGGCTGAACTGAGGCTCACGGGTCTGCCACTCCTCCATGTCGAAGAGCAGCAGGTACTTGCTTTGGATGATGGGGCCCAAAAGGGTGTCTTCCCAGATGCTCTCCCAATCTTCGCCGTTTTGTGAGATGCCGATGCCGATGCGAGCGTCCAAGTCGCCTTCGGTGGCGTCGAGGCAGTGGTTGAATTGGAAGTAGATGTAGTCGTATTTGTCCAGCTCCACGATGGGCGTGATGAGGCGAGTGGTGCCTTCGAAGTTCATGTCGGGATACATCTGCATCTCGCGCGCCTTGCAGCCGGCGTAACGGGTGTTGGAGAGGTACCACACCACCCAGTCGTCGCCTTTCGCCTCCCAGCCCTCTTCGAGCCAGGGGTTGTAGAAGCCCTCACACAGCACGATGTCGCCCCGCTGCGCAAACAGCGGCAAGGTGAAGACCATGACGAGTAATGTGAGTAGACGTTTTTTCATCCAACTACCTTATTTAGGCGACAAAGGTAGGAAAAAAATAATTGGTTTTGCGGTTTTTATTCTAACTTTGCGGCATAAACGGAAAAAATATGGCAAAAGAAAAAACCGCTTTTTTCTGCAAGGAATGTGGAAACGAGTCGCCGAAATGGTTCGGAAAATGTCCCGCCTGCGGTGCATGGAACACCTGCGTGGAAGAGACCGTCGTCACGGGAAAAGACAGCAAATCGGTGAAGAAAACCGTCGGATTGGAGATGGACAAAGGCCTTCCCGCACCCATCAACGAGATTGGCAATGCTAAGGAGCAACGTATCATCCTGCCTTACGAGGAACTCAACCGAGTGTTGGGCGGCGGCTTGGTGCTTGGCTCGCTCACCCTCGTGGGCGGCGAACCTGGTATCGGCAAGTCGACCTTGCTCTTGCAGACGGCCTTGCAATTGGCGGGCAGAAAGATACTTTACATCTCTGGCGAGGAAAGCCAGACCCAAATCAAGATGCGAGCAGAGCGCATCGGCATCCACAACACCGACTGCCTCATCCTCACCGAGACCAACACTCAAGAGATCCTGAAGCATTTCAAGAACGTGCAGCCCGACATCGTGATTGTCGACTCCATACAGACCCTCGAATCGCCTTACGTGGACGCAACGGCGGGCAGTCTCTCCCAGATTCGTGAGACGGCCGCCGAAATGAACAAAATCGCCAAGGCCTATCAAGTGCCGGTGTTCCTCATCGGCCATATCACAAAGGACGGCAGCATCGCCGGACCGAAGATCTTGGAGCATATTGTCGACACGGTGTTGCAGTTTGAGGGCGATCGCCACTATGGTTTCCGCATCTTGCGCACCATCAAGAACCGCTTCGGCTCGGCCTCCGAGTTAGGCATTTTCGAGATGAACGCCACGGGCCTCCGCGAGGTGACCAACCCCAGCGAGATCCTGCTCTCACAACGCGACGAGGAAGTAAGCGGCATCGCCATCGCGGCCACCATGGAAGGCCAACGCCCTATGCTCATTGAGACGCAGGCCTTGGTGAGCAGTGCGGCCTACGGCACGCCGCAACGCTCCGCCACAGGCTTTGACATCCGAAGGATGAATATGCTCTTGGCTGTGTTGGAGAAACGTGCTGGATTCCGACTTTCCATAAAAGACGTGTTCCTAAACATCGCTGGCGGTCTCCACGTGGATGACCCTGCCATCGATTTGGCTGTCATCGCTGCCGTGCTTTCGTCAAATGCTGATATACCCATCTCTTCGCGTTATGCCTTTGCCGCCGAAGTGGGCCTTTCGGGCGAGATTCGCGCCGTCACCCGCATCGAAGCCCGTATCGCCGAAGCCGACAAATTAGGCTTTGAAAAGATTTTTGTCTCGAAATACAATGCCAAGGGATTGGATACCAAGCGGTTTAAGATACAGATTGTTCCTGTGGCTTCGGTTTATGAGTTGGGGGCGGAGTTGTTTGGATAAGGAAAATCGCCCAAATGTGGTATAAAAGTACAAGATTTGGGCGATATTCTAAAGAAATTCACCCAAATTTATGGTTTCTAGGTGCATTTGGGCGTTTTTCTATGGTGTTAGTTTTATGAGTTGGGGGCGGAGTTGCTTGGGTAAAATTGGATTTAAAAGAATTTGGAAAAGCAAAGTTTGAGGTTAAAACAAAGTAGACGAATTTTGAATGTTCTCGTTTTTCAATGCTTCATTTTGCTCAATAATTCTATTAGTTCTTACATTGTCTAGTATTTCTGCATGCATATGATACTCAGCCCCCCATGACGCTTCTTCAATTCCTATCGCAATTGTTTTTGTACCAATATTCCATTTATACGCCCATGATATATAACCCGCTTTTAATCTGAGAATATCAGGAATACCAAATACTTCTGAAGGGTTCCCATAAGATTCTTGAATCACTTCTTTAAAATTTTGAACAGCCTTCTTTATGTCTGTGTCAATATAAACAGCACTTTGATTAAACGTTTCAAATGTTACTAAATACAACTCATCGTCAAGAAACTTTAATTTTATAATATATTCCTGATTTCCAACGGTTTCAAACTTTGAAATAAAAGTTAAATTGTCTTGCCATTTATTAAAATGTTCCAAAGCCAATACTTGTTTCTTAGACATACCAAATTCGGCTCCAGCATAAGCTTTGTTTTGTTCTAATTCGTATTCTTTTTGCTTTTGTTTCGTTCTAGGTGTTTCGATTTCTGGAAAACTAATTAAATCACCATTTTGATTTGTTAGGCTAAACGATACAGGATTGTACAATAGTTCAGGATGATCGGAATTAGCAAAAGACTCTTGAGAGGATTCAAATAATTCTAATGCATGAACATAAGCCAAAGAGTCATTTTCTGCTTCAATTTTGATAGGATCATAAATCATAGTTCCAAACTTTTCACTTTCTCCTGTCCACCAATAATAATAACTATTTTTGTTTTTTTGATTATTGTTATTTGAGCAACTCACCAAAAACAGGACAACCGAAATCAAGCAGACTTTTTTTGTTGTAATCATAGTATTCTTTTGTTTTTCGATGTATAAATACAATTGAAGAATCGTTTTTGAGGAACAAGCTTTTTGTTTTTAGCTAATATCAAACAAAAGTGTTTACAGCACCGCCGCTGCATTCCGAATCTTTGCCATCCAACGGATGACATCCTTGTCTTTTCGAGCCGTCTGAAGGTTGTATTTGGTTTGGATACGCATCAGCAACTCAGCGGGCAGGCCGAGAGCCGCTTCAAAGAGCAAGGCAGTGTTGGTGGTAAGAGGGCGATGGGCATTGAGCAGTTCGTTGAGCACGGAATAAGACATACCCACATTTTGGGCAAACTCGCGCTGCGAAATGCCTCGGTCTTCCAATTCGTCTTTGATAATCTCTCCAGGATGGGTAAACCTAAATGGAGTGAGATTGTTGGCAATCATTTCATCCTTAATTCCTTCAACGTGTATCATGGTTCCTTCATTCATAATGGTTTGACAACTCGATAATATTGCAGATGGTGGCTACGGTTTCGGTTCCTTCTGTTTGTTCAGAAAACTCAACACGGTATTTTTTGTTTACCCTGACAGAGGAAAGTCCGGCTTTATCTCCAGACAAGTGCTCATAATGAAGCCCGCCAATCAAAGCAAGCACATTGACATTCTCCGCTTCCACCATGATGTCTATCACTTTTACATATCTCCTTATCACATCGGGTTGGAATCGGTGTTTCTTGTCGGGTGACTGGCCTGTGGTGTACAGTTTCTGTAAGTATTCCTTGTCAAAAGTTACCTTCATCTTGCCTGCAAAGATAATGCAAATAATCCAATATTCGCAAAAAAAGTGATATTATTTTGTAATGAGCTGAAATTTTGATGATTATTTTTCGTTGAAAAAACCATCAGGTTTTATAAATATACCTCGAAAAATTCCTATTTTTGCAAAAATGAAACGCAAACCGACAATGCTCTCCCCGAAATTCGATACTTGTTTCTTTGAGCGCTATGCCATGGTCTCGCTGGCCACCTTGCTGGGCGATCCGTATGCGCATCTGGTCAACCGCGACAGACCCGACTTGCAGGACGAGGAGGCCGGCATCGGCATCGAGGTCACCCGTGCCATCCGTGAGAACAAGAACGTGGCCAATGCCTTGGTGAACGAGATGGCAGGGGAGGATGTCACAGAAGTGAATGCCGACGACATGCGCCACATCAAACAAACGGGTTATGCCTACGGCTTGGGCGACGGCAGCATCGTCGGTCGCAACGAGTACGAATATTGGTCGCTGGCTCTGCCCCTGAAGCGCATCCTCGAAATCAAGATGGACAAGGTGAATAATGGCTTCTACGGCGATTTCCGCGAGTTCGACCTGTTTGTCTTCACCAAGGAGGACCTCGACCTCGATCAAATCCAGCAGACCATCGCCTTCATGCAGGAGAAGCAAGCCTTCCAAAACCGCCTGTATTCACGACTGTTTGTCTCGCAGATACAGACCCTGTTCGACTGCGACCTCTTCACGGGACAGTACAAGAAATACAGGGTAAGCCCAACGCAAAGGCGTTATTTTTATGACGAAGCGATAAAATGACGCATTGCGTTCAAAAGAAATTATATCTCAGGCTAATAGAACGGGAAGAAGAAGAAATAGGCGGCCGCCCAGTCTCGTCTGACGCCTTCGGCCTTGCCGATGCTGGAGCCGGAGCTGTTGCGCACCGTGCCGTCGCTTTCCACCTTGCCGATGCTGGAGCCAGAGCCGTTGCGCACTGTGCCGTCGCTTTCCACCTTGCCGATGCTGGAGCCAGAGCTGTTGCGGATGGTGCCGTCGCTGTCAATCTTGCCGATGCTAGAGCCTGAGCCGTTGCGGATGGTGCCGTCGCTGTCGAATCGTCCGACGCTCGATCCAGAGCTGTTGCGGATGGTGCCGTTGCTTTCAATCTGGCCACAACTCGAGCCGCTGGAATTGCGAATGGTTTGTGCCGTGGCACCCGATGCCATAATGAGGACTATGGCCAATAAGAATACTCGTAATGCTTTCATGTCTATTATGTTTTTAGGTGAATGATTGCTGCAAAAGTAGTAAAAAACACGCAAGAACCCTCTCTTCTGATGAAAAGAAAATGTCTATCTTTGCAAAAAATAAGGAATGAACGAAGAAAAAATCATATTAGGCATTGACCCGGGCACCATGGTGATGGGCTACGGCGTCATCCGTGTGCAGGGCAAGCAGATGGAGCTCCTCACGATGGGCGTCATCAACCTGAAGAAGCTGGCCAACCAAGCGCTGAAGCTAAAGAAGATCTTCGAGCGCGTGCTGGAAATCGTCAACGAATACCATCCCGACGAACTGGCCATTGAGGCACCTTTCTTTGGAAAGAACGTGCAGTCGATGTTGAAGTTAGGTCGCGCCCAAGGGGTGGCGATGGCTGCTGCGCTCTACCGCGATATTCCCATCTTCGAGTATTCGCCCAAGACCATCAAGCAGACCATCACGGGCAACGGCAACGCCTCGAAGGAACAGGTGGCCAAGATGGTGCATTTCATGCTGAAGACAGACGAGAACCCTGAGTTTTTCGATGCCACCGATGCCGTGGGTGCCGCCCTCTGCCATGCCATCGACAAGGGCAAAGACGTCAACTACACCAAGCACAGCACCGAGAAGGCCAAGGCCCACCGCAAGCCCGACTGGAGCAAGTTCATCGCAGAGAACCCTGACAGAGTGAAGCTGTGAGGAAATGGAACGTTTTTTGTGGTTTTTATACTTATAGACTCAAAAGAAAAACCAAATTCTAAAAAACATAACCAAATGATTATCACCATCATCTGTATCACTATCTTGGCCTATGCCATCTCTGGCAAGGACATCAACGGACTGCTCGACAAACTGAAAAACGTGGATTGGAAGAAGAAATCCTCCAATATGCTGGGAAAAATTGGCACATATGCCAAAAAGGCAGGTCGCGTCGCCACCAAGCCGCTACTCCAACTATATTATGTGCTGACTATGGGCGAGACCACCACGCTGGAGAAGGCCCTCATCGTGGGTGCCATCCTCTACACTATCTTGCCTTTCAGCTTGATACCTTATAAAGCCCATAAAATCCTAGGTCTGCTCGACGAAGGCCTGGCCGTGCTTTATGTGGTGAAGAAGGTGCAGCATAAGATCACCCCTGAAATCAACGCTAAGGTGGATGAGACTTTGAATCAGTGGTTCGGCCCAGAAGAAGCTGCGCCAACTGCTGAGCCTGCTGAGTAATGCAAAAGGTGAAAAAAATGCCTGTCTATGTCATTCCCTCGGGAATCTATAGGCAGGCATTTTTGTTTGATGGATTTTAGAACTTTACAGTTCCGACGACAGATGGTATTTTCCGCTGCCGTAGGTCTTGACCTCGTAGCCATTTGCCGTGGGCAGACAGACCTCAGCCGTGGTGTTGGCAGGGATGACGATGTCCCATTCAAAATGGTTTCCCTCACGTTTCCAGTGGCTTTCGATGCGACCTGAAACGGAGTTGTAGGTGCAGTTGACAAAGTCCAGTCCTTCAATGGGATAAGGCTTGAGTTGTATCTTGCTGTAGCCCGGCTCAAGGGCGCGGATGCCACCGAGGTATTCGTATTCCCAGAGGATGAGGTCGCCGAGCAGCATCACGTGGTTGCCTGAGTTCATGGCGGGGTCGGCGGTGTTGCCGTTCCACAGCTCCCAGATGGTGGTGGCGCCGTTGCGAACCATGTAGCCCCAGCTTGGGTAGGTGTCGTTGGAGGCAATCTTGAGGGCGAGGTCGCCACGACCGTATTCCGTCAGGCAGCGCATCAGCTGCTGGATGCCGATGACACCGGTCGACACGTGACCGCCACATTCGTTCATCGTCTTGTCGACGATGCTTTCCAAAACCTTGTTTTCCAAACCTTTGGGTACCATACCGAACCACAAAGGCAAGATGTTAGCCGTGACGGTGTTGTTGGCGTAGACGCCCGTCACGCGGTTGAAATACTTGTCGTTGAAGGCGATGGTGGTAGTGGTGATTTCTTGGTTGAAGAATGCCACATCGTCATCGAAGCCCAAAATCTCGGCAAACTTGGCCATCTTTCCGCAGAGGTAGCAGTAGAACGGCGTGGAGATGACCGTCGACTCGGTGATGCGGTTGGGGTCGCTGGAGTGGATGAGTTCGAGGCTCTCGGGCGGCATGCACCAGTCGCCGTAGGTGTCGCGAGGCATGAGGCCAGCTCTCATATAGTCGTTCTTCATGTGAAGCATCCACTTCTTCCAAGCCGCATAGTGTTGACGAATGGGTTCAGTGTCGCCGAAGCGGATATAAAGCATATCTGTGACGGTGACCATGGCACCGGGCCAGGTCATGTTGTCGGTGTAGCCGCGCCAGTAGGGCGGGACGATGTTGGGCAGCGAGCCGTTGTCCCATTGGCTGTCGTCGCCATCGGAGAGCCACTTGGCGTAGAGTTGGTGGTTGTCGAAGATGTACGACTCGCCGAAGTTGCCCGTGGTGCGGTCGCCCGTCCAGCCCAAACGCTCGTCGCGTTGCGGGCAGTCGGTGGGCATGGAGCGGTAGTTGCCGCGGATGCCCCAGTAGGCGTTGTGGTACACCGCGTTGATGATTTCGTTGGAGGTCTCAAACGAGCCGGTCACGGGCATCTCGTCGTAGATGACCCAGCCCTCGAAGTCGTCCAAATCGGGCGTCTCGCGTAGGCCGGAGATTTCAACGTAGCGGAAGCCGTGGTAGACGAACAACGGATGCCAGTGGAGTTCAGAGTTTAGAGTTGAGAGTTTAGAGTCAGTTGAAAGTTGAGAGTTGTTAGTGACGATGTATCGATCCGTACATTCCGCGCTGCGTAGGTTGGCGGTATAGAGAAGGCTGTCGGGAGTCAGGAGTTCGGCGAAGCGCAGGGTGATGATGTCGCCAGGTTGTTGTCCTCGTGCTTTCATGTCGATAAAGCCGACCATGTTTTGGCCCATGTCGAGGTACCATTTGTCGCCTTTTTGGAACAGGCTGACGGGTTTCAGCTTCTCCATCACAGTGATGTTGGGGTTAGGCTGGGCGGAGAGCTGACCTTCGGGGGCTTCTACGAGTTCGGCTTGGAGCCACTCACTGTCGTCATAGCCTGATTCTGCCCACCCGCATAGATTCGCTTCGGATTTAATCGGCATGTCATACCGAGCCTTCGAGGCGAGTGTATCTATGCCGATTAAATCCTCGGAATGACATGCGGGTGTAAACTCAAAGTTTTCGTCGTAGGTCTCGCCATCCCATTCGTTGGCGGTACGGATAGGGCCACGGTTGGTGATTTTCCAGGTCTCATCGCTGACGATGGTCTCTTTCTGGCCGTCTTTGTAGGTCACTTCGAGTTGCAAAAGTAGGCGCGGTGTGCCGAAGCCAAACACGTGGTTAGTGCCGTCCCAGTTGGGATTGGCTTCGTTGTAGCGGATGCTTGTATAACGACCGCCTTCGAGGATGATGCCGATGGCGTTGTCTCCAAAGTGTAACAAATCTGTTACACAATAAGTATTGAAGTACACTCGACTTGAGTACCAGGAAAGGGTAGGTTTCAGCAGTTCCTCGGGCGCGATTTCCCGTCCATTGAGGTAGGCACTATACACGCCCATGCCACTGACATATAGCCTTGCATCGGCAACTTCGCCCTTGAGTGCAAGGTCTTTGCGAAGATAACGGGCAGCCAAGCGGGTTTTACCTACCAGCACATCGTCCTCAAACTCATGGCCAATCCATTGGGCTTGCCAGTCGTCTTGGTTCAACAAGCTGATTTCAAACGATTTGACTTCGCTTTCCACTTTGGCTCTTTTGCCCTTGTCGGCTACTGTTGTGATGACTTTCCAATAGGCTTTGTCGCGGCTTTGGAGTTCCTTGCCCGCGTATGGGATGTAAAGCATCTGGTTGGAAGGCACCACGCCTGAATCCCAAAGGTCACCGAGGCCATTTTGGGCGTTTTCGGCGGTTGAGGCCACGATGATGCGGTAACTTTGTTGCACCACCTCGTTTTCGGTGGTTTCATAATTCCAACTAAAGCGCGGGTGTGCCGTGGCCAAAGGCTGCTCGTGGAATTGTTGCTCCACGTTGGGGTGGGTGATGGTGATGGTGATGTTGTTGCTACAGGCGAAGAGAAACAGGGCTGTTGCTGCACTCGCAAGGAAGAATAGAAGTCGATGTTTCATGGTGTTATGTATACCCAATACGCTGTTTCGAATAAAGTGTCTAACACCCGGTTATACTTTCCTGAAACGGTAAAACATTAACTCGATGGTGTTTTCATCGATTTCCTTGACTTTCTCCCATGGACCGACCTTCTCGCCCATCAATTCGCCTTCGAGACCCATATCTGTCATGTTCTTGCCATCTTCGACCTTCCAATGCTGTTCTCCCAAGAACATCATGCCGTCTCTTAATTCAAGTTCGCCGGCTTTGACGGCGGCATCCACTTCGGCTTGGCTGACACCTTCGGGCAATGTGGTCAACATGGTTATCGTGCCGTCCTCGCCGAACACCGCCACCATATTGGCAAAAAAGCGGGTGTCCTTGTCGATATTGTCCTTTGCAAGGATGTCTTCCACCTTGGTCCAATCCATGGTGCCTTTTTCTCCGTCGAAGTCAATCATCTCTGTGACTTTCCATTTTCCAATCAAATTAATCATAGTTTGTTCCTTTCTTTGTTGTTGAGTGTGAAATGTTTGTTGTTATCAGAATGCAAAAATACAATTATTGTTTCGCTAATCCAAACACATCCGCCAACTCCTGCATCTGCGCCTTGCTCATGCCTTCCGGCTCGAAACCCATGCCGCGGGCACTCATGTAGATTTGTGCGGCTTTGTTCAGCACATCCACTTGGTCGAAAGCCGCCATGATGTCGGTGTCGACGGCAAATACGCCGTGCTTCTCCCACATCACCACGTCGTAGCCTTCGCTGAGGGTTTTGAGGGTGGCTTCGCCGAGCGCTACACTCGAAGGCAACAGGTAAGGCACGATACCCAATCCTTTCGGACAGAACGCCCGTGTCTCAGGTATCATCGACCAGAGGATTTGGGTCAGCAGGTCCTTCTCCAGGAACGGACGATGATGCGTCATAGCCACCAACTCGATGGGATGGGTGTGGAGAGAGGCTTTGTAAGGCGAGCCTTTGCCAATCAGGTAATTGTGGACGCTGAGGTGCGAAGGCAGCTCCGAGGTGGGCATCACAGGTTTGTCGGCGATGATTTCGTAATGGGCGCAGTCGTCGAGGATGCGGATGATGGAGCCGTTGTCCATGGGCCAGCGGGCGAGGTCGCGCATGCGGCGGTTGGTGCCTTTGCAGAAGAAGTAGCAGCCTTTTAGATTAGGTAATGTCGTTCCAATGGCGATTGGGGTTGTAGGGCTGTCACACTGTGGCAGCCGTACAAGTTGGGAGTTAAGTTGGTCAGTGACATTGATGACGATATTGCCGCCATTGCGTTCGGCCCAGCCTTTTTGCCAAAGGTAGCCAGCCACCTCGGCCACCTGGTCGATTTGGTGTTTCAGTTCGGGATTGTTATCTATGATGCTTTCCATATTCATTCAATAATTATCGCCATAGCGTTCCTTGGTGAGTTGTGAGAGCGACTTGCCGCGGGTGTTGGGGCAGCCGATGACGCCCACAATCAACGAGATGAGCAGCAAGCCAATCATGCAATAGGCGGCCACGGTGAAGCCTTCGCCGTTTTCGCCATAGATGAAAGCGAACACCAGCCCCCATACAGCCGAAAGTCCCCTGACGACGAAGAACATCAGTCCTTGTGCGCCAGCGCGGAACTTGGCAGGGAACAGCTCCGAACCCCATAAGGCGTAGAAGATCTGCACCGACATTCCGCCTTCGATGCCCCACAGGATGGTGAACAGCCAAAGACCTGCGGTGCCATTCACGCCGACGGCCACAATGATAACCCAAGCGCTGATGGCGAAGAGCAGTCCTAAGATATAGATTAGTTTATGACTTGTCCTGTCGATGACCTTGGAGAGCAGGAAGGTGACGAACACGATGATGGCCCATTGGATGCAGTTCATCCAGTTGGCTTGTTCGTTGCTGATGCCACCTGCCGTCTCATAGATATGCGGTTGAAAGAAACCTAAGACCGATGCTACCAGATTCCAGGTGAGGTAGATGACTGCCAAAAAACACGCGGTCTTGATAGCGGTTTTGTTGGAGAACAACACCTTGAAAGCGTGCCAAAGACCAGTATCTTCTCCCTTGGCCTTAGCTACCTCTTGGCTGGCTTTCCACTCGGTGCTTTCTTCCAGTTTGCGCTGCAGGTTCCATGCGATGAATGCCACAATCAGCAATGAGAAGAAGACGATGCGCGAGCTGAACACGTTGACAGCCTCTGTGGACAAGCTGTCGCCGCCAAAGGTGTGCGCAATGCTTTCGACCCAGCCGAACAGATAACCATCGGGGGCGAAGAACATGCCCAACAATAGTATGATCATCGGCCCGAAGCCCCACGACATCTGGGAGATGCAGATGTTGCGGCCGCGTTTGTCGTTCTCGGAGCTTTCGGAGATGTAGGTCCACGAGGCCGGTACGCCGATGCCTACTGAGATGCCTGTCACTAAGAATCCCGCCAACAGCATCGGGAAGCTGACGGAGAGCATGATGAGCAGCACGCCCACCATGTAGACGAGCAGGTTGTAGGTGTAGATGAACTTGCGCCCGTATTTGTCGGCCAAGAAACCGCCGATGATGGCACCGAGGGCTGCACCCAAGCAGTTGGCGCTGATGAAGTTGAGCCAGCCGAGATGTACCTCGGTGAGGCCCAAGTATTTCTGCCACAACGTCAGGCCACTGGCTCCTGCGACGATGGCACCGGCATCCAAGTAGTTGGTCAGCGAGACGGCGATGGTGCTTTTTAGGCTTCCTTTATTCATGGTTTTATCGTTTTGACGTCACTTCTTTTTCATATTGCTGTACCTTGGCGATAAACTCTTCACCCACAGGAACATTGTTCTTTAGGTTGAAGTAGTCATAGACGGCACCAAAGGGCAGGGATTTCATCTCTTCCATCAAGGCTAATTTCTCAAAGCCTTGTCCCTTGTCCTCATATTGGCGCAGCAAATCAAGCGGCTCCAACAGGGCTTGCAGCAGACATTTCTGTGTGGCGCGGGTGCCGATAAGGTAGGCACCTATTCTATTAATGGACGCGTCGAAGTAGTCGAGGCCGATGTGGGCGCGGTGGAGGGCTTCGGCGCGGACGATTTCCTTGAAGAGGTCGAGGGTCTGGTCGTTCATGAGGGTCACATGGTCGGAGTCCCAACGGATGGGACGGCTGACATGCAGCATCAGTTCGGGCACATACAGGAGCAGCGAAGGAATCATGTCGGAGACGTTCTCGGTAGGTTCGTAATGGCCCGTGTCGAGGGTGTAGATGACCTTACGCGTAGCACAGTAACCTGCGTAGAAGTCGTGCGAGCCGACGGTGAAGCTCTCCAAGCCGATGCCGAAGAGTTTGGCCTCGACGCAGGATTTCATGTCGGGCAGGTCTTCGGCCAAGATTTCATCCAAGGATTCGGCCAGCAGCTCACGGTAGCGTTTGCGTTCCACGGTGAGGTCTTTCAGGCCGTCGTGTACCCAGATGTTCATGATGCAAGGGTCGCCTTGTGCCTTGCCCATGGCGTCGGCGATGCGGCGACAGCGTTTGGTATGCTCAATCCAGAAAGCGCGGATGGCGGGGTCGGGGTTAGCGAGGCTGAGGTCTCCGCTCTTGGGATGGCCGAAAGAGGTAGAGTTGAAGTCAAGCTTCATATTCACCTTTTTGCACCAGTCGATCCAGCTCTGGAAGTGCTCTACGCCCACTTGGTCGCGGTCGACGAACTTGCCGCCGAAGTCGCCGTAGATCTCGTGCAGGTTGACGCGTTGCGTGCCAGCGAGCAGCGAGTTGACGAACTCGAGGTCGGCGCGCACTTCATCGATCGTGCGGGCGCGACCGGGGTAGTTGCCCGTGGTCTGGATGCCACCCGAGAGGCCGGCGTTGCTCTCGAAGCCCATCACGTCGTCGGTCTGCCAGCAGTGCAGCGAGATGGGGGCCTTCTCGAGGATGGCGATGGCTTTGTCAGTGTCGATGCCGAGGGCGGCGTAGCGTTCCTTGGCGAGGGTGTAGGCGTTGAGGATGTTGGTGGTGTTCATATGCGTTGCGGTTAAGAGCAGGGACTCACGTCGCCTGCTATGGGTCTATTGACTCTTGGTGTAAGCAGGGACTCACGTCGCCTGCTTACTGATGTGTCGCCCCTACGGGGCTGGGTTGTATGTTTTTGTTTCAAAGTTTTGTGCTATCATCTTACGCATGGTCCAACGGTCTTTGACAAGACCAGCCGCCTTGGCTTGCACCATGAGGTTGCCAAGGGCGGTGGCTTCGGTAGGACCCGCCACCACGGGCATCCCTATGGCGTCGGCGGTCCATTGGTTGAGCAGTTCGTTGGCCGAGCCGCCACCGATGACGTGCAGCTTCTCGATTTTGAACGGCGCAACTTCTTGCAGCATGTCCAGCACCTCTCTATAGCGCTCTGCAAGGCTGTGATAGATGCAGCTGAGCATTTCGCCAGCACCATTCGGGGCGGTATAACCGTTTTCTGTCAGTGCTTTGCTGATTTCCGCTTCCATGTCGTCGGGATTGGCAAAACGCGGGTCGTCGGGGTTGATGCGTCCTGCGTAGTCTTTGGCCGATTGCGCCATCTTGGTCATCTCGTCATAGGTATAGTCGTACCCTTGCGCTATCCATTTCTTGCGGCATTGCTCCACGAGCCACATCCCCGTGATGTTCTTCAGGAAGCGCGTGGTGCCTTCGATGCCGCCTTCGTTGGTGAAGTTGAGCCGTGCCGACTGCTCGGTGATGATGGGTTCTGGTACCTCAATGCCCATGAGGCTCCAAGTGCCGCTACTGAGATAGGCAAAATGCTCATTCTCAGCGGGAACAGCAACGATAGCCGAGGCCGTGTCGTGACCAGCCACTGCCACTACAGGCACTTCGCCCAGCCCAGTTTCTTTCGCGATGCCGAAACGTAGCTTTCCAATCACTTCTCCAGATTGTACCCTGTCAGGAATTTGGTCGTCGGTGAGACCTACCGCGGCCATCAGCGAAGGTTCAAATCGTTGCGTCTTGGGGTTTATCAGCCCAGAGGTGGAAGCGATGGTGTATTCGCAGACCTTGCCGCGTGTCAGCAGGTAGGAGAGGAGGTCGGGCATGAAGAGGATTTTCTTAGCGTGACGGTAGGCCACACTGCCTTCCTCGGCTTGGGCAAACATCTGGAAGATACTGTTGAAGTTCATGATTTGGATGCCCGTCAAAGCATAAAGCTGTTCACGAGAAACGATTTTGAAGAACTTTTCAGGAACGCCGTCGGTGTAGGGGTCGCGGTAGGCGCGAGGCAAGCCCAGCAGTGTTCCGTCATGGCCGATGCAGCCGAAGTCGACGCCCCAGGTGTCGATGCCGATGGAGTCGAGGGTGATGTGGCGTTGGCCCAATTCCTTGAGGCATTTCAGGAGATGCTCGTAGATGCTATATACATTCCAGTAGTACTTGCCTCCGATTTCGAGGGTCTGGTTCGGGAAACGATAGACCTCCTCCATGCGGAAGCTGCCGTCAGTGAAGGTGCCCAAGATGGCCCGTCCGCTGGTGGCTCCACAATCGAAGGCGAGAAAGCGATACTGCTTCTTCATGTCTCATGGATTAAAACACCATCACGGCACCGCCGCCTTCGGCGAGATGGAACTTCACCTTGTTGCCCATCACTTGGATTTGCTCCGCCACATAGTCGCGTGCGGCGCGGTTGGCATTGATGCCGTCGTGGAAGATACGTCCCGACTTGGCGCCGAAGTTGGGCAGCACCGAGAGGTCGAGCTCAATGTCGCGCTCCTCCCAGTTGGTGATGGCACCCACATACCAACGGAAGTCCTTGCGGCGGGCAATAACGATGTATTCACCCACCTTGCCATCCAAGACAATGGTTTCGTCCCAGGTGGTGGGCACGCTGGCGATGAACCGTGTGCATTCGTCTTCTCTTATGTAGTTGCTCGGGCTGTCGCATAGCATGTTGAAAGGCGACTCATAAATCACATATTCAGCCAGTTGTCGGCAACGTGTGCCTTGGCTCATCGGCTCGGTGTAGATGGCGGTAAAGCTGTATTTCCCCGCATTTCTCATGGCTCCTTGGGTGTAGTCCATAGGTCCGGCCAACATACGGATGAAAGGTATAGTGACTTCGTTGGTGACGAAATCGCTCTTGCTGTCCCAGCGTTCCTGTTCCATGCCGTACACGCCTTCGTGGTTGAGCACGTTGGGATAGGTGCGGTTGAGGCCCGTGGGTTTGTAGGCACCGTGGAAGTCGATGAAAAGATGGTATTTGGCGGCGGTCTCTGCCATGCGGTAGTAGAAGTCGACAATCATCTGATCGTCGCCGTCCATAAAGTCGACCTTGAAGCCTTTTATGCCCATTTCGGAATAGTGCTGGCATACGTGTTCCATGTCTTTGTCCATGGCGGCGTAACCGGCCCAAAGCACGAGGCCCACATTGCGCTCGGCACCGTATCTGACGAGTTCGGGGAGGTCGATTTCGGGTATCACCTGGAAGAGGTCGGCCTTCTTGTTGACGGCCCAGCCTTCATCGAGGATGACATACTCGATGCCGTATTCGCTGGCGAAGTCGATGAAGTATTTGTAAGTCTCGTTGTTGATGCCTGCTGCGAAGTCAACGCCATAAAGGTTCCACCAGTTCCACCAGTCCCAAGCCACCTTGCCGGGCTGGATCCAAGAGACGTCACCGATGCGGTTAGGCGAGGCCAAGAGATATACTAAGTCGTTGTTGGCCAGTTCCTTGTCGCTCTCAGAGATGGTGACGATACGCCAAGGGAAGGCGCGTTTGCCAGCGGTCTTGGCGATGTAGTTCTCGCGTTCTTTCACCATCCATTGCAGGTTGTTGTGGCCACCTTGTTCGCGGACTTTGGGATAACCGGCATGGACGCCGGAGAGACCGAATTTACCATTGGCGTTGCGGAGATACAAGCCAGGGAAGTCCTCCAAGTCGGCCTCGGTGATGACGGCTTTCTTGCCATCCTTGAGTTCGACCAACAAAGGCAGGAAGGCAAGTTTTTGAGGGTCCATCTTGCTCAAGGTAGTGTCGGTGTAAGTGTTTTCAAACGAGCTGTAGAACTGCTGGCTGATAAGGGCTCCCTCTTGTCCGGCACGCCTCAAGACAAACGGGATAAGAGCTTGATAATCTGCATCGAAATTGAAGTCAGCGGTTTCGTCTTCGATGATGATAGGCTTGCGGAAGTCGGTCTCGAAACGATAGGCCACACCAGCATCGTATGCTCGGAAGATGACTTTGTAGTTGCCTTTGAAAGTCAGGGCCAGCTCCTCGTAGACTTCAGGGATTTGCGCCTTTTTATATAAAGGTGAGGGCAGGACTTGATTGACCGACCGCGTCTTGGCGCTTTTCACGACAGGTTTGGTGCCGAGTAGGGTGCCGTCGGAGAGTTTCATGCCGATGGACGAAGGTGTTAACACACAGGTGTTTCCATGCGTGACGGCGTATGTCAGTTGCTCGCCCGCCTCAATGGTGACGGTGATGTCCTTGTCGGGCGATTGAAGGGTGTATTGCTTTTGGGCGAAGGCGCTCACGCAAAGCAAAAGGAGCGCAGAGAGGAGGAGTTTTTTCATGCTGGTAAAGTTTTATGCAGGCAAAAATAAAGATTTTTGCTGCACTTTACAAAAAAAGCCACCGAAATTGCTTTCGATGGCTTTGGTAAGGTTGGGAAATCAAAAATATCCCAACAGGCAGGGCTTTTTAATAACTAAATAATTTCATCCAGATCAGTTGTTGCTAACGGGAGAGCCCTTGCTGGTTTTGTCCGTCTTCTCAGGAAGGGTTTCCGTAGGTTGACAAAGCACTCGACCTGTGATGTGCAGCACCACAGTGGAGTTCTTGATGGCGTTAGAGGTAACCGTAATTGTCTTGTTGAAGTTACCGGCACGGTTGGTCCTATAAGTCACCTTGATGACTTCCGACTCACCGGGAAAAATAGGCTTGTCAGGCCAGGACGGGATGGTGCAGCCGCAACTTGACTTTGGTTTCTGAATCAGCAGGGGCGCATCGCCCGTGTTGGTGAAACGGAACTCACATTCGCCATTGCCGTTGTAAGGCACATCGCCGTAGTCGTGAACGACTCTTTCAAATTCAATTTCAGCGCCCGTCTGGACGTTTTCGTCTTGCGCCTTGGCCGCTCCTGCCATAAAGAGCATGATGCCAAGCAGATAAATGACTTTCTTCATTGCTTTAGATTTTTAAGATGGTGAATAATAAGTGATTTGTGTTTTAGGGTACACGTTGTGAAAGAATTGATGCTGCGAAACTACCGCCTTTGTCAAGCGGTCGGACAGTCATTCCAAACAATTCCAATTATAGAATAACGTATTGTTCTGAAAACAAATGAGATAAATCAGTAGCTATTCCAAACAATTATTGGAAACGGTCCAAAGTTTTTTACTCTTCCTCCATCTTTTTTCTACGTCTTCCGCGCAGTTTGTCGATCATATTGACGGTAGTGCCGAGGTAATCCGCCTCCTCCTGGCGCGAGAGTTTGAAATACGATAGGATGTAGGATTTCTTTTCGTCCTCGTCCAAATCGGGATACTTCTGCTGAAGGGTTGCTGTAAGGTCGGGATAGAGTTGGTCAATCACTTCAAGCATGGCTTCCCAATGGTCTTTGTCGTCATAAACGGAGGTCTCCAAATCCTTGAGAAGATTGGCTTTTTTGTTGCTGTTCAGATAATTGTCCAACAAC
>CACYHX010000023.1 GCA_902774365.1 uncultured Bacteroidia bacterium | reverse complement strand
CGTCGCCGCCATGAACCCGCTGTCGGTGAGCGAAGCCTCCATCCCGCAAGAGGTGAAGGACCGCGAGTTCGCCGTTGCCGTCGACAAGACCAAGGAAGAACAGATCCAGAAGGAAGTCGAGAAGGCTCTCCGTAAGGCTGGCATCAACCCCAACCACGTCGACAGCGATGACCACATCAACTCGAACATCACCAAGGGTTACATCACTGAGGAACAAGGTGCCCAGGCCCGCGAAATCAAGGCCACGGTGCCCGGTCAGGTGCAACTCAACGAAGGTATGATTCAGAACATCGCCAAAGGCCGTCTGAACAAGTTCTTCAAGGAGAGCTGCCTGCTCAACCAAGTCTCTCTGGTCGCCGACCCGAAGACCTCGCCGACCCGAAGACCGTCGCCGAATACATCCAGGCTGCCGACAAGGAAGCCACTGTGGTGAACTTCGTGCGTATCAAGTTGGGCGAATAAGCCTGATAGGTAAAATTCAACAGAAAAGGATGGCGCAAGCCATCCTTTTTTTATTTTTGCCTTTTCAAAACATATAGAACCTATATGAAAAAGTCAATCCTCTTCCTTTGCCTAGCAACACTTTTGTTGTCGGCTTGCAAAAAAGAACAGATTCCTGTCGCCAACTACGACATCATCCCACAACCCAAGGAAACGCATCTGAGCCGAGATATCACCGGCTACTTCACATTGCAACCTTCGACGAAAGTCTATTTCGAAAATGGCCTCCAGCGCGAGGCGGAGTTCCTCAGCGAATACGTCAACGACATTATGGGCTACGCCTTGAATGTGTTAGAATATCAAGGCCAATCCGACGGTATTGTGCTCGAAGTGGTTCCCGAGGATTTCGATCAAGCCGAGGCCTACGAAATCAATGTCACCCCCAAGAAAGTAGAGATTATAGGTGCCGACGCCGCCGGTGTGTTCTACGGCATACAAACTTTGCGTAAGAGTTTACCCTTAAGGTGTACTCAGAGCGGGGACGCCACGTCCCCCTCTGAGAGGGGGGCAGGGGGGAGTAAATGTTACCTCCCCACTGCCACCATCCGAGACTATCCCACCTTCAGTTACCGTGGCATGCACCTCGACCCCTGCCGTCATTTCATCCCCTTGGACTCGGTGAAAGTCTATATTGACATGCTGGCCATGCACAATATGAACCAGTTTCATTTCCACCTCAGCGACGACCAAGGTTGGCGCATCGAAATCAAGAAATACCCTGAGCTGACGGAGATGGGTGCCTACCGTAACGGCACGGTCATCGGGCATAACGGCAACCTCTACGACACCATCCGCCATGGCGGTTTCTATACCCAAGACGAGCTTCGCGACCTCATCGAGTATGCCGCCGAGCGTCATATCAACATCATTCCCGAAATCGACCTGCCGGGCCATATGCAGGCGGCTTTGGCTTGCTATCCGCAGTTGGGCTGCACGGGTGGTCCCTACGAGGTGTGGAAGCGTTGGGGAGTGTCGGAAGACGTGCTCTGTGCGGGCAACGAGGAGACCATGCTGTTTGTTGAGGATGTGCTCAACGAGGTGATGGATGTGTTTCCTTCGCCCTATATCCACATCGGCGGCGACGAATGCCCCAAGGTGCGCTGGGAACAATGCCCGAAATGTCAAGCCAAGATTAAGGAATTGGGCATCAAAAAGGACGACAAGTTTTCTGCCGAGGACTACCTGCAGAGCTATGTGATGAACCGCATGGCCAAGGTGGTGGAAGCCCGTGGCCGCCGTGTCATCGGCTGGGACGAGATTCTGGAAGGCAACGTCTCCGAGACCGCCATCATCATGAACTGGCGCGGCACGGAAGGCGGTATCGAGGCGGCACGCAAGGGCCACGATGTCATCATGGCGCCGTCGTCGCACCTCTATTTCGACTACTACCAAAGCGAGGACATCGCCAGCGAGCCTATGTGTATCGGTGGCTACCTGCCCGTGGAGCGCGTGTATGAGTTCCAGCCCCTGCCCGAGGAACTGACACCTGAGCAACAGAAACACATCATCGGCGTGCAAGCCAACATCTGGACGGAATACATCGCCCATTTCTGGCACGTGCAATACATGGCCCTGCCGCGTATGGAGGCTTTGACGGAAATACAGTGGAACAATCCTCAGGAGCGTGACTTTGAAGCCTTTGTGGGGCGTTGCCGCCACATGAAGCAACTTTACGAACTCTATCATTACACATACGCCGACCACATCTTCAACCCGCAGGTCTGGGCCGACACGGTGGAAACCAACCTGGCTACCCGCAAGCCCATCACCCTGCGCCAGCAGCCTGCCGAGCAATACACCTACGAAGGAGCCGTGGTGCTCAATGACGGCAACTTGGGTAGGGGAGCCTACAACTCAGGTCGTTGGCTCGGCTTCTGCGGCTATCCTCTCGATGCCGTCATTGATTTGGAGCAACCTGCCGAGATGCAGCATGTTCGCTTCCATGCTTTGGTGAACAAAGGCGCATGGATCTACAACCCGAGCCAAGTCAAGGTGCTGGTCTCTGATGATGGCGAGACCTTCCGCGAGGTGGCGCAGAAGGACATCCCGATTTCCACATGGGCCGACAGCGACGGCATCTTCGCCTACGAACTGGACTTTGAGCCCGTCACGGCAAAATATGTAGAAGTTGTGATTTCAGGCTACGACCTGCCTGAGGACCATAGCGGATTCGGCTATCCCGCTTGGATTTTTGTGGATGAGATAGAGGTGTGGTGATTTTTCCTATTTTTGCACCAATGAAACGCATCTTGTCCATAGGACTTTTGCTTTTTGTCGTGTTGGTGGCCGCCTGCTCCAAGCGCGAAACGCCGCCACCACCCGAGGAGGATATGCTTTATCGCGTGGAGTGCTTCTACCAAACCAACCTCGACAGCGCAAGGCAAATCCTTGACACATTGAACCTTTCAGCGCTATCTGAAAAGGAACTGGCGCATTATTGCCTGCTTCGATTGGATGCCTTATTCGATACGATGTTCTATAATGCAGAAATCGATTCGCTCCTGCAAGTGGCCGAAAATTGCTTTGTTGGTAGTGACGACAAGTATTTCGAGGCAAAATCGTATTACGCCAAAGGCTACGCTTACCGCTCATCGCCACAGCACCGTTGGCTGTGCATCGACAATTACCAGAAAGCCAAACAAAGTATCGACCAATGCCAGCATGTGGATGAGCGTTTTGTTCGTTTTTCACCCACACCCACCACCGAACAAGACGTGATTGACCAGTTGAAATACAAAATCTATAGCGGTCTTGGTTCGGCTTACGGTGATTTCGGTTACCATAATGAAAGTCTGGAGGTGCTGAAAGAAGCTGAACGTTTTTTATGCCATCGGCAATGGCTCGATCAGCATTGCCTCACGGCACTTATGATAGGTGAATTGTACCTTCGTTTTAGGGACTACGACAGCAGTGAGTTGTATTTGGAAAAAGGCTTTCACTCTGCCCAAACGCTTGGCGACACTTGGAAAATGGCTGCCTGCCACAGTTCGGCTGCATTGCATTTGCTCTTTCGTTACGAGAAGCAGAAAAATGTTGGGAGTGAGGAGAGGCAGGATTTTTTGCGAGATGCTATTGCAGAGGAGAAAAAGGCTTTGCATCTGTTGGGCGGGCAGACGGCCAAGTTTAAGGCAAGCACCATTGACGGACTGACCCATGCCTATTTCGAGTTAGGGCAATACGATTCCTGCATCTTTTTTGCCAAGCAAGCAGCAAATCAATACGGATTGGAGGTGTGGAGAATGAATGCCAACATGTATCTTTACAAATCGTTTGAGGCTTTAGGCAATATGGATAGTGCCTTGTTGTATGCAGAAAAATACATGGATGATAGGCACAAATACGATTACAGCGGTAAGGCCGTGGCTCAAGTGAAGGAAGAATACGACAAGCAGTTGGAAATCCAGCGTTTGGAAAGCGAGCAGCAGTTGAAACGTTACCGCCTCTATTTGTGGATAGCCCTGTTGGTCATCGTGCTGATGGCGGTGCTATGGGGGACGTTGCGCTACCGCAAAAACAAGGAATTGGAAACGCTGAAACTCCGCGAGGCGCAGCGCCAACTGCAAGCGGAGTTGGAACAACTCACCACGCAGCAGCGCGACATGCTGCAGCAGCAGGTGGTCGCGATTTACCAGACGGAGCAGAAAGACCGTTTGCAGCGCATCATGGAGGCCTTCGAGGCAGCCTATCCCCGAGGCGTTGAGAAAATGAAATCGGCCTATCCCGACCTTAGCAAGACGGAGCGCAATCTCGTGGTTCTTTCCTTCCTCGGCTTCCGCATCAAAGAAGAGGCCGATCTGCTCGGCCTGAGCGAAAATACGGTGGCAAAATACCGCTCCAAGCTCAACAAAAAAGTTGATTTTGACTCGATTTCCATTCTGACCGATTGAGAAAAATCTGTACTTTTTTCTTGCAACGCATTGATTATCAAGGTGAGTTAGAAACAAAAATCTGTACTTGGCTCAAATCTTGGTTTTTTAGTGGATTTTTGTTATAATTTTGGGGCAACAAAGTTATAACATTATGAATAAGCTAAGACTTTACACCCTGCTTGTGCTCCTGCTGATGGCGGGAGGGGTGACGATGCAAGCGCAGGAACCCCAAAGATTCTTTGAACGTCATTACATCGATGACCTCATTTTCATGAACGAGAACGATCTGCTTGTCCTTGGAGCCGACGAAGCGGCGGATGTCGCCCTTTACAAAGTGGATGAAAACGGAGAACTTATCGATATGGTTGTTCTTCCGAGCATTCAGGACAATAATAGTTTGAGACATTTGGCGCGTTTCGGTGACGGGTCGGTCGGCCTTTTCGTTACGAAGTGTTCTAACGACACAATTCATCTTCAAAAAATGACCGTCCATGAAGATTTGTCCGTGGACACTATGGATTTCAATTGGGTAGGCTATGATTTCTATAGATTCCTTGCCGGAGGTGAACAATGGGTTGAGGATGCTTTGGGCAATTATTATTACTCCTATTATGTCGATACTCTGTGGACGAGCGGCCATCATGGATTAAGGATACTGAAGTTTGACGGAAACGGTGAGTTGCTTACGGAAAGACTTCTTGATGACCCTGTACCTTCTTCAAGCGGCTGCTATATGTTCCCGACGCCTGACATGATGGGGTGCCGACTTGTTTTGGCAGCAAATCAAGGAAGTTATACCTATTACAATTGCTATACCTTGGATGGCGACCTCAATACTGTGGCTGTCAAAGAGAATATTGACCAGTTGTCTTATCCTGTTCAATGTGGTTGGCAAGCTTGTTTTCGCATGAATCCATATAATGGCAGGACCTACACCATCAACATGGAGGTTGAGGTTATACCTGACCCTAATGACCCCAACGGTTCTCCTCTTGTTGTACACAACGAAGATGTCTTAATGAGTGTGTTTGATGCCGACAATTTTGAGCAATTGGCCTACACTTGGGGTATCACTTCCGAAATCCCTTGTACACCAGGCCAACCAAACTCTATTGACTTTGGCGAAAATGGCGATGTTTATATGGCCAGCGGCATGGACAAACCCGACAACTGGTACTTTTCCAAAAGTCTTTACATCGTCCATTTGGATGAAGACCTCAACAAACTTCAAGAGATTTATTATAAGGAAGACGGCACAGAACTAATGTATTTTGGTGGGATGCGTCTTGGCTCCGAAGGCGATGTCTTTGTCAAATGTCAAGTTGCAAAACCAAGCATGACTGGTACGACAGGTGCCATCTTCAAAGTACCAAAGGAAGCTTTTGATGGCATTGAGGAAGCGCATGATGCTGGTTTTGTTGTGGCGGTGGCTTATCCCAATCCGGGGAAGGATGTGCTGAATATCAGGACGGGATTGAAGGATGCGCGGGTGGAGGTGTATGATATGAATGGGAGGATGATTTATGGGCGAGAGATTACGGAGAATGTGACGGCGATTGATGCAACGGATTGGGCTGAGGGAGTTTATGTTTGGAAGGTGTATGTTTCTGATGGCGGCCCTTCGACGGGCTCAGGGACCGCTAGCTCAACGACCCTCGCGGAAACGGGGAAATGGGTGAAGGAATAGAGATTGCGCAAGGAATGAAGTGAAAGCATTTAGGCTAGTCACGAAAGTGGCCAGCCTATTTTGTTGGTGTTGCCAAAAATGTTACTTTTGCGGCCATGAAACGGATTTTGTACATAGGGCTTTTGATTGTTGTTGTGATGATGGGCTGCAACAAACGCGAGTGTGACTTTCTTTCGCCTATCGATAGCCAAGACGCAGAATACACTGAGCTGATTGACTCAGTGGAAGCGATATATGTCGGTAACAAGTACTATGACTTCACGGATTCCCTTGTAAGTCCCGCCTTGGCTTTCTACGAAAAAGGCGACAGGTCCCGCGATTATTGGATGCAGGCGCGTTGCCATTATCTGGCAGGTGGTTTAGTCTTTGATAAAAACCATTTTTCCGAGGAGGCAACTGTACATTTCCTGGAAGCCTTGAAAATCTTGGATTCCCATTTCGATGCAAAGCAGGCTCCCGTAGGGCGGCTTTACAGCAAGATTTGCTATATCTTGTCACGAATCGCATTCAATTTCTCTGACAAGCTTTGCAGCACACGCTTTGCCCGTTATGGCCTGGATTGTGCTTCTGTCGTTGGTGACACGGCTTGGATGCTCCGTTCAATGGCTAATCTCGGGTTGCTCTATGAGCGTTTCGGGAAGGCGGGTGAAGGCGACACGGCCTTCTTCTATTGCCACAAAGGTCTTCATTTGGCCAATGCTGACCGTTTCCCGTACGAAACGGCTTTGCTGGAAAACTCGCTTGCCAATTGTTTGCGTCACAGCCATGAGTACGATTCAGCCATTTTCTATTTTGAACATAGTTTTGCTTTGGTTGACAGTTCCTGTCTCTTGTTTCACAGGAATGCGATTGAAAAGGCCTATGTCCATTATAAGGCACATGACTATGCGACTGCTTTGGCCGATTCGAAAGTCGCTTATCAGTCAAAGGATGAAAACCTTAAAGCGCAAGCAGCTTACTGCCTTGTCGACTGTTACGAAGCGTTGGGTGATACCTTGAGCACTTTGCCCTTTTACGCCTTTTTGAAAACCAGTGAGGAGAAGGATGTAGTGGCAAGCAACCATAATGCCAAAGCATTGCCGATGCTGAACGCCTATCTGAGTGACAAGCAGAGATTGGAACATAGGGCTGGGATAGTATGGGTGGCGATAATCGTGGGCTTGTTGGCTTTGACTGCTGTTGTTGTTTTGGCGAAACAGAAGGAAAGGAAGATGCTGAAGCAACAACAGGCTGAGGCGGAAAGAGCCTTGAAGGCCAAGGATTCACAACACGAACTGGAGCTGAAGGCCAAGCAGGACGAGGCATTGCGGCAATTGGAGGCAGCCCGGCAAAGCCATGAGGAAGAGGTGAAACGACTGCAGGCAACGGTGGAACAATCATCGCAGCACCAGAGGGATATGCTTCAGCAGCGGGTGTTGGCGATTTACCAGACGGGTGGCGAGGATAGGCTACAGCGTATTCTTGACGAGTTTGAAAGCGCCTATCCATCGGCTACGGTTAGGCTGCAGCAGGCTTGTCCCAATCTGAACGAAACGGAATGCCGCATCGTCATTCTTTCGTTCCTTGGCTTCCGTGCAAAAGAGGCGGCGAATTTGCTTGGGTTGAAAGAAAACACGGTGACGCAATACCGATCCAACCTCAAGAAAAAGGCAGATATCGATGGCCTTTTCACCTCTATAGGGTAACAAAAACCTATATTTTCAGATTTTTGAGTTCATTGTATTTCAAGTTGTTGTGTTTTTGAACAGGCGCAAAATCCTATATTTAGGCTTGGGGCTTGGCTTTTTGGCGTTTTTTTGTTATAGTTTTGCAACAAAACTATAATATAATGAAAGCAAAAAGAATTACAACCCTGCTTGCGCTCCTGCTGATGGCGGGAGTCACTATGCACGCCCAGCAATGGGAGTTTGATTTTGGCGACCAGAATGACATCAACCAGTATTCACGCATTGATGCGGGCGTGATTGACGCAAATGAGGATGCCATTTTAATTGGGCGTTTCGGCCGTCGCCGCGACTGGAACACACAACTCATCAAGGTGCATCCCGATGGGAGTTATGAAAGACGAGTGTGCGAGGATTTGCCGAAAAGGTTGTTTATGAAAGACGTGGTTCAATTGGACAATGGAAACTATTTTACCGTAGCCTTTCTGCAACAAGACACCACCGTATCATATTATGGTGGAAGTGAACTTTGGACTATTATTTTTGATGACAATCTTGAGATTGTTGAGACCAAGGTTTACACCAAAAACTCCTTGGAGTTTATAAGTTGTCCTTGTCTGCTTAACGATAACGGCCAGGTGATTGCTTGCGGTGAATACTATGAAAGCGCAAACAGAGTGTTCCCTTATATGTATAGGTTTGATGAAAACGCAGATACCTTGGCCTGCCGCTATGTGGTGCCTAAAGCCTACAATCTCAATGATCCCGAGTTTCGGTTGCATGGCTTTTTCTGCCATAACATTTTCAAGAATCCGTTAGGAAACGGCTATATCTTTCTCTGCAACGGGCCAGGTGGCGGTATAGGCACGGCGTTCTATGATGAGGACTTTCAGTACGTGAAGGCCTACCGTTATATATTGGGTACTCCTGGTGCGGCTGACATGGACAGTTACGCTTTGGGAGACCGTGGGTATTCCGACTATTTCCTTTCGGATGACAGGCTGCTGTTCTTTGGCGCAAGACATCCTTGGCATCAAGGTATTGACGAGTATCTGTTGACCATCGGTGACCTTGATCTCAGTTGGACTGTGGGACCTGGTCTTCATGGCTATAATCTTGATTGTGGCCGCGTTAATCATTTTGAGGTAGGCTTTTTACACGAGGAGGAGCGAAATGAAGAGCCATCGGGGTTTGGTAAGAGTATGGCCACGGTGAACGACACGACCATGTATGGCTGTTACATGACCATGTATTACCCAGGGGATAACAAGCAGACAGGCTTGTGCCTTTTCGACCGCGACATGGAAATCCTTGGCGGTCGCTTCTTCGATGAGGACGAATACTATAAGTATTGGCCGCAATTTGTTCTTCCTTATCCTGACGGAGATTGTTTGTTGGTCATGGACGGTGGAGAAGCTTTGTCGCCATACGCGGCCAGCAAAGTGATGAGGCTGACGCGAGAGGAGATGAACCCCATACCCACCTCGGTCAAGGAAATGCCTGTGACGGAGATTCATGGCAAGGCATATCCTAATCCAGCAAAGGATGTTCTGAACATTGACCTTAGCGAAGTGGGAACCATTGATGGCTGCCGCATCAGCATTACGGATGGCCTTGGTCGCCCTTGCTTGGATAGGTTTGTCAGAGGAAAAGGGAATGTGCTTACTGTGGGCGTTTCGGGGCTTAAAGCGGGAGTGTATGTTTATCGGGTGTATGGTGAGGATGGAGTGCTGATTGAGGGGAAGTTTGTGAAGGAGTGACTTTTTTCGGTATACGTGCTGCCGTGCTTACGACAGGTGGCCCTTCGACGGGCTCAGGGACCCCAGGCTCAGGGACCTTGGTCGAGACGGGGAAGTGGGTGAAGGAATAGAGATTTCCAAAGGAAATGAAGTGAAAGGTCAAATTAATAAGCGGCGGCTTGTAGATTCTACGAATTGTAGATACTTAAAGCCGCCGCAATAACTATTTAGGAAACTCACTCCATTCCCCGAAGGGGAATCTCAAATGGTCTTACGCTTTTTTCAATAGTATCACGTAAACGGGGAAGTGGTCGCTATAGCCACCCATCCAGACGCCGCTGCCGAAGGTGCGGAAGGGATAGCCGTTGTAGCGGCCGCCGTGCTGCTTGAGGAACTCCTTGTTGTGGACCTTGGCGTTCTTGAACTGGTAGGTGCTGTAGTCGGTGGGCAGCAGGCCAGGGGTGATGATGGTCTGGTCAAGCACGCCAGGCACGTCGTTGTAGTAGTTGGTGCCGATGCCTTTCTTGTGCAACTCGTACATGGGGTTGAAGAACTCGCCTTCGCCCAGGTTGCTCATGTCGCCCGTGGCGCGCAGGTGTTTCGTCACGCTTTTGTTGTCGGGGTAGTCGTTGTAGTCGCCCATCATGATGATTTTGGCGTTGGCGTCTTGGTTGAGGATGCTGTCTGCGATGTGGCGGCACAAGGTGGCGGCGGCCACACGGCCGGGCAACGAACGTTTCTCACCACCATAGCGCGAAGGCCAGTGCATGACGATGAAGTGCATCATCTCGCCGTCAAACAAACCTGAGACCACCAGTTGGTCGCGGGTGATGAAGTCGGGCTGGTCGGGGACGACGGTACGGTACGACTTGCTGTTTGTCGGCTTGAAATACTTGGGGTTGTAGAGCAGTCCCACGTCGACGCCACGGCGGTCGGGCGACTCGTAGTGCACGATCTGATAGTTACGGTCCTTAATCTCGGGTTGGCGCACGAGGTCTTCCAGCACCGTGCGGTTCTCGATCTCTGACACGCCGAGGACGGCCACGCCGTCGGGCGACCAGTCGGTGCCGATGGTGGAGATGGCGTAGGCCATGTTGTGGAGTTTGGCGAGGTATTTCTCGGTGTTCCATTGGTTGCCGCCCTGAGGCAGGAACTCCTCGTCGTCTTTGTTCGGGTCGTTGATGGTGTCGAAGAGGTTCTCGAGGTTATAGAAACCCACGAGGCCGACCTTATAGGCTTGCTGCTCCTGGGCGGAGACGTGGTTTATGCCGAGACCAAAGGCCAAAACTGCCAGTATAAAAAGGAAATGATTTTTCATCGTTTGCCAAAGTTTAGGCGGCAAAGGTAAAAAATAATCCATTAATAGATGGTCACAAACGAAAAATTCCTACATTTGCCCGTTTAATGTAATGCCAAAAGTAAAATCATAACACTTTAAATATGAAGAAATTCCTATTCCTAATTATGGTTCCCGTGTTGATGGTGTCGCGGCTTGCGGCCCAAACTGTCGACACGGTTAACCTCGACCAACACGACGTGCCGACGGTGATTCTGATGGATTCCGACTTTGAGGAGTCGTCCACCTCGGTCAACGACGCCTCCACCTTGCTCAACTCGTCGCGCGACGTGTTCAACAGCATTGCGGCCTACAACTTCGGCTCGCTGCGCTACCGCGTGCGCGGCAACGACTCGAAGTACAGCGAGGTGATGATCAACGGCATCTCGATGAACGACCCCGAGACGGGGCGTCCTGTCTTCTCCAACTGGGGCGGCCTCAACGACGCCTTCCGTAACTCGACGCTCGTCGAAGGCCTCGGCAAGACCGACGCCGGCTTTGGCGGCCTCGGCGGCCTCACGGCCTACTCGACACGTGCCTCGCAGTACCGTAAACAGATCTCGCTGAGCTACGCCTTCAGCAACCGTTCCTACCATCACCGCGCCATGGCCTCCATCGGCACGGGCGAGCTGGGTAAGGGCTGGTACATCATGGCCAATGCCAGCTGGCGCTATGCGGGAATCCACGACTTTGGACATCATGATGCCCAGTGGAAAAACAACCTGTATAGCACTGTGAATGGCTATTCGGAAGGCACCTTCTACCATGCTTACAGCTACTTCCTCTCGGTGGAGAAGAAAATCAACGACAAGCACAGCCTCAACCTCACCGTGTTCGGAGCACCTTCGCAGCGTGGCGGCTCGTCGCCCGTGGTGCAGGAGATCTTCGACCTCGTAGGCTCCAACTACTACAACCCCAACTGGGGCTACCAAACCATCGATGAGAACGGCAAGCAGGTCGTCCGCAACTCGCGTGTGAGTTCCTACCACCAGCCTTTCGTCAGCCTCACATGGGATTGGAAACCGAATAAGAAGACCTCGTTCTACACCTCTGTGTATTACTTCAGCGGTCCCGGCAGCCAGACCGCCCTCGAATGGGGCGAAGCCGCTGACCCGCGTCCCGACTACTACAAGAACCTGCCGAGCTATTTCATGACCAACGCCCACAGCACGGCTGAGATCGAAGCTCAAATTGAGGCTTGGCAAAACCGCGACCCGCACGTCACGCAACTCGACTGGGACAACCTCTACAACGCCAACCGCAACCATCTCTTCACGGTGCATAACGCCAACGGACAGGAAGGCAACACCATCACAGGTAAGGCCTCCAAGTACATCCTTGCCGAGCGCCATTATGACAAGAATCAGATGGGTAACGCCACCTACTTCAAGCATGAATTTTTGCCTAACTTGATCATGACGGGCGGCTTTGCCGTGAGCGCCTCGAGGACACATTATTATGAGAGCGTCAACGACCTCCTCGGTGGCGACTACTACTACGACATAAACAAGTATGCCGAAAACCTTGAAAGCTCAGAATGCCAAACCAACCTCCTCAACCCCAACCACGTGGCTAAAGTTGGCGACATCATCAGCTACAACTACTACGCTAACCGCAACTACGGCCGCATCTGGGACCAAGTCGACTGGCTTGTCGGCAACTTCGACCTCTACTTGGGCGTGCAGGCTGAGTTTATGCAGATCTGGCGTGAAGGCTTGTGGCAGAGCGGCTCCTTCGCCGACAACTCCTACGGCAAGGATAAGATGCACAACTTCTTCGATCCCGGTGTGAAAGCCGGTGTGACCTATGCCATCAACGGCCGTAACCACATCGTCGCCAATATGGCTTACATGCTACAGGCGCCTCAGTTCCGCGACATCTATGTGTCGCCGCGTACCCGCCACACCGTGGTGGAAGGCGAGCTCAAGAGCGAGCGCATCAACGCCTTCGACTTGAGCTACCTCTACCGCTCACCTGTGTTCAAGTTGCGCCTGACGGGTTACTACTACACCTACCAGAACCTCATCTGGAACCGCAGCTTCTACTGCGAGAACGTGTTCCTCAACACCGCCACGAGCGAGAACTCCTACACCAGCGAGTTCGTCAACTTCATCATGACCGACATCAACCAGAGAAGCCTCGGCGTGGAGATGGGTGCCGAATGGAAGATCACCCCGACCATCACGATGCAGGCCGCTGCCGCCAATGGCATCCACGTGTATCGTAACAACCCCATCTTCTCAGTGTATGACGACAACAATACCACGGCTTACATCCAGAACAGCATCGCCTACCTGAAAGACTACCACGTCTCTTCGGGTCCCGAGACGGTGGCTTCGTTGGGTATCAAGTACAACTCGCCCAAATACTGGTGGGTGAGCCTCAACGCCAACTACCTTGCCAACATGTACTTCGACGTGAACCCCTATAACCACACCGAAGAAGGCATGCTGCACTATGCCCAGGGCGACATCCGCATTGAGGATGTGTTGCGCCAGACCCCGTTGAAGCCGGCCTTCACGCTCGACTTCTACGGTGGCTTCTCGAAGCGTTACAAAGGATATTACTTCCTCGTGAACGTGAGCGTCAACAACCTGCTCAACAACAAGAGCACCATCCTCTATGGTTACGAGCAGCTGCGTTTCAACGCCAACAACCCCGAGATGTTCCCCGACAAGTACTCCTATATGTACGGCCTCAATTATTACATCAGCTTGACTGTTAGGAAGTAATGCAGAATATGAATTTTGAAAATCAATAAACACAAAATACAATGAAAAACAGACTTTTAACCTCCAGTTTGCTTCTTCTTGCCGCGATGGGCGTGCTGTTTGCCTCGTGCAAGAAAGAATACCCACAACCGCCTATCCAGAACCTGCCGATAGGAACGGTTTACACCATCGACCAGATCGTTGCCATGACGCCGGGTACCATTTTCGACACGGCTTCGGTGTATGGCATCGTCACTGCCGACGAGCAATCGGGCAACCTCTACAAGGCCGCTTACATCCAAGACAGGGCCACGGGTGCTGCCATTCAGCTTTATCTTAATGCCGTCTCTGGTGTCCGTATCGGCGACTCCGTCCGTATTTACCTGAAGGACGTCAAGTTTGACATGTATCACGGACTGCCCCAGCTGAGCGAATTTGGTCCCGATGGCCACATCATCATCTTGGCCAACAACCGCCCCATCGAGCCTGCGGTGACGACCCTTGCCAATGTCAACAGCGGTCAGCACCTGGCCCAGTTGATCAAACTCGAGGGCGTGACATTCGTCGACCAGGAAGGCACCTTCGCCCCCTCCTCGGGCTATGGCGAGCATTACATCCAGGATGCCTTCGGCAACACTGCTATGGTGCGCACGAGCAACTATGCCAACTTCGCCTCCAACCCGCTGCCCACGGGAACGGGTAACTTGATCGCCATCGCATCGGTGTACAACACCACTTGGCAGCTGACCCTCCGTTCGTACTACGAGCTGGAGTTTGACGGCATCGACCCGGGTGGCCATGGCGGCAACCCTGGCGACGAGCAGAGTCTGCCTTACACGCAGCTGTTCTCGACGGCATTCGGTAGCTATATGACCTATAGCGTCTTGGGTGACGACCAATTCTGGAAGATCGACTACAGCTCGGCTGTCATGACCGGCCACGAGAAAATCGGCGACCAGCATTTCTACTATGAAAACGAAGACTGGCTGATCTCTTCGCCTGTCAAACTCACCGACGTCGACCATGTCAAGGCCATCGTGAGTTATGCCGCCCAGTATAGTGGCCCGTCGAACAACGACGTGACCATGCAGGTCTCCAGTAACTACGAATATGGCACCGACCCCACCCAAGCCACTTGGACGGAACTCTCGGTGACTTATCCCAACACTAACGGTTGGAACTTCCAGGAAGTCGAAGCCAGCCTTGACGAGTTCCTCGGACAGACGGTGACTGTGGCCATCAAGTTCGTGTCATCGGCCAGCGCTTCACGTACCTTCGAGGTGCAGAGCATCTCCATCGTTCAAGGTGAAGCCGGCGACGTCCCCACGCCTCCCACACCGGGCGAGGGCGAAGGCAGCGGCACCGCTGACGACCCGTATAACGTGGCCGCTGGTATCAGCCAGCAAGGCAACGGCGTCGTGGGTTGGGTGCAAGGCTACATCGTCGGTGCCGTGAAGAATGGCCCGACTAGCGTCTCTTCAAATGCCGACGTCAACTGGGCTGAGCCTTTCGACTTGACCACCAACGTCCTTATCGCCGATGACCCCACCTGCAATGAAGTCACGCAGTGCATTATCGTCAACCTGCCTTCGGGCAAGCCGCTCCGTACTCAGGTCAACCTGGTGGACAACCCGGGCAATCTGGGCAAGCGCTTGGCTGTGAACGGTAAGCTTCGTGCCTATTTCGGTCAGGCAGGTCTCCGCGACAGCGGCGGCACCGAGGCCGACTTCGTCTTGGAAGGTGGTGACACGCCTACGCCTCCCGAGCCTCCGACTCCAGGTGAAGGCATCTTCTCCGAGACCTTCGCGAATGGTCAAGGAGAATTTGATATTAAGGATGTCTCGTTGCCTAGCGGATTGTCATACGTATGGACACATGTTTCAAACTATTCGTGCATGAAGGCGAATGGCTTCTATCAACATGCCAATGCTGCTGAGAGTTGGCTCGTATCACCTATGATTGATTTGTCTGGGGTAAATTCTGCAACACTGACATTTGACCATGCTGCCAATTTTGCTGACCCTCAGGGATATTTCTTTGTGCTGGTCTCTACTGACTATGCAGGTGATGTCACCACAGCCACATGGACGGAGCTTAATATCAGTGCATGGCCTGACTTTAATTCTAATTGGGCTTTCGTGAATGCTTCGGCTGATTTAACTGCCTATGCTGGCCAGAATGTGACGATTGCGTTCAAATACACCAGCACAGAAGACCATTGCGCTGCTTGGGAAGTCAAGAACGTGGTGGTGAGAGAACAATAAACATTCCTTTTCTTGAAACTCGAAAAGCCTGCTACTCCCCCTGCCCCCTCAGGGAGGGGGAAGTCGCAGGCTTTTTTTGTGCCCTCTTGCGCCGATATGCAATTTTCCCTTATCTTTGCACGTTGAACGGAAAAAGAATTTGGTATGTCAGAGAATTTGGTCATCATCCCGACTTATAAGGAGAAGGAGAACATCGAGAAGATTATCCGCTATGTGTTCAACCTGCCCATGGCTTTCGATATCCTCATCATCGACGACAACAGCCCCGACGGCACCGCCGACATCGTGAAGACGCTGATGACGGAGTTCAGCGACCGCCTGTTTATGATTCAGAGGGCGGGTAAGTTGGGCCTCGGCACGGCATATATCACCGGCTTCAAGTGGGCCTTGGAACGCAACTACCAGTATGTCTTCGAGATGGATGCCGACTTCTCGCACAACCCCGACGACCTGGCCCGCCTCCACGACGCCTGCGCCAATGGCGCCGACCTCGCCGTAGGCTCGCGCTACAAGACCGGCGTCAACGTGGTGAACTGGCCCATGGGCCGCGTGCTGATGTCGTATTATGCCTCGGCCTACGTGCGTTTTGTCACGCGTATGCAGGTGCGCGACACCACGGCAGGCTTCGTGTGCTACACGCGCCGCGTGCTCGAGACCATCGACCTCGACCGTATCAAGTTCGTGGGTTATGCCTTCCAAATCGAGATGAAATACACCGCCTGGAAGCTCGGCTTCAAGATCGAAGAGGTGCCGATTATCTTTACCGACCGCCGCGAAGGACAGTCGAAGATGAGCAAGGGCATCTTCCGCGAGGCCGTGTTTGGCGTGCTGAATCTGCGCTGGCGAGGCGTGACAGGAAAAATCAAACCAAAGAAAGGCTAATGAACTACTATATCAAAAATGCGACACTTGTCAACGAAGGCCAGACCTTCGTGGCAAGTGTTTTCGTTTCGGAAGGCAAGATTGAAAAGATTGTACGCGAGGGCCAGGCCCCTGAGCCCGTCGAAGGGCCGGTTGATCAAGTCATCGACGCCACGGGGAAATACCTCATCCCCGGCATCATCGACGAACATGTGCATTTCCGTGAGCCAGGCCTGACGCATAAGGCCGACATCTACACCGAGAGCCGTGCTGCTGTGGCTGGCGGCGTGACCTCGTTCATGGACATGCCCAACACCAACCCGCAGACCACCACGCAAGCGCTGCTGCAACAGAAGTTCGACCTCGCCGCCGAGAAGTCGCTGGCCAACTATTCCTTCTATCTGGGCGCTACCAACGACAACCTTGCCGAAGTCGTGAAGACCGACCCCAGGAAGGTGTGCGGCATCAAGTTGTTCATGGGTTCCAGCACGGGCAACATGCTTGTCGACAAGAACGAGACCTTGGTGCGCCTGTTCCGTGAGTCGCCTTGCCTGGTGGCCGTGCATTGCGAGGACGAGCAGACCATACATGAAAACACGGTGTGCAGCAAGGACTTGGCCTCGAAGGGCGAAGTCATCCTCGACGCCAGCATCCATCCCTTCATTCGCACCACCGAAGCCTGTTACAAGTCCTCGTCGAAGGCAGTCGACATGGCTGAGAAGTTCGGGGCGAGGCTGCATGTGCTGCACATCTCCACCCAGAAGGAGCTGTCGCTGTTCAGGAACGACATCCCGTTGGCGGAGAAAAGAATCACGGCGGAGACCTGCCCGCATTACCTTTGGTTCGATGCCCACGACTATGAGGCAAAGAGCTTCGCCATCAAGTGCAACCCCGCTATCAAGTCGCACCGCGACAGGGAAGCCTTGCTGCAAGCCATTCGCAACGGACAGATCGACACCATCGGCACCGACCATGCGCCGCATCTCCTTGAGGAAAAGATGACCGACGATTACTTCACGAGCAAGTCAGGCTTCCCGTCCATACAACATTCGTTGCAGGTGATGGCCAACGTGCTGCCCGACGACTTGCCGCTCTTGGTGCAGCTGATGTGCCACAACCCCGCCATCCTCTATCAGGTCGACCGCCGTGGCTTCATACGCGAAGGCTATCACGCTGACCTGGCTTTGGTCGACATGAATGGGGACCATGTGATTTCGGGCAAGGAAGAATACTCAAAATGCGGTTGGACGCCTTACGACGGCATGGAATCGCATTGCCGCGTGACCCATACCTTCGTGAACGGCAACCTGGTGTTTGAAAACGGCATGTTCCACGAAGAAAACAAAGGCGAAAGACTAGTGTTTAACCGATAAAAAGATACAACCATGAAAAAGATATTCCTGATTTTGAGCTCCATGTTGCTGTTGGCTTCATGTTCCGCCCAGCTTGACGAAAGAGTAGTCTCCAAATACCCGAACGGTCAAGTCCGTGTGGTGCAGTATTTCGACAAACACGACAAGTGCGTGAAGGAGACCGAATACTACGAAAACGGCCAGGTGAAGATGGAAGGCGGCATGAAAGACGGCAAGATGGAAGGGGAGTGGACGGCCTATTTCATCGACGGTCGTGTGCAGAGCCACGGCTTTTTTGAAGACGATAAGCGTACGGGCCCCGCTCAGGTATTCTATTCCAACGGCAATAAATACGAGGAAGGCAGCTACAAGAACGGCAAGCACTGCGGCTTGTGGAAGTTCTACGACGAGCAGGGCCACCTCGTGAAGGAGGTCGACTTCGGCGAATAGCCCTTCCGAGCCTTATGAAGGCATGTCATACCGAACCTGAAAGGTGAGCGTATCTATGCCTTCATAAGGCGAGTGAACCTATGGGCTATTTCTTTTTGTCCTTCCAGCTATACAGGTTGATGCCGAAGGTGAACTCGGCATAGTCGATGACGGCCTCATGCACCTTCATGAATGAGCCGACGAACATGTTGCGGTTCTTGCCCAAGTAATACTTGAATCCCAAACGTTCGTAGAAAGTACGGTAGCAGGGTGGGAGGTAGGTGTCTTCAAACTTGCTTTCAGATGACTCGGCCAAGCCCCAAGTCTTCTTTTGGCCGGTGCCATAATAGATGCCATGCCAGAGGTAATAGCCGCCGCCAATGCAGAAGGCGAAGCGGTTGAAGTTGACCTCGAACATTACCGAGGGCGCCAGATGCAGCCCGCGGGCGAAGCTGTATTCCATCAACGGGATGGCATCGTCGCCAGAGAAGTATTCGTGGCCGTCGTTATACATCTGATGCGCTTTCTCATACATGCGTTTGGTCTCGCCTGTCCAGCCGAAGTCCAAGCACACGTCGTAGCTGAACTTGGGATGGAACTGACGGTGCACACCGAGTTGTATGACATTGGCGAAGTAATAGGGACGTTCGTTGGGCAGGTCGCTGACCATGGTACCGTCTGCGGTTTGGTAGCTACGCATCCACTCGTTGGTCTGCAAGAGGCCCACCGACTCGGTGGCGAAGATGGAGGTGCTCTTTTCAAACTTCGGGCGCGGCTTTTCCTTGGGGACGAGTTCGGGACGACCCAAAGGATGGTAGCGCAGTCCCACCACCCAGCTGAACACGTTGATGCCGCAGTTAGGCAGCCTGAGTGCCGCATTGGAGGAGTGTGAGAACTGGTAACGCAGCGTGATGTCGAAATTGTCCTCGATCATAAAGGTCGGACCGACATCGATGGCGAGGTGTACATTGGCCACGGAGCCGATGAACTCGTCGCCGTGTTTGGTCCAAAACGAGAAGCCACCCATGATGTCGTAGTCGAGCGACCAATATTTGCCACGGTAGAAATGCCCGTTGATGAAGCCACCTAGAGAGTAGCAGTCGCCGAGTGAGCGATGGTAGGTCTCGCGTTCATAGCCGTTTTCGTCGCGGTATTTGAACTGGATGCTGTCGACGTTGTTCTTCTCGAAGCGCAAGAAGGCGCCGTAGGAGAGATAGTTGAAGTCGCGCTCCCATTTCAGGCGACCGTCGGTCTGACGCCCGATGCGTAGGTCGACACCATATTGCGGCAGCGACTTCATGTAGGCATGGCGTTCCTCGAAGGGGAAATACTTGCCCAAGCGGCCGTCTACTTCAAAGAAGGTACGGTTGTCGAAGGTGAAAATCTTCTGGTCCTGTGCCCAAACGGAATGGGATGAAAAAAGAAGAAATGTAAAAGCAAAAAAAGCGATGCTTTTAAAAATACTGCAGTGTTTCATTTAGGTTACTTGTTGGCTTTCGCTTCGTCGTTGTTGTACCAATCAAGGTAGTCTTGTGTGAAGCCACGTCCGGCTTCAACAAGTTGATTTTTCTTCGCGTCAGTGATGTCGAAGTCGGTGGCTTCCACGCCAAAGGTGTTGATGTAGATGGTGCGCTGCCAGTCGTCGCTGTGCAGGTGCACGTTGTTTTGGAAGTCGATGAGCGTGGTGACCAAGGCCTTGGTGTAGGTGAACAGGCTCTTGATTTCCTTCTCTGGCGGCTGGGCATTGGGGTTGAGGTATATATCGATTTCGTCTTTGCCATCGAGGCGGAATCCCAAGGTCTCCTTGTTGTAGACGTACTCGTTGATGACATTGCCTCTGTCTCCCATCCTTGGAGGAGTCATCTGTTTGATCCTTTCGTTGATTTTCTCGTAATAGGAAGTCCGGCGGGCATTGGCCTCGTCGTCGACGAAGGTCATGCGGTCGAAGGTCTTGATGGCATAGTTGTTCAGCAATCCACCGTCGACGTAGACGTGATCATCGCCTTCAACGCCTTTTACGGCGGCGAAAAACAGCGGAATCGACATGGAGATGCGAGCGGCATCGGCGACTTTCACGTTGGGCGTTTTTTCGGCGTTGAACACCTTGGAGTAGCCTGTCGTGAGGTCGGCGCCAAGCAGGTGCAACTCTCTGAATTGCTTGTTTTTGGCCAGCTCCTTGAAGGTGATTTCACCGTTGTTGGTCTTTCTCTCGATATAGCCAGCCATAAGGTTACGGAAGTAGTCGCCTTTGTACCAACCATAGTCGTTGACGAGACGGTTGATGTCGCGCACAATACCCCAAGAGCTGTCCATGAAGTTCTTGAAGTTGATGTCCCAAAGGACTTCGCTGATTTCTTTGGCGGTATAGCCCAAGGCGACGAGGACGGCTACCATGGCTCCCGCCGAGGTGCCTGCCACGCGTTCTATGCTGCCGAGGATGCCTTCTTTTTCAAGCACCTCAAGGGCGCCCACGTAGGCAATGCCTTTGACACCGCCGCCTTCGAAGACGAGGTTCTTGAAGTGGTATTTGTTGTTGGAAGGAAGGTTAATGTTCTTTCTTACGATTTTGATGGTTTTGACTTCTCCGTTCATGACATGTTGGTTTTAGTAGTTAGTGTGAAGTTGAATTATTCCATAATCCAGCTGGTGCCTTCCTTGCCGTCCTTCAAGGTGATGTGAAGCTTGGCGAGTTCGTCGCGGATCTTGTCGCTGGTAGCCCAGTCCTTGTTGGCGCGTGCTGCCTTGCGGATGTCGATGATGGTCTGCATGAGGCCGTCGACGAGGGCACCGCTGCCGTCGGAGGCGTTGCTTTCCACCAAGCCCAAGATGTCGAAGACGAAGTCTTGGAACAGCTTGTTGAGCAGCGCCAGCTCCTCGGCGTTGATTTGTGCCTTGCCGTCCTTCACGGTGTTGACGATGCGCACGGCCTCGAAGAGGTTGGCGATGACGATGGGGCTATTGAAGTCGTCGTTCATGGCGTCGTAGCAGGCATCGACGATCTTCTGGATGTCAAGGCTGGCGGCACCTTTGGTGGCTTTCAGACCCTTGGCGGCTTTCACGGCTTCCATCAAGCGGTTGTATCCCTTCTCGGCGGCTTGCAGGGCTTCATTGCTGAAGTCCAAGGTGCTGCGGTAGTGGGCTTGCAGGATGAAGAAGCGGATGGTCATGGGGCTGTAAGGCTGCGCAATCATCTCCTCGCCCTTGGCGTTGATGTGGCTGCCGTTGAAGAACTCGTCGAGGGTGATGAAGTTGCCCAGCGACTTGCCCATCTTCTGTCCGCCGATGGTGATCATGTTGTTGTGCATCCAATAAGTGACGGGCTGTTTGCCGTTGGCGGCCACGCTCTGTGCAATTTCCGACTCGTGGTGCGGGAACATGAGGTCCATGCCGCCGCCGTGGATGTCGAAGGTCTCGCCGAGGTACTTGCAGCCCATGGCCGAGCACTCCATGTGCCAGCCCGGGAAGCCGTCGCTCCAAGGCGAAGGCCAGCGCATGATGTGCTTGGGTTCGGCCTTCTTCCACAGGGCGAAGTCGACGGGGTTGTGCTTCTCCTCTTGGCCACTCAGCTCGCGCGTGGTGTTGAGCATCTCCTCGAAGTTGCGACCCGAGAGGATGCCGTAGGGGTGCTCCTTATTGTATTTCTCGATGTCGAAATACACCGATCCGTTCTCCACGTAGGCATAGCCGTGGTCGAGGATCTTCTGCACCATGGCGATTTGCTCGATGATGTGGCCTGAGGCGTGAGGCTCGATGGATGGGCGCAGCACGTTCAGCTTGTCCATGGCGGCGTGGTAGCGGTTGGTGTAGTATTGCGCCACCTCCATCGGCTCGAGGTTCTCGAGGCGGGCTTTCTTGGCGATTTTGTCCTCGCCTTCGTCGGCGTCGTGCTCCAGGTGACCCACGTCGGTGATGTTGCGCACATAGCGGACTTTATAGCCGAGATGTTGCAAATACCTGAATACCAAGTCGAATGTGATGGCGGGACGGGCGTGACCCAGGTGTGCGTCGCCGTAGACGGTGGGGCCGCAGACGTACATGCCCACATGCGGGGCGTTCAGGGGTTTGAAAGGCTGTTTGCAGCGCGAAAGGCTGTTGTAGATATATAAAGTGCCGTTCATCGTAATAAGATTTTGAATTTTGTGCAAAAGTACAAAAATAAAGCGACAGGTCGACAAAAACCTTGCATCAAGGAAAAATGTTTATATTTGCAGTCGGAAAAATGGACAATAAATGTCAGCCCAGCAACTTGAAATAGAAGATTTGATAAGGAAACTCGGCAAGGAGATACTTCCTGAGCATGCCAAATTGCTACTTTTCGGTTCACAGGCACGCGATGATGCGAGACCCGACTCCGACTGGGATTTGTTGATTCTTCTTGAGGGTGAAAAAGTGAGCAATGAGGATTTTGACCGTTGGGTATTCCCGTTCATTTCATTAGGTTGGTCACTCGGTGTGGAAATCAATCCTGTGGTTTACACATACGGAGAATGGCAGCAGCGTCAAATTACTCCTTTTTATAAGAACGTTATGAGGGAAAGGGTGGAGTTGTGCTGACGGACGAAGAAAGAGAAGCATTGGTGAAGTACCGACTTGAGAAGTCTGGTGAAACTTTGCAAGAGGCTCGTGACTGCGGAAGCATGAACCATTGGACTTTGTCTGCCAATCGTTTATATTATGCGGCTTATTATGCTTCTTCTGCCTTGTTGATACAAAATGGAATTGTCGCAAAATCCCATGAAGGCGTGATTGGGATGATAGGCCAGAACTTTGTGGTTACGGGAATCCTTTCCAAGGACGAAGCCAAGCTTTTGGCTCGTCTTCAAAACATGCGCAAGACGGGTGATTATGATGATTTCATCGAATGGCATCAAGAAGAAGTTGAGCCGTTGTTTGAATCAGTTGAGAAATACATTGAAAAGATAAAACTATTAGTTGACCCAAAACAGAATTAAACGAAAGAATAAGATAAATAGACGTACATATTGGGTTTCTGGTTTTTTTTCTGTTTTTGCAGAACCCAAAAAACCTCAAGCAAATGACATAGAATGAAAACAACTGGTTTTTTAATCATAATTGGCTTGTTGTTTGGCTTGTTTGCAAATGTTACTATGGCCCAGTCGGGGCAGCGTTTTGCCGATCCTGTCTTCGACGAGGTGAATGTCGTCAAAGGCGTCCCTTATAGCAGCGCTGTCAGGGAAGGCCAAAGCGATACCACCACCTTGTATTTTGACTTCTATGAGCCACAAGACGACACCATGACGGAGCGGCCCTTGGTGATTACCATCTTTGGCGGCTCCTTTGTGGGAGGTGGCCGTGATTTCAGCGATATGGTAGGGTATTGCACTCGGTTGGCCAAACATGGCTATGCGGCGGCGGCCATTGACTATCGTCTGCTGTCGTTCATGAACCTCTCTCATAAGGGGCTCGTCCGTGATGCTTACATGGCTGCCCAAGATGTCAGTTCTGCGGTGAGGTTCTTCAAGTGCCATTACGACACTTACAAAATCGACACAAGCAGGGTGTTTCTGTTGGGTAACTCGGCAGGCTCCATAGCGTTGCTTTGCGAGCTTTTCATGGATGAGGATGAGCGCCCAGAAGAGACTTTGGAAAGCCCAGACTTAGGCTCGATGCACAGCTCGGGTTACCAGGAATATGCCGGGTACTCACCCAAGGTGGCGGGGGCTATACCCCATTGGGGCGGGGTCATCAGCTGCGACATCATCAGCGAGGAGGAATATGTGCCTTTGTGCATGATCCACGGCACTGTCGATGCCACGGTGCCCATTGATTCGGGCTTTTGTTTCTCGTCGTCTTTGTTTGGCCTCATGCCATTCGTCTACGGCTCGCAGGCTATCGCCAACCATCTTGACGAAATGGGCATTACCGATTATGCTTTTTATCCTTTCGAAGGCGAGGAACATGCCTTTTATTACAATACGTTTTTTCAGCTGAACGACCAGTTCGACACCTGTTTCAACATCACGCGCGACTTCTTGCTTGGGCACCTGAACTATCCGACCGTTGTGCCTGAGCGGGAAGAAGCCTTACTTCGGGTTTATCCTAATCCCGCCACTGATAGGGTGACAGTGGCTGTTAGCGAAGGAGCGATGGATGGGCCATGCACCTGTGTCGTCATGGACGATATGGGCCGAAAAATGATCGAAGAAGAATCTTTTGCCTCCCCGTTTACTATTGATGTCTCTCAATGGCCATCGGGGGTCTATTTCGTCCGGATTGCTTGTGACAGCGTCAATTGTAGCCGTAAATTCGTGAAGCAATAATAGTTTCGTCGAGGCATAAGAAACGTTTTTCCGCCATGGCCAACAAAAAAGTGGTAAACGAGTACAACCTATCAATCCTTTTCGTACCTTTGCGGCCAAAGTCCCGCGTCTCGCAGTCTTGCGTCTCGCGTCAACTGAACAACTGAATAACTGAACAACTGAACAACTTCAAACTTTAATAATATGTACGCTAATTTTCAAGAGTATCTGAAAAAGGAATTGGCTCAAATCGAAGCCGATGGCCTTTATAAACGTGAACGCATCATCGAGAGCGCCCAAGGCGCCGAAATCATGGTTGGTGGCAAGGTGTGCCTCAACTTCTGCGCTAACAACTATCTCGGCTTGGCCGACAACCCGGAATTGATCCAAGCCGCCAAGGACGGCATGGACGCCCGTGGCTTCGGTATGGCTTCGGTCCGCTTCATCTGCGGCTGCCAGGACCTCCACAAGAAGTTGGAAGCCAAGATCGCTGAGTTCTTCGGCACGGAAGACACCATCCTCTATGCCGCCTGCTTCGATGCCAACGGCGGTGTGTTCGAGCCGCTGCTCGGTCCCGACGATGCCATCATCTCCGATGCTTTGAACCATGCTTCCATCATCGACGGCGTGCGCCTCTGCAAGGCACAGCGTTTCCGCTATGCCAACGCCGACATGGCCGACCTTGAGAAGCAACTGCAAGACGCGCAAGGCTGCCGCTTCCGTCTCATCGTCACCGACGGCGTGTTCTCGATGGACGGCAACGTCTGCCCGCTCGATAAGATCTATGAACTGGCACAGAAATACAACGCCATGGTGATGGTCGACGAGAGTCACTCCGCTGGCGTGGTCGGCCGCACGGGTCGTGGTGTCACCGAGCACTACAACCTCCGTGGCAAGATCGAAATCTTGACCGGTACCCTCGGCAAGGCCTTCGGTGGCGCCATGGGTGGCTTCACCACGGGCCGTAAGGAAATCATCGACATGCTCCGTCAGCGCAGCCGTCCGTACCTCTTCTCCAACTCGATGGCTCCTGGCCTCGTGGCCGCTGGCATCCGTATGTTCGAGATGATGAGCGAGACCAACGCCCTGCAAGACAAGTTGCATGAGAACACCGCCTACTTCATCAAGAAGATGACCGAGGCTGGCTTCGACTGCAAGCCTTCACAATCCGCCATCTGCGCCGTGATGCTCTACGACGCCCCGCTGTCGCAGAAGTTCGCCGCCAAGCTGCAGGAAGAAGGCATCTTCGTCACGGGATTCTACTATCCTGTGGTGCCGAAGGGACAGGCCCGTATCCGCGTGCAGGTGAGCGCCGCCCACGAGCGCGAGCACCTCGACAAGTGCATCGCCGCCTTCGTGAAGATTGGTAAAGAACTGGGAATTTTGAAATAAAAGACACGAGACCTTGGAACACGTCCTCTTCCCTTTGACGTCATTGCGGGCTCGACCCGCAATCTCCTACGCGAAAAGATTCGTCTTTGCGCATAGGAGATGGCGGATGTTCCTCCGCCATGACGATAAAAGGCGGTGGCTTTTTCTGGTCTCTATAATAGAATAACACTATGAAAAAGATATTGATCGTTGGTTCCGGCGGACAGATCGGAACAGAATTGGTGAAGAAGCTCCGTGCTACCTACGGCAACGAAAACGTGGTGGCCTCGGATCTTCGCCCTTTGACTGGTGAGATTGTCGAGAACGGTCCTTTTGAGAGAATCGACTCGACGCAAATCATGCAAATCGTCGACGTGGTGAAACGCTACAACATCGACACGATTTATAACCTCGCTGCCATTCTTTCGGCCACGGCCGAGAAGAACCCCATGCTGGGCTGGAATGTCGGCATCGGCTCGTTGGTGAACTGCCTTGAAACGGCCCGCATCTTCAACTGCGCTGTCTTCACGCCTTCATCCATTGGTGCTTTCGGTGCCAGCACGCCGCACGACAACACGCCTCAGGACACCATCCAGCGCCCGAACACCATCTACGGTGTGACCAAGGTCACGGGTGAGCTGCTGAGCGACTACTACTTCACCCGCTTCGGTGTGGACACCCGTAGCGTCCGCTTCCCGGGCTTGATCAGCAACCTGACGCTGCCTGGTGGTGGCACCACCGACTATGCCGTGGAGATCTATTACGCTGCTGTGAAGGGTGAGAAGTTCTATTGCCCCATCAGCAAAGGCACCTATATGGACATGATGTATATGCCCGATGCTTTGGATGCCATGGTCGACATCATGGAGGCCGACCCGACCAAGCTGGTGCACCGCAACTCGTTCAACGTGACGGCCATGAGCTTCGACCCGGAAATCATCTACAACGCCATCAAGAAGTACTATCCGAACTTCGAGATGGAGTACAAGTTCGACCCGATCCGTCAGGCCATCGCCGACAGCTGGCCGAACAAGATGGATGACAGCTGCGCTCGCGCCGAGTGGGGCTGGAATCCCAAGTACGACCTCGACAAGATGACGGTCGACATGATTGAGACGTTGAAGAAGAAGCTGCTGTGATAAGTCGCTTCGTGAATGCTAAAAGGAGGAATCGGCAACGATTTCTCCTTTTTCTTTATCTTTGTACCCTCAAATCACAGAATTAATCATGCTTTCCAACCTAAAAAAATACCATATCATCCTAGCCTCCAAATCACCCCGCCGGCAGGAACTGCTGCGCGGCATGGGCGTGGACTTCGAGATTTTGACTAAGGAAACGCCTGAAAACTATCCGACAGATCTGCCCTTGGACGAGGTTCCGAAATACCTTAGCCTGCAAAAGTCGTTGGCGTTCAACGATGATGAACTCCCCGCTGATTATCTGCTGATTACCTCGGATACCGTCGTGATTTGCGAAGGCGAGATTTTGGGCAAGCCGAAGGATAGGGAAGACGCCGACCGAATGTTGCGACTGCTCTCGGGCAAGACGCATCATGTGGTGACGGGCGTCACGGTGCGCTCGGCGGAGAAGACCGAGTCGTTCGCGGTGCGCTCCAACGTGACTTTCGCGGACCTGGAACAGGACGAAATCGACTATTACATCGAGCATTGCCAACCCTACGACAAAGCGGGCGCCTACGGCATCCAGGAGTGGATTGGCTACGTGGGCATCAGTGGGCTGGATGGCTCGTTCTACAACGTGATGGGTTTGCCGACACGAAAATTGTACCAATGCTTGAAAAGCTTCTGAGTTTTTTCCTATCTTTGCAGCATATTGTTGTAAAATGGAGAGAAACCGCCCTCAGATACTTATCACGAACGACGACGGCTACGCCGCCAAAGGCCTGCGTAAGCTGGTCACGCTGATGCGCACCCTTGGCGATGTGACGCTCATCTCGACGGACGAGGTGATGTCGGCCAAAAGCCACTCCTGCACCATCCGTGAGAGGATTTATGTGCGCCTCGTGCATGAGGAGGAGGGCTTCAAGGAATACCGCTGCAACGGCACGCCCGTCGACTGCGTGAAACTCGGCTACCAGAAGCTGATGCCGACGCCGCCCGACTTGGTGGTCTCAGGCATCAACCATGGGATGAACGCCGCCACGACGGTGGTGTATTCTGGCACCATCGGCGCCGTCATCGAGGCTTGCATGAACGACTTGAACGCCATCGGCTATAGCCTCTTCAGCCTCGACCCTGACGCCGACTTCGACCACCTCGACACGTTCATCCTCGAAATCACGAAGAAGGTGCTGAAGGAAGGCCTGCCCAAGGGCGTCTGTCTCAACGTGAACTTCCCCAAACGCAGCGAAGAGCCTATTAAAGGCATCAAAGTTTGCCGCCAGGCGGCCTGCCGCTGGGTGGAGTATTTCAATGATCATTTCGATGAAAAGGGTGTGCAGTATTACGACCTTGAAGGTACCTTCGAGAGCGATGACGTCATGCCCGACACCGACCTCTGGGCCTTGCAGAATAACTACATCTCTGTAGTGCCCACCTGCTTCGACTGGACGGCACATTCGCAGATTGTACCGATGAAAGAATTTGAACAAATAAGCATAAAACCATGAAAATCAAGGATAACTTTTGGCTTGGCTTGTTGGCGGGAGCGGCTTCTTTCGGGCTGTTCTATTTTCTGCTGAGCCTCGTCAATTGGGAGAAACTGGGCATCTTCGCCGATAGGGCGCCGTTCCTGTTGGCTTTCATCCCCGGGGTCGTCTTGTTCAGGATGATGCTCGTGAAGTGGAACCTCGAAAAGATGGGCAAGGGCGTGCTGGTCGTCACGGTGGTCGGGATGCTGCTGGTCTTCTTCCTTGTTAAATCAACCGTAAACCCATGAAATACTATATCATAGCAGGCGAGGCTTCGGGCGACATGCACGCCTCCAACCTCGTGGCCGAGATCAAGAAGAAGGACAAGAAAGCCGAGTTTCGGGGCTTTGGTGGTGACATGATGCAGGCCCAAGGCGTCGAGTTGGTGAAGCATTACCGCTTGATGGCCTATATGGGCTTCGTGGAGGTGGCGGTTAACCTGCGCAAGGTGTTGGGTAACATCGCCCAAGCCAAGAAAGATATGATTGACTATCAGCCCGATGCGGTGATTTTGGTGGATTATCCTGGCTTCAACCTGCGCATGGCCAAGTTCGCCCACGAGAGGGGCTTGAAGGTGTTTTATTACATCTCGCCTCAGGTGTGGGCATGGAAACGCCGTCGTGTACATAAGATCAAGGCGTCGGTGGACAAGATGCTGGTCATCCTGCCTTTCGAAGAGGAGTTTTATAGACGTTATGGCGTGGACGTGACCTATGTCGGCAATCCCTTGCTCGATGAGTTGGCCAAGTCGGGCAGCCCCAACCGCTCGATTTTCCTGCGCCGCAACAGCCTCGGCGAGAAACGCGAAATCATCGCCTTGTTGCCTGGTAGCCGTAAGCAAGAGGTGAAACGCATGTTGCCCGTGATGCTGAAGATGGTGCCGCGATTCCCCAACTACCAGTTTGTCGTGGCTGGCGTGTCGTCGCTCGACAAGGACTTGTACAAGCAAATCATGGGCAAGACCGATGCTTTCTTCGTCGAGAACCAGACCTACGAGCTGCTGCAAAACTCCAGCGCCGCCCTCGTCACCTCTGGAACGGCCACACTCGAAGCGGCCTTGTTCACCGTCCCCGAGGTGGTGTGCTACAAGGCCACAGGATTTTCCTATCGTCTGGCTAAGTCGATGATCAAGGTGAAGTACATCTCCTTGGTCAACTTGGTGATGGATAGGGAGGTGGTCAAGGAACTGATACAAAACGACTTAACGGAAGAAAATGTGGCCAAGGAGCTGGAGGGTGTCTTGCATAACGGCAAGCGTCAGCGCCAGCTGCTTGAGGATTATGAGGAACTGAAAGGCCGTCTGGGCAACGCCGGCGCTTCGGAGAAAGCTGCCGAGGTCATCCTGACCGCGATGAAGAAGAAAGGATGATATGCCTGTTTGTATGAAAACCAGTTGAATCCATATTATTGCCATGACGGACTACGCCAAATATCCCTTCGTTAGGATGCTGATTCCCTTCGCATTGGGTGTTTGGTGCTGCGTTTGTATTTCATCGTTTCGTCTTACTCCAACTGTTACCATCGGCATCGCCTTGGCCTTGTTGGCCATGGCTGCGGTGACGGCTTTTGTCTTGAAGAGCTACCGCCACAACTGGGTCTTCGGTGCGGTCATGGCTTGCTATCTTGTTTTGGCTGGTTATGCCTTGACGCAAGTACACCAGGCGGAGACGCAAAAGGACTATTACCGCAACTATGAAGCCGATGCGAAGTATTATGTGGCAAGAGTTTACGACTATCCCACGGAGCGTCCCAACTCCATCAGGACGGTGCTTGACTTGGAGTACCAGTTTGGCGACAGCCTGCCTTCGCGACCCATTTCGGGCAAGGTCATGGCGTATTTCCCCAAGTCGGACTCAGCCTTCGCCTTGCGTTATGGTGACTTGATTGCCATCCCGGCTCCTGTCCGTGCGGTGACACCGCCCTTGAATCCTGGTGAGTTCGACTATAAAGCCTATCTGGAGCGCAAGGGCATCACCGGACAAATCTATCTGAAAGACGAGGACTGGCTGGACCTGCAGGTCAACAACGCCAATCCCATCTATGCCTTTTCCTATCGCTTCCGTGATGTCTTGCTGGCCTCGCTGCAACGCAGCGGCTTGAGCGACGATGAATATGGCGTGGCGGCAGCCATCTTGTTAGGCTACGACGACAACCTGGCCGACGAAGTGCGCAAAAACTACGTGGCGGCAGGCTCCATGCACATCCTCTGCGTGTCGGGAATGCACGTTGGCATCATCTACCTGCTGGCGAGCTTCCTCTTGGGCTTCCTCAACCGCAAGAAATGGCAAAAGGTCTTGAAGCAGGCCTTGTTGCTAGCCTTGATTTGGTTTTATGCCCTCATCGCTGGACTGTCGCCCTCCATCCTGCGCGCTTCGCTCATGCTGACTTTCGTTATCGTCGGCGAGATGATTGGGCGTAAGGGATTTATCATCAACTCAATAGCAGCATCGGCGTTTGTCCTTCTGTGTGTCAACCCGAACAACCTCTTGGAAATCGGTTTCCTGCTGTCGTATGCCGCCGTCCTCGGCATCGTGGTGCTGCAACGGCCCATTTACAGTTGGTTCGTCATCAAGAACAAACTGCTTGACCGAGCTTGGGAGATCACGGCGGTGGCTCTGGCCGCACAAGCTGGGACGATACCCTTCACCTTGTTTTATTTCAACCAGTTCTCGACGTATTTTGTCCTCAGCAATCTCTTCATGACGCCCATCTCGTTCATCGTCGTCATCAGCGGGATGATTTTGTTGCTGGTGTCGTGGGTGCCTTATCTCAGCACGTTGGTTGGCTATCTGGTCTGGGGCGCGGTGTATGTGATGAACTGGGTGGTGGCCAAGATCGAAAGCTTCCCTGGGTCAATCGTAAAGGGATTGTATATCAGTGATTTGGAGTTTGCCTTGTTGTTGGTTGCCTTGCTACTGCTTTTGTTGCGGGTTGTGCTTCAAAAGCGACAGCTGTTCATCGCCTTTTTGGGGACGTTGCTGCTCGTGATGGTTTCGGTTACTGTGAGGATGTATAGCTCTGAGTATCAACAAGGGATGATGGTGTTTAGCCTGCGCAACCACACCGCCGTCGACTTCGTCAGGGGAGGGGAACATCTGCTTTTGGCTGACTCTACCTTGATGGCCGATGCATCTACCGTAGACTATAGTCTGAAGGGTGCCTGGGCACAACGACACCTCTCATATCATCCGCAGGTGGTTGGACTTGAAGAGGATTTCACGAATAGCTATCTCTGCAAGAAGTCGAATCTGGTCTCGTTTGATGGAAAAATATTGGCGCTTTGGGATGATGCCCTTCAATGCAAAGACAGCCTCGATTATCGTCTCCCCATCGATTATCTCTTGGTCAGGGGAAAGCAAAAACCTGATGTCCAGTCAGCGGTGAACAGCTATGATGCCCAGCTGCTCCTCATTGACGGCTCGGTGCCGCGTTATCTGGCCGAGAAATGGAGGACCCAAGCCGAGGCTCTCGATATGCCTTGCTATGACTTGGCGGAAGGAGCGCTTGAGGTCGGCCTGAGATGAGGCTTTACAACTCCCTTTTCACGATGCGGGTCAGGATGGGCGTCTTGATGGCATTGGGCACCATCTTCGACAAGGCGTAACTGACGGGGTTGATGACGATATGGCGCTTCCGTCGCAACGTCTGTCGTACGCATTTTTGTGCGATACTTTCCACGGATTTTAGGGTAAAACGTCCGAAGAAGCCTTGCCGTTCGATGCGGGCGGTCACCTCTTCGTTGGTGGCCATGGCACCGGGTGAGCACACGCTGACCGAAACGGACGTGTCTTTCAGTTCCTCACGAAGCCCGAGCGAGAAGTGGTGGATGAAGGCCTTGGAGGCGGGATAGACGGTCTTGAAGCCTGTGGGTGTGTGCGCAGCCATGCTGCCGATGTTGAGCACGTAGGCGTGAGGCTGCCGCAGCAGGTTGGGCAACAGGGCATGGGTGAGCAACGCCGTTGCTTTCGTGTTCAGGTCGAGGATGTTCTCGAGATACTGCGTCGGGGCCTCGACAAATCGGCGGGAGCCACCCGTGCCCGCGTTGTTGACGAGCATGAAGACCTGGTAGTTGGCGTTGACCTGTTCGGCGAGGTCGGCGATGCCGCGAGGGTCGGTCAGGTCGACACTGAAGCCCACCGATGGGATGTGATAAAGAGAGGCGATCTCCTCGCAGGTCTCATGCACCTTGTCGGAGCGGCTTACCAGAATCGTGGGGTATCCTCGTCGGGCCAACTCTATGGCGATGGCTTTGCCCAAACCTCGGCTGGCGCCTGTGACGAGGGCATAGCGTTCGGAGTTTTGCTGTGTCATGGCTTGATGTTCTTTTTGTAACACCGTCTGCGGCAAAACAGCTCACTGTCGTAGCGTTGCCAGATGTTGACGGCTTTATTGTCCTCAAGTTGTTGCGAGGCGATGGCGTATTGGTAGCCTTTTTCTATAAAGGTGTCTTGCAGCTGCTTGTGGTAGATGAGGTGGATGCCGCTGTTTTTGTATTCCGGCAGCACTCCCGTGAGGTACATGTCGACCTTGTCGTTTTTCCGCAAGGCTTTCAGGACGTGGTACCAGCCAAAAGGCAGGATCTTGCCTTTGGCTTTCTGGAAGGCCTCGCTCAACGAGGGGAGACAGAAGGCGAAGCCGACGAGCCGCCCTTGTTCGTCTTCCAGTATGGACGCGAGGGAAGGGTCGGCAAATTGGAAGAAGTCTTTGATGGCCCAGTCGATTTCGGCTTCGGTGAGCGGGATGAAGTTGAAGATGTTGGCGTAGCTCTCGTTGAGCACGGCGAAAAACTCCTTGCCCGCCTTGCTGAGCTGTTCCTTGTTTTTGTAAGTCCTCAACCTGACGTGGTAACGTTGCGAGAGCTTTTCAGCAAGTTCGGCAAATCGGGGCGGGAAGGTCTCCACTTTCATCCTGTACTGGACATAGTCGACTTCCTTCTCGAATCCAAGTTGTTCCAGAAGCTTTGGGTAATAAGGATAGTTGTAGTCGGCGCAGATGGAAGGGGTGACATCGAAACCCTCTATCAGCATGGCTTGTTTTTCCAAATTGGAAAATCTCGAAGGACCACAGATTTCCGTCAGACCTTCTTGAGCCCCCCATTCTTCAACTACGTGAACCAAGGCTCGGGCGACTTCGAGGTCGTCGATGAGGTCGAACCAGCTGAAACGGATCCGCTTTTGGCCTTTCATCTCGTTGCTCTTATGGTTGATAATGGCGCCGATGCGGCCGACCACCTTGCCGTCGCGATAGGCCAGCCAATAGCGGGCTTCACAAAACGCCAAGGTCGGATGCTCGGTCATGGTCTTCAGCTCCATACCGTCCATAGGAGGCACGTAATAAGGGCAATCCTTGTACAATTGTTTGGGAAAATCAATGAAGGCCCGATATTGCCTTTTGGATTTCACTTCGATAATTTCCATTATGAATTGATGCTAGATGGTTGCAAAGATAATGTTTTTTTTAAGTGTGTGGTCGTATATTCTTTCATTTTGGTGTTGTTCAAATGTAAGGTGTTATTTGTCAATATGATACAAATCATATTCAAAAATAATTCAAAAAAAATGAGAAAAAACATTGTCAGTTTCAAAAAAGGTTGTACTTTTGCACCCGCAAAGCAAAGCAATAGAGTTCTTTATAGAGTTCTTTTTCTGGTTGGTCCGGTAGTTCAGCTTGGTTAGAATGCCTGCCTGTCACGCAGGAGGTCGCGAGTTCGAGTCTCGTCCGGACCGCAAGAGCGCAAGTCCAAAAGACCTGCGCTTTTGTTTTATAAACACCTTGTTGAAAACGAAAGAGTTATGTCGTTCATAGATGAAATCAACCGCCGGCGGACCTTCGCCATCGTCAGTCACCCCGACGCAGGTAAGACCACTTTGACTGAGAAGCTGTTGCTTTACGGTGGCGCCATCCAGGTGGCCGGTGCCGTGAAGTCGAATAAAATCAAGAAGACCGCCACTTCCGACTGGATGGAAATCGAGCGTCAACGTGGCATCTCGGTGGCTACCTCTGTGATGGGTTTTGACTATAAGGATATAAAAATCAACATCTTGGATACCCCTGGCCACAAGGACTTCGCCGAAGATACCTTCCGCACCCTGACGGCTGTCGACAGCGTCATCGTCGTCATCGATGCCGCCAAAGGCGTGGAGTCGCAGACGGAGAAGTTGGTCGAGGTGTGCCGCATGAGGAACACGCCCATCATCGTTTTTATCAACAAGATGGACCGTCCGGGCATGGACCCGTTTGAGCTGTTAGACGAAATCGAGCAGAAACTTCATATCCGCCTCACGCCGTTGAGCTGGCCCATCAATAGCGGCCCGAAGTTCAAGGGTGTGTACAGTATCTACGACAAGAGCCTCTATCTTTTCAACTCCGACAAACAACATATTACTGAAGGTATCGCCTTTGACGACCTCAACAATCCTGATTTGGACAAGATGATTGGCGAGGACGCCGAAACCTTGCGCAACGAGACGGAACTCGTGCAAGGCGTGTATGACGACTTTTCGCGCGAGGCATATTTAAAAGGTGACATCTGCCCCGTGTTCTTCGGCTCGGCTTTGAACAACTTCGGCGTGAAGGAGTTGCTGGACTGTTTCATTGAGATTGCGCCTACACCCATTGGTCGCGACACGGTGGAGCGCCGCATCGAGCCGACGGAAGAGAAGTTCACGGGCTTCGTCTTCAAGATCCACGCCAACATGGATCCCAACCACCGCGACCGTATCGCCTTCGTGCGTGTGGTGTCGGGCCGCTTCGAGCGCAACAAGAACTACTTCCACGTGCGTCAGCGCCGCGAGCTGAAGTTCTCCAACCCCACGGCCTTCATGGCGCAGAAGAAGTCCGTCCTCGACGAGGCCTATCCTGGCGACATAGTGGGTCTCTACGATGCCGGCAACTTCAAGATCGGCGACACGTTGACAGAAGGTGAAATCCTCAACTACAAGGGCATCCCAAGTTTCTCGCCCGAGCAGTTCCGTTATGTAGAGAATGCCGACCCGATGAAGTCGAAGCAGCTGGCCAAGGGCTTGGAGCAACTGACGGACGAAGGTGTGGCCCAGCTCTTTACGGGTAAGATGACGGGCAGAAAGATCATCGGCACGGTGGGCGAGTTGCAGTTTGAGGTCATCCAATACCGCTTGCTGCACGAGTACAACGCCTCCTGCCGTTACCAGCCTATCTCGTTGTACAAGACCGCCTGGATTACGAGCAATAACGAGGCCCAACTCGCCGACTTCAAGATGCGCAAGGCCTTGAATCTCGCCGAGGACAAAGAGGGTAGGGACGTGTTCCTTGCCGAGTCGCCCTACGCCCTCCAGATGGCCATGGAGAAATACCCCGACATCGAGTTCCATTTCACTTCGGAGTTCTGATTTTTTTTGGAAAAACACGATTTTCATTGAATTAGGCCACGTATTGCCCCATGAATTTTGTATCTTTGCACCTTTTAAAAGGTACAAAACCACAAACCAATGTTCATCCAAGACATACCTTCAGGCCAACTGCTTTATATCATGCTCTATGGCGGAGCGGCCATGGCTGCCCTCATCGCCTTCGTCTATCTGCTGCTGCGCAGGGGCAACGCCTTTGCGCCCGACGTGACGCCGCCGCTGGCCATGCGCCGCTGGGCTGCGGCATTCTTTGCCGTGGCGTGTTTGGGCCATTTTTGGTGGCTCCTTCTATACTTCCATTCTAACGACATCAACTCTGTGGGCGGCATGGTGGTTTCGTTGCTCGACTGCGTGGGGCTGCTCACCACTATCGCCGGCACGCTGTTTGCCATGCTCCAAGACCGCAAGCGACCTGTCTGGCCCGTCGTCGTGGCGATTTTACCATACGCGGTGCTCCTGGCGCTGAACCTTGCCTTCCCCGATCGCCGGTTCTATGACATCGCCATCGCCTGCATCTTGTTGTTCTACGTGCTCTTTATCATATATATGATGTTCGCTGTCAGGCAATACAGGCAGTGGCTGCGCGACAACTACGCCGACTTGGAGCATAAGGAGGTCAGGCAGAGCTATATGCTCATCGTCGTCGTCTCGCTGCTGATCATCCTCTTCTATATGTTCGACACCCGCTACATGGCCATCAGCTTTATCGTGCAAGCCATCGAAATCCCGTTTTTCGGTTTCCTGCTGTGGCGTGTGGAAACGCTGCAACAATTGGATGGCACGCCAGTAGAAGCCACGGAAGAAGCCCCTGCGGAACAGGAAGATGATGATGCGTCACCGTCAGACGCTCCCTCCGGCATCGGGCAACTGCTTGAGCTGCATTGCGAGGGAACCCAGCTGTATTTGCAGCACGACCTCTCCCTTTCCCAACTCTCGCAGGCCATCGGCACCAACCACTACTATCTCAGCCAGTATTTCACCCAGCAGGGTCTGACCTACAACGCCTACATCAACGGGCTGCGCATCCGCCATTTTGTCAATCTCTATAATGAAGCCGTTGCCAACCAACGTTCCTTCACCGCGCAACAACTGGCCAGCGAGAGCGGCTTCAGGAGCTACAGCACCTTCAGCACCGCCTTCAAGCAACGCATGGGACAGACCGTGACGGCCTGGATGCGCGGCCAGGGGCAGTAGGGAGCTGCCCCAATGACTTTTAGATTCTGCAAAAACGGATTTGCAGAATTTGAAAAACAGTTTCAAAATCTGCAAAAAATAAAACGGTTAGTTGCAAAATCTGCAATTTTTGCGGAATCCGCAAAACTTTTATCGGGATTTGCAAAACCTCTGTTTTGGGGTTTTTGAGGCGCTTTTCATATAAGAAAATGTACTACTTTTGCACACCTTTAAGCAAGGGGTATGGCCGAGTTGAAGGCCGAATAATCTTGAAAAACGTTATTAAATTTTAAATTTTAAATCCTAAAAACAAATGTTCAGAAACTACAACAAACGAAAAGTCATCGTGCTTTGCCTTGGGCTTGCAGCCATGACGATGCTGCCCCAATGGGTGTCCGCTCAAGATAATGGCGGGTCGGGCACTCAGGCATGGTCTGGTAAGAGCTTATTTGGCAGGGACGGCTCGGGAAATGGCTACAGCGTCTCGACATTCGACGGCGGTAGTCATGCCAGATCCTTCGTGTCATTATTTGGCAGGCAAAACTCGAGAGGAGGCACGGGCAGCGGCTACAGCATCTTTGTCGAGCAGTTCGGCGGCGAGAATGGCGGCGGAACGGGAGGCTACAACATCGGCACCGAGCAATTCGGCGACGCCCCGCTCGGCAGCGGACTCTTCATCATGGCTGCGGCTGGCGCGGCCTACGCATTTTCAAAAAAACGTAAAAAACAGGAAAACAAATAAAAACACATCCGATACAATGAAAAAACTTAGCACAATCATCATGGCTTTGGCTCTCGTGCTTGGAATGAGCCAATGCAAGAAACAGGAAACACCCACCACGGGCAACACTACGCCCATTTATCCTGGGGTAGATATTACCGTGAAGGTGGGCGACAATGAAGGCAAGGCAGAAAACGGCGAAAAACACTACATCGCCCCAGAATACGGTCTGTTTGCCTTCTCCAACGGTGACGTCCTCTATGTGGGCCACAACGGCCAATATGTGGGTTCGCTGACGTTCAACAACGGCTTTTTCAGTGGCACCATCTACCCGAACCAAAACGTCACCGACCAGCCCCTGCACTTCTACTTCGTAGGCAACGCGGCGGTTACCGGAACGCCTGTGGAGAATGAAACCACTTCGCTCAGCATCAGCATTGCCGACCAGAGCGGAAACCTGCCCGTGCTTTCCTACGGCGCTTCCACGAAGCCTTTCACTGGCGCGAACGCCACCTATTCCACAACATTGAAGAACAAGTGCGCCTTGGTAAAGTTCATCCTTGATAATCCGACCGAGGAAACTGTTATCCTATCAAATGTGCCTACTGTGGCAACCGTCAACTTCGCCAATCCTACTTCGGAGACTGCCATCGCGGCTACAGACCTCACGGATCTTCACGACATGACCCTTAGATACGACGCGAATTGGAATCAAAACCTCAGATGGGTCATCCTGCTGCCTGGCACTAGCCTTTCTAACTGCGGTGTGACTTGGCAAGGTGAGGGCAACATGCCTGCCATGGAGAACAACACCTATGTCAACGCTAATCTTCAACTCAACAACCCAGCTCCCCTGCCTGATGCGCCTGATGCCCAGTATGCTGTCAAGACAAGTGGTGGCGAATTGACCCAATTCTCGGTGAGTGCGAACAAGAAGGTCTATTTCTCGAAAGGAAACTTAAAGGCTGACTTCACCAGTGGTGGTTACGCCCAGGGCTGGAGCTTCCACGACACTCAGTTTGGCGAGGTTGCTGGCCCTACAATGAATTTGGATAATCCCAATAATAAATACTATTATCTTCACGAACAATCTGGTTCTAATACGAATAACCCCGCTGCCCCGAATGGAATAATTTTTATAAATCATCAAGACTACGGAGATAGATTCACTTGGGGGTATTTCAGCAGTATTACGCTAGCAACAACGGAGTATGTTCATTCAGAAGAGGATTTGAGCAAGACTGCAGCCGTAGCCAAAGACTGGGGCTGTGTGTTTACGGAGAATAGTCCAGAGGGTGGCAATTGGCGCACACTGAGTGCAAACGAGTGGATTTATTTGTTCAATGGCCCATCCACCGTGAGGGGAAACAATCGTTTCTTAAGGGTAAGAATAAAGAAATTTTATATCAATCCCATTGACGAAGGTTGGAGTGAAGATTGCTGGGGAGTCTTCGTGTTTCCCGATAATTACCAAGGCTCAAACCTCAACGGCTCTTACACTTTTAATTCTAACACTGTTAAACAAATTGATTATAGTAATGCTAATGATAATGCTGATGTGGCTCAGATGCTGAACGACGGGGCCGTGTTCTTGCCGTGTGTAGGCTATCGTTATGATGATAGGTACTATGATTATGTTTACTATACTATTGATCCTTATGTTGGCGCCGGTATTGGTTACTATTGGTCGTCCACTCATATTGACGGTACTACTCAATATGCGAAGGCCTTGAAATTTGTTGTTGTAGGTGACGGCAGTAATAGTACTACTGGAGTTTCAATTGTGGATTTGCCCCGCAATTATGGCTACTGTGTCCGTTTGGTGTGGGATGCCAACTAAGCGGTTCGCAAGGAGGCGGGATTTCCGATTCCGCAAGCCGAGGGAAGGGAGATTTTCCATTCCCGCATGAAGATCGTAGAGACGTCACATTGTGGCGTCTCTATGTTTTTTATTGCGGTAGGATGGACGGCGGCAGCGTCAGCGGGTCAAGACCCGCTGTCCCTACCGGGGTGCTGCCTGCCGGGGAGCTGCCGTAGGTCAGCGACCTACGGTTACGGGAGGTTGCGTCTTTCAGACGCGGGGAGGGGCTGTAGGGCTGTCACACCGTGGCAGCCGGATTTTGGGTGGCAGGGGTGCAGGGGCGCAGGGATGCAGGGATGCAGGGGTTCCCGTCCTTGCGGACTTGTTATGGCTGCTGTGTCCGTTTGGTGTGGGATGTACCGACGAACTAAACGAGCTGTGCGGTGCTGCGGGCGTGCGAGCGCGTTGCGGCACGATCGCAGAAGAGACTAAAAAATGATTGAGGCGGCCTTCTTTTTTGGAAGAAAGAAGGCTGCCTTTTTTGTTGTTTTCAATGGACAAACACAAGCGAAGTCAATTTCGTTTTTGGAAAAAAGGTGCACTTTTTTCTTGCTTCGACCTATTTTCTTTTTACCTTTGCAAAAAGAAACAATAGTTCAACAGTTAAACATTTCAACAATCAACAATTAAACACTATTGCTATGGGTAAATTTATGCAAGAATTCAAGGAGTTTGCCATGAAGGGCAACGTCATGGACATGGCTGTCGGTGTGGTCATCGGCGGCGCGTTCGGTAAAATCGTCTCCTCATTGGTGTCCGACATCATCATGCCGCTCATCGGTGCCATCACGGGTGGTCTCAACTTCACCGACTGGAAGTGGGTCATCCGCGAAGCCGTCATGGAGGGCGAAACCGTGGTGAAGCCCGAGCTGTGCATGACTTGGGGTAACTTCCTGCAGGTCGTCTTCGACTTCATCATCATTGCCTTCTCGATCTTCCTGGTCATCAAGGGCATCAACAAGCTGAAGAGAGAAGAGCCCAAGCCCGAAGAGCCTGCCGCTCCCGCCGGCCCGACCCAAGAGGAACTCCTCGCCGAAATCCGCGACCTGCTGAAGAACAAGTAATCTTTAGCTTGTCTTAGAATGAAAAGCATCCGCCTAAACTAAAGGTGGATGCTTTTTTACGGTCCCTGAGCCTGTCGAAGGGCCGCTATCAGAAAAAAACACTACATTTGCAGTTTCAATTGGTAGTGCAATGAAGCGTAAACTTTTGCTCATCATAGGATTCCTGTTCTGCCTTGCCTTCTCCGCCAAGGCGACGCACCAACGTGCGGCAGAGATCACCTATGCATGGGTGGGCGGCAATGCCTACGAGATTACGCTGACGACCTACAACGTCCCTAACGCCGCATGGGAACAACGCGACTCCCTGCTGGTGCTCTGGGGCGACGGCGCATCGGAATTTATCCCTCGCATCGCATGGGCGAACATGGGCGATAACTGCATCAAGAACACTTATCGTCAGACCCATAACTACGCTACCCCAGGCACCTATGTCATCAGCATGGAGGACGCCAACCGCAACTACGGCGTGGTCAATGTGCCCAACTCGGTGACGGTGCCGATGTATATCGAGACGGAACTGGTCATCAACCCGTTTATGGGCTACAACAATTCGGTGCAGCTGCTCAACGCGCCTGTCGACAAGGCCTGCGTGGGCAAGCTGTTTATCCACAATCCCTCGGCCTACGATCCCGATGGTGACAGCCTGAGCTACCGCCTGCTGCCCTGCAAGGGCATGAATGGCATGGAGATTCCCGGGTATAGCTATCCCCAAGCCTCGCAAGCCTTCGAAATCGACCCCGTCACGGGCGACCTGCGCTGGGAGAATCCCGTGTTGCAAGGCGAATACAACGTGGCGTTCATCATCGAGGAATGGCGCCATGGCGTGAAGATTGGCTCCGTCATCCGTGACATGCAGATCCTCGTCTCGGCATGCAGCAACAGCGTGCCTAACATCAATTGCAACGACGAGTATTGCCTCGTGGCGGGCGAACAGCTCGACTTCGTCATCTCCGCCTCCGACCCCGATGGCGACAACGTCACCTTGACGGCTTCGGGCGCGCCTTTCGAGGTGGCGGTGAGTCCGGCCATCCTCACCCCCGAGTCGGCCTATGGCTTGCAGCCTCAGATGGAGTTCCTTTGGAACACCGTCAACGCCCACATCCGCAACACGCCCTACCAGGTGGTGATTCACGCCAAGGACGACAGCGAGCCTATCAGCCTGACCAATGTCAAGACGGTGACGATTAAAGTGATGGGACCCAAGCCCCAGAGCCTTGTCGCCGAGATGCATGGCCACGACGCCACCTTGTCGTGGATGCGTTATCAATGTCCCAACGCCGTGGCTTTATTGGTCTACCGCAAGGCAGGCTGCGACGGCTACGACCCCGACTTCTGCGAGACGGGCATCCGCGACGGCTATCAGCTGATGGCGACGTTGGATCCCTCGGCGACCACCTATACCGACCACGACCTACCGCCAGGTATGGCCTACGAATACCGCGTCGTGGCCCGTTTCCCCGACGGCGCCATGAGCATCGTCAGCGACCCGGCCTGCGTGACCCTGAAAAACGACGGCCCGCTGATGACGCACGTCACCAACGACAGCATCGACCTCGAATCGGGGCAAGTCAGGGCCTGTTGGACCCAGCCAAAAGAGGTCGACGAACAATATGTGGCGCCCTTCAGCTATGCCTTGACCCGTATCCTCGAAGGCGAGACCACCGTCGTTTACGAAGGCGCCGACACCACCTTCCTTGACGCCGATGTGGACTTGGCGACGGTGACGTCGTTAATATATAAGGTGGAGATGCGTGATGCCACCCATCAATTGATGGGCACGAGTGCCACGGCATCGGCGGTGCTGCTCTCGGCGAACGGCGCCGATAACGAAGCCAGTCTCTCGTGGACGGAGGAGGTGCCCTGGCTCGTCGACAGCACCCAGGTGTTTAAAGAGGTGGAGAACCACTTTGTCAGGATTGTTTCGGTGACGGGCTTTGCCTACACCGACACCGACGTGGAGACCGACGCCACCTATCGTTATTATGTCCGCACCTTCGGGCATTATACCCTTCAAGGCGTCATGCAGCCTTTGGTCAACTATTCCGCCATCAAGACGGTGCGCATCGGCCATGAGGAGCCTGAGGAGGAGTTCTCGTATGTGTTGCCCAACGTCTTCACGCCCAACGGCGATGGTTACAACGACCTGTTCGAGCCTAAGGTGAAGGGGGCAGATTTGATCATCGAGGCCAAGACGGTCATCTTCAACCGTTGGGGCAACATCCTTTGCGACACCGACGACCCGCTCATCCAGTGGGACGGCAAGAACAAATTCACGAAAATGCTTTGTTCTCCTGGCACCTATTTCTACATCACTGACATCACTTACATCGCCCCGACAGGTGAGGAGAAACTGCATCTTCAAGGTTCCATCACCATCGTCAGATAAAAAATGTAGAGACGTGCCAAGGCGCGTCTCTACTGTTTTTTTGGAATTGCTCCGCAAGAAATCTTATAAAATCAATTTCAAAATCGTTCAAAAATCATTTTGGTTGATTTTGGAAAAGATTTTTGAAAGATTTCTATTCCGAAGGAATATCCCATAATCAATATTTCATCATCTCGATGAGGTCGACCATGCGGTTGGAATAACCCCATTCGTTGTCGTACCACGACATGATCTTCACCATCTTACCCATCACCATGGTGCTTTGGGCATCGAAGATGCTGCTGTGGGGGTTGTGGATGACGTCGCAGCTCACGATCGGGTCCTCGGTGTATTCGAGCACACCCTTCATCGGGCCTTCGGCGGCTTCCTTCATGGCGGCGTTGATCTCTTCCTTCGTGGCTTCGGTCTTCAGCGTGCAGACGAGGTCGACGAGTGAACCGGTGGGCGTAGGAACGCGGACGGCGATGCCGTCGAGCTTGCCATTCAGTTCGGGGATGACGATACCCACGGCCTTGGCGGCACCCGTGGTGGTCGGGATCTGCGACATGGCGGCGCTACGGGCGCGGCGCAAGTCGCTGTGAGGACCGTCGAGGATGACTTGGTCGTTGGTGTAGCTGTGGATGGTGGTGATGTAACCCTGCTCGATGCCGAAACGGTCGTTCAACACCTTGGCGACGGGAGCCAGGCAGTTGGTGGTGCAGGAGGCGTTGCTGACGCATTCCACATCATCAGTCAGGTCGTTGTTGTTCACGCCGACCACGACGGTGGCGTCGATGGCGTCTTTCGAGGGTGCGGAGAGGATGACCTTCTTGGCGCCGGCCTTCAGGTGGTCGCCATAGCCGCCCTTGCTGCTTTCCTTGGAGCGGAATACGCCGGTGGACTCGACCACCACATCAGGGGTCTTGCTCCACTTGATGTTCAAGGGAGCGCGCTCAGCCGTGACGGGGATACGCACGCCGTTGACAATCAGAGCGGTCTCGTCATATTCCACGGTGCCAGGGAACTTGCCCTGTGTGGAGTCGTATTTCAACAGGTGGGCCAGCACCTTGGTGCTCGTCAGGTCGTTGACGCCCACGATTTCCAGATTCGGACGTTCGCAAATGATGCGGAACACGTTGCGGCCAATGCGGCCGAAACCATTGATACCTACTTTAATCTTTTCCATTTGGTTAGTATGATTTAGTTGTTCGTTTTTGATAGAAGCGGCAAAATTACGATTTTCGCAGAAATCTTCATTCATTTTTCCTTATTTTTGCAAACTTTATCAATCAAACCATGTCCGAGACTTTCAAATCACAAGCTTTAGAAGCCAATCTGGCGCAAACCAGATATAAAGATATCTTCATCCCTGAAGAACACCAGCATTTTATCGACCTGTCGGCCAAATACTTCGGCATCAACAAGCGGGCCAAGGAGTGTATCACCGAATTCCACCATCCGCTGTCGAACCACACTTTCGTCACCGAGGAGCTGCGCAAGATGCTCATGGACGACTTCTGGTTCTACACGCGCGACGACATCCCCGCCGATGCGTACAACATCCCATTGGAGATGATGCACAGCCTGCTGAAGCCCGAGGTGCCCGCCAAGCTGAGACTCAGCATCATCATCACCTTGATGGAGTTTGCCGATAAGACGTTTGCGTCATTGCGAGGAGGAACGACGAAGCAATCTAGTCAAGAAGCTATTTCACAAGGTGATATTTCAAGTGCCGATGGGGCCACATCTCTAGATTGCTTCGTGCCTCGCAATGACCTTGTTGCTACGGTTTTCAATATTTTGAATGACTCGTTTGAAACCAACAAAGACGTCTTTATCCTGGCCACGAAACACGCCGGCCGTTACCTCGACAAGGTGGCCAACGATGAGCGTTTCAAGCAACAAGCCTGCCAACTGCTACGCATGATGCTGCAAGAAAACTACCGCTATTGGCAAGAGACCTCGCAGGTGGAAAACTGGGTGGAGAGCAAGAAAACCCTGCTGACCGATGAAGAAATCAAGAAAGTGTGTGGGGAAGTGGGCAAGCCTTATTTCGAGCAGCTAAAGGCTGATCTGAACGCTGCCGACACATGGGAGAAGCTGACCGACATGCCCAACTTCGAGCAGGTGGCCAAACGCTTCACCGAGTCGGAGCAGGCCTTCCCGCATTTCATCACCAAGTTCCATTACGTCTTCTTCCTGCTACACCTGCCGGGCATGGAGAACCAGCGCGAGCGTCTCATCTGGAACATGGACCGCATGATGCGCGACGCCATCGACGAGATGCCACAAGAGCAGCTGATACCCTTCATCGACACCATCTTCGACCTCGCTGAGGAACTGCGCAAGGACTACATGTCGGCCGTGCTCGACTTCCAACTCACCTTGGGCCTGAAAGTCATTGACGTCGACCAGACCGAGATGAAGGAATACGTCAACTACTTCGAGAAGAAACTCATCGCCTTTGGCTTCGTCACGCCAGGCAATGTGTTTGTCGGCGAGGATTGGCAACTCTCTGTGGATGAGAACCATATCAAGAACATCCGCGTGTGGCTCGAGCTGATTGAACACGCCAAGTCTCCGTTGGAGAAACTGCTCTCCGCATTGATTGTCAACCTGAAGTTGGGTGGCATCTTCCTCAGCGACACCGACCTCTTCCAGCGCGAAATCACCAAGGTGCTCAACTCCAACATCACGCCGTATTATAAGAAGGTGAAACAGCTGACGCGCATCTTCCCCGTCTACTTCAACGAAATCGGCGCAGAGGGCGAGATCCGCAACGTTACCACCAACATGGACGAAATCTCGGGCCGTCAGGACCAACTGGTGCATTTCCTCCGCAAGCAGGTACACACCGAGAGCAATAACACCTTGATAGCCTTGACCTTCGATGTGTTCAAGTTCTGGAGCGACGGCAACCTCGACCTCTTGAAACCTATCCTGCCCAACAACGTGTTTGAGAGCATCAACAAGGAAAGCACCTGGTTTGTGCATGTCCATAACCTCGTGCAGACCATGTGCGAAATCTCGTGCCTCAACCCCGAGGACGTTTTGATGCTGTCGCGCGACGACTACGAAAACCTCATCGGCTCTGCCGCCCGTCGCCTCGAATTGGGCGAAGAAATCAGCCAGCGCGAACACGCCCGTCTCATGGACATCCGCGACCTCTACGCCTACCTCCGCGAGAAATACAGCTTCGAGTCGGTCAACATCTTCAGCTCGTTGCGTAGCTTCCCCTTCATCCCCGACGAGGAAATCGACGAGTTTGAAAAGGTGTACAAAGCCAAGGACTTTGGCCGTTCGCTGACGATGATCTATGCCTTCATGGACAAGCTCAAGACCGTGATTTTCAACCCCGAGCAGAGCGAAGGCTGGGAAAATATCTACCACAAGCGCCACATCGCCATCGGCATCCCGTCGATGTATGGCACCTATCGCGAAAACAAGTTCGAGGCCATGGGCCTGACCTTCCGTCTGGAGCGTGTGGCCACCCAGCTCATGGAAAAGGTGGTGCAGAGCATCAACCTCGAATATATCTCGGAACGCACGCTGAATCAGATATATAGAATCCTCGAATTCTTCCGAAATGGCCTTGAGCTTGACGGCATCACCAACCAGAGTTTCAACTCGAAACTCGACATGTTGCGTTATTCGTTGACCTCGCGAAGCTTCTCGTTCGGCCAGTATATCAACATCTTCCAGTTCATCGCCGAGGATGTGCGCCGCATCATCATCAAGTACTTCCTGAAGTCGTACGAATACCCGCTGAAAATCGTCATCCCGCAGCTCTTCGACCCCGAAGGGAAACTCAGCGAGCGTGAGACGTTGGCCCTCATCAGCCAGAAATCGGAGGAGTTCCACCGCGACCTGCTCTCCGATGCCTTCCTGATGCAGCCTTTGGACAACTTCATCGGGCGTATCCTCACTTCCTTGCGCAACATGGAAACCACGCTTAACGCGAAGCTCATCAGCGATATCATGAGCTACAACTCGGAGATGCTGATTTGCCCCTTCTGGGAGGTGACCCCGATGATGGATAACCAGGTCTTCATCGGCAACAAGGCCTACCACCTGAAGAACCTCTATCTGCACGGGATGCCGGTGCCTCCAGGCTTCGTCATCACCACCGAGACCTTCCGCCGCAACGAGACCATCAACACCATCCCTGAGCTGCGGACGGAAATCCATGGCATGATTCGCAAGCACATCGAGGAGTTGGAAAACATCTCGGGGCGCAAGTTCGGGAAACCCGAGAATCCGCTGCTCGTTTCGGTGCGTTCAGGTACGGCCATTTCCATGCCCGGTGCCATGGACACTTTCTTGAATGTGGGCCTGAACGACGAAATCACCGAAGCCATTGCGCAAGACCAAAGCATCGCTTGGGCGGTGTGGGATTCCTACCGCCGTTTCTTGCAGAGTTGGGGTATGGCCAAAGGCATCGAGCGCGATGTGTTCGACGACGAAATCAACGCCTTCAAGCAGAAAAACAACGTGAAGATGAAGGCCGACTTCAGCATCGGCCAGATGCGCGAGGTGGCACTGTCATATAAACGCATCCTAGCCGACCACGGCGTGGCTTTCGAGCAAGACCCGTTCAAGCAGTTGATCGACTGCGTCAATATGGTCATCGAGTCGTGGAACTCGGAGCGCGCCTTGGCATATCGCCGCCATTTGGGCATCTCGGAGAACTGGGGTACCGCCGTCATAGTGCAGCAGATGATCTTCGGCAACCGCAGCGAGAACTCCGGCTCAGGCGTGGTGTTCACGCAGAACCCGCACCGCGAGCGTCCGGGCGTGCACCTCTATGGCGACTTCACCTTGCGCAGCCAGGGCGAGGATATCGTGGGCGGACTGGTCAAGCCGCTGCCTATCGGCGAGACGCAGCGCAAGGCCGCCGGACTGGAAGGCCCTTCAATGCAGACTATGCTGCCCGACATCTACAAGAAAATCTATTCCATCGCTGTTGAACTCACCGAGCACCTCGGCTACAGCCCGCAGGAGATGGAGTTCACCTTCGAATCCGATAACCCCGACGACTTCCGCATCCTGCAGATTCGCGACCAAGACCTCAAGACGGAAGAGGAGAAAATCGCCTTCGTGCAGTCGCCCGACGAGATGCAACAACTCGGTCACGGCATGGGCATTGGCGGTGGCGCGATGAACGGCTTGGCGGCGTTCAACGCTGACCAAATCAAGACCTTGCGCGAGCAACATCCTGGAAGTGATATCATATTGGTGCGTCCCGACACGGTGCCTCAAGACATCGGCATGATCTTCGACTGCGACGGTCTGCTGACGGCGCGTGGCGGCGCTACCTCACACGCGGCGGTCACGGCGGTGCGTCTTGGCAAGGTCTGCGTGGTGAGCTGCGACGGCCTCGAAGTTGACATCAACGACGAATTCGGCCAGCTGAACGGCCATCCGCTGAAGATGGGCGACGAAATTGCCATCGACGGCAACCTCGGCATCGTCTACCTCGGCCATTACCAGACGGAGAAGATGAAGATTGGGAAAGGATATAATTATTGAACTTATGGCAGAACACAACGATTTAGGCAAGATGGGCGAGGAGCTCGCCGTCAATTATCTCATCGGAAAAGGCTACGAGATCTTGGAGCGCAACTGGCGCAACAAGCACAAGGAAATCGACATCGTCGCCAAAGACGGCGGGACGCTGGTCATCGTGGAGGTGAAGACCCGCCAGAGCGACGGCTTCGGCGAGCCCGACATGGCGGTGACACGCCAAAAGCAAAGGTGTCTTGTCTATGCCGCCAACGCCTATGTTTTCAGCAAAAGGTTGGACCTTGACATCCGTTTTGATATCATTTCCATCGTTTTTAACCAAGGAAATCCAAAAATCGACCATATAGAGGACGCTTTTTTGCCGCATTGGTGAGGCTTCTTTATATTAATATAGGTGTGTAGAATCCCCTTTTCTATATATATTCAGTATTTTTAAATACTGATAATCAGATATATAACTAATACAAGAAAAATATTTTCAATAAAATGTTGCGCGTAATGCAAAAAGCTGTACTTTTGCACCCGCTTTCGGAAGGAACGAGGGGTGAGACGAGAGGGGAGCCGGAAGCGCAAGTTCTTTGAAAGTCTGAGGCCAGCACAAGATACCTGCGCCGCGGGAGCGGCGCGAGGGAAGGAACCTTTTAAAAGGAACACCAAGAGGACATCGAGG
>CACYHX010000022.1 GCA_902774365.1 uncultured Bacteroidia bacterium | reverse complement strand
CCTGCCACGCGCGTCTGTGTGGCCTGCAACCTCACCTGCGACGACGAACTCATCATCAGCCAAAGCATCGGAGAATGGAAAGCTTTTAAAGGCGACTTAAACAAAAAGCCCGCCGTGTTTTTGGTTTACAGCGAGCCGAGGAGAAACTTCCAAAGGAGAAAGTAAACTACTGAATATTCAGTACCCTATGGATCTGCAGCGAAAGCCGCCAGCCTGGGTTCTGCATCACGGCTTCGACGCAGGCTTTCATGTTGGCAAGGCGTTCCGTTTCGTCTTCACAAAAACACGGCTGCAAAAAACGATGTTTGGCCACAATATCCTTATATTGCGCCAAATCCTGACCAAGATAGACCACCTTCAACTCATCGCAAGTCTTTAAAACATAAGGTTCTAAGTCACCACCTTCATAGGCTGATTTTGGCGAAAACGTCACCCAATCCAAATTGCTCGGTAAAGGCTGGGTGCCATTGGTTTCGATGGCGATGGTCTTGTGGGTCTTTTGTTTTAGTTCCGCAACAAAAGCCTCGTCAATGAACAAAGAAGGTTCCCCGCCCGTCAGTACAAGCAATGGCGCATCAAGGTACTTGTTGACTTCATCTACAATCCCTTGCAACGACAGCATCTCCCCTGCTTGGTGCTGCGTATCACAGAAAGCGCAACGCAGGTTGCAGCCACTGAAGCGCACGAAGACGGCGGGCGTTCCGGAGTGGAAGCCCTCGCCTTGAAGAGAGTAGAATATCTCATTTATCCGATACATCACTTTCTTTTTTATCACAAAACTTACAAAACAATGATTAAATATGTGGCGGCTAGCAACCGCTTGCCGCCAGGAAGCAGCCGGTTGGCGTGCTTCCCTCAACCTAAAAAAGGTTTTGTCTGTTTTGTTGGTTTTGTGACCATAAAATCAATCAAAATTCTGTGGGGCGTCGTCCTTGATGTATGAGGCCTTGTTGTCGCGCGACTCCCACACATCGGCGCGGTAGCAGTTCGGGACGGTATCCACAATCCACTTGGCCAGGTTCTCAGCTGTTGGATTGAAGTCCAGCACCTCGTTGATGTTGGTATGGTCGATCTTGCCGTGAATCAAGCGCTTGATCTCGGTGAAGTCGCACACCATGCCGTTGCTGTCGAGCTTCTCGCAACGGCAATACACGTTGATCTTCCAGTTGTGGCCGTGCAGGTTCTCGCATTTGCTCTCGTAGTCGAGATAGAGCTGATGGCAGGCGGATATTTCTAAGGTTTTTCTGACGTAATACATATCCAATTGATAATTGATAATTTATAATTGACAATTACGATTCGTATTCGGTGTGGTCTTCGATGCCGGCGTCGAGCAGGGCCTGGCGGCGTTCGCGGCAGGTGCCGCATTTGCCGCAGTGTTTCTCGCCACCTTTGTAGCAGGAATAGGTCTCAGTGTAATCCAAGCCTAAAGCCTTGCCGTGCTCAGCGATTTCCTTTTTGCTAAGGTAAGTATAAGGAGCAAAGACCTTAATATTCTCGTAGGTTCCCGCCGACATGGCTTCCGACATGGCGTTGACGAAACCTGGGCGACAGTCGGGATAGATGGAGTGGTCGCCGGCATGGTTGGCAATCATCACACGTTTCAGGCCATTGCTCTCAGCAATACCCGCAGCGATGGCCAGCATGATGCCATTACGGAAAGGCACCACCGTCGACTTCATGTTCTCGTCATCGTAGTTGCCTTCGGGAATGTCGTCGGCGGTCATCAGCAGGGCACTCTTGAAATAGCGATGCATGAATTCAAGAGGGACAATGATATGTTTGATGCCCAGACGTTGACAATGCGTGACGGCGCAAATGCGCTCGCGGCCATTTTGGGTGGAGCCATAGTCGAAGGTGATGGCCAAGGCGATCTCGTCCTTGTATTCATACAACATCGTGGTGGAGTCCATGCCTCCGGAGATGATGATTACTGCGTCCTTCATTTCAGTTGTCAGTTGTTCAGTTATTCAGTTGTTCAGTGGTCGCTTCGCGTCATCGCGAGGAACGAAGCGATCCAGAGTAAAAGCTTTTTGTTAGATTGCCACGCTCCGCTCGCAATGACCAAGAAGCCGTTGCTTGACCATATCCTGATGTTCGGCGTCGCCATAGTTGGCGAAAGGCTTGATGGAGATGCCGCCACGGGGATTGAACAGGCCTATGACCTCCAGATACTTGGGATCCATCAGCTTGACCAAGTCCTTCATGATGATGTTCACGCAGTCCTCGTGGAAGTCGCCGTGGTTGCGGAAGCTGAAGAGATAGAGTTTCAGGCTCTTGCTCTCCACCATCAGCGTGCGCGGGATGTAGTTGATGATGACGTGTCCAAAATCAGGCTGGCCTGTCTTAGGGCACAGCGAGGTAAACTCAGGACAATCCAAGGTCACAAGGTATTCGTTCTCAGGATGTTTATTCTCAAACGTCTCCAACACCTCGGGGGTATAGTCATAGTTGTACTGCGTGTTTTGGTTGCCCAGCAGCGTGACACCTTTCAGCTCTTGTTCGTTTCTTGACATGATTCAAAATTTGCAGCAAAATTAGCAAATTGTGATTTATGGAATGCCCTAAAGGGCAGAAATCCATCAAAATCGTTCAAAAATCAAAAGAAAAATCCGTGTCTGACAATCATTTGCTGTATAGACACGGATTTTAGAAGATTTTATTTTAGATTTTTGACAGATTTAACTGCGTTGAATGCAGGGCATTTCTATCCGAAGGATATACCTATATTAACACCCCGACGTGGCTCGTTCCAGTCGCTTCATAATCGAGAAGATGAACACGGCGGAGAGCAGGCAGAGCACGACAAGCACGCCCCAGACCATCCAAAGCGGCATACCGGTACCCCAGATGCGGGCGATGACGCTGGTGAGGTAGTTGCCGATGGCGGTCACGCAGAACCACAGACCCATCATCATGCCCTTGTACTTGGGCGGCGCCACCTTGGTGACGAAGGAGATGCCGATGGGGCTCAGCAGCAACTCGGCGAAAGTCAGCACAAAATAGGTGCTGATAAGCCAATTGGGTGAGACCAAGGTACTACTCACACCACCTTGAGCCTTCAGCTCGGCCGGACTGGCCAAGGGGAAGGAACATACGACCAAGATAAGGAAGCCCAACGCAGCGACAATCATACCCATGCCGATCTTACGAGGCGAGGAAGGCTCTTTGCCTTTCTTCGCCAAAGCGCCAAAGACCGCCATCGATACAGGCGTCAGGGCGACCACGAAGAACGGGTTGAATTGTTGGAACTGCTGCGGCAGGATGTTAATGGTGTCAGGCATGGTCTTATACAGCATCACTGCCATGACCCACAGGAATGTCGTAACGCCACACAGGATGCCACGGTTCATGGGCTTGGTGGCCTGAGCGGCCCCAAACATCGTATAGATCGAGATGGCAATCAAAGTCAGCGACCAGATATTGAAGCCGAAACGAGTGAAACCACTTGCCGTGCTTTGCGTGTAGTCGCGGGCGAAGTAGGTCAGGCAGAGACCGGCTTGTTGGAACGACATCCAGAAGAAGATGACCACGGCGAAGACCATCACCAAAGCGGTGATGCGTTCGCGGGTCTGCTCCTTCGAGAGTTCCGCCACATTCACGGTGGTGCTTTCCATCGCCTTGGCCTGCTTGGTGTTGACATCGGCATGCTTGAACCAGTTACGGCAGCTTAAATAGATAGCCATGGAGAGAATCAATGAAATGCAAGCCACTCCGAAACCGTAGTTGTAGGCGCCTGACAACGCATCGATATAGTTGTTGGCGAAACCCGCCAAGTCGTTGACATTGCCGCCCTGTTGTACTGCTAAGGCTTCAAAGGTTGACAAGGCATCGGCAGAAATCGTTCCATCCAAATACTGATGAGCCAGCGAAGGAATCTGCGGCACATAGCTGAAGCCTGCCTTGCCGAGGAACAAGTCAGTGACCTTAGTAGCGGCCATGGGTGCGAACATAGAGCCAATATTGATGGCCATATAGAACAGGCTGAAGCCATTGTCACGGAAGGCACTGTATTTGGCCTCATCGTATAAGTTGCCCACCATCACCTGTAGGTTGCCCTTAAACAGTCCCGTGCCGATGGCGATGAGCGCCAAGGCGGAAAACATGGTGACTTTTGCCGTAGTCGTTGCCATAGGCACCGCCAGCAGCAAGTAACCCAAGAACATCACCACGATGCCCGACTTCACCATCTTGCCATAGCCGAAACGGTCGGCGAGCATACCGCCGATGAGAGGCATGAAATAGACGCAGCCGAGGAAGAGGCCATAGATGTGGCCTGCCTGTGCCTCGTTGTAGCCGAACTTAGCCTGCAAGAAAAGCACAAAGATGGCCAACATGGTGTAGTAGCCAAAGCGTTCGCCAGTGTTGGCTAACGCGAGAGCGTAAAGCCCTTTAGGATGACCCTTGAACATAATTGAGAATTGATAATTGATAATTACTCTTATATGACAAAGGCTTGCCGAAGCAAGCCTTTGTCTTTCCTTATAGCAAAGTGATTAAGCAGTCACTCTTTCAAGCCACTTCACCATACCCAACATAACTGACATGGAGATGAGGCAGATAGCCAAGAACACAGCCCAGCAAATCCAGATCGGCCAAGCATTGTACATGACAGGGCCAATCCAGATCATCAGGTTGCCGATGGCGGTGGCAGCGAGCCACAGACCTTGGCAGAGACCCAGCATATGACGAGGTGCCACTTTCGACACAAACGACAGACCCAACGGGGAGATGAACAACTCGGCCACAGTCAGGAAGAAGTAAACGACAAACATCACCCAGTATCCTTGCTTATGCAAACCTGCGGCAGCCATAGCATTGCTATCCATGGCACGGAACTCATCGCCCGACGGATAACCGTTAGCCAGCGAGAGGACCATCAGGAAGAGGTAAGCGATACCTGCGATGAACATACCCAAAGCAATCTTACGCGGTGTAGACACGCCCTTGCCCTTTCTGACCAACGAGGCGAAGATACCCATGACGATAGGCGTCAGGATGATCACGAACAGCGGGTTCAAGGCCTGGGTGATCTCAGGAGCGAGCCACTCGGAGTTGACGAAGTCGCGGGCGAACACCATCAGCGACTGGCCGTTCTGGTGGAACGAGAGCCAGAAGAACACGGCGATACCCAACACGGCGAACAAAGCTGCGATACGCTGCTTGATTTCCTTGGCCATAGCGGCTTTCTCCTCGGGAGTGTAACCGGCAACTTCAGCGGCCAGCTTCTTGGCGGGTTGCGGGAACTTCTTCTTTTGGGTGAAGAACACAACCAAGGAAATCATCATGGCGATCATCGAAGCGATGAAAGCGAAGTGGATACCTTGGTTATATACACCGATATAGTCGGAGCAGAATTGAGTCAGGTCGGTAGCAGCACTGGCATCAATAACGGAATTGCCCATGGTCTCAGTGAACTTGCTAGTCACCTGGCCATCTTTCAGGAACTGATGGCAGAGGGCAGGCATGTCGGCATTGTAAATGAAGTTGTGAGCCTTAAGCCACCACGTACGCAGCAGAGGAGCCACGAAGGGGGCGATCACGCCACCGATGTTGATGAACACGTAGAAAATCTGGAAACCGCTGTCGCGACGATCCTTGGCTTCAGCCAAAGCCTCGGGGCCTTTCTTGGCAGCTTCGGCCTCAAAGTTGTCATACAACTGACCCACTAAAGCCTGCAGGTTGCCTTTGAAGAGACCGTTACCGAAGGCGATCATAAGCAGAGCCACGCAGGTGAAGATCAAGATACCCCACCATGCGCCATTGCCGTCAGCAATGATACCATCGGCGTTACGGCTGAACAGCGGGATGGCAAGCGCCACATAACCGATGGCCATGATGACCAGACCCCACTGGATGGTGCCATGATAGTTTTGGGTACGGTCGGCAATGATACCGCCCACCAAGGCAAGGACATAGATGCCGAAGTAGAACACAGAATAGATGAGGCCGGCAGTAGCATCGGGCAGACCGAACTTCGAAACGAGGAACAGCAGCAGGATGGCATTCATGATGTAGTAGCCAAAACGCTCGCCCATGTTACTCAAGGCAGCAGCAATCAAGCCTTTCGGGTGATCACGCTTCGCGGTCCTCAAGTAGAAGATCAGGAAGGGAATCACGATGGCAAGAATCACGCACAACAGTACGATTGTCAAATTTTCTTTCAAAAATTCCATAATGATTTGTTTTTAATGATTATTGATTTGTTGTTTTTCAAATTTCTCGTTTTCCAATTAACGGACAAAAATATGAAAATAATCAATGCCATTGCAAAAATGGTGAAAAAAGTCCGTGCATTGCCGATTTTTTCCTACTTTTGCGCTTCATTTTTACGACTATGGAAATCAGCAGCAAATACAGCCCTCAGGAAGTTGAAGGCAAATGGTACGAACACTGGATGGACAAGAACTACTTCCACTCCACTCCCGACGAACGCGAACCCTATACCATCGTGATCCCACCGCCGAATGTTACTGGCGTGCTTCACATGGGCCACATGATGAACAACACGATTCAGGACATCCTGATCCGTCGTGCACGTATGCAGGGCAAGAACGCCTGCTGGGTGCCCGGCACCGACCACGCCTCCATTGCCACCGAAGCCAAGGTGGTGAACAAGCTGGCGCAACAGGGCATCAAGAAGACCGACATCGGCCGCGAAGAGTTCCTCAAGCACGCTTGGGACTGGACCCACGAGCACGGCGGCATCATCCTCAAGCAGTTGCGCCGCCTGGGTTGCTCCTGCGACTGGGAACGCACCTCGTTCACCATGGACGACATCCGCTCGAAGAGCGTCATCCGCGCCTTCGTCGACCTGTATAACAAAGGCCTGATTTACCGTGGCGTTCGTATGGTCAACTGGGACCCGAAAGCCTTAACGGCTTTGAGCGACGAAGAAGTCATCTTCAAGGATGAACACAGCAAGCTGTTCTACCTCCGTTATTACCTCCACGAGGACGACGGCACAGGTGCCACAGGTGCTGAAGGCGAAATCATCCACACCGATGAGCAAGGTCGCCGCTATGCCGTGGTGGCCACCACGCGCCCCGAAACCATCATGGGCGACACCGCCATGTGCATCAACCCTGCCGACCCCAAGAACCAATGGCTGCGCGGCAAGAAAGTCGTGGTGCCGTTGGTCAATCGCGTTATCCCCGTCATCGAAGACGGCTATGTCGACATCGAGTTCGGTACGGGCTGTCTGAAGGTCACTCCCGCCCACGATGTGAACGACTATATGTTGGGCGAGAAGCACAACCTGCAGAGCATCAACATCTTCAACGATGACGCCACCTTGAGTGAGGCTGCTGGCATGTACATCGGCATGAGCCGGGAGGACTGCCGTAAGCAGATCATCATCGACATGAAGGAAGCTGGCCTCCTTGAGAAAATCGAAGACTATAATAATAAGGTGGGGTACTCCGAGCGTACCAATGTGCCGATTGAGCCGAAGCTCTCGATGCAATGGTTCCTCAAGATGGAGCACCTCGCCGACATCGCTCTGAAACCCGTGTTGAATGGCGACATCAAGTTCTATCCCGCCAAGTATGTCAACCTCTACCGCCACTGGTTGGAAAACATCAAGGACTGGTGCATCAGCCGTCAGCTGTGGTGGGGCCATCAGATTCCGGCCTACTACCTGCCCGAAGGCGGTTTCGTGGTCGCCGAGACTCCAGAAGAAGCCTTGAAACTCGCCATCGAGAAGACTGGTAACAAGAATTTGACCCTCAAAGACTTGCGTCAAGATGATGATGCCTTGGACACTTGGTTCAGCTCATGGCTGTGGCCTTTGTCGCTCTTCAACGGCATCCTCGACCCCGAAAATGCTGAGTTCAAATACTACTACCCCACCAACGACCTCATCACCGCCCCAGACATCATCTTCTTCTGGGTGGCGCGCATGATCATGGCTGGTGAGGAATACCAGAATGAAGTGCCGTTTAAGAATGTGTATTTCACTGGTATCGTGAGAGACAAGTTAGGCCGCAAGATGTCCAAGTCATTGGGCAACTCCCCCGACCCGATTGAACTCATCGACAAGTTCGGTGCCGATGGCGTGCGTATGGGCATGATGCTCAGCGCCCCTGCCGGCAACGACATCCTCTTCGACGAGGCCCTCTGCGAGCAAGGCCGCAACTTCTGCAACAAGATCTGGAACGCCTTGCGTCTCGTGAAAGGCTGGAATGTGGACGAAAACGCCGCCCAACCCGAGGCCGCCAAGATGGCCGTGAAGTGGTTTGAGGCCCGCTTCAACCAAGTGTTGGCCGAGACCAACGACAACATCGACAAGTACCGCTTGAGCGACGCCTTGATGGGCATCTACAAACTCACTTGGGATGACTTCTGCTCGTGGTACCTCGAGATGGTGAAGGCGCCGCAAGGCCAGGGCATCGACCCCGTGACCTACGCCGCCACTATTAAGTTCTTCGAGAACCTGATGCTCTTGCTGCACCCCTTCATGCCGTTTATCACCGAGGAAATCTGGCACGCCATCGCCGAGCGCAAAGAAGGTGATGACATCATCATCGCTCAGCAGCCCAAGCTGCAAGCCGTTGACAAGGCTATCCTGAAGCAGTTCGAGTTCACCCAAGAGGTCATCAATAACGTCCGTAAGGTGCGTTCCGACAAAAACATCGCCTTCCGCGACGCCATCCAACTCGTGGTGAAGGGCACGGCCAACAAGGACTTCGACTGCGTGATTGCCAAGCTTTGCAACGTGAGCGAGGTGAGTTATGTGGCTGAGGCTCCCGCTGGTGCCTTTGGCTTCATCGTGGGCAGCACCGAGTTCTTCGTGCCGCTCACCGGCAGCGTCGATGTGGAGGCCGAGATCAAGAAGTTGGAAGAAGAACTGAAATACGCTCAGGGGTTCCTGAAGAGCGTTGAAGCCAAGCTTTCCAACGAGCGCTTCGTGAGCGGTGCTCCTGCCGCCGTCGTCGACAAGGAACGCAAGAAAAAAGCCGATGCCGAAGCCAAGATTGCTGTGATTGAGCAGCAATTGGCGGGGCTGAGGAAATGATAAAAAAATGCCGCGCAAATGCGCGGCATTTTTTGTTTAGTTGCAGCCTTCGCAACCGCCTTCACCGCAGTCGCCGCCGCAACCGGCACAACCACCTGCGCCGAAGTCTTCATCGGTCGACTCGCGCACGTCGAGGATCTCACCCGAAAAATGGAGGTGCTTGCCCGCCATGTCGTGGTTGAAGTCCATCTTCACATGTTTGTCGCCAATCTCACGGACGATGCCGGCAATCGGGCGACCGTCGGAGGTCTGCATCATCAACTGAGCACCGACTTTCACGATTTCACTCAAAACGCCGTTCTGCATGAACATGTTCTTGTCGAGGTCCATAATGTAGTTCTCGTCACGCTCACCGTAGCCCTCTTCTGGGGTCAGGTGGAAAGCATAATGGTCGCCGGGCTCCTTGCCCATCAAGTTCTCCTCGAACTTGGGCAACAACTGGTGCATACCGAAAATGCACACAAAGGGGTTCTCTTTCGTGGTCTCCTGAAGGATAGGACCGTTTTCGTCGTTCTCACGCAGGACGTAGGTCATGGTGACGACAGCTTGATCTTGAATTTTCATAAAGTGATAGTATTAAAGATTTAAAGATTCAAAATTTAATGATTTAATAGGAGCCGAACATCTTCCGCAGGAACCACTCTATCGCGGCCAGGCCGATGAGGACGAAGAAAATCCACTTGGAATGGATGAGGTCCTCGAAGCGGCTCTCATGGTGTTCAACGGAGGTGATGCGCGTGTCGTGGCGTAAGTCCTCTGCGAGTTGTTGCAACTGTTGTGCTGTATAGCAGTTTCCGTTGGTCAGACGCGCTATGTTAAGCATCCGCTCCAAGTCGGCGGTGAGCTGTTGTTCCTCAATGCCGATGGCCACCACGCTGAAGGTGCCGTTCACGTTGATTTTGCGGTCGCCCATCTGCGCCTCCAGCTTATATTGGTACAAGCCCTCGGGCAAAAGACCTGCGTTCAACTGATAGTCGTGGTCGCGCTTCGAGAAGGTGTAGTCGTAGACCTCGTTTGTCAACTTGTTGATAATCTGAATGGTCACGTCAGGGTCGGTGATGAGCTCGTTGTTGGGGTTGCGTAACTCAGCGGTAATGATGACCGGCTCGTTGCTGTAATAGTTCTCCTTGGCGTAGATGGCCGAGCCGTCGTTTGCCGACAGCAGCAAGTACTTCAACGTCTTAGAGAAGAGTTCATCGAACACATCGTGGTTCTTCGACTGGTAGTATTCAAACAAACGCCAGCGCCAGATGTTGGTGCCGAACAGGAAAGCCATCTTGCGTCTGTCGGAGGCAAAGCTTAGCAGCGGCAGTCCCGACTTCACCCCCATCACCTCCTGCAAAAGCAGGTCGTCGTGATTCTGCAAGGCGTTGATTTCCATGTGAGGCAAGGCCAAAGGCGGGTATTTCGCGATGAGTTGCTCCGCTTTGTCATCAAAGGTGAAGGTCGAGAACGAAGTGTTCAGATGGGCCTTGACATCCATCAAGGTATTAGTAGCGCCAGAATGCAACTCATAGACATTCTGCAACTTGCCGAGGAGGCTCCTGTCTGTCTCATTGCCGACGACGAAGAGCACTGGCAGCTTCACATTCTTGTCCAGCTGCGACTTCAAGGCATTGAAATCCATCTTGGCCGAAGGCACCTGATGCAGGACGACTAGGTCGTAGTTGCTGAACTCGGGCAGGTTTTCCTTGCCGAAGCAGAAATCCACCTCGTAGTTGTCGTTGAGCACACTGCGCAAAGCTCCCAGGTCGGGATGCGGCGAGGCCGCCACACAGAGCAGCTTGTACTTTTGGTCAAGTACCTCAATGAAGATATGCCGCACATTGTTGAGCAGATGCTCCTCCTCGGCAATGCCACTCACTTCGATGTCGATAGGCATCACGCCTTTCTTGGTGGCGTCGAGCATGAAGTCGACTTCCTTGGAGAAGCGGTTAGACGGAATCTCAATTTCGCGTTTCTCGATGATGCGACCGCTTTCCTTGAGGGTCAGTTGGGCTTTGCGGCCGGCCAAGTCGCGGGCGGCCACTGTTATGCGGATGGGGAAGGTCGCACCGAGCGACACAACCTTATTATAATGCACATTGCGGATGGCAAGGTCGGGATAGGAAACCGTGTCGCCCAAAACCACGGTATGGATGGGAAACGGGAAGTTCTCCGCCACCAGTTCCGGCTCGAAGCCACGGTTGTAGATGCCGTCGGAGAAGAGTAGCACCGCACCCACATTGCGCTTGTAATATCTTCTGTCCAAGGTCTTTATGAGCGACGACAAGTCCGTCAGCTGGTCAGAGAAATCGAGTCGCTCGAAATCACGGACTTCTTCGCCAAAAAGGTATTCATCGACTTGAAAATCAGCGTTCAAGTCTTTCCTAAACTGCTCAAATTGAGTCAGATAATCTTTTTTGTAAAACGCCGAATCCTTGCAAAGGACGACGGACGAGGAATTGTCGTGAGCAAGGATAATCGTAGGCGTCTCCACCGAGCTGAATTTCTGCCTTATCAGCGGGTTGAAAAGCAACAAGACCACTAAGCCAACTATCAATGTCCGTAGTGCAAACAAAATGATTGTCAATGCTTTGCCGTAGTGTTGTTTCTTGTTTCGGAAATACAACAATGTGGCCGCCGCCAGACCTGCCAGCAGCGATAAGGCTAACATCCAGATGGGAATTCCGATATTCACCGATTGTTCAGATAAGGGCGCAAAGATAGGAATTTTATTGTGATTTTCTACAGATTTCTTTGCGAAGCAAATCCCCATAACCAAAGAAAACATTACTTTTGCGGAAAATTTGCGTCCATGAACACCATTTCGGTCGTCATCATCACCTTCAACGAGGAGCAGAAAATCGCGCAATGCCTTGACTCCGTTAAGGATATTGCCGACGAAATCATCGTCGTTGACTCGCATTCCACCGATGCGACCGAAGCCATCTGCGACCGCTACGGTGCGAAGTTCTTCACCCAAGACTGGCTCGGCTACTCTGACCAGAAAAACCTTGCCGACGACCTCGCCACATGCGACCTCATCTTCAGCATCGATGCCGACGAAGCCCTCTCGGACGAACTAAAACAGTCCATCAAATCGCTGAAAGACAAAGACATCGCCGAGAACGAAGTCTTCGCAATGAACCGTCTCAACAACTATTGCGGTCAGTGGGTGAAAGGCTGCGGGCTCTATCCCGAGACCAAGATCCGTATCTGGAGACGGGGCTTTGCCGAGTGGGAAGGCATCATCCACGAATGGCTGAACTATAAGAGCGAGCCGAAGAAAACCCTGTTGCACGGCGACCTGCTGCACTATTCCTGGGACACGCCCGAGGCCTTCCGCAAGCAGCAGTTCCACTTCGCCGAGTTGGGCGCGCAGTCGTACTACGAACGTGGCAAGAAGACGGGCCTCCTGCCCTATCTTTTCAGCCCGAGCATCAATTTCATCCGCACCTATATAATAAAAGGCGGCTTCCTCTACGGCAAGACGGGCTTCAGCATCTGCCGCGTGATGATGCAGGCCAATAGACATAAATACAACCTATTAAGAAAGAAAATCAAAGAAAACAATAATGGGATTGCTTCGCAAGAAATCCATCAAAAATCAATATAAAATCGTTCAAAATCAATAAGATAAATTTTTGATAGATTTTGAAAGAATTTTTGAACGATTTCTTGTCCGCAGGACAATCCCAAAAACCAAAAGAAAATGGAAGAATCATTTGAACAAGAAGTGGAACGCACTGTGGCGGCACTGAAAGCCGGAAAGACCATCCTCTACCCCACCGACACCATTTGGGGTGTGGGCTGCGACGCCACCAACAACAAGGCCTGCTTGCGGGTCTACGCCGTCAAGCAGAGGCCGCTCAGCAAGAGCCTCATCATCCTCGTCGATTCAGTGGAAAGGCTTCAGGATTACGTGGTTAACGTGCCCGCCATCGCCTACGACCTCATCAAGGGCGCCAAAAGTCCGCTGAGCATCATCTATCCAGAAAGCAAGAACTTGGCCAAGGCCGTTTCCGACGACAAGAGCATCTGCATCCGCGTGGTTGACAACGAGTTCTGCAAGGAAGTCATCCGCCGCCTCGGCAAGCCCATCACTTCCACCTCAGCCAACCTGACCGGGCAACCTTCATCGATGATTTTCAGCGACATCTGCGATGAAATCAAAAACTCGGTGGATTATGTGGTGCAGCTCTACCACGACAGCTTCTGCAAGCCCAAAAGTTCGACCATCATCAAGCTGAATGCGGACAATACTTTTGAGATTTTGAGACAGTAACCCAATAAAGCGATGCCATGAAACATATAAAAACAATGATGATAGCCTTGGCTTGTGCGTTTGCTATGGTTTCCGCTCAAGCCCAAGAGCCTGCCAACAACGACACAACCATTTATACCATTGTTGATGAAATGCCCCAATTTCAAGGCGGTGATTCGGCTTTAGTAGAATACATCACCCACAACGTCCACTATCCTCAAGCCGAGAAAGCCCAAGGCATCCAAGGCAAAGTCTTCATTGGCTTCGTGGTCGAAAAAGACGGAAGCATTTCAAACGTCGAAGTCAAGAGGGGGATTGGCGAGGAATGCAATGCTGAAGCCGTTCGCGTTGTAAAGGATATGCCTGCATGGATTCCAGGAAAGCGTAATGGGGAGCCCGTTCGCGTCAGTTCCATGCTGCCCATCAATTACAAAATCATTGAACAGCCTCAAGCACAAGCAGATACCGCAAAATGGGTATTTGTGGAAAAAATGCCCGCTTTCCCTGGCGGCGAGCAAGGATTGTTGGATTTCATAGGCACAAATGTAAGATATCCCGAAGAAGCAAAAAAACAGGGCATATCTGGCAAAGTATTTGTCGGTTTTGTTGTCGAGACTGACGGAAGTGTATCTAACGTCAAAGTACTCCAAGGCATCGGCGGTGGCTGTGATGAAGAAGCCGTACGTGTCGTCAAAATGATGCCCAACTGGATTCCAGGCGAGGCTTCGGGGGAAAAAGTCAGGGTCATGTATATGATACCCATCAATTTCCGCTTGACATTACCAGGGCCACAAGACTATCGTCGGTAATCTATTATTTTACCATTCCTTACATCCTAAAATGGATGATTGATAATCAATCTATACTAGGGCTAAAACCGGCTAGGTATCTTCCCAGTAATAATGCCACCAATAACAAAAACCCATGCTGATATTATCATCAACAAACAGATATAAAAAGGGACGAATACAAAAACAAAAGTAATCCTTCGCATAGCCTTATTCGAAATCCATCCTGATTTCTTTTTAAGGCCATTTTTTCTAGTTTTATAGTCAAGAACAAAAATCAAGATTAAGCCAAATAACATGATGGCGAATATAGGATAACAAATGTATTTGGAATATGGGGGTTCGCGATATTCTTGTGGCAAGAAAAAACCTGCTGTCAATAGTATTATGCCCCAGAACACGAAAGCAGATCCAACGGCAAATTCCTCACTTCTAAACCGAAGCCATTTCGGATATTTTCGGTTGTTCTGTATCTTGCCAACACAATATACCATTCTTTGAAAAAACATTTTTTTCATTATTTCATAGGGCAAATTTAAGCATTTTCCGCAAACAAACTGCTTTCTCTCGAAAAATCGCTATTTTTGCATTTTTAAAATGACATTATCACCCTATGAGATTGCCCAAAGGCCTCATATTAACAAACATCTGTTTCTTATTGCTGATTTCGGCATACCTCTACCTTCGTTTTCAGCATCAAGACACCCCTCTCGACTTATTAAAAAAGGCGGCCAAGGCGGGTGATGTCAATGCTCAGAATGATTTAGGATGCTATTATCTAGGGAGCCAAAACTATGATGAGGCCTTCAAGTGGTTCAAAAAAGCAGCCGAACAGGACTTTAAAAGTGCATATTTCAACCTTGGCATTTGCTATTTGAACGGCTTGGGTACTGAAACAGACATTGAAGAATCCATTTCCAATTTTTCCAAATCCTATGAAAAAGGTAGCGGTAATGCTGCACTTCGGTTGGGTTACATCTATCTAAATAAGGATCTCGAATGCTTCGACCCACAAAAGTCCATACAATGGTTTGAGCAAGCAGCCAAACATAAAATACTGCAAGCCGACTTCATGATTGGCGAACTATATTATCACGGTCAATTCGTCGAGAAAAACGATTCCCTGGCTTTCCTTCATATCCAACGAGCCGCCTATCAAGGCAACCCAAACGGGCAATTCTTTTTAGCCAAGTTTTACGAGGAAGGTTTCATGGTGCCCGTTGATCGCAACCTTTCAATGCAATGGCTCAGAAAAGCGGCCGATCAGGGTTTGATGGACGCCCAATATACATTAAGCAGATGTTACCTCTATGGCCTCGGCGTTGAGCAAAACCAAGAATTAGCCACCTATTGGCAGGATCAGGCCAACGAACAAAGAAGTATCGTCGAAAACACCCAGTTAATCAGTCAATTGTCAGCCCCAATTACCTCAACAAAAACGCCTATTTCTATCGTGCCTTTAGATAAAAACAGCATCAAGACCGAAACGGATTCTCTCTATCAGAAAGGCTTCCAACTGCTGTTTGGCGGCGACACCAGTCAAGAAAACAAACAAGCCATCGATTGCCTTACCCAAGCCACACTTAAAGGGCACAAAAGCGCAAGAGCGTTGTTGGCCTATTGTTTCGCCACAGGATTAGGGGTCCATCGAAGCAAAGTGACCGCAGCCAACCTATTCGTAGGCAAGGGGCAAATCAAATACGCTATTGGAAAAGAAATCTACACCGTTGATTTTGAAATCTTTGAAGACGGAGAATACGAAAAGCAATTGGCTTTGGATGTAACCCAGTAAAAAAAAGAGAACTTAGACTGATTTACTACCACTTTCATTTGTATACTCAAACGTTTCGGAATTTCGAACGAAATGAACATGCAGATTTGCGTACTAAAGCACCTCTTTTCCGAAAAATGCATTATCTTTGCGCCCCTAAAATCTTATTCTATCCCAATGAAATCACTGAAATTGTTTTTTTTGGCTATTGCTTGCCTCTTTGCCATGGCAGCCACAGCCCAATCCAAAGCCCAGATGAACGCCCAAAAACTGGGCACCACGCTTTATCTGATAGAGAACTTCTACGTTGACACCGCCAACCTCGACAAGGTGACGGAAGACGCCATCATCGCCGCGCTGAAGGAACTCGACCCGCACTCGGCCTACATCTCGAAGAAAGATGTGGAGAAGACCAACGAACCCCTCGTGGGTAGCTTCGAGGGCATCGGCGTGACCTACCAGCTCATCCGCGACACTATCACCGTCATCAGCCCCACGGCAGGAGGTCCCTCCGAGAAAGTCGGCATCATGACCGGTGACCAGATTATCAAAATCGACGGCGAGGATGCCTTTGGCAAGAAGATCGACAACGACTATGTGCAGAAACGCCTGCGCGGCAAGAAAGGCACCAAGGTCACCGTCAGCGTGAAGCGCGGTAGCGACCCCGAACTCATTGATTTTGAAATCACCCGCGACAAGATTCCGTTGAACAGCATCAACGCAGCCTATATGCTTGACAACCATGTCGGCTACATCAAGCTTGACCGCTTCGCACAAGAGTCTAACCAAGAGTTCATGGAGGCTTTCAACAAGCTGCAGGCACAAGGCATGGAGTCGCTCATCTTCGACCTGCGCGGCAACACGGGCGGTTACCTCAACACCGCCATTGAGCTCGTCGACCAGTTCCTCACCGAAAACAAACTCATCGTCTTCACCGAAGGCATACACTCGCCTCGTCAGGAATGGAGGAGCAAGAAAAACGGACTATACACCGCCGGCAAACTCGTCGTCCTCATCGACGAAGGCTCGGCCTCGGCCAGCGAGATTCTCTCGGGTGCCATCCAGGACCACGACCGTGGCGTCGTCATCGGCCGTCGTTCCTTCGGCAAAGGTCTGGTACAAAGACCTTTCAACCTGCCCGACGGCGCCGTCATCCGCCTCACCACCTCGCGTTACCACACGCCTTCGGGTCGTTGCATCCAACGTCCCTACGAAAACGGCGTTGAGGACTATGCCAAGGAGATGGAGAAACGCCTCAAAAACGGCGAATACTACCATGCCGACAGCATCCACTTCCCCGACTCGCTGAAATACAAGACCGACGGCGGGCGCACCGTTTACGGCGGTGGTGGCATCATGCCCGACATCTTCATCCCTGTCGACACGGCCTACAACAGCAAACTCTACACCAACCTCGTCCGTAAGGGTGCCTTGAACCGTTTCACCACCGACTACGCCCTCAAGCACCGCGACGCCATCAAGGCGCAATACGGTGATTTTGAAAACTATAACAAAGACTTCGTTGTCGACCAAGACCTCATCAACGGGCTGAAGAAAGCCGCCGAAGACGCCAAGGTTGAATGGAACGACGAGCAGTTTAGGCACTCCGAGAAGTTCATCCTCTTGCAGATGAAGGCCCTCATCGCCCGCAACGTATGGGAGACGCAGCAATACTATCAGGTGATGGCCTCCACTGACCCTGGGATTCAGAAAGCCTTGGAGGTGCTCGGCAACAGCAAGGAATACAACAACATTTTGAAAGGCAGATAAGCCTTTTCGGCACAAATTATTTCCCATAAGGCAACATTTTTCCCGAAAGGCGCGGCCTTTATTCGGAAAAAACATTATTTTTGCAGGTTCATATCCCTCTAGAAAGGACAACAATCTAAAGTATCATTTAATAATTCAAACTAATGAGAAAAGCCAACATTTTAACCGCAGCATTCCTTCTGATCGGATTGCTCATCGGCTCCACCGTCAGCGCACAGCGCATCGACTTAGGCAGAGCCAGTTCGGCACAACAATGTGTCAATGTGACCAGTGACGGTTTCACCGCCAACTTCTCCTTCAGCAGCATCAACGCCACTGAAGTCAACACTGAAAAAGGTGTGTTCTCCAACATCACCATGGACGGGACTTACCCCAGCGGTAATATCGGCGAGCCTTCGCTGCCCGCTGCCAACCAGCTCATCGCCGTCCCCTTCGGTGTCAACGATATCACCGTCGAGGTGAAGAACTACAGCACCAGCACCTACCGTCTTGCCGACTATGGCATCAAGACGATCTATCCCCAACAGGAACTGGTTTACAAGAATCAAGAAAACGTTCCGTTTGCTTACAGCGACAAGGCTTATGCCGCCAAGGGCTTTGCCGAGCGTCCTATCGCCCTCGTGCAAATCCAAGGCACGATGCGTGGCATCCAAATCGGTGCCCTGACCATCAACCCTGTGCAATATGACGCTGCCACCAACAGCATCCGCGTATACAACGACATCGAAGTTGAAGTCCGCTACGGACAATATGACAAGTCGGCTTCGTACTCCGAGTTTGAAAGAACCTTCAGCCCCTACTTCGCTGGCGTCTACAAGCAGATGTTCAACTGGCGTGACGACGTGTACGACCAGCACCCAGACCTGTGGCAGGCTCCTGTGAAGATGCTCATCGTCGCCAACCGTATGTTTGACGATGTCATTCAAGATTGGCTGGAGTGGAAGACCATGAAAGGTATCTACATCGACTTGAACTTCACCGATGAAGTGGGCAGCACTGCCGCCGCCATCAAGACCTTCATCCAAAACAAGTATGCCCAAGACGCCCCCACCTTCCTCATCATCATGGGCGACAAGGATCAAGTGCCGGCCTCTGCCACTGGCAGCCAGACCTCTTGTGTGACCGACCTTTATTATTCGAGTGCCGACGGCGACGAGTTCCCCGATATGTTCCACAGCCGTCTGTCGGCCACGACCAAGGCACAGATGAGTGCCATGCTGAGCAAAGCCCTGGAATATGAGAAATACCTCATGCCCGACCCGAGCTACCTGAACAATGTGCTCCTCATCGCTGGTGAAGACAGCGGTTATGGAGTCACTGTGGGTCGTCCTACCATTTGGTATGCCACCAACTACTACTACAACACCGAACACGGTTTCGACAACGTCTATGAGTTCAGCCATGGCACTTACACCAATTGCTATAGCTATCTGAGCACTGGCGTCGGCTTTGCCAACTACACGGCTCACGGCAGCCAAACCAGCTGGGCTGGCCCTGAATTCAACGTCAACAACGTCAACCAACTGACCAACGAACACAAGTATTTCCTCGCCATCGGTAACTGCTGCCAATCTGGCGACTGGGGTTATGGCACCTGCTTCGGCGAAGCCATGGTGCGTGCCGAGAACAAGGGCGCATACGCCTACATCGGTTCTTGCCCGAACACCACCTGGTATAACGACTATTACTTTGGTGTTGGTGCCACCAACCGTGCCGACGGCACCATGCCTTCCTATGAAGAGACCACCATGGGTCTGTATGACGCCATTTGGAGCGACGATGCATATCACACCGTCAACTCTTACCTTTTCATCGGATGCCTTGCTGGCAATGCTGCCCAAGCCCTTGGATACCAAATGCACAGCGCCACCCTTTACTACTGGCAAGCCTACCACACCTTGGGCGATGGCTCTATCATGCCTTTCCGTGTGCAGCCTATCGCTAACACTGTGAGCCACATGCCCATCTTCCCCATCGGCATCAGCACATACCAAGTGAGTGCCGATCCCGGCTCATACGTGGCCATCAGCAAGGACGGCGTGCTTTATGGCGTGGGTCTCGTTGACGAGACAGGCACCATCAACGTCAATGTCGATCCCATCACCTCTGGCGGCGACGTCACCATCTGCGTGACCGCTCCCCAGCGTATTCCTTACATCCAGACCATTCCCGCCGCAGCCCTCGAAGGTCCCTTTGTCTCTATTGACAGCTACTCACCCGCCTATGCTCACGTCGGCGAGGAAGCCCAACTCGGCATCACCTTCAAGAACGTCGGTACCGCTGCCACCACTGGCACCACCAACGTCACGCTGACCTGCGACGATCCTGCTCTCACCTTCACCCAGCCCACGGGTTCCTTCGGCAGCCTCGCTCCCGAAGCCACCACCACCGTGAATGGTTTCAGCTATAATATCGCCTCTGGCGTTGCCGATGGCACGCGCTTCACCATCAATATCACCGCCGTTTGCGGTAGCGACACTTGGGAAGGCAGAGCCGTCATCACCGCTGGCGAAGCCACTCTGGAATTTGTCGACGCACAAGCTGGCGGCTTCACTCCTGGCGAGACCGTCACTGTCGTGGCTAACTTCAAAAACGTGGGCCACTACATGGCTACCAACGCCGTTGCCACCATCGTCTCGACGAGCCAATATGTCAGTTTCGAGAGCAGCTCCATCCAGATGGGCACCATCGATCCTGAAGGCACCGCTTCATGCGTGTTCAATGTCATCGTCAGCCCCAGCTGCCCCAGCACGGAGCAACTGCCTCTGACCTTCACCTTGACTGCCGACGGCGGCCTCACCGCTGAAGGCAGCGCCACCCTTAAGAACGCTTGTGTCGTCATCTTCTCGCTCGCCGACTCATGGGGCGACGGCTGGAACGGCAACAAGCTCCGCGTGGCTTTCGACGACGGCACGCCCACTCAAGAACTGACCATTCAAAACGGCAACTCCGCTGAATACACCCTTGAAATCGGCATGGGCGTCCATGTGACTCTCAGCTGGGTCAACGGCAACTATGCCTCTGAGTGCTCGTTCACCGTAAAATATGATGACGGCACCGTCATCACCGAAGCCAGCAGCCCCAGTTCATCATGGTCCTTCCAATTTGACGTTAATTGCGGCGGTGGTAACGACCTCGCTCCCGTCGAGAACCTCCAAGCCGAACCTTCGGTGGCTAACGTCACGCTGACCTGGACGGCTCCCGCTGGTGCAACCAACTTCATCATTTGGCGCAACGGTATCGAAATCGGCGAGACGGCCCAAGCCACCTACACCGACAACACGATTGACCACGATGGTTCCTACACCTACTGCGTGTTTGCTGAATATGCCGATGGTATTGCCTCTCCCGCTTGCGTCGTCGTCGAACTCACCGACGCCGTCATCGAGAACGAAGTTGCATTTGCCATCTATCCCAACCCCGTCAACAACACCTTGTATGTTGAAGGCGATGCCGAATACAGCTACATGATGTTCAACGGCATGGGTCAGAAGGTCGCTGAAGGCACTGCCACGGGTAACACCCAGATCAATGTCAACGGCATGGCCAAGGGCGTCTACTTCCTCCGCCTCACCTCTGGCACGCAAATTCGCGTGGAGAAGGTCGTCGTGGAATAAAGACTAAGTTTCACAAATGAAAAAAGCCGCTTTCGAGCGGCTTTTTTCATTTATATACCTCGTTGTTTCTTGATGGATTCGTAGGCTCCGTTGATTTCCTGGAACTTCTTTTCGGCGGCTTGCCGCACCTCTTCTCCGAGGTTGGTGACCAGGTCGGGATGGTTTTTCTTGGCCATCTCGCGGTAGGCTTTCTTCACCTCCTCGTCGGTAGCGGAAGGCTCGATGCCGAGAATCTTGTAAGCGCTGTCGGTTTCCTTGATAAACATAGCCTTCACCGAGGCAAAATCGCTGTTGGTGATGCCCATGTAATCGGAAATGGTGTTGATGACGCCCAACTCCTCTTGCGAGATACGGCCGTCGGCATCGGCGATGCCAAACAGGTAATGAAGCAGTTGTAGACGCGAGGAATAGTCCATATAGCGTCCCACCTGCTGGCTGACCTCATAAAGATTGTAGTCCTTATCCAGAATCTCGCGCAGCATCTTGATGTAATTCTCGGCACGCTGCTGACCGAAATTCTGCAAGAAAAAGCGTTTCACGTAATCCAACTCGGAGCGTTTCACGTTTCCGTCGGCTTTCATCACAGCGGCTGAGAGCACCAAAAGCGTCACGTTGAAATCACGTTTCTCCTCGGTGTTTCCAAAGGTATCCTCCACTTCGGAGCGGATCACACGCGGCCTGTTACCCGAAAAAAGCGAACCGATGGCATAGCCGATGATGCCACCCAACGGTCCTCCAAAAGCCCAGCCTAAGCCTGTCAATATTAGTTTCAAGAAAAAACCCATAACAATTCATTTTTAATTCAGGCGGCAAAGGTACACAAAAATAAATACTTTGAATTGAAATAAAACTCAAACGAAAGGCACGCTACTAGAAAAAAGATTCGTATTTTTGCAGTTTTTAAGCGTATTATTTTAATCTATATCTAATAACACATGAAAAAAGTACTGTTTTCCCTCGTGTTTGTGGCTTTATCAGCAATGACATTCGCCCAACAGTGGACTGGCATCAGCAAGAGCAGTCCGACATCCCCACAAGTCACTTTGATTTCGAGCAGTGAGAAACAAGTCGTTGTCGACTTCTCGCTGGGTGGCTTCAATCTGACCGAAGTGAGCACCCCTAATGGCCCTCAGCAAATCGTCTCCGTCCCCAAGATGGCCTCGATGCTTGAAGCCGGTGCCCCCGACCTTCCCCAGTTTCCTGTCCCGGCCATCATTGGCGACAGGGCTGAGATGGAAGTGAGTGTTCTCAAGAGCGAATTCACCGACTACCAAAACGTCGAAATCGCTCCTTCAAAAGGTAACTTCAGCCGCGCCATCGACCCCGAGACCGTGGCCTACACCTATGGCGCCATGTACAGCAAGGATGCCTTCTATCCTGCTACGCAAGCCTATTTGGAAATGCCCTACATCATCCGTGACTTCCGCGGACAAAACATTATGGTACGTCCCTTCGCCTACAACCCCGTGACGAAGACCCTTCGCGTCTACCATAGCCTAACCCTCGCCATGCGTAAGGTGAGCGACAACGGCGTAAACCAAAAAGTGGCCCGCAAAGCCAATGTCAAGATGTCGGCCGAGATGGATGCCGCCTACAGCCACCGCTTCATCAACTATCAAGAGAGTGTTTCAAAGTATACCTTCCTTCAAGACCATGGCGAGATACTGGTGATCTGCCCCGACCAATATATGGATGCCATGCAGCCTTATGTGGAATGGAAGAACCAATCGGGACGTCCCACCACCATCGTCAGCGTTAGCGAAGCTGGAGGCAATAACAACAACGCCCTCAAGTCGTACATCCAAAACTACTACGAAGATGCCAACCATAACCTCGGTTACATCCTCTTCGTCGGCGACTACAGCGACATCACCCCCCATTCAATGAATGGTGGCCGTTCCGACAACTGGTTCGGTCAGCTGGAAGGCAACGACTACTACCTCGAAGTGCTTGTTGGCCGTTTCTCGGTGCAGAACGTCACCGACGTGAACACCCATGTCAACAAGGTGCTGTATTATGAGCGTGACATGCCCGAAGGCCTCACCTGGCTCAACAAGGGTATTGGCGTTTCCGCCAACGAAGGTGCCGGAAACGGCCACTTCGGCGAAGCCGACTATGTGCACATTAACTTTGTCCGCGACACCCTGATGCACTACACCTACGAAGCCGTGACGCAGCAATATAGCGGCGTGGGTAGTGGGACAAGTGCCGCTGCCATCAGCAACGACGTCAACGCTGGTGCCAGCATCATCAACTACTGCAACCACGGATCACAGACGAGCTGGGCCGTTGCCAACTACAGCAACAGCCACGTCAACACCTTGGTGAACGACGACAAATGGCCTTACATCTGGTCGGTGGCCTGCAACAACGGCCAATTCGACGGCACCTGCTTCGGCGAGGCTTGGCTGAGAGCCACCAACAACAGCACGGGTACTCCTACCGGTGCTATCGGAGGCATGTTCAGCTGGATTTCACAACCTTGGCAACCGCCTATGTACGGACAAGACGAGATGGTTGACATCCTCACCGAATGGAGATCAACCGACAAGTTCTGCCACACCTTCGGTGGTGCATCCCTGAATGGTAACATGTACGTTTTGGATGCCGCTCCTTCCGACAACGGCGACACCCATAACACCTGGATTCTCTTCGGCGACCCGAGCTTGATGGTACGCACCGACAACCCCGTCAGCATGAACGTCAGCTGCTCGCCTTCCACCTTAATGCTCGGCATGAGCGAGATGCAAATCAGCGCACAGAACACTGCTTTCGGTATCGCCACGCTGATGATGAATGGCGAAGTGATTTGCTCCAGCAACATCGTCAACGGCGAATGCACAATGCATTTCAACCCGCTGAACGAAGTGGGCACCGCTACCCTCACCGTGTTGGGCTACAACAAGGTGACTGAAATCATGTCCATCGAAATCCTTCCCGCTGAAGGACCCTTCATTACCGTTGACAACAGCACCCCTACCTTCACTCCCGTCAACGTGGAAACCAACCTGAGCATCGGATTCAAGAACGTCGGTGTCGACCCGACCGATGGCACCACCACGGTGACGCTGTCGTGCCCGAGCCACAGCATCACGATCCTCAACGAGACGGCTACCTTCGATGTATTGAACGCTAACGAAACCGTAACCCTGACCGACGCTTTCAGCTTTATCGTCAACGAAGGCACCATGGACGGCACGCGTTTCCAAATCAACGTTACCATGACCGACAACTCGCACACTTGGGAAGGCAAGGTCTACGTCACCGCAGGTCAAGCCATTCTTGATTACGTTGACGCCAGCTGGAGTGGCAACTTCGTTCCTGGCGAAGAGCAGAGCATCGTCGCCAACTTCCAAAACATCGGTCATTACATGGCTACCAACGCCATCGCCACCATCACCTGCGACAATGAGTATGTCACCATCCTCAACGACAGCGTCCTGATCGGCACCATCGACCCTGAAGGTCTGGCTTACTGCCCCTTCCAAATCGCCATCGACGAGGCATGCCCGCAAACCGAGCAAATCACGTTGAACTTCACGCTGCAAGCTGACGGCGGACTGACTGCCGAAGGTTCTCTCGTCTTGAAGAACTCCTGCATCGTCATCGTTGAGATGAACGACAGCTGGGGCGACGGCTGGAACGGCAACAAACTGAGTCTCGCTTTCAGCGACGGCACGCCCACCATTGAACTGACCTTGGACGATGGCAATGAGGCCACGGAAAACATCGAAATCGGCAATGGCGTCCACGTCACCGTGTCATGGATTAGAGGCAATTACACTTACGAATGTTCGTTCTCCATCAAGTACGAATCAGGAGAGGTCATTTGTCAAGCCAGCAACCCGTCTTCGGGCGTCATCAACGAATTCGACTGCAACTGCACTGGCGGTCAGGCTCCCATCATGGACTACGCCCCTGTTGAGAACCTTGAAGCCAACGTCGAAGACCCGACCGTCACGCTGACCTGGGAAGCCCCTGAAGGCGCCATCAACTATATCGTCATGCGCAACGGCATCGAGATTGGCCAGACCACCGACACCACCTATGTCGATGAGACCGCACTGCTGATCAACTACACCTACTGCGTCATCGCCGAGTATGAAGGCGGTCAGTCGGTGCCCGAGTGCGTCACCGCCGACCTCACCAGCCTCGACGAAAACGATGGCACGTTCGCCCTCTATCCCAACCCCGCTAACAGCATCCTTTACATCAACGGCGGCGACACTGAATTCACCTATGTGATGTACAATGGCCTGGGTCAAGTGGTGGCCAATGGTAAGGCCCAAGGCACTGAGCAAATCAGCGTGGAGAGCCTGACCAAGGGTGTCTACTTCATCCGCCTCACCAACGGCACGCAAGTACACATGGAAAAGGTTGTCGTGAGATAATACGACACCAATACAACAAAAAAGGAGGCCTCTTCGCGGCCTCCTTTTTTTGTTACTCAACGTCAAATACTGATTCGTGGTAGATGCCCTCGCCCTCAATCATCGAAGTGGTGGCAAACCATCCTATGGCGAAGCAGTTGGAAAAGATATTGGTGGTGATGGCAGGATAGGCGCCCATGGCCGGATTGACGCCGATGGCCAGCTTCTGTCCGATAAGGAAGTACAAATAATCCTTCGAGATGCTATACAGCTTCACCTTGACGACATCACCTTCGTGAAGATACGACTTGTTCATGATACCCACAGGAATCGGGATGTTGTTATTCAGCATCTCCGGTCCATTGAAATAATAGCCAGCATAGCCTTGCATCTGGAACAGCTGAAACAGCTTCGAAGGCCTGTTCTTGAAGCGTTTTCCATTCAGATAAAGTTCCACATTATAAACGATGTCGGCGTTCGACAGGGTCTGGAAATAGGGGCATACACATACTGCAGCTTCCTCGTCGACAAAAGGAATGCCCTCATCATTCAGCAAAGGCAGTAATCCAACAGAATCGATGCATCGGGCGTTGTTGGGCATATAGGTATCGGAATTCATGCGGAGGGCCGAACTATAAAGCGTGTTGTCTTCAACCGTTACTTCAAGGTGATAGGTATGGCTTTTCCGTCCCGCCACCGAATCGGTCAGATAGTGACCCGGATTGTCGAGTTGCTCGTAATAGTAAATGGTATCGCCAGCACCTACCGCATACACTTCGGCACCCGTAATCATCTCACGGTCGTTGGAATAAAACTCCGACGAATAGCTGAGAATCGTCTCGTGTTGTTTCACTTCATCCGTCAGATAAGCTTCCACGACTGGTCTTTTCTGTCCCTCGGGAACCTCCATGACGATGTCGTCCGTACACGAGGAAGCCAAAAGAAGGGCCGAAAAAGGCAGCGAACGCAATATGTTTTTTAGCAGATTCATTATCAATACATTAACCCAATCTAATTCAATATCTATCATCAAATATGGTCTCAGCCGAGACGACAGAAGCGGTCATGAACCAACCTACCGCCAAGCCTTCAGGCTGTATGTTGGTCGATACATTGGCAGGCGCGCCCAACATAGGGTTGCTGCCTGTCGACATCATCAAGCTATAATAGAAATAGATGTAATCCGCCCCAATACTGAACAAGTCGACGCGAACCGCATCGCCAATTCTAAGTTGGGATTTCCTAAAATAATAAATGGGGATTTCCTTGTTAGCCATCTGCATCTCTGGTCCATTGACATAATAACCCGCATAGCCCGCCATTGGAATCACCATCCTCATATCACTCAAAGAGTCGGTCAGCAGCGTGTCGTTTTTCGAAATCATGGGCATATACACGATGGTGGAATCCATAAGGCTCTGGAAATAAGGATAGAGGAATTCGACAGTGTCGCCAAAAAACACGGTGGGAACGGAATCGTTAAGGCCATTGTAAGGCTTCAGCACCAAGCTATCGATACAATCCACGTTATCAGGCACATAACTCTCAGCAAAAAGATCCACCATATCACCGTTAATGTCGGGAGCCGTGATACACAGCCGATACAATGTATTCTTTTTGCCAGCCACGGGAGCCGTGAAATAATGTCCGGGTTGAGCAGTGTCTTCGATATAGTAAACCGTGTCGACGTTGTCGGTCACATAAACGGTGGCACCCGTCACCATACGGATGTCCTCGTTGTTGTTATAGAAATCATCCGTATAACTCAGAATAGCCTCGTGGCATTTCATTTCGTCGGTAAACGTAGCCGCCACACCTATCATCCTGTCGCCGTCTTCCACGTCGATGACGATGTCTTCGGTACACGAAGCAAGCAACAACGCCATGAGGCCAACCATCAATATATCTTTAACTTTCTTCATGGCGATCAGTATTTGAAGTTATAGGTGATGGAAGGCACTACGGAGAACAGGTACATGTTCTTGGTCACCATGGAGCCGTCGTCGGCCTGGTCGAAGGTGATGGCCCAGGTGTTGTGGCGGGCATAGGCATTATACACTGACACGTTGATTTCGTGCTGGTATCTTCTATCCAACTTGCCGAGCTTGCAGGAGAACGACAGGTCGAGACGGTGGTAGGCGGGGTAACGGCTTTGGTTGCGGTAGCGGTTATACACGGCATAGGTCAAGCCGTTGATGGTGTATTGCCCACAAGGGAAGGTGACGGGCTGGCCGGTATTGTAGATCCAGTTGGCGGCCACCGTGATGCGCTTTGTGATGTCGTAGTTGGCCACAATGACGAAATTATGCGGACGGTCGTAAGGCGAGCAGTATCTCTGGCCGTGGCTGATGCCCGGAATGGTACGGAACGAGCGCGAATAGGTGTAGGAAATCCAGCCCGTAAACTTGCCTATGGTCTTCCTGATGAGAAACTCGGCGCCATAAGAGTAGCCCTTGCCTGTGCGCAGCTCGCCATCGAGCAGCAGGTAGCCATAAGTGATGGCGTTGTCCTTAAAGTCGATGACATTCTTCATGTCCTTGTAATACAACTCCACCGAAGTCTCAAGGCCATCGTTGAGAAAGTTACGGAAGTAACCGATGGCAAACTGGTCGCACTTCTGCGGCTTCACGTTGGGGCTGACGGGGTACCAAACATCGAAGGGCAAGCCGCCCGTCGCCGACGAAGCCACCTGGGCATATTGCACCGTGCGGGAATACGATGCCTTTATCGAAGAGTGCTCATCCAACTGATACATGGCCGCAACACGCGGCTCGGGGTTGAACTCAGTATTGAAGATCTGGCCTCTGCCATATTGGATGGTGTCGGTAACGATATAAATGTCGGGGTCGAAGACATAGAACTCTTCGGCGCCGATGTTTTGGAAACATGACAACCGCAGACCAGCACGGAAAGTGAGGCGCGCCGTAGGCATGTAGTCATGCGTGAAATACAAGCCATGTTCCAAGGCTTTGCGCGCCACCGACTTCGACTGATCGATCTGCAGGTATTGCGACAATGCGCCGCCACGGTCGTCAACCTCACCTTGCAGGTACGACTGAATGCCAGTAGTGAGGCCGAACTTCGACACATGCTGTTCGTTCCAATGCATGGCAAAGTCATAGTTGAGGCTAAGCGCATCGGTGCCCGCCTTGATGGTGAAGTCGTAAGGGTCATAGTTCAGGTCAATGCTATAGCGATACCTCGACCCGATGAGGGCAAGGTTAGACGTCAGGCGGTCGGAGAAGATATGGCTCCAACGCAGGGTGCCGCTGGTGTTGCCATAGCCCAAACCAATCATCTTCTGCATGTTGAACTCATCGTGGCCATGATAGAACGACAAGAACAGACGGTCGTTTTTGCCCAAGGACTGCGACACCTTGGCGTTCAAGTCATAGAAATAAATGTTGGATTTGTTCAGGTTCTCGCCCAAGAAAGGCAAGACCAAACCCGCATAGGTGGTTCTTCCTGCGACCATCACCGAGGTCTTGTGATTGAACAAAGGAGCCTCCAACATCAGTCGGCTGGTCACCAAGCCCACACCACCTTGTATCCCAAAGCGCTTGGGCATCTCGTCTTTCACTGTCACGTCAAGGACAGAGGAAAGACGCCCGCCGAAATTAGCAGGGATGTCACCTTTATAAAGTGTGGCGTCTTTCACCACGTCGTTGTTAAACACCGAGAAGAATCCTAAGAAATGCGATGCGTTATAGATAGGAGCGCCATCCAACAGGATAAGGTTTTGGTCGGTAGAGCCTCCGCGCACGCTGAATCCCGACGAGCCTTCCGATGCCGACTGCACGCCCGGCAGCAGCGTGATGCTCTTGATGACGTCCACCTCGCCCATCAGCGCTGGAATCTTCTTGATGGTAATCATGTCGAGGGTCTGCACACTCATCGCCATGGCGGTCACGTTGCGGTCCTTGCGCTCGCTGGTCACCTCCACCTCCGACAACCTTTCCGACTCAGGCTGCAGCTTGATGTTGAGTGTTTGCGGTTTGGCGGTCACGTTCACTTTCTTGTTGATGGTGGTGTAGCCCACGTAGGAGATGCGCAGCGTATGTTCACCCAAAGGCAAATCCAGGTCATAATGGCCTTTCTCGTCGGTGGTGGTACCCAGTTGCGTTTTCTCCTCATAAATGGAGACGCCAATCAGGGTTTCGCTGTTCTCGGCATCCCTCACCGTGCCCGACACCCGTCCTTTCTGCTGGGCAAACACACTGAATGTCAGCACAAAAAGGCAAATTATCGATAGAATGGTTTTTCTATGCATCGTTGTTGTGATAAAATTTGGGCAAAGATACAAAATAAGTTTAATGCGAAGGGGGGTATGCCCACATCACTCCAAGATTTTATATCTCAAGCGGCTCATCTTCTCCACTTCCAACGACGGCTGCCCGAATTCTTCCGTCACTTTGCCCAAAAGCAGATACACCCCGTCGCCTTGGAAAGGCCATGCTTTCAACACCTGCGGGAAATGCACCGTGTCGAAGGCCTCGCCCGTGACATCCACGAAGGTGCCGAGGGCCATCGTATCGCCTTTGCAGGTGCGGACATACTTCACCGTGACCAACTTGCCTAACATACGATAATGGCTGCCCACGAAATGCAACATCTGAGAGGCCATCAGCGCGCCGCGGAAATTGGTCTTCAGCAGGTCAAACCAGGTCAAAGAGACGGGGAATCCGTAAAGTTCTATCTCATCATATGCGTTTTTCAAGGCGTCAGTCTTGAAATCCGGGAATTCAAAATGTTGGTTTTCAAGTTGGAACAATGTTTCCGGCTGTTCCTTCTTGCCATCGCTTTTGCTCAAATGTGCCTGCCACAGCAACTCGGCCTTGGTCTTTTTCGTAAAGCTGAAAGCCCCGCCACGAATCAATAGAACCAATTGCTCCAACGAAAACGGCACCCGCGAAACAAAGTCGTCGAAACTGGCGAAAGGCCCGTGTGCTTTGCGCTCGGCGACAAACCGTTCAACAAATTGCTGCTCAATGCCTTGCAGATGCACAAACCCCATGAAGATCGTCCGTCCGTTCAAGGTGGTGAGGTAATCGCTGCGATTGACGCAAGGCAGATGGATTTTTGCTCCCATGCGCCGCGCCTCATTGAAGTAGAACCACGTCTGATAGAAGCCACCGAAGTTGTTGATTACAGCCACTTGAAACTCAAGCGGATAATGGCTTTTCAGATAGAGGCTCTGGTAACTCTCCACCGCATAAGAGGCCGAGTGTGCCTTGGAGAAGGAATAGCCTGAAAACGACTCAATCTGCCGCCAAAGTTCGCTCACCAAAGCGTCAGGATAGCCCTTGGCTTTGCAGTTGTCGAAAAAGCGCTTGGTAACTTCCACAAATTCTGACTTGTCGCGCATCTTGTGGCCCATCATTCGGCGCAGCACATCGGCCTCGGCCAAGTCCAAGCCCGCGAAATAATGCCCCACCTTAAGCACATCCTCTTGGTAAATCATCACGCCATAGGTTTCGGACAAAAGTTCTTTCAGCAACGGATGCTTATAGTCCACCGTCTCAGGATGATGGAAACGGTTGATGTATTCGCGCATCATGCCCGACTTGGCCACGCCTGGTCGGATGATGGAACTGGCTGCCACCAAGGTTTTGTAGTCGCTGCAACGTAACTTTCTCAGCAGTCCACGCATCGCTGGACTCTCGATATAGAAACAGCCACAAGTCTCGGCCTTTAGCAACTGGCGACGAATCAGTTCGTCTTGCTTCAGCGCGTTAATCTGATGAATGTCAATGCGCGAGCCCTGTCTACGCTCCACCATTTCCACCGCCTCGCGGATGTGGGCAATGCCCCGCTGACTGAGGATGTCGATTTTCTCAAAACCCAGTTTCTCGGCGGAATACATGTCGTATTGCGTGGTCGGGAAGCCCTTGGGCGGCAGGTCGAGGGCGGCAAAGTTGGTGATGGGTTCTTCCGTAATCAGCACACCGCCAGCATGGATGGAACGCTGCCGAGGGAAGTCGCGGAGGCGCTCAGCGAGGGCGAGGATGTTGCGCCCCAACTCACTCTGACGGGCGAAAGCCTCGGGGTTGCGCTCCATCAGGTCGATTTCGCCTTTTGGCAGGCCGAACACCTTGCCTAATTCGCGACAAAGCGAATTGCTTTGGAAGGTGACCGTCGCGCCAAGCAAGGCCACATGTTCAGGGCCATATTTATCGAAAATGTGCTTGATGACCGTGTCTCTATCCTTCCACGAGAAATCGAGGTCGAAGTCGGGCGGACTGCTCCGCTTGGGGTTGAGGAAACGCTCGAAGTAGAGGTCCAACTCGATCGGGTCCACATCCGTGATTTTCAAGCAGTAAGCCACAACACTATTGGCACCGCTACCGCGTCCGACATGATAGAAACCTTGCGACATGGCGAATTTCACAATCTCCCAGGCGATGAGGAAATAGGCGCAAAATCCCATCCGCTCGATGATGTCCAGTTCCTTCTCGATGCGGCGGTAAGCGGGCTTGTTGGCTGCGCCGTAGCGGTACATCATGCCGTCGAAAGCCAGCTTGCGCAGCAGTTCGCGGTCGTCGTAGACATTGCCCGTGAAGGTACGCTTGTTTTTCACGCTATTATCCAAGTTGATTTCGCACTCATCCAAGATACGCTCCGCATTCTCAATCAGTTGTGGATAGAGCGTAAAGGTCGTTTTCAGTCTTTCGGCGGGCAAGAGAATCTCGTCGGGAGCGGCACAAGCGGCAGGCTCCAGGCGCGAAATCAACACATTTTCGTCGATGGCACGCATGCATTGGTGAAGTTGGAAATCACCATCCTCTGCAAAGGTCACGGGCTGCATGGCGACCAACTTCTCAAAGGACTCGCAGTTGTACAATTTGGTCAGCTGAGAGAAACGCACGCCAAGGTACTCGTTATTTTTCAACAAGCTCTGCTTTCGTTTCCCGAAAGGATAAATCACGAAAACCTGTTCCCAATCCGGTGCGATTTCGGGGAAAGGCTGTTTGGTGAGGTTATGATGGGTCAAGAAGCGGTTCAGCTCTGCGAAGCCTGCGTTGTTTTTGGCCAAGGCCACATAGAGCAGTTCGTTACCGTTGCGCACCTCTACGCCCACAACGGGCCGCACACCCTTCCGCTGACACTCCACCACGAAATCGGCGGCGCCCATCGTCGTATTGATGTCGGTCAAAGGCAAGACGGCATAGCCCATCGCGGCGGCCTTCGAGACCAAGTCCGCAAGCGGCATCGTGCCGTAGCACAGGCTGTTATATGAATGGACGGCGATTAACAAAACTGTTTTGATTAGTTTTTAATCAAAATTTTCGCCGTAAATTTAATCAAAGTTTTTGGAATGGTATTTAGAACAAAGACAAAAAAACTCTTTGGCTTGCGGGAAACTATCACAATGATAAAGAATCATATTTGAGTATATTACTTATGTCCATTTTGTATTCAAAACGAGACATCTTCAATACTCACCTCGATCAACAAATGCGTCATTTTCGAAAACCCAATCATAAGTAAAACCAAAATGATTAGGCTCAACTTTAACATGATTGTTTACAAGTTGTATTTTCATATCTCCCCATGTTTGGGGGGCTTTTAAACTCCATGATTTCCCATCTTTTATCCTATAAATGAATATACCCACAGGAGTAGACATACCATCATTTATTCTAGAAGCAATTATTATTTCATCTTTTCCATCAGAATCAATATCATATTGAGTGATTACATATTCCCAATCCTTATAGTATTCATCAAAATCATAATTTTCATCTACTACGGCCAATATGTCATCATAATTAAGATTAATCTTTTCACCATACTCATCTATCAATTGAGCAAACAATCCAACCTGATAATCAAACATATTTACCTTTAGGTTGCGACCTTTATAGTTAAAAGTGACTCCATTGTTATCTTCATCGTTTGAAGGTTTGTACAATTTGTAATTTGATACACCTTTAACAAAACATTTGTTATCCTTCAGTGACGATTTTATATTCGTTTCTTTTATTAATTCATCATTTTGAGCAGAGTTTTCAATAGGTGAATTAGTCGATGAAGCTTGTGCAATTGAAGCAGTTTCATTTTCAGCAAATCCTTTACTATTTGCAGGAGAATTATTACATGCACTAAAAGCAAGTAAAACACTAATCAAGAAAACAAGATTTTTCATTTTTGATTGAATTAAAGTTATGAAGGCAAAAATATAATTTTTTTGTTTAGCTAAAGAAATTAGTGAATATTTAAACGAATTTGCGGCCAAGAGATTGCGACCTAGTTGTGTCCTTTCTCTTACCTTTTCGTTCCAATTCTCTCACTATATCCTACCCAAATCACAAAAACATCCCCATAAAAGCCGGCATCAAAACAATTTCGCCGTCTTTCTTTAAAAAAACAATATGCCGAGGGACTACTTGTTGTCTTTCAGCAGCCACTTCCAACAAGGAATCACCTCAATATTGCCGTATTGGTCGGTCAGAGTGCCTTCCTCGTCGTAGGTTACGATGATACGTCGGCGACAAGGATGAAGGTGGGTGAGTTTGGTAATGGCACCGACCTCTCGTTCGGCTGTTTCGGGATCGGCCAATGAATAGGCGACTTGCACGGCGAGTTCGTCCTCCGGCACATAGAAATCAACTTCGACATTGGCATGATAAAAATAGATACGATCATTGTCAAGGTCGTGTCCGTATTTCCGGAATAGAGACAACGCCACCAGATTCTCCAACAAAGCGGTTTCGCCATCCATCAGTTGCAACGAAAGGATTCCATTGTCGATGAAATAGTATTTGCAAACGCTTTCCTTTTCTGCAAATGCCGAGGCTATGTTCC
>CACYHX010000021.1 GCA_902774365.1 uncultured Bacteroidia bacterium | reverse complement strand
CGACATCAACGGCATCAACAAGACTGTTGGTGTGGCCGCCATCGACATCGCCAAGCGTCTGATGGACTTCGGCTTCCACGCTCCTACCGTGGCCTTCCCTGTGCACGAGACCCTGATGGTGGAGCCCACCGAAAGCGAGCCTATCGCCGAGCTTGACCGCTTCGTCGAAGCCATGATCCAAATCCGCAAGGAAATCAAGGACATCGAAGACGGCAAGGCCGAGAAGGGCAACAACATCATCAGCCACGCGCCTTACACCGCCGAGATGCTGATGGCTGACAAGTGGGAGTTCCCCTTCAGCCGTCAGGAGGCCGGCTTCCCGATGAAGAGCGATGTTCAGGACAAGTACTTCCCGCACGTCACCCGCATCGACGATGCATACGGCGACAGGAATCTGGTCTGCAAGTTCAGCGCGGAATAATCTTCACGCAGGACTACTACTCAGAATGAAAAAATCGCAGCCTTCGGGTTGCGATTTTTTCGTTTTGTCATTCTCCTTGATAGTCGACCAAAATCTCGTAATTCTCAAAGACAATCACTTCTCCTGCTGTGATTTTGGCCCGCTTGCGGGTCTCCACCTCGCCGTTGCGGAGCACCATGCCCGCCGTGACGACCTCTTGGGCCTCGGCACCGGAATACACCACGTCGCAGGCTTTCAGTAATGAGATCAAAGGGATGAAATCTTCGCCCTCGCGAAGCGTGAACTCGATTCTATTCAGTTTTCTTGCCATGGCTGTCGTATTTTCCGCAAAAATAGCAAAAACGGGACAAAAACCTGTTTCTCTCGTCGGAAATTCGTAATTTTGCATAATAAAGCATTCCGAAAATGAACGAAAAAGAAGAGAAACTCATCTTCCCGCAGAACTTCGACATCAAAGTCATCGTGGCGGCCGTCATCCCCATCGAGGAGAGCAAGGCCAACATCAGCCGCGTGTTCAGCACGTGTCGCTGCGTACACAGTTTTGTGAGCGCCCGAGCCAGCGCCAAAGGCACTTACATCACCTACACCTACAACATCGACCTCGACAGCCAAGAACAGATGAATGCCGTTTACGACGGCCTGAAGACCGTGCCCGAAATCAAATTCGCCCTATGACCAAAGCCTACGACATAAGGATCTACGGACGGGTGTTCAACGTGGGCTTCCGACGCTATGTGCACCGCTACGGGCTGCAATGCAATGTGGTGGGTTATGTAGAGAACGACTACGCTGACGACTGTGTACACATCGTGGCGGAAGGCGAAGAAACCGACCTCGACCGCTTCACGCTGCTCTGCGGCGAAGGCACACCTTATTCATATATAACTGATATGAAGATTGAGGCGGTGGCGGCGACAGGGAAATATGATGAATTTCAAGAAATAAGATAATATGATAAAACTATGGCAGATGGCCAATGGCTCAGGCTGTCCCTCTATGAAGGAGATCGCGGATCAAGTCCGCGATGACGCCCCTGAGTGAAACAAGCCACGAGCCATAAGCCATAATAACTGAACAACTAAAAACTGAACAACTGAACAACTGAACAACTCTAAACCCTAAACTCTAAACCCTAAACTCTAAACCCTAAACTCTAAACTCTAAACTCTAAACTCTAAACTGAACAAAATGACAGACTTCTCCAAAATCCTCTTCCTCGACATCGAGACTGTCTCGCAAGAGAAAACCTACGACCATCTCAGCGAACGGATGCAAAAACTATGGGACAAGAAGGCCGACCAACTCAACCGCGACAACGACGACCTCACCCCTGCCGACATCTACGACCGTGCGGGCATCTATGCCGAGTTTGGCAAAATCGTCTGCATCTCCGTCGGCTTCTTCAACGGTGAGCGTTTCCGTTTGAAGTCGTTTTACAGCCACGACGAGAAGGCCTTGCTTGCCGACTTCGCCGACATGCTGAACAAGCACTACGACTCGCCTTACGCGCAACTCTGCGCCCACAACGGCAAGGAGTTCGACTTCCCCTACATCGCCCGCCGCATGATGATTAACGGCATACCCATCCCTCGCATACTGCAAGTGGCAGGCAAGAAGCCTTGGGAGACCAACTTCATCGACACCATGGAGCTGTGGAAGTTCGGCGACTATAAGAACTTCACCTCCTTGGACCTGCTCTGCGCCATCCTCGACATCCCCACGCCGAAGGACGACATCAACGGCAGCGAGGTGGGACGCGTCTACTGGCAAGAGAACGACCTGGAGCGCATCAAGACCTACTGTCAGAAGGACGTGCTCGCCATCGCCCAGCTCATGCGTCGCTTCAACTACCTTTCACTCATCGACGAGAGCCAAGTGGACTACACCAACTAAGCATGCACATCCTCTCCAAATCAACCTACATCAAGGGCTTACAGTGCGAGAAGGCATTGTACATGCAGAAGAAGCATCCTTACCTGCGCGACAAACTCAGCATCGAACAAAGGGCCAAGTTCCAACGCGGCACCGACGTGGGTATGCTGGCGCATGAGGTCTTTCCCGGCGGCATCGACATGTCGCCCAACTCACCATCACAATTCCCGAAGAAAGCGGCGGAAACCCTGGCCAACCTCAGCAACCCCGAAGTCAAGGTGATGTATGAGGCTGTGTTTCAATTCAATGACACACTCATTATGCTTGACATACTGGTACGCGATGGCGACCAATGGCTGGCCGTGGAGGTGAAAAGTTCCATGCGGCTCAGCGACACCTATTATAACGATGCCGCCCTGCAATACTATGTGCTGCACGGCTGTGGCGTGCCGCTCAGCGACTTCCGACTCATGTACCTCAACGGCGACTATGTGAAAGACGGCCCCATCGACGTGCAGCATCTGTTTAAGATGGAATCGGTGATGGACTATGTCGTTGAGAGAGAGGCTTTTGTCGCAAAGAATGTGGAACGACTGAAAGCCGTGGTGGCCCTACCCCATTCCCCCGTCGTCAACATCGGGACACAATGCCACAACCCCTACCCTTGTGACTTCCAGGGCCATTGCTGGAAACTCATCCCAAAGAACAGTTTCCTCTTCACCACCGCGATGGATGACGAAATGTTGTTCCAATGTTATTTCAACGGGGTGAACACCAATGCCAAGATGCTCCAACAAGTGGAACCCGATTCAGAGGAGGCCCATCAGATTGAGGCCTTGGAGACCAATTCGTATTATATTGATTACAAGACGCTTTACTCGTTGGCACCACAGCCCAAGCCTAAGTCGGTGGCCTTTCTAAACCTACTTCTCAACCGTCCCGCCGTGCCGGAATTGGACGGCACGAGGCCTTACGAGGAGATGATATTGGCTTTTGCGCTGCAAGGAGAACACGAGCATGACGCAGCCATAGATCCCCGCCTTCGCACAAGCCAGCGCGGGGATGACATGGCTGCTGCTGAGGGATGTTTCGTTTGGGACTGCTTCGAGGACCACAGCCGTTGGAAAGAGGCCATCCCTCTGCTCATCGAGAAACTCTCTCATTATGAGTTGATTGTATGCTTCACGCCGCAAAACCTTAGCACCACGCTGCTTCGTCACGAAATCATCCAGAACCAGACCGTAGGCCACAAGGTCTTCAACCTATACGACATACTCCAAGAGGCCCGTTTTTACCATCCTGCCATCAAGCGGGGGCTGACGTTGCAACGCCTCGAAACGGCCCTTTTTGACGAGGCTAAACTCTTCGAGCACAGCAGGATTCTCGTCGAAGCCACTAGCAACGACCTCTTAGGTTATCAACAGGCACGAGAAGACTTAATTGCTGAGAATGAAATCGTTGCAAAAACTTATCAACACCTTTTCAAGTAGTTGATAACTTCGCTCAAAGAGTTTCATGGGGGCGGTTTTTAATTCGTACTTTTGCCATCCCAAACAAAAGAATAATCTGAAATTTTATGCCAAACGATACCACCACACGCCGACCTTTCGGCGATACCGCCAAACGTAATTTGATGACTCCCGAGCAGGTCTTTGCCAACCAAGGACGCATACCACCCCAAGCCACCGACCTCGAAGAAGTCGTTTTGGGTGCCCTCATGTTGGAAAAGGAAGCCGTCAACGAGGTCATCGACATCCTCACGCCTGAGGCTTTTTATTTGGACAAGCACCAAAAAATCTTTGCCGCCATCAAGTCGCTTTTTGGAAAGTCGGAGCCCATCGACATCATGACCGTCACCAACGAGCTCAAGCAAAGAGGTGAATTGGAGATGGTCGGCGGTGCCTACTACATCGCGAAACTCACCAACCGCGTCGTCTCGGCGGCCAACATCGAATACCATGCCCGTATCATCATGCAGAAGCACATCCAGCGTCAGCTGATCCTAATCTCTTCCGACATGATCCACGACGCCTTTGAGGACACCACCGATGTGTTTGACCTGCTCGACAAGGCCGAGAACAACCTCTTCCAAATCAGCGAGAACAACCTGCGCCGCAGCTACGACTCGATGCAGGACTTGGTGAGCAAGGCCATCACCGAGATCCAGAAGGCCAAGAACGCCGACGACAAGCTACGTGGCGTGCCTTCGGGCTACACCGAGCTCGACCGCATCACGCAAGGCTGGCAGAAGTCGGACCTCATCATCCTGGCCGCACGTCCCAGCATGGGTAAGACCGCCTTCGCCTTGAACCTGGCTCGTAACGCCGCCGTCAACTTCAACAGGCCCATCGCCTTCTTCTCGTTGGAGATGTCGTCGGTGCAGTTGGTCACGCGTCTGATCTCGACCGAGACCTCGCTCACCGCCGACAAGCTGCGTTCGGGTGACCTGGCCGAATACGAATGGCAACAGCTGAACACCAAAGTCACCCCGCTGACCGGCGCGCCCATCTTCATCGACGACACGCCACAGCTCTCCATCTTCGAGCTCCGTGCCAAATGCCGCCGACTGAAGCAGCAGCACGACATACAGATGGTCTTCATCGACTACCTGCAACTCATGACCGCCAAGGGCGACCGCGGCCTCAACCGCGAGCAGGAGATCAGCACCATCTCGCGATCGCTGAAGAGTCTGGCCAAGGAACTGGAAATCCCTGTGCTGGCCCTTTCGCAGCTCAGCCGTAGCGTGGAGCAGCGTCCCGGCTCCAAGAAACCCATCCTCTCCGACCTGCGTGAGTCGGGTGCCATCGAGCAAGACGCCGACATGGTGATGTTCATCTACCGTCCCGAATACTACAAGGAAGGCGTGGATGCCGAAGACAAGCCCAAGGGTTACACCATCATCGACATCGCCAAGCACCGTAACGGCAAACTCGGCGAGGTGGAGCTGAAGTTCGTGGGACAATACGCCCGCTTCGAGGAGTTCGACCAAGGCTTCGACAACAGCAGCTTCACCACCATCGGCCCCAACAACCAGTTCGACACACAGCCCATGGTCATCGGCTCGAAGATGAACGACGACGATGGCATGTCGCCCTATCAACCCTCCATCACCTCTGACGACCCGATTCCGTTCTAAATCAAAGTTTTAATAATCAAAGACTTAAATGAAAAACAATAAAACCCCTCATTCGAAGAGCAACCCATTGAAATTCAACGTCACGGAACCGATGCAACTGATGGACTTCCTGATGAAGAAGATGGATGGCATCAGCCGCAACAAAGTCAAAAGGATGTTGGCCAACAAAACCGTATCCGTGGATGGCGAACGCACCACGCAGTTCGACTTCGCCTTGGAGCCCGGCATGGTGGTAGAGATCGGCAAGCCCACGGCAAAGGAACGCTTCCGTAATCCCTGGTTGAGCATCGTCTACGAGGACAAATACCTTCTCGTCATCGACAAGAAGGAAGGCCTGCTCACCAACAGCCCCACCAAGGAGAAAGACACGGCGCAAGGCATCCTGAACGACTATTTCATCTACACGCAGCAACGCTGTCGTGCCCACACCATCCACCGCCTCGACCGCGACACCAGCGGACTGATGCTCTTCGCCAAGAGCAAGGAGGTGGCCTTGATGTTTGAGGAAGACTGGAAAAACACCGTCTACGACCGCCGTTATGTGGCCGTGGTGTGTGGCTGCATGGAGAAAAAAGAAGGCATGGTGGCCTCGTGGCTGAAGGACAACAAGGCCTTCATCACCTACTCGAGTCCCGTGGACAATGGAGGCAAATACGCCGAGACCTATTACAGGACATTGTATTCCAACCCACGCTATTCGCTGGTGGAGTTACAGTTGGAGACCGGTCGCAAGAACCAGATCCGCGTCCACATGGCGGACATAGGGCATCCCGTGGTGGGCGACCCGAAATACGGCAAGTCAGACTCGGACGCCTACGACAACTCGTTGGGTCGCTTGTGTCTGCATGCCTACAAGCTATGCTTCCACCACCCCATCAAAAAGAAAGACATGGAGTTTGAGACGCCGTTCCCGAAAGTCTTCGCGAGGCCGTTCCCGGGAATGGAGAGGGAATAAAAACAAAAAAGCCGACCAAAAGTCGGCTTTTGTTTTTTGGGGTGCCCCGAACAGGAGTCGGATATACGCACCTGAAACGTACGCGTCTACCAATTCCGCCATCGGGGCTTGGTGATTGTGCCCAGGACAAGAGTCGAACTTGCATGCCGTAATCGGCACTACCCCCTCAAAGTAGCGTGTCTACCAATTTCACCACCTGGGCTTCAAATCGGCTGCAAAAATACAACTTTTTTCGTTATCCCAACCATTTCAAGAAAAATTTTGCCGTTTTTTTTCTTTGCATTGCATAATTTCTTATTTTTGAAGCGTTTAAAACTCATTATTATGCTTACAGAAAAAGACCTTCAACAGCTTTCAGAGAGAAACATCACTGAAAATCAAGTAATAAACCAAGTCGCACAACTGAAAAGAGGCACCCAATATGTCCAACTGATGCGCCCCGCCACCCTCAACGACGGCATCCTTCGCCTCGATGAGGAACAAGTGAATATGATGACGGCCGTCTTCGACGCCGACAAGGAGTTCTATCAATTCACGAAGTTCGTGCCCGCCTCAGGTGCAGCCTCGCGTATGTTCAAGGACCTCTTCGCCTTTGCCGACAGCGGCGAAGAGACCAAGTTCACCGACATCTTCTTCGCCCATATCCATAGCTTCGCCTTCTTCGACGACCTGAACGAGGCTGTCAAGCGACTCTATGGCGCCGACATCGACGCCCTGCTGCAACAAGGGCGCAAGGTGGACGTGGTGAAAGCCCTGCTCTTGGACAACGGCCTCAACTACGGCAAGCTACCCAAGGCTTTATTGAAGTTCCACCACTACCCAACCTTCAACCGCTTGGCTTTGGAAGAGCACCTTGTGGAAGCCGCCCGCTATGCCACCGACAACGAAGGCCTGGCTCGGTTGCACTTCACCGTATCACCCGAACACGAGGAGCCATTCAAGAAAACCGTCGACGCATTGAAAGCGGATTATGAGAAGAAATACGGCGTGCGTTACGACATCACCTACTCCTGCCAGAAGCCTTCCACCGACACCGTGGCTATCGACGCCAACGGTGAGTTGTTCCGCGAGACCAACGGCAAGATCCTGTTCCGTCCCGGCGGCCACGGCGCCCTTATCGAAAACCTCAACGACCTCGGCGAGGAGATCGTCTTCATCAAGAACATCGACAACATCGTGCCGGAGACCAAGGCCGAGACGACTATATTATATAAAAAGGTGTTGGCGGGTCTCCTACTCCACCTGCAGCAACGTACCTTCGACTACCTCGAGATCTTGGACCAAGGTGCCGTGTCGGCAGAGGAGCTGGACGAAATCTATAGCTTCGCCAAGCAGGACCTGATGATCGACATCCCCGACTTCGTAAAGGAATACAACGACATCGAGAAGATCGACTACCTCTACAACAAGCTCAACCGCCCGATGCGCATCTGCGGCATGGTGAAGAACGAAGGCGAGCCCGGCGGTGGTCCCTTCTGGGTGAAGAACCTGGACGACGAGGTGTCGCTGCAAATCATCGAGTCGTCACAAATCGACCACAAGAACCCGCAGCAGGAGGCCATTTTCCAAGGCTCCACCCACTTCAACCCCGTCGACCTGGTGTGCGGCTGCTGGAACTACCAAGGCGAGGCCTTCTGCCTGACGGACTACGTGGACGCCAATACGGGCTTCGTCTCCAACAAGTCGAAGGACGGCCGCGAGCTGAAAGCCCTCGAGCTGCCCGGTCTATGGAACGGCGCCATGGCCGACTGGATCACCATCTTCGTCGAGGTGCCCATCGAGACCTTCAACCCCGTGAAAACCGTGAACGACCTGCTGAAGCCGATGCATAGCTGATTCTTTGTTGAATTGTTGACTGTTGAACTGTTTAACCGTTTGACTGTCAACAATTAAACAATTAAACAATTAAACAATCAACGATTAAACAATTAAACAACATAAATGCCATGACACTCAACAAAGAAGAATTCAAGACCTTGGTGATGCTCTATGCCGCCAATATAGACGGGAACATCAAATCGGAAGAAGTGAAAGTAATGCTTGAAAGAAGCGGTTTCGAGGCCGTCGAAAAAACGGAGAAACTCTTCGCCAAGATGAGCGATGCCGAAGCGCTCGCCGTCATCCGCGAGAACAAGCCGCTCCATGTGGCCACCGAAGGCGACCGCATCGACCTCATGGCCGACCTCTGCGCCATCATCGAAGCCGACGAAAAGTGCACGGTGATGGAGGAGCAGATGGTGAGGACGATGAGAAGGTTACTGGAGTAAGAATGGAATCACGGCGGTGGCCGAAACGATAAAAGCCATCCTTAAACCAGGATGGGTGATGGGACAGGAACCCGACAACAAACTATCTTATGGCTCAAAAACAACATAAACTGCTCCTCAGATTCGATAGGACCTTGTCAAACAGTCTTATCAAACAGATTGCCATTCTTTGTGGCATACTCCTTGTCACCTTTCTGCTTTCCTTCCTCTTTCTTAATCTCTCAGGAAGCGACTGGAGAAACTTCTGTCATGAGCACAAACTCAGCACATGGCTCTTGCCCCTATACCTGTTGATTGACGCCAACGCTTTCAACAGACTCTATATGGACAGTGACGTCAACGGCTGGATGGTCTTCGCCTGCGGCATCACCTACTTAATAGGCTTCCTTGTCTTCAACGGCATGCTCGTCGGCGTCATCACCAATGCCATCGGAAACCGTGTAAACAACTACCATAACGGGCTTAACCACTATCTTAAGTCGGGCCACTTTGTCATCATGGGATACGACGAGATGGTGCCTTCCATTATTGAGGATATCTTCTCAAAAGACAAAGACGCGTACATCCTGTTGCTTTCCGCATACGATGCAATAAAAATCAACGAAAAGCTGAAAAAATCTGTCGCCAAAAAACAGCTCGACCAAATCATCGTCAACTACGGCCAACGGACGGCGATGGATTATTACGACGACATCCACCTCGAAAACGCACAGGAGATTTATGTCGTAGGCAACCGCATGCGTCCCGATCACGATGCCACCAACGTGGAATGTGTTGACAGCATCTGTAACTACCTGAAAACACATCCTTCTAGTCCTAGACCTGCACGCATCACCTGCGTCTTCGAGGATATCGACACCTACGCGTCCTTCAAGACTTCCGAGATTTTCGGAGAAGTCAGGGAACTGGGCATAGAGTTTTTCCCATACAACTTCTATACAGGATGGGCACAACAGGTGTTTTTGACCCGTTCGTACAAAGAGAAGGGCAACCCGACCGTTGAAATCCCCTATCCCTCCGTCTATGGCGACGGCATCGGTCCCGACGACCCGAAATTTGTACATTTGGTCTTCGTAGGAACCACCAACTTGGCCGTATCATTCGCCATGGAAGCCGCGCACATGCTACACTTCCCCAACTTCGACGAATCAACGAAACGGCCCAAGACCCTTATCACTTTCATCGACATCAATGCCGACAAGGAAAAGGCCTTGTTCAAGACCCGCAACCGTCATTTGTTCGAACTCCTTGACCAAAAAGACAACATCCTTGACATCGAGTTCGAGTTCATCAACGGCGACATCTTCTCCGACAAAGTACAGGACCAGGTCAAAGCATGGGCCAACGACAAAGACAGCCAATACCTCTCCATCTTCCTCTCGATGGCCGACCAAAGAAACAACTTCATCATGGCCATGAACATGCCCGACGAAGTCTACGACAATGCCATCCCTGTCTTCATTCGCCAAGACAAAGCCGACAACTTCGTCACCAACCTGAGGAAGGCCGACGACAAGGAAAACACCTATTCGCAAGTCAGAGACGGACATCTGGAGAGCCAAAAGAGGAAAGGCCGCTATGCCAACCTCTACCCTTTCGGCATGGACGACATGGCGTACTGCAGCGACGACACCTCCTACCAAAGGGCCAAACTCATCAACTATCTATATCAAACGGCTGACTATAACAATTCACGTTTCCAAGACTTTACGGCACTTTCATCGACTTCCGCCGACATCATCTGGGCCGATGCCGACAAATACTGGCAAAGCCTTTCGGTGGCCTCAAAGTGGTCGAACCTTTATTGTGCCTATAACATACCAAGCAAGCTGGCCTCGCTGAGAGCCATGCGCGGTTTGAAACCCGACGACTTTTCACACGACCAACAACCACTCAGCGAAGAAGAGATTAGCACCATCGCCCCTGTGGAGCACAACCGTTGGAACGTGGAAAAACTGCTGATGGGCTACAGGAAGGCCAAAGCCGAAGAGGACAAGTATCTGCACCCGGAATTTGCCAACGAATTAAAAAAGAACAAGAGCTTCTTCATCCACCACGACATAAGGCCATACGACGAACTGCCTGAGTCCGCCAAACAGCTGGACATAGAGATTGTCAGATTCATCCCTTGGATGCTGAAGATGACAGAAAAACAAAAGACCTGACAAAAAACGATTATAGAAACATGAAAAAGCATTTCCTCTTAACCGCTTTATTCATGCTGAGCTTGATGGCTTCCGCCCAGACGCAGCAGGGCTACGTGAAAACCAAAGGGCGCATGGTGAACGGCAAACTGGTGCCTGGTCAAGGCCTGAAAGGGGCCACCGTTTCGGTGCAGGGCCGCACAGCAGTATTGGTCAACAGCGCCGATGGCGCCTTCTCCTTCCCTGTCCCCGGACCACAATTCCGCTTGGATTCCGTAAAGAAGAAAGGCTACCAGCTGGTCGACATGGATGCCTGTCCCAAAACCTACAAATACGCGCCCAACCCCATCTACATCTTGATGGAGACACCTGAGCAACAGCTACAGGACAAGCTGAACGCCGAAAGAAAGATACGCCGCAATTTGCAGAAACAACTGCAAGACAAAGAGGACGAGATTGAAGCCCTGAAAGAGGAAAACAAGATCTCTTTGGAAGAATACCAAAAGGCCTTGCAGCAAATCTATGCCGAGCAAGAAAGCAACGAACAGCTCATCTCCGACATGGCCAAACGTTACTCGGAGCTGGACTACGACCAGTTGGATGAGTTCTATCGTCAAGTGTCGTATCACATCGAGAGCGGCGAGTTGACGAAGGCCGACTCCCTGCTTCGCTCACGAGGCAACCTCACCGCGCAGGTGAACGACATCCTTCAACGGGGACAAGCCCTTAAGGAACAGGAGCAACAGCTTCAAAAAGCCGAAGCCGTGCACGCCTCCGACGTCGAAGAAGCCTCGAAACGCTGCTTGAGCTTCTATGAGACATTCTACATGCAGCACCAGAACGACTCGGCAGCACATTATCTCGTGCTTCGCGCACAACTTGACACCACCGACATCGAAAGCCAAAACGACGCAGCCAAGTTCCTGGTGGAGTTTCTCAGCGAGTTCGACAAAGCGACGCCCTATTATCAAACCGCCATGCGACAGGCCAAACAGCAATTTGGCGAGAGATGCGAATGGGTGGCCACCATCCATTACAACATGGGCATGATCCATTATTACCGGAGTGAGTTTTCGGAGGCCTTGGAAGATTTCAACGAAGCCATGGACATCTACACCGAGCTTTATGGGGCCAGCCATCCCGAAGTCGCCACCATGCTCAACGCCATCGGATTGATACACACAAACTTAGGTGATTACCAAAAAGCCTTGGATTACTTCCTTCAATGTGCCGAGATACGCAAGGCAGCTTTTGGAGAAAACCATATTGACGTGGCTGCCACATACAACAACATAGGCTACATCTATTCCGTACAAAGCGACTTCGACAAAGCCATGGAATACCAGAAAAAAGGATTGGCCATCAAAAAGGCGCTGCTGAGCGAGAACGACCCCAGCATCGCCGTGTCACACACCAACATCGGCTCCATTTTCTACTACCAACGCAACATCGACAGTGCGGCCTACCATCTCAACAGAGCACTGGAAATCAACATTATCGCGTTGGGCGAAAGCCATCCCAACACCGCAAAATGTTATGGTAACGCAAGCCTCATGTTTTCCTTGAAAAAAGACTATGAAAAGGCGTTGGAATACAACACCAAATCCCTGAATATCCTGAAAAAGATCTTTGGCGACAACAACCCCCAAACCGCACAACAATACGCCAACGTAGGCTCCACCTACCTTAACATGGGGAAATACGAAGAGGCGATGGAATACATCAACAAAGCCATCACCATCAAAAAGGGGATCCTCGGCGAAGAGCATCCCGACATCGCAGTGTATTACAACAACATTGGCGAAATCTACTATAGGATGAGCAACCATCAAAAGGCTCTGGAGAACTACAACAAAGCGTTGAACATCTTTGAGAAGGCCTTTGGTCCGGAAGACCCCAGAGTCGTCAAGATCCAAGCCATTGTGAAATCCATCATGGAGAAAGGAGAATGACATGAGCACTCCCTTCAAATACTTCGCTTTCATCAGCTACAACTCGAAGGACACCATTTGGGGCAAAAGGCTGCAAAAGAAGCTGGAGCACTACAAGCTGCCTTCGACGCTATGCAGCGAACATGGCTGGACGCGCACGCCCATCAAACCCGTGTTCTTCGCCCCCACCGACATCCAACCGGGCGGGCTTTCAGAAGAGCTGCAGGAACGTCTGAGAGCCTCGCAGCACCTCATCGTGATATGTTCTCCCAACTCGGCCAAATCGGAATGGGTGGGTAAGGAAATCGAGTTTTTCCATGGCTTTGGCCGTAGCAACAACATCCATTTCTTCATCGTCGAAGGCTCGCCCAACAGCGACGACCCCGAAACGGAATGTTTCAACCCCGTGATAAAAAAGCTGGGCCTTTCGGAGGTCTTGGGTGCCAACGTCAACGAGAAAATCTCACGTCTGCCCTGGCTCAACAGGGAGCGGGCTTATGTGCAGCTGGTCTCCAAATTGCTCGGCGTCGAGTTCGACACGATTTGGCAGCGACATAAGCGTTTGCTCTTCCGTAAGGCCGCTGTTTGGACCATCGGTTGCATTGCCGTCATCGCCGCCATGATAGGTATTGGGCGCATCAGCCAGCCCTTCGACGCAGACCTGAGGATAGTTGAGGCCTCACCACAGGCACAGCTACCGCCCATGAAAGACGCCATCGTGACTCTCACGCTCGACAATGAGACCAAAACCGACACCATCAGCTTCATAGAAGGCCAAACGACTTTCTCCAATATCCCCCATCGTTTCTTGAGCCAACCCGTACAACTCTCCGTGTCGTGCCGCGACTTCCTCGACCTCGACACCACCTTGACTTTGGCAAAAAGCAACACCTTGGTTCTCCATAGGGACCCTTCGGTTTATGGTGACATCCATTTTACCTTATACAATGTTGAAACGGAGACACCGATGAGCGGCGTCACCTTGAAGATAGAGGGACAAGTAGTGGTTTCAGACGAAAACGGCCAAGTCGCTCTCCAGCTTCCCTTGGATATGCAAAAGAAAGTCTACACCATCAAGACGGACGTCGCCTTGCTGAACGACACCATCGTCATGCCTTGTGGTGACGATGACGTAGTGTTGGTAAAGTAAGCCACTATCTCCTTTCCTTGAACTTCACGATTGCATCGATAATCTCGTCGTTGTCGTCGGTGATGGTGAGCAGCATGTTCTTGTAGATGCCGCGGTCGCTAAGGTCTTTCAACAAGGTGTAGGCGGGCATGTACTTCGTATAATAGTCCTTCCCCAAGAAAATCATCGGGCTGGCATAGCCTTCGCTCTCGTAGTGGTTTTGACCCGCGTCTTGGAAGATTTCCTGCATGGTGCCTGCGCTGCCGGGCGTGTAGATGATACCGCCCTTGGCGATGGTGACGACACCGTCTTCGCGCACACTGTTGTCGAAATACTTGGCGATGTGGGTAGCAAAAGGCGTGGTGGGTTCGTGACCATAAAAATACGTCGGCAGGGCAAGGCTACGATAGTCTGTTTTCAACGGGAAACGCTCCATCACCTCGAAAGACCGGCGCAGCCAGCCTTCGTCCTTGAAGGTCGGCGATGGCATGAGCATGTCTATGGCCTCCTCCACCTCAGCATCGCTCCTACCCGCCATCCAGGCGCCGAGATGTGTGGCCTCCATGGCTCCAGGACCACCTCCTGTCACCATCAGTTTTCCCATCTCAGTGAGACGTTTGCTCAAAAACACGATTTGGCGGTATTGCGGGTCGTCGCGCCGTTTGGCGTGGCCGCCCATGACACCGATGACGTCCTTTTCGTCGTACAAATCAAGCATCTTGTAGAGTTGGTGCGTGATGAAATGGTCATGAAGGGCGCGCGCCAAAGTCTCCAACACATCGTGACCACGTTTGCCTTGAGCGATATAATGCCGATAGACTTTCGTGTCATAGCAATTCTTGAAGGTGGATTCATCGTGGTAATCATAGCCTTCATACAATCTCTTGCTGTCATACAGCTTCTTGATATAGGTATCGAAAGGTTTTCCCAACTTGCGGACATAAACGCTGAAATCCTTGTTAGAGGTAATCTCCAGCACACGATGGACGATGCCCGCAGCATCGAGACCATACTTGTGCATCAACGCCATGGCCTGCCCCGACTCGCCGAAGCGGTCGTTCATACCGATGCGGCACACGCGGATGGGGTGGTTTTCGGCCAAAAACTCCGTCACGGCACTGCCCAGACCACCGGCGATTTGATGCTCCTCAATGGTAAAGATCATGCGGGTTTCCTCTGCAGCCTTGTTGAGAATAGCGCCATCCAACGGCTTGATGGTGTGCATGTTGATGACACGGACGGAGACATTCAGATGCTCCAACATGTGAGCGGCTTCCATGGCTTCCCACACCTCGTGACCCGTGGCCACAAAGGTAATATCCGTGCCATCACGCATCAGCTGCGCCTTCCCAATCTCAAACTCCTGGTTCTCGTCGGTGAAATCAGGCATGGCTTCGCGGCCGAAGCGCACATATACGGGACCCTTGCACTCCAAGATGGCCTTCTCGGTGGCGATTTTGGCTTGTGTGGCGTCGCAAGGCGAGATGACGGTCATGTTGGGCAACACACGCATGGTGGCGATGTCTTCCAAGGCCTGATGCGTGGCGCCATCGGGACCCACCGAGACGCCGGCATGAGCGCCGCCGATGACGACATGCACATTGTTGTAACACACCGATACACGTATCTGGTCGTTGGCGCGGTGGGCAGCAAACACGCCGTAGGTGCTGAACACAGGTATCTTACCGCTCAAAGCCAAGCCTGCGGCCGTCGCCACGGCATCCTGCTCGGCGATGCCCATGGAGAAAAACCTATCTGGGAAGGCCTCCGCGAAGAGGTTCATCCCCACCGATTTGGTGATGTCGGCACCCAGTCCGACCACCCTGTTGTCTTTTTGTGCTGCAGCGAGGACACCCTCCCCGAAGCCGGTCTTTGTGGGTTTGTTTCCTTTATTTGTATAATTCATAATTATTCCGTCTCTACAATAATTCGTTTAAAAACTCATGCAATTGTTCCTTGGTCGGCACCTTGCCGTGCCATTGGTTGTTGTCCTCGATGCTCTTCACGCCCTTGCCCATGACGGTGTCGGCGATGATGACTGTGGGCCTGCCCTGCTCTTTGTCGGCCAAGTCCAAGGCCATCTTGATTTGGCTCATGTCGTGGCCGTCAATCTCGAGGGTATGCCATCCGAAGGCCGTCCATTTGTCGCGCAACGGGTCGATGGCCATCACCTTTTCGGTGCGACCGTCGATTTGCAGGCGGTTGCGGTCGATGATGGCGCAGAGGTTGTCTAACTTATGATGCGCTGCCGCCATGGCCGATTCCCACACACTCCCCTCCTGCTGCTCGCCATCGCCCATGATGCAAAAGACACGATTAGACTTGCCGTCCATCTTGGCCGCCATAGCCATGCCCATGGCCACCCCAAGGCCTTGACCCAAAGAGCCGGAACTCGTTTCAAGTCCTGGCAAGCGCGTCTCTAAGCTCGGATGCCCTTGCAAACGGCTGCCCAGCTTACGCAGAGTCAGCAGCTCCTCTTCGGGGAAATAACCTGCTGCCGCCAATGTCGCATACAACACCGGGGCCGTATGCCCTATAGAAAGCACCACCTTGTCGCGGCCTTCCCAATCGGGACGTTGGGGGTCGTGGCGCAGATGGTCGAAATACAAAACGGTAAAGATATCCACCAAGTCGAGGGAGCCACCCGTATGTCCCGAGCCAGCCTCCGCCAAAGCGGTCAATATCAACTCGCGAATATGCTTCGCTTTCGCTTCCAATTGATTCATATCAATGCAATTAAATCTTTGACAATAAAGTAGATACACACGCAGGCATAGACCAGCTTAATGCCCGTGCCGAACAAAAAGCCCACAAAGGAGCCGAGTGCCGACTTCCAAGCCAGATGGTCCTCGGTGCCGGCTGACTTCTCGCCGATGTAGGCGCCGATGAAGGGTCCCAACAGCACCGCAATAAAGCCTATGGGAAACACGAATGTGACAAGCAATCCCAAAATCAGGCCTATCGTGCTGCCTCTCACGCCCGCCTTGGTGCCGCCGAGTTTCTTCGTGCCCCACACAGGGACGACATAATCCACAGTGAACACCACAGCTCCTATTATACCCATGATGACCAGGAAACGCGTGGAATAGTCGATGCCGTCGACAAACGACAAAGCCAGCAAAGCCAAGAAGCTGAACGGCGTTCCCGCTATGCCTGGCACAACGGCGCCCACCAGCCCGACAAGAGCGAGAAGGATAGCTAAAACGATCAGTACGTACATCATGTTCGTATGGAACTTTCGGTTTTGACTGCGAAAATAGAAAAAATGTTTTGTTTTTACGGAAATCAGCCCTAACTTTGCAACTTTAAAATTCTTTCTATGAAGAAATTTCTACTTCTTATAACACTAATCCTTTCGACATCAACGATTTTCGCCTACGACTTCCTCCATCCCATGGGAGGACGTGCCGCTGCCATGGGTGGCTCGTCGGTGGCCTCGCAAGGGCTGTGGGCCCTGCAAAACAACCCAGCCGGCATGGCGGAGTTAGAGAAAATCAGCCTTGGACTGTACTACGAAAACCGCTGGCTCTTGCCCGAGACGGCCTACAAATGCGGCGCCTTTGCCCTGCCCACCAAGTTCGGCACCTTGGGAGTGAGTTTCAACCAATTCGGCTCGTCGAAATACAACGAAAACAAGTTCGGCCTCGCCTACGCCAAGGGCTTCGGACGTTACCTGCAAATCGGCCTGCAACTCGACTATCTCCTGCTGAAGGTCGGCAACGACTATGGCACCTTCCATGCCTTCACCTTTGAGTTGGGCTTGCAGTCGCACGTCACCGACAAACTGACCCTGGGCGCCTACATCTTCAACCCCATCAGCTTCAGCTTCAAGCAGACCCTCAACCACGAGAAGCTGCCCATCGTGTTTCGTTTCGGCTTGGCCTACAAGTTCACGAAAGACTTCAACGGGCAATGCGAGATAGAGAAAAACACCGAACGCAGTGGCGTCAGCCTGCGTGGCGGCTTGGAATACGAGGCTTTCAAGAACTTCTACATCCGCGCCGGCGTGCAGACCAACCCGGGCATCCTGTCGTTCGGCGTCGGCTATGGCATCCGCTTTGCCCAAATCAACGTGGCGGCACAGCTGCACAACGAATTGGGCGCTTCCCTTCAAGTCGGAATGATTTTCAGCATCGGAAAGTGACATGAGACGACTGGTCATCATCATATCATTCCTGTTGTTTGCTGTCGCTGCCAAGGCACAAATCGCCATCGACACCCTCAGCGCCGAGGCCTTGAACGAACTGCTCATCGAGCAGGTGGAGCGTATGGCGGAGGACAGCGACGACGACATCGACTACGAGGAGCTGCTGGACTATTACATTTTCCTCAGCGACAACCCTATCAACCTCAACAGCGATGACATGGTGCGGCTGGTGGAACTGCATCTTATCTCCGCTTTTCAATTCGAGGAAGTGAAGAAATACCGTCGTTACTACGGCGATTTCATGTTCTTGGACGAGTTGGAGATGGTGGAAGGCTTTGATGCTCAAACCATTGACATCATCCGACCCTTGGTTTACGCGGGACAAGACAAGAGCAAGGACAAGATTACTTTCAGAAAGCTGGCACGATATGGCAAGCATCAACTTTTGGGCCGTTACGAGCAAGTCCTTGAAAAGCAGCAAGGTTACTTACCCATCGACGACTCCGCCTTATTGGCCAAGCCCAACTCGCGTTATCTCGGCTGTCCGCAGAAGCTGCAGTTCCGATACAATTATAACTACAGGAACCAAATCAGAGCGGGCTTCGTCGTGGAGAAAGACGCCGGCGAGATGTTCTTCACCGACAAGGTGAGCGACACCATCAAATCCTTGCTGGGCAAGCAATATCGTCGCGGCTTCGACTTTATCGGTTTCCACCTCTATGCCAAGGACTTGGGCATCGTGAAGGCGGCCGTGTTGGGTGACTACCAGCTGTCGTTCGGGCAAGGTCTGACGCTGTGGTCGGGCATGACCTTCGGCAAGGCCGGAGCTGGCAGCAGCGTGATGAAACAAGCGCGCGGCATCGCTCCCAAGGCCTCGGCCAGCGAATATGGCTTCATGCGTGGCGCAGCGGTGACGCTCGGCAAAGGCCCGTTCAGCGGCACGGTGTTTTACTCCCATCGTTGGGTCGACGCCAACGTCAGCGTGGCCGACAGCTTGGACAACGAGGCCGAATTCGTCAGCAGCCTGCAAGAGACGGGTTACCACCGCACCATTGGCGAGCTGCTTGACCGTCATGCCATCCGGCAACAAGTGGTGGGCGGACATCTGACCTATGCCATCGCGCATTTCGAGGTGGGCTACACGGCCTACCACACCTGGCTCAACGTGCCACTTGAACTCAGGCCCAGCCATTACAACCAGTTTTATTTCCAAGGCAAGAGTCTCACCAACCAAGGCATCGACGTCAAGTACGTGAAAGGCAAATACGCCGTCTTTGGCGAGATGGCGATGAGCTTGAACTTCGACAGCACCAACCTCATACAGACACAACGTCCTTGGGCCTTGGCGGGGTTGGTCGGCCTGACCGTCAAGCCGGCGGGCTACCTGAACTTCACCGTTATGTACCGCGACTATGGCAGGGCCTACCAAAACCTGCTGAGCAACGCCTTCGGCGAAGGCAGCCGCAACCAAGGGCAACGCGGCGTCTACCTCGGCGTGGAGGTGGCACCCGCGCCTTATTGGACTATCCTCGCCTATGCCGACCAGTTCCAGTTCACTTGGCTGACCTCACAAGTGAACGCCCCGAGCCGTGGCCACGACTACTACCTACGCGTCACCCACAGCTTCAACCGTCGCACCAGCGCCTACCTGCAGTTCCGCTCGAAGACCAAGATGAAAAACTCCACCGACGGCGAGGTGTTCAGCCACTACCCCATCTTCTACACCAAGAACACCGTTCGTTTCAATATCACCTATGAGCTGGGCTGGGACATCCATTGTGCCAACAAGGCTGAATACGCCCACTACCGCAACGAAGACGGCAGCAACGAGCATGGTTATTTCCTCTGCCAGGACATCGCCTATAAGCCCGAGAACCTGCCTTTCAGCCTCACCTTCCGCTATGCCCTCTTCGATGCCAAGGACTACAACGCCCGCGTCTACGCCTACGAAAACGACGTGCTGTATTCCTTCAGCGTGCCCGCCATGTACGGCAAGGGCATGAGGTTCTATCTGTTAGGAAAGGTGAAGCTGTTCAATTCGTTGACGCTCTACGCCCGCATCGGTCGCACCATCTACAGCGACCGCAACACGGTAGGCACAGGCCTGTCGCAGATTGAAGGGAACCACAAGACGGATTTGAAGGTGGAGGCGGTTTGGAAACTATAACTTTTTGACATAAATCATCCTACTGCCACAAGGCCTCTTGTTCCCAACCCGCAGGAATCCCCATTGCATTAGTGTCAATGGTCGGATAGTCCTTAAACAAGGATTGGAGTTTCGTTGTCATATCATTATTGGGCGAAATGATATTGAGGAAATACTTAATAACACAAAGACTGAAATACACTTTCTGTTGGTTTATAGGAGTTGAGATCCAAGGGCGTGTCATTCGGCGCATAGTCAAAGCTCTTAAAGCGAACGTTCGGTTCCAAACGCGGGCATGGTGACAGCAATTGTTGCGTGTTACCGTAATGATAGTCATCCATGACATGAACACTGGTACGTTCAACGAAAACTCTTGGGCAATCATCTTCCTGATTTGGTTGCTTCTGATGTTTTCGTATATCTTGGTCATTACGCCTAAAGGCAGTATCTCCGCTAACATCCATGCTGGAGGATAAAGTTCGGAATAAGTTCTTCGATAATGCTCAATGAATTCCTCCCTTGATTTGGCCAGCTCGGCATCAATCAGTTGCTTGGTCTTTGTGAATTGTACGGCATCGTAAAAGCAAGTCGGGTCGGTCATCCAAAAAGGATTACCAGTCTCTCGGCTTGTGATATTCACGATGGCACTTCTCACCGCGACCTCAATCTTTTCAATCTGGTTGAACATCAACAAGCGAAGGTGCCTATCAAAGCGATACATGTCTAATGCATTGTCGAAGGTAGATCCGCTTTTGAATACATGGTTCTCTTTAGGCATTGTCAGAAGCGGGTACAAATATGCGCTGAATCGATAATACCCAATATGTTTGAGATAGTCTTTTGCTCTCGCTTCATCTCCAAGGATAAGGCCACGTGAATGGAGCAAAGCTGCCAATTGGGTAGGCGATGAGTATATCTTTGTATAGTGTGCCATAAAATAAAACGACCCGCCGATTTAAGCATTATGAAGAGGCTTGGCGGGTTCTCGTGCTGCAAAAATACAAATATTTTCCCATCCCGCAAGTGTTTTGAAGAAAAAAAAAGCACCTCCTCCCCTTGCAAAACACATTTTCTTTGTATTTTTGTGACCATAACAACAAAACCACATCATCATGTAAATCATCATCACTTTGACATAGAACAAATAGCGATTTGAGGCTATTCTTGATGCTCAATTTTCCACATCAATCCCTTTTGGGACCATTAGTCAAGAATAAGTTTCTTAACCGCCATGTATTTGGCGTGGAAAGACTTGTTAGACTAATGGGAGTGGAAACCCGAGCATCGAGCAAGAAATATCTTCCACGCTTTTTTTCATGTCATCACCCAAATGACAACACACCATGGCCACGCAAGAAACTCTACATATCGGACAAATGATCAAAGCTGTCTTCGACGAGAGCGGGATGACCATATCAGAGTTTGCGAGGCAAATCCACTTGGAGCGCACCACGGTTTACAGCCTCTTTGAACGTCAAAGTGTTGATTCCATTCAACTGGCCAAAATCTCCTTGGTGCTGAAGCACAATTTCTTGTCCGATGTTGAGGAGCATTATGGCCTGATTCCCCAGGCACCATCGTTCACCATTCATTTGGACAACCTAAGTCCTGAAACCGTCCTTCGATTGGCTGACTTGTTAAAAGAGAGCAATTAACATGGGAACGACAAACCCTACTCTCAAACCCTCATGGCGGACAAGGATCCGCCATCTCCTATGCGCGAAGACAGTCTTTCACGCTTGGAAGATTGCGGGTCAAGCCCGCAATGAGGGTTAAAGGCTTAAGGAGTGACTTCCTGGTATCATGTGTCTCTAAATAACTGTTTGAATTATCCACGAAAACGTGGCTTATATCCACGGTATTCGCCCAAGTTGGGCATGGCATTTGGTTACTTTTGCCGACAAGTTTCATCAACTAAAACTATCAAAATGAAATACAAATTGTCTCGATACAACATCTACAAAGCTAAAGATGGCAAGGCAATTGTTTTCAATACCTTTTCAGGGGCTTTGGTTTTACTTGATGATTCAGAGTATACCAAATTGCTCAACTTTGAAGATACCAACATAGAAGAAGCAATAATTGAGGAATGGATACGATTGGGACTTATTATTGAGGCTTCAATCAATGAAACCGAATTAGTGAATTATTGTAGATTCCGTGACACCTTTACAAAGAACACCGCAGTATATAGAATTCTTACTACAACATGCTGTAATGCAAGATGTTTTTATTGTTATGAAGAGAATTACGAAAGAAGTACTATGAATATGGATACAGCAAAAGCTGTTTCCCGTTTCATCGTAAACAACTCAAAAAACAAACAATCCATTACACTAAATTGGTTTGGTGGTGAGCCTCTATTAAACCCTAAAGTTATCACGGCAATCAGTCATGATGTCATGGAAGGGCTTAAGGAATCTAAAACGAAAATACACTCTTCACTGATTACGAATGCTTCTTTGTTCTCTGATGATTTGATTGAAATAGCAAAAACACAATGGAAAATCAGCAATGTTCAAGTCACTATGGATGGCATGAAAGAAGAACATGAAAGAAGGAAGAATTACACAAACTATCCAAATTCCTTTGAGAAGACTCTGGATGTAATTGAAAAGTTGTTGGCGAAGGAGATAAATGTATCAATCCGATTAAACTATGACAGAAACAATGTGAAAGACATTCTAACTCTAATTCCATATATCAGAACAAAATATGTCGGAAATAACCATTTACATTGTTACGCATACCCAATATTTAATAGGCCGGATGATTCTTTAGATGGTATTATAAAAAATGAGGAAGTCGCTCTTTACAACAGCATCATAATACGATCACTATTGGAGAATGGTTTTTACAATCCAAAACATGATATAAATACAAGAAGAACTACTGGTTGCTTTGCTGTATTGCCAAATAGTTTCGTAATCAACGCAAACGGAGATTTTTTCAAATGCTCGATGGACATGAAAGATAAATCAAAATCTGTGGGAAATGTCCATCAACAATTAGAATTATCAAAACAGTTTGTGGAATGGTGCAATCCCGTTTTGCAAGAAAAATGTAATAATTGTGTTGTTCTACCACTATGTCAAGGAGGTTGCAGAGCAGCACAAAAAACAAACACAGATGAAAATTACTGCAATTTAAAGTTGAACGTCCTTGACTTCTCATTATTAACCTTATTAGACAAAAATGTAAACCTAAAAACAGATAACTATGAGAATAATTAGTAACGCCGATTATGGCATTTGGGGTGGGACCCAAAACAGTGTTTCTAAAATGGGCATTCGCAACTGCTCTTGTGATAACCAATGCTCTTGCGACAATCAATGTTCCTGTGAATACCAATGTAGTTGTGACTATCAATGCAGTTGCGATAATCAATGCTCTTGGGATGGTGAGAATGGCCCATTTGACACTTGCACAGGGTCGATTAGTCACTAAATCAACAAAGCAAAAACTAACAACTAAAACCTAAACAAAATGAAAAAAGTACTTTTAACGACAATAATGTCTTTGATGATGTGCATGGGAGTTTATGCACAAGATTACTTAAATGCGCCTAAAGCGAATGAAAAAGTAATAGGAACTGTCTCATGGGGAACTACAGATAATTGTAGAGATTACCAAAATTATTATATAATACTATTGGATAAAGCACGACAACAGTATCCAGACAAAGAAATAGACATAAGAGAAATTAAAGCAGGGAACTCTTGTGGAACAAATTACTATAGTGGTCCAGCCATTGGTAAAGTAGTGGATTTGCGAGATCCAGAAATGAAAGCATACGGCAATCTTCCCCAAGCCCTCAACAAAGCCCTTCGCAATGTTCGTGAAGGCTCAAGATTGGCAATAGACCAAGTGTCTGTCCCCTACTCAATGGAAAAAGAAAACCTCAAAGACCAACTGTTGGATTTGCTGCTGGATAAAGGTTACAAGGTCATCGCCAAGGATTACCTTGATAAACTTTACGAAGAGCAGCAAGCCCAACAAAGCGGCATTTACAATGACAATACAACCGTGCAGGACAACAACTTCTCCGCCGTGGGCTACTACATCAATGTGAAGGTCACGGAAACCTCACTGCGGGTGCAGGTGGTCAATGTAAGCACAGGAGAATATGAAGGCAACGCAACGGTAAACTTCTAGTGTAAAAGACGCGAGACTGCGAGACACGAGACACGAGACATTGGATCCGTCCCGTGTCCCGAAGTCCCGTGTCCCGTGTCAAAAAAGAATCGTAATTTAATGTCAAACAAACACTTAATAGCAATGAAAGCAACAAGAATCATCATTCTGGCTCTTGCCCTGCTGCTTGGCTTGGGCAAGGCCATGGCGCAGGAAGACTGCAACCGCGCACAAAAGGCACCGCAAGCCAAGGAAACGGTACTCACCAAAAGCACGCGCACCAAAAAGGGCTACGACAGTTATCAGGCTGCCTACAAAGCCGCATTGCGCGAGGCCAAGCAAGCCCACCCCAACAAGGAGGTCGGCATCCGCAACCTCAAGGAAAGCGATGTGAAGGTCAACGGCGACGGCTCGGTGTCGCATTACTACACCTACACCGTGGTAGAACTGCCCGGTCTGGTGGCACAGCACCTGTTTGAGGCTATCAGCCAAGCCACGCGCGAGATAGACGAAGGCAATCGCTTCGCCTTGGACAAGCTTACCATCACCGACGGCCAAACCGACAAGGAGAAGACCAAAGGCCAAATCGTAGATTACCTCTTGGGCAAAGGCTACAAGGTGGTGGCCAAGGAGCATTTGCAGAAACTCTACAAGGAGCAGCAAGGCCAGCAGAGCGGCATCTACAATGAAGAAACCACAGTAGAAGGCAACAACTTCTCTGCAGTAGGCTACTTCATCAGTGCCCGCATCACCGAGGAATACATTCAGGTGCAAGTCGTCAATGTCAGCACCGGTGAGTTTGAGGGGAATGTAACGGTGAATTTGTAAACGCAATACGACAGTCCTACAAATCCTTCGGCCCTAGGTCGGAGGATTTTTTTGTGAAAAACACATTCTTTTTCCGAAAATTTCACTATTTTAGCAATATCAAATCAGTTTTGTTTTTCATTATGTAATTTTCAGAATAACAATATAATAAAAAAATAATTAGTGAAATTTAGTGAAAAAAATAGTGAAATTTCAATGATAAAAGTCACACTTACCAACGAGATGCTCAACAGAATCCTTTCCATTGAGGAGTGCAGGACACATTTCGGCACCTGCAAGATGCCCTTGTCTTTGACCAATAAATTGCGGAAAAGCTCAAAGAAGAAAAGTTCCTATGCTTCAACGCAGATTGAGGGCAATCCGCTTACGGAGGAGCAATCCAACGCTGCCATCGAAGCGAAAAGCAGGCATTTCCTCAAGCCAGAGCAGGAAGTACGCAACTATTTTGCCGCCTTAGAACTGTCGGAGCGCTATTTGAAAGAGCGAAAGCCTTTTTCCTTGGAATTGATTATGGCTTTGCAGCGACAAGTCGTTCAAGGTGAAAGTGAGGAAAAAATAGGCATTCGCGGTCCCATGCCGCCCGGCGTTTTGTTCGCCGTGTATGATGAAGCCACCCATCAAGCGGAATATATTCCCCCGATAAGCGATGACATTTTGCCTTTATTGGAAGAATTAATCGCCTATGTAAACGAATCCGATGACCATCCCTTGCTGAAAGCCGCCGTGGTTCATTATCAGATGGTTACCACCCACCCCTTTGAAGATGGCAACGGTCGCACGGCACGCATCCTCTCCGATTACGTGCTGGATTTTTATGGTTACGGCTTCAACCAAATCGGGTCGTTGGAGGAATATTTTGCCTACGATGTGGACGAGTATTATGCCTCCTTGCAGATGGGTTTGCCACCTTTGTACTATGACGGTCGCGACAACCCGCCTCATCCCGAAATCTGGCTGCATTATTTCCTTCGCATGGTGGAACTTCACGCCAAAAAAGTGGTGGAATTAGCCTCAGCTTCCATCAAAGAACAATCGGCGGCATCACGGTCTTTCCTCAATGCCAAAGAGAAGGCATTCTTGGACTATCTTTCTCGCAATCACATCGATACATTCACGCCTTCTGAAATGGCGGAACGGATGAAAGTCAGCAACCGCACCATCATTAACTGGAGCTTGGCATTAGTGAAAAACGGTTTCCTCAAGCCCAATTTGGTGAAACAGCGCATCAGATCTTATACCGTTACAGGGTTTGGGACCAAATCATAACCTTGCAGATAACCATCAATGTCAGCACTGGCAAGTTTGAAGGAATTGTCTTTGTGAATATGTAATTCGTTTGTAGGGTCGTATTATATGGGCTGTAGGGCTGTCGTACCACGACAGCCGCATTGGGTAAATTCCATGCGGCTGCCGCAATGCGACAGCCCTACAGATTATTCCACCACCACCCTATCAGCCTGCTGTTTACCAGCAACATTCACCACCAACGCATAAACCCCTTGGCTCAACCCTTGCGTGGAAATGACAAAAGCTTGCGAGTTTGAAGCATTGGAATATACCAAACGTCCCGTCATGTCGTACAACCTAACGGAAGCCTCGCCTGCTTCCGCAAAGCGGATGTTGATACGGTCTTTGGCAGGGTTGGGATAGATTTCAACAATTGGAGTCGGCCCTTCGACCCCTTCGACAGGCTCAGGGACCTCAGGGGCCTCAACACCCCATGTGCCGCAGGCTGCGTTGATTTCGCCATCCAGATAGGCGAAACGGTCGTCCAGCCAATTGCTCATGTAGGTCAGCTGGCTTTCGTCGACGGTGAACTCGGGCCAGGCCTCGTGCTCACGTTCGTAGGCGCCACTCTCAACCAATTCATCGTATTGGTTCTGAACCAGTTCCATGATATGTTCCTTGGTCAGGATGTCACGGCGCAGGGAGTCGTAACGGGCCTTGGCCGCGGCCACGAAGCCGTTGTCGCTGCAGTCCTGCGTGAGACGGTCGTATAAGCCATTGCCCAGCAGGCCTGCCGTGTTGTAGGTTGGGTTGCCGTCGGTGTCTAGGCCCCAGATGGCATCCAAGTCCCAAGGCAGGTAGATGTAGGTGCTCGTCTTCTTGTAACGCGCCACAAACAGGTTACGGCCCATATTGTCCATTCCCATCAACGCATTGATAAACAGATAGTAGTCAATGGCATTGGCTTTGTCGAACTGGTTGGCATATTGGGAATAAAACACGTTGTCGGAGGCGTTCATCACGAAGTTGGTGAAGCTGTAGAGATGGTTCCAGTTGATGGCGGTGTCGCTCTCGTTGGGATACACCCACTCGTAGTTGCTCCACGTGTCTTGGCTGTTGTCGTAGGCCAGCAGCGCCTCGAAGGTCGGGGCGCCAGGGCCGTTGCCTTTGTAGAGCAAGCCACGCAACTCCCCGTTGTATTTCCTGAGGTTCAGCTGTTTGCGGTCCATGCGCTCGGTGAGGGCATAGATGCCTTGGTATTCGTCGTTGATGAACACGTCGGCATACGCCATGCGTATGCCCGGCAAGGCATCGGGTTCGCTGACGGTGTAGGGCAATCGGTACATCTCCATCCACAGCTCGTTGGCCACCTTGTCGCGCAGGCGGAGCGGCTGGCTCCACATCGCTTCGAGGTTCCAGTCGTCGTCGCTGCGCAAGCCGAGGAAGGTGGTGTCGGCCATCGTGGTCCCGGTGGCGTCGGCCCACAGCTCCACACGGTATGATTTCTTGTCGTACTGCTGCGACGAGGTGCCCCTAATCTTCAATCCGGCGTGCATCGTGATGACATTACCATCGGCATCGGCCACATTGATGACGCCATGCACGGCGGGCGAGTTGACGATAGGGCCGTCAGTGGTGATGGTGATGAGCGGCATCTCACTCCTATAACAAGTGTAGGCCTCTCCCCTGACTTCCACGGTCTCCTTGTAGGGTTTCACGCCCTCAGGTAGTCGCCCCGTGGTGACGATGATTTTCTTGTCACGGTCGATGCCGTACAAGGGCTTCAAGCTCGATGACAGGGTTTGTTGCGCCGAAACGAAACAGATAGCTCCTATTAGCACAAGCGTAGTTAATAATAGTTTAAGTTTCATTTAGTATTTGATTTTGGTTTCAGTCAGTCAATTCTCACCACTTCCATGATGCCATCGATGGCTTTTATCTTGGTTATCAACTGTTCCAGTGCCTCCACATCGGAGATTTGAAGCACGATTTTGCCGTCGAAGTAGCCCTCCTTGTCGGAGTTGAAGACGATGTTTTTCATGTTCACCTCCAAGTCCTCGGAGATGACTTTGGTGATTTTGCCCAGCAGTCCCATCACGTCGCGTCCATAGATGCGGATGGTGGCCTGCGAGGTGTTGCCTTCCATGCCGTTCCACTTCACCTTGATGATGCGGTAGCCATAGCGTTGCTGCATCCCCTTGGCGTTAGGGCAGTTGACGCGATGTATGCTCAGCGTGCCGTCGTTGGTGACGAAGCCGAAGACGCGGTCGCCGGGGATGGGGTTGCAGCACTTGGCCAGCTTGTAAGTCACGTTGTCGATGTCCTCGCCGATGGAGAGGCTCTCCTCCGCTTCGGCGGCGACTTCCTTTTTGGTGGATTCTATCTGTTCGGGGACAACCCTTTCCGTCTTCTCGGCGTTCTCGCCAAACTTCGACGTCAGGAAGCGCTTCACGTCGGCGATGTCGATTTTCTCGGTCGAGATCTGATGATAGAGTTGCAGCGAGTTCTCCAACTTGAACTCCCTGACGAGCATGTCGACGACGGTCTCAGAGAACGGCAGCTTCCAGTTCTTCAGGCGACGTTGCAACATGCCCTTGCCCAGCTCCGACTCTTTCAGTTCCTGCTCCTTGAGGTAGCGGCGTATCTTGTTTTTCGCCTTCTCCGAGACGACGACATTCAGCCAGTCGGCACGCGGCGACTGTTTCTTGCTCGTGATGATTTCCACCTTGTCGCCGTTTTTCAGCTCATGGCGGATGGGCACCATACGGCCGTTGACGCGTGCTCCGTTGCAGGTCTCGCCCACGCGGGTGTGCACCTCGTAGGCGAAGTCGAGCACCGTGGAGCCGACGGGTAGCTGTTTCAGGTCGCCTTCGGGCGTGAAGATGAATATCTTATCCGATTGATGGGTCTTCCTATAAGAGGTCTCAAACGACACCTGGCTGGGGTTTTCGAGCACCTCACGCACATGGAGCAGCCACTCCTCCGACGACTGTTTCTCACCTTTATATAAATAGTGGGCCGCCTGCCCAGTCTCGGCGATTTCGTCCATGCGGGTGGTGCGTATCTGCACCTCGAACCAAAGCTTGTCGTCGTATTTCACCGTGGTGTGCAGCGACTCATAGCCCGTGGACTTGGGTTGTGTGATCCAGTCGCGCAGGCGTTCGGGCATGGGGTCATAGATGTTGGTGATGGCGGAATACACGCTCCAGCAGCACTCCTGCTCGTCCTTCAAGGCGCAGCTGATGATGACGCGTGCCGCCATCAGGTCGTAAACCTCCTCGAAGGGCACATTTTGAGCCTTCATCTTGGCGTAAATCGACGGGATGGACTTCAGCCTCCACTTGATGGTATAGGTGAACTTATACTTGTTGCCTTTCTTGGTGCGTTCCAGCTCGGCGTTGATGCCTTCGGAGATACGGGCGATGAACAACTCGGCGGTCTGCTTGCGGGCCTCATGCGTGGCTGCAATCTTGGCTTCGATTTCGTGGAAGACCTCAGGATTCTCGAACAGCATCAGCTTCTCTTCCAGCTCTGCCTTCAGCTTATACAAGCCCAGACGATGCAGGATGGGGATATAGATGTATTTGATTTCGTGGAAATACTTCGCCAGGCGGTCGGGGTCGACGTCGTTCGGGTTGCGGACGTCGTACACACGGTGCACGATTTTCAGCAGCACCGACCGCATGTCGTCAATCAGCGAGAGGAACATCACCTGGAAGGTGTCGGAGTAGTAGGCCACCTTCTCGGTGTCGAGTTGTGAGATCTCGCTGAAGTCCTCTAGCACGATGGCGACGGTCTTGCCAAACTCCTTCTCCAGTTCCTTGATGCTCACGTTCTCCTTATAGTCGATGCCATGCAGGAACGAGGCCACCACGGAGATATAACCCAAGCCCACCTCGAGCACGGCGATGCGGGCCATGTCGATGAGATGGAACATGTAGGCCTTGCCTGAATAGAGGTAGCGTCCGTCGTATCTCTCCAGGCAATAGCGGAAAGCCTTGTCAATCAGCGCCAGATGTTCGGGCGCATTGACGAAGGGATGGATGTCGTCGAGCATGGCCTCGTAGGCCTGCTGGATTGCCAATATCTCCAATGAAGTGTAGCCAGCCATATCAATCCGTAATCTTAACCGTCAGCTGATGTCCCAACAGGATGTCGTAATACGGCTTCAGCTCCTCGAAGGTGCCGTGCATGACGGCGCACTTGCCCTTGTAGTGGGTGATCCAGGCGCAGGTCTCGGCCTGTTCGCGGGTATGGTGGCACACCTTCATCAAGGTGTCGATGACATATTCGAAAGTATTCACATCGTCGTTGATAAGCAGCAGACTCTTCTCATTTTCAACAAGTTCCTCTTCCAGCACATCAACGCTTTCCTGTTCCTTGTTCATTTCCAGAAAACAATTTTCACGGGGTAAAAATACACATAATTTCCATAACAAAGGAAGAAAACCGACTAAAAGCCAAAAAATCAAGAAATATTCTTTATTTTGAAATAATGAATCAACCTAATAATGGCGCCAACTGAAAACAATTACGATTTTTTGAGCAACTTTTAATTCCGCCAACGGGTATTTTATTAATTTTGCACTCTATTTCAGGCCATAATGCAGAACCGCTTCATCAAAAATATCATCTTCCTGTTGTTTCTCAACCTGTTGGTGAAGCCTTTCTGGATTTTGGGCATCGACCGCGAGGTGCAGAACATCCTCGGCGACGCCGCCTACGGCACCTACCAAGCCCTCTTCAACTTCTCTTACCTCTTTTATATCCTGCTCGACCTCGGCATCACCAACTTCAACAGCCGCGCCGTCGCGCAAGATCCGAAGAACCTCTCCAAACACTTCGGCGGCCTCACCGAAATCAAGCTGCTGCTCGGACTGCTCTATGCCGTCGTCATCTTCGTGGTAGGTTATTTCTGCGGCTACAACGAAGGCATGAAGCTCAAACTGCTGTGCTGGTGCGGCCTCAACCAGATCCTGCTCTCGTTCATCCTCTTCCTCAGGTCGAACATGCAGGGGCTGCTGCTGTTCAAGCAGGACAGCATCCTCTCCGTCTTCGACCGCGTGCTGGCCATCGTCATCATGGGCTTGGTGCTGTGGAGTGGCTGGTTCCCCATGGAGAGGTTCAACGCCATCTGGTATCTGCAGGCGCAGACCGTGGCATACATCGTCACCCTCGCCCTCGCCCTTACCATCGTCTTGCGCCATGCCAAAGGTCTCAGCTTCAAGGTCAACTTTCAGTTTTTCAAGGAGATACTGAGACAAAGCCTGCCTTTTGCCCTTCTGGTGCTGCTGATGAGCGTCTACAGCCGCATCGAGCCGGTGCTGCTGGAGCGCCTCTTGGACGACAAGGGTGTTCAAGCCGGTTTCTATAGCCGTGCCTACCGTCTCTTCGACGCGGGCAACAACATCTCCAACCTCTTCGCCATCATGCTGCTGCCCATGTTTGCCGCCACGCTGAAGAACAAGCTGGAGCTGAACAACCTGGTCAAGACCTCGTTCAACGTCATCGTGGCCATGGCGGGCATCGTCATGATTATGTGCGTCTTCTACCGCCAGGAAATCATGCAGCTGATGTATCTCCCTGCCGACGCCACCGCCGACGACGTGGAGCGCGTCGGGCAATATGCCAACATCTTCCCCATCCTCATGGGCAGCTTCTTCTGCCTGTCGACGACCTACGTCTTCGGCACCCTGCTCACCGCCAACGGCAGCCTCAAGCAGCTCAACATCGTGGCAGGCGCCGGCGTGGCCATCAACATCCTGCTCAACCTCATCGTCATCCCGCGTTTCTATGCCGTGGGCGCCGCCTGCACCAGCCTCTGCGTGCAAGCCGTCACCGCCTTCCTGCAATACCTCCTCGCCAAGCGCATCCTGAAACTGGAGATACAAGGTCGTTATTGGCTCCACATCGTCATCTTCCTTGCCACGGTCGCCTTGGTCACTTTCCTCGTCAAGCAGTTGGATATCAACTGGATGGTCGGCTTCGTCATCGCCTTTGCCATCAACTGCGGCGCCATCTTCTTCACCCGTCTGCTGCGTCTGAAGGAGATTGTCGCCCTCGTCATCCCCAAGGAAAAAAAGGCCTAAAGTGACATTTTTCATTGCCAATTCGGGGGAATTCCCTATTTTTGACGAATTATTTCACACATAACTATGGACGAACAACAACATAACGCCTACAGTTCCAAATACTTGTGCCGACTTTTGGTGGAATATAGGAAGCCCATACTCATTATTTTGGCTGTGGCCGCGCTGTGCGCCGTCATCTTCAGCGCACCCTATTTCATCACCCCGCTTTACAAGTCAACGACCATCATCTACCCCACTTCCAGCAACTCCATCTCGAAGGTGTTGATCAGCACCACCTACCAGTCGGAAAAAGACATCATGAACATCGGTGAGGACGAACAGACCGAGCAGATGCTGCAGGTGTTGAACTCGAACCGTGTGCGCGACAAGGTCATCAGCCGCTTCAACCTGATGGAACACTACGACATCAGAGACAGCAAATACCCCATCACCAAGCTCAACAAGCTCTACGACGCACGCATCAAGTTCCGCCGCACCGAATTCAACTCAGTGAAAATCACCGTCCTTGACTCGGACGCCGAGCTCTCGGCCCGCATCGCCAACGAGATCGCGGAGATCTTCGACAGCACCATGAACGAGATGCAGAAGGAAGTCGCCATCAAGGCCTTCCGCATCGTGGAACAGGAATACAACACCCTCGTCGCCGAGATGAACGCATTAGAAGACTCGCTCAACACACTGCGTAAGTTGGGTGTGTTCGACTACGAGTCGCAAGTGGAGATGCTCAGCCAACAGCTGGCGGTCGAACTCGGCAAGGGCAACACGCAGGGCATCAAAAACATACAAGAACAGTTGGACATCTTGGCCGAATATGGCGGCGCCTCCTACGCCATCAACGAGCGTCTGGACAACGACCGCCTGCAGCTGTCGCTGGTCAAGTCGAAATACGAGGAAGCCAAAGTCGACGCCACCGAGTTCATCCCGCACAAGTTCGTGGTCACCTCCGCCTTCCAGGCCGAGCGCAAGAGCTATCCCGTGCGTTGGCTCATCGTGGTCATCACCATGCTGAGCACCTTCCTGCTGCTCATCTTCTGCATCGTCTTCTACGACCGCTCGAAAGGCTTTTTTCGTTTGGAGGCCGAAAAGAAGTCGGCCCGTAAGACAGCCCAAGGCAAACAAAACCCATAGACTGACTTCGTTTTTCAGCTCCGACAAACCCAGCAACACCACTCCGAAAACAACACAAACAACAATGGATAACAATTTCAACAACCTTTCTCTCGTGCAGCTCATCCTGAAATGGAAGTGGCACATCATCATCATCACAGTGGCTGCCGCCCTCTGCGGTGCCATCTTCTCCAGCTCCATGTTCATCACGCCGCTCTACAAGTCTGAGGCCGTGGCCTATCCCGCCAACGTCACCCCCTACTCCGACGAGAGCGAGACCGAACAGATGCTGCAAATCATCGGCTCACGGTCCATCATGGATTCCATCATCAACAAATACGACTTGTGGACGGACTATAAGATCGACAAGAACGACCCGCATGCCATGACCTACATGCTGTACGAATATGGCAGCAAAATCAAAATCAGCAAGACGCAATACGAAGCCGTGTCGGTCACCGTCATGGACAAGGACCCCTTTGTGGCCTGCGACATCGCCCGCGACATCCTGAACTTCTACGACCAGAAGGTGCATAACCTGCACAAACAAAAAGTCGGCGAAGTGGTGGCCATGTACGAAAGGCAGCTGCGGGAAAAGCAACATAACATCGACTCGCTGAAACAGCGCTATACAGAAATCAGCACCACATACGGCATCACTGACATCTCGAGCCAAACCCGTGAAGTGACTAAAGGCCTTCTGAGTGGGTCGGCAAAAGCCTCGGAAATGAAAGACAACCTTGAACAATACGGCGCCGAAATCCATGACCTGCACACCAAAATTGCCGCTGAAGGCAACACCTATGTCGCCACCAAACTGGATTACGAGAAAGAGCTTCGTTTTTACCACTCTGAACTCACCTACTCCAACATCATCACCGAGCCGTTCCCTTCCGACAAGAAGGCCTTCCCCGTGCGTTGGGTGGTGGTCGCCCTCAGCGGTCTGGGTGCCCTGCTGCTCTCCATCGTCGTGATTTTCATCATCGAAAACAGAAAGAGATTCGTAGGCGAAAACAAGTAATACCGTGGAGAAGAGAGCAAAGATAGCCTGGCTTTACCTGATTGCGGCGTTGTTCGTCGCCGTTGGGTTGTTTCTGGTGGTGAAAAAGAACACCTACCTGTTCTTTGCGCTGCCCGTGGTGCTGGGCGTGCTGTTGCTCTACATCTTCTCCTTGGACAAAGTGTTGTTGTTCACGGCCTTCACGGTGCCGCTGTCGGTCAATCTGAAAGCCCTCGACGCGGGCTTGGCCATCTCGCTGCCCGCCGAGCCGCTACTCATGGGCATATTGGTGCTTTTCCTCGCCAAGATGCTGTATGACGGCAAATACGACAGGCGCATCTCGCACCATCCCATCGCCATCGTCATCTATGCCATGTTCGCCTGGATGCTCGTCACCACCATCACGAGCGAGATGCCCGTGGTGTCGATCAAGTTCATGGTGTCGAGGCTGTGGTTTGTGGTGCCCGCTTTCTTCCTCTGCGCCTTGCTCTTCAAGAAACCGAAAAATATCGACTTGTTCATCTGGCTTTACATCGCCAGCCTTTGCATTGTTTGTGTCTACACCATCATCCACCATGCGCAGTTCGGCTTCGACGGCGACTCGGCCCACTGGGTGATGACGCCTTTCTATAACGACCACACGGCCTACGGCGCCGCCTTGGCCATCTACCTCACCCTCGCCCTGACCTACGTCTTCCTGCCCGGCATCACGAGAGGCCGTCGGCTCCTCGTCATCGGCGCGGTGGCCTTGCTGAGTGTGGCGTTGGTGTTATCCAACTGCCGTGCCGCCTGGCTGAGTGTGGTGGCTTCGCTGGCCGTGCTGGCTTGCGTGCTGCTCAAAATCAAGTTCCGCTGGGTGGCGGCGGCCGTCGTGATTCTTGTGGGCTTGTTCCTCGCCTTCCAGAACCAGATCATCGACGCGTTGGAGAAGAACAACCAAGACGCCTCGGGCGACCTGGTGGAGAACATCCAAAGCATCACCAACATCTCCACCGACGCGTCCAACCTCGAGCGTATCAACCGTTGGCAGTCGGCCTTCCGCTTGTTCAACGAGCGTCCCGTCTTCGGCTGGGGTCCCGGCACCTACCAGTTCGTGTATGCGCCCTTCCAGATGTCGAAGGAGAAGACCATCATCAGCACCAATGCCGGCGACGGAGGCAACGCCCACTCCGAGTACTTCGGTCCCCTGGCGGAGCAGGGCTTGGTAGGCTCGTTGCTCGTGCTGACCTTGGTCATCGTCACGGTGACCTGTGGCCTGAAGACCTACAGCCGTTGCAAGAACAAGAAAGCCAAGGTGCTGGTGCTGGGTGCCACCCTTGCCTTCTTCGGTTATTTCATCCACGGCTTCCTCAACAACTTCCTCGACACCGACAAACTGGCCGTCCCCGTTTGGAGCCTCGCCGCCCTGATTGCCGCCATCGACGTTTACTATGCGGACAGGGAGGAGTTTGAGGAGGTGGAATAAAAAATGTCGCCAAGTCGTTGGCGACATTTTATCATTTGCGATAGATTTACGGACGATTTGTTTCCAAACCCCTTTACTTGATTTCCACCAGCTCCAGCTCGATGACGATCGGCGAATAGGCCGGCATCTTCTCGTTGATAGCGATGTCGCCAAAGCCCTGCGATGATGGTGAAACCACGGTGGCCTTGGCACCCGGTGCCATGGTCATCAAGGCCTCTTCGATGGCAGGTATCATCTCGCCCTTGCCAATGGTGAATTGCATCGGCTCGCCGTACTCGTAGCTCGAGTCCACCATGTCGCCGTCGAGGTTGCTTAGGATGTAGTGCACCGACACCTCGTCGCCCCACTGCGCCACGTTGCCCTCACCCTCTTCCTGGCGGATGATGTAGATACCCGACTCCGTGGGCGTTTCGGTGATGCCGTTGGCTTTGACGTAGTTGGCGATGCGCACGGCCTCAGCGGCCATCATGCGCTCCGCTTCCGCCTCCTTGGCGGCTTCCGCTTCGGCCTGACGCTTGTCGTAGGCCGCCTTGTCCATCACGCTGTTCATCTTCATCAAGACGATCAGCGGCGTATAAGGCGGGATATACTGTGCGTAGCCCGTGCTGTCGAAGGCCAGCTCGGAAGGGATGACAAGACGCATCGTGCCGCCTTCGGGCACCATGCCGAGGGCCTCGTTGAAGCCCTTGCTGATGAACTCCTCGCCGTACTGCATCACGACAGGCTCCACGCCAAACGAGTTCATGATGGTGTCGCCCTTGGGGCTGCAAATGGTGAAGTCGAAGTCGACATAGTCGCCCATGCGGGCCACCTTGCCGTTGCCGGTCTTCTCCATGAGGATAAGACCCGACTCGGTCACGGTATGCTTCGGGTCGAGGACCAATGGCGCCAAGAAGTCGATTTCCTCTTGTTTCAGACTCTCCATCAGCACTTTACGTTCGGCTTCCAGCTCCTCGAAAGGCTTGATGCCGAGCAACTTCAGGTCATAGTAGATAGGCTTGCCGACATATTCCTCAGGCACCTCTTCCATGCCGAGCATGCTGGTCAGCACCGAGTCGACCGACACCACCAGCCGCGCCGAGTCGCCCACATGCATCATCAGCAGGGCGTCGGGCACGTCGCCGACGAAATCGCCTTTCTTCAAGACGAGTTGCATAGGCTCATTGCCAGCCGTGGTAAACAGCAGCGAGTCGTTGAAGACCTGCGCCATCTCGAAGGTCACCTCGTCGTTGAGGCGAGGCTGCTGGCCTTCGTTATGGGTGTAAAACTTCATATAGGCCCCGCTTTCCGTCTTCTTGAAGCCCGCATAGATGGAGTCGTCGTGGCACGAGGTAAGCGCCAAGAACACGGAAAGTACGGAAGCCCAGCCGATAAGACGTTTCATCTTATTCAAAAGTTTCGAAATCAATCAGTTCGACTTCAAAAATCAGGTTGGAGAACGGAGGAATGTCACCCATGTCTCTCTCGCCATAGGCCAGATAATAAGGGATGTAAAGCAGGCCCTTCTCGCCCTTCGTCATCAGTTGCACGCCTTCGTCCCAGCCAGGGATGACCTGACCGACGCCAAGGACGAACTGGAAAGGCTGGTTTCTCTCCACCGAAGAGTCGAAGACGGTGCCGTTGAGCAGCTTGCCGGTGTAGTGCATCGTGACGGGTTTGCCCACCTCGGGTTTCTCGCCGTTGCCGGGTTCGGTCACCACATAATAGAGGCCCGTCTCGGTAGGCACGGCTTCAATCTTGTTATTAGCCAGATATTCGGCCAGTTCCTTAGCGGCCTTGGCGGTCTCTTCGGGATGGTCGTTTTGCAGCTGGGTGATACGCACGGCATTCCTGTTCTTCACGTCGTTGGCGAAGTTCTGGGCATACACCTTCTCGGGCATGAAGTCAACCACCTTAATCTCGAAACGCATGACGTCGGTGGAGTTGAATTCAGCAGGTAGCGTGGGCTGCATGAACATATACTTGAACGTGGAGTCGGTGTTGACGATGAACGAGGCGGAGTCGCCCTTGTGCATCATGGCCAAACCTTCGTTGAGGTCGCCAGGGAAAGCAGGTTCCTGCAACTTCATCATGTTCTGCGTGTTGGGAATCAGCGGCGTGGTGTCGTTGATCATGCAGCAAATCTTCAATTCGATCAGGTCGCCAACTTGCGGCAATTCGCCTTCATTTTGGCTGAAGAATTGGTAATACAAACCGTTTTGGTTCTTCTCGTAACCCGGATAAGGGTTCTTCTCGGCACAAGCACTCATAGTGCCCAACATCATCATGGCCATAGCGGCCAACATAACGATACTCTTTTTCATTTTAATTTAGTGTTTTGATATTGTAAATTATTCTATTCCAAGTAATTCAACGTCAAAGACGAGGTTGGAGCAGCCCGGGATGTTATTGAAGGGTTGCTCGCCATACGCCAACGTATAAGGCAACACAAAACGGGCCTTTTCGCCCACATGCATCAAGCCTATCCCCTCTTCCAAGCCTTTCAGGAGGGTACCACTGCCAAACAACACCTTGAAATCTCCCTCCAGATCATCGGAGCTGCCCAAGAGCGTGCCGTCAAGGTAGGTGGCCAAAAACTTGATGTGGACATGCTTGCCTTCTTCGGGCGCGGCGCCATCGGTCACCAACGACTTGGTATAATACAATCCTGAAGGCGTGTGGTCGACGATGCCATTGGTTGCAACATAATCGTCAAAGGCCTTTTTCGACTCCTCCTTCAAGGCTGCCAAGGCTTTTTCTGCTTCGGCTTGAAGCTCTTCTTTTGGGGTGATTTTCAACAACTTGATTTCATAAATCAGGTTGGAATAAGCAGGAATCGAGCCTACAGCATGTTCTCCATAAGCCAACTCGAAGGGGATGATGGCTTTCACACGCTCGCCGAGATGCATCTTCGGCACAATCTCTTCCCATGCTTGAATGGCATAACCCTCGCCCAAGACGAAGGAAAACTTGTCGGGACGGTCGTAAGTAGAGCCTACGAACTGGCCGTTGAGCAACGAGGCGGAAAAGTCAAGCTCGACCTTATCCCCTTTCTTGGGGCAAGGGCCTTTGCCTGGTTCCATCGGGATGACATAAACCCCACAAGATTCAGGCGCTACGCCAACGAGGTTCGTTTCAACGTAGTCATTGAACTCTTGCTTAGCATGTTCACACATAGCTTTGTTCAACCTGTCGATTTCCGCTTGAAACTCTTCCAAAGTCTTGATTTCAAGCAGCTTCACTTCATAACGGAAATAATCTTCAGGTTTCAGCCCGACCTCCTCGGGGTTTTTATCGTAATACTTGATGGCTACCGAGTCGGCCTTGATATAGAACGATGCCGAGTCACCAAGATGCATCATGGTGTAGGCTTCGTTTAAGTCGGCAGGAAACACCGACTCCTTCAGCTGTGCATATACCTCACTTTCAGTCTTTTGGAAATCAAAATAGACTGAATCGTGAAGATAGCACGTCATGGCAACTTTCATGACATCGGTCTGATTAGGCTTTGGAGCCGTCGTGTTGTGGCTGTAAAACTTGTAATACAAACCGCTTTCCGTTTTCTTGTACCCCGGAAACTGTTGGGTGCAAGCCGTGAACAACATCACTGCCAACAGGCAGATTGATGAGATGGTAAAACAATTTCTCTTCATAAATTATTGATTATCTAATATTTTAATCGTATAAACCAAGGTTGCGTATTCCGGAATCTTATTGTCGTCGCCATGCAGGCCATAGCCCAGATGGAAGGGGATGATGAGTTTTGCCACATCGCCACGATGCAGGTAGGTCATGGCTTCATCGAGGCCGGATTCAACCGTCCCCTCACCTACTATAAACGATTTAACCCCATTATTTTCAGAAGAATAAATCAAGTCTCCAGCGATGGAATGAAGCTCGTACTCCAAAGTCACCACCTCTCCTTTCTCGATTTTCTGTTCCGAGCCTTGCTTCAGAATCTGATAGCGAAGTCCCGTACCCGTCGTTGTCATGTTCAAGCCATGGCGTTTCACATAATTCTCGATATCTTCCGCCTCCTCGTTCAGGAGATAGCGGTTGGCTTTCTCCATGCTGCTTTTCATCTCGCCTTTGGTAATAGGTTGCGATGGTTTTGGATTCTTCTCATCGCAGGAAAAAGAAACCAGCAACAGCATCAATATCAAATATTTACACAAGGTCTTCATTCCGCTTTGTTTAGCAATTCCTGATATTCGGGCAACACCTCCTTCAGTTTGGCGACCGCTTCCTCGAACGAACACGTCAGGGTACCGCCAGCGGCATTGGTATGGCCACCACCTTTGAAATACTTCTGTGCCAACTCATGCACCGAGAACGAGCCTTTCGACCTGAACGAAAAGCGAATCTGGTCGTCGCGTTCGGTGACGAGCACCGACATCTTGATTTTCTTCATCGACAGGGGGTAATTCACCACGCCTTCGGTGTCGCCAGGCTGGTAGTCGAAACGCTTCAAGTCGCTCTTATCCAATGCGATAATGGCCGTTGCATACTCGTCGAACACCTCCATCCTATTGCTGATGGAGAAGCCCAGGAGACGCAGCCTGTTTTCCGACATCGTATCGTAAACCAGCTGATGGATAAGCATATACGACATGGAGTAATTCACCAACATACTGCACAATTCAAACGTACGAGGGTGATAGATGGAATGTGAAAACGACCCTGTATCCGTCATGATGCCCACCAGCAAATTGGTGGCGATGCTTTGGGTGAACTGTTCCTGACCATAGTGAAGGATGATTTCGGTCACGATTTCCGAAGCACTCGACACGCAGGTCTCCGAATAGGCACAATAAAACTGGCTCAAGTCGGGGTCGCGATGATGGTCGACCAAAATACGTGGGCAACGCGTCTTCCCAATTTCGTTATGTAAGATGCCGCCTCTCGACAAATTATTGAAATCCAGCATCATAATACATTCTGCATCGGCGATGGCGTCTTTACAGGCATCAGCGTCTTTCTCAAATACCAAGAAATCGTCAGCACCTGGCATCCAATGCAAAAACTCAGGGAAATCATTGGCAACCACCATCTTAACCAAATGGCCTTTACCTTTGAGAAACTCCGCCATGGCCAAAACGGAGCCGATGGCGTCGCCGTCAGGATTGACATGACAAGCCAAGACAAAGCGTTTAGGCGACTGAATTACAGCATCAAAGCGTTCAAAAAAGGAATCGTGTTGCATAACTTTACAAAAAGCCTGCAAAGGTACACATTTTTCCCGTTCGACACCTATTTAATAATATAAAAAGCGTCAACGGGGCGAGAGAACCTCAAAAGTATTGTCAGGATAGACCAAAATCAGCTGTTTCAAACCCGATTGCAGGGAAGAAATGGGGCTTTCTTCTGACAAAACGGAGCGATTTTCTGAAAAAGAATGACTTTCGACAGATGGGTTCGGCGTGTCTTCTGGTTCTTTGGATTCGACCGCATGGGTCTCGGCATGAGGAGAGGTCACCACAAAAGGCTCCGACACAGTCATGGGGCCCATCCCGAAAACAATCCAATCAAGATTATATTCTGGGAATGTCTCTTTCAGTTTCCGCACGAAATCCAGACTCGGGTTGTTGCGTCCCGAAAGGAGGTGGGATACATTGGAAGGTTGGATGCCGAGTCTGTCGGCAAACTCGGCAGCGGTCAAATTCTTCGCCCGGATGATGTGGGCGATCCGATCTTTCATTTCGTCATTTTCCATACCAGTATACTGTCTAAAAATTCAATTTTAACCCTATTTTCAGTTGACAAAAGTAAACAATAAAACATTACAAAACACAAACACAAAGATTTTATTTTTGTAAACACCACTAAAAAGCATAACTTTTTGATATTTTACATTAAATATACCATATTAAATACAAATATAACAAATATTTATGTAAATACAAAATAGAACACTAAATAACCAAAATTTTTGAGTAAAATCTACTATTTTACTTTAAATAATTGTATTTATATATTTGAATATCAGCAATAAATAACAAATTTTGGTACAATATTTCAATATTTTACAATAGCCAACAATTCAATTTTGTAAACTACAATGAAGTGTATTTGTAAATATTTTATTATATTATTGATATACAATTATTTATAATTTACAAATATACAATTGTAAATCTTATAAAGACACAAAAATTGTGTTGCCAAACATCGCGTATTTTGCGTTTTTTCCACAAAAACGACCCAACAATTGACTCAAAAACAAATGCCCCCAGACGGCCTAAAAATGCCCTCTACCCTCTCCCACGTCATGGCCGTCTTCACATGAAAATCCATAAATTTGGAGGCTGAATTGAGGTGGTTTTTCCACACCTTATTAATATAGTCCCTTCCACCGCGTCGAAAAATGTCCTATCTTTGCGCCCGCAATGAAGGCAAAAGAGCACCATATCCAGAACCTGATCCAGGAGGGCGAACATCAGATGCTCGACTTCAAGTTCGAGATTTCGGACAGCCGTCGCATTGCCCGTTCCCTCGCCGCTTTCGCCAACACCGATGGCGGGCGCCTCCTCGTGGGCGTGAAAGACAACGGCGCCATCGCGGGTGTGCGTTCCGACGAAGAGATCCACATGATACAAGCCGCCGCCGAGATGTACTGCCAGCCGAAGGTGGACTATTCCACTGAGGAATGGGAAATCAACGGCAAGACCGTGTTGGAGGTCATCATTCCCAGAGACAAGCATCACAAGCACAAAGCACCTGATAGTCAAGGGAATTACAAGATTTACGTCCGCGTGAAGGACGAAAACCTCGTCGCCGACCCTATATTAATTAAGGTGTGGAAGGCTGAAAAGTTCTCCCGACCCGCCAAAATCGCCTTCACCGATACCGAGACCCTGCTTTTACGCCATTTGTCGGAAAACAAAGAGATCACCTTGCAGGAATTCCAGGAGTTGGCCCATATCAACAAGCGAAAAGCGGAGGCTATTCTTGCCGATTTCATCCTTGTGGGCACAATTATCCTCGTCCAAACCAGCCAAAACACCGTTTTTCGGCTCGTCGAAGACCCGGAAAACGAGTAAAAAATCGGTAAAAAGCGTTCTTTTTCATAACAAATTAAAATTTTATACAATTGATTACCAATAGTATATAATATTTTATTCAAAATAATTAAAAAAAGTGATTGCCAGTTTCCAAAAAGGTCGTACCTTTGCAATCCGCTTCCTCAAAAAAGAGGGGTTGGATGAAGGGATTGATTAAGGAAGCTAGTTCTTTGAAAGTCTGAGGCCAGCACAAGATACCTGCGCCGCGGGAGCGGCGCGAGGGAAGGAACCTTTTAAAAGGAACACCAAGAGGACATCGAGGC
>CACYHX010000020.1 GCA_902774365.1 uncultured Bacteroidia bacterium | reverse complement strand
GAGTCGATGACGCCGTGCAGCAGCGAGAGGAACTCGGGCAGGATGCCTTCGACGCTGTCGGTGACGAAGACCTCGTTGCAGTAGAGTTGGATCTTGTTGCGCTGGAACTCGTAGCGGTTCTTCACCTTCGGGAAATAGAGGATACCCGTGAGGTTGAAGGGGTAGTCCACGTTGAGGTGGATGTGGAACAGCGGCTCGCCGAAGTTCATCGGGTAGAGCGTGTGGTAGAAGTCGTTGTACTCCTCGTCCTTGATGTCGGTCGGGGCTTTTTTCCACAGCGGTGCCACGTCGTTAATGATCCAGGGCTTCTCCACTTCCTTGGTCTTGGGTTTGCCGTCCTTGTCGGTCTCGCCCTCGATTTCTTCCTGCACCTTGCGCGTACCGAATTGAATCGGGATGGGCAAGAACTTGCAGTATTTGTTGAGCAGTTCGCGGATGCGGCCTTCTTCGAGGAACTCGGCGGCATCGTCGGCGATGTAAAGGATGACATCGGTACCGCGGTCGCCCTTCGGGATTTCGTTCATCGTGTACTCGGGGCTGCCGTCGCATTCCCAGATGACGCCGTTGGCGCCTTCTTCCTTGCAGGACTTCGAGATCAGCGACACCTTTGAGGAGACCATGAAGGCAGAGTAGAAGCCCAAGCCAAAATGTCCAATGATGTTGGCTGCTTCGGCTTCGCTTTGTGTCTTGAACTTGGCGATGAACTCCTCCGCGCCCGAGAAGGCGATCTGGTTGATGTACTTGTCGACCTCTTCGGCGTTCATGCCGATGCCGCGGTCACGCACGGTGAGTGTCTTTTTCTTCTTGTCGACTTCCACCTTGATGGTGAGGTCGCCGAGTTCGCCCTTGAACTCGCCCGAGGCAGCCAAGGCCTTCAGCTTTTGCGTGGCATCCACGGCGTTACTGATGATTTCGCGCAGGAAAATTTCCTGGTCCGAATAGAGGAACTTCTTGATGACAGGGAAAATGTTTTCTGTCTTTACGCCAATGTTACCGGTTTGTTGCATATCTGTTTGTTTTTAATGTTTCCAATACTAACACCTTATGACTACAATTCTCCTCTCAAACCGTCATCGCGGGCTTGACCCGCGATCTCCTGAACGCTCGTGTGTCACCTCCGCGCGAAGGAGATGGCGTTCCGCTTTCGCGGAATGACGGTTCCTCCGCCATGACGGTAAAAGGCTGGATGTAGTCTTTTTCGGTCGGGTGTCGGTGAGTCAAATAATGTGCCACCGACAGAAAGTGACAAAATGGCAAGAATTATATACTTTTGCGACATAAAAACAACAACGGCCAGCCACCCTATGTGACCGGCCGTGCGTGTTTAGGCGGAGACGAACTTATTGGATTTCTTCAATGGTGTCGTCTACCATCTCCTCGATTTCTTCTTCTACCACGTTTTCTTCCTCGTTTTCGCAGCCGAGTTCAGCGACCTTGGCCTCCATAGCCTTTTCAAAATTTTCGCTGAGTTTTTCAAGTTCTGCCTTTTCGGCTTCTGTCATCTTGTCTTCTTCGGCATACTCTTCCATGGCCATGCCACTAAACAAAATGGTAAGGGCCGCATTTTCCAGCTCTTCACAAGTCTTGGAATCGTTGATGGCTTTCTCAAGTTTTTCAAGCAGGGCCTTGGAGTCCTGGAATTCCTTGGAGCCTTTGTTGCCGCCGCATTGCGTGAAGGCGAACAGCATCATGCCCGCGAGGGCAATCATCAGAGTTTTCTTCATGGTGTCGATGTTTAAGTAGTTGATGTTATTTATGAATAATCGCAACAAAAATAGGAATTATTTTCAATAGAACAAGATGTAGTGTTGTTTTCTTGTGTATTTTTGCAACTAATACAAATACTATAACGATTTCAAAAACCATTAAATAACTAAAAATGAAAAAGTTCTTTACTACTATGTTTGCGCTGGCCTTGTCATTGGTCACAATGGCTGGCAATTTCGTGATGCTTCCCTATTCGGGTCGCGCCGAACTGGAAAAGCACTTCTCTGACCCGAACCTGACGGTGCATTTCTACACTGATTCGGAGGTCTTCGCCACGGCTGAACGTTTCGAGGCGAGTAGTATGGTGATGATTGACGAAAACGCTTTCTCTGACAATGGATGCTATACGTTAGTGTACTGTCCGGAGGCACAACAGCAGCAGTATGACGCGCTGTTTTCGACCCGGACTTATGTCGTTGTGAAAGGCTCGGCGATGCCTTACAAGAACGACGGCGCCGTGGCCATCTTCAACAAGAAAGTCAGTCTGCCCAAGCTGACCCGCGAGTTCCCGTTGGTGACGGAAGTAGACCCGCGTATCCGCGAGATGTTGAACCAAGTCAATATGGACTCGTTGGAGGCCACGGTTCAGCACTTGCAGGATTATGGCAGCCGCATTTGGAACTCCGACAACGCCTTTGCCGCTTCCGATTGGATTGCCGGTCGTATGACGGCCCTTGGCCTTGAGGTCGAGCAGCAGCCTTTCAATGCCAATACATGGATGGGTAGCGGAGAGGCGGCACCTAATGTCATTGGCATCCAACGCGGCACGCTCTATCCCGACACATACGTGGTGTGCGGCAGCCACTTCGATTCGTTCTCCTACGAGGCCATGTTCGGAGGCGGCACAGCTCCTGGTGCCGACGACAATGCCACAGGCGTGGCCAGCGTGATTGAAAGCGCGAGAATCATGACCCAGTATGAGTTTGAATACAGCATCATCTATTGTGCTTACGGCTGCGAGGAGATGGGACTCTATGGCAGTGAGGCCTACGCTTCGCGTTGCCAGGAGCAGGGCATGGACATCATCGGTTATTTCAACAACGACATGAACGGCTACCTGAATCCCGGCGACCCAATCCATATCGATTGCATCTATCCCAACTCGGTAGAGCCTATTGGCACCTATTATATGAATGTAGGCGAGGTGTATTATCCCGAACTTCCCATTCGCCACGTTGACTTCAACGAGGGCGACAGCGACCACACCTCTTTCAACAACCACGGCTACATGGGCATCTATCCCTTCGAGGACTATGAACACTACAGCCCTTATATCCATACACCTAACGACGTGATAGGAACAAGTGTGACGAGTTTCGAAATGGGTCAGCAGTATTGCCAGATGAACATTGCTTGCTTGGCCGAGATTGCCAATCCTGTGGGCGAAACGCCTGTGGTGCAATGCAATCCAGTGCGAGATTTTTCTATTGAGCTACCTGTATGGAAAGATACATCCCCTCTTTGGTTACATTGGAAATCTCCTGAAGAAGGCTCAACAGGCGAAATAGAGCGATTCGATGTGTATCGCGACAATGTGGTTATTGGAGCCGTGGATTGGGCGGATTCCACTTATCTTGGTTATTGGGGCTATGAGTATATGGATACGATTACTGTAGGAGCCGAAGCAGAGTATTTCATTATGGCTGTTTACAGTGACGGTTGCGAGGCACCTTCGCAAACGGAAATCGGTTATGGCGTCAGTGCAGTTGAGGAGTCGGAATCCAATGTTATGGTTTATCCCAATCCCTCCAACGGCATCTTTAACCTCAATCTTGGCGAAGGCCAATGGGATGTGGAAGTTTACGACATCACAGGCCGTAAGGTCTATGAAAACCGCATGGATGGCAATTCCGTCCTCGACCTCGGAGCGTGCCGCAAGGGAATGTATTTCTTGAAAGCCACAGGCGAGAGTAGGGGAGTGACAGCGAAAATCATGGTTCAGTAATCCTCGGCTGACTTAAAACCTTCGAAATTCTCCGTTTCACTGGGTTGAGACGGAGAATTTTGTATTTTTGAAGTCTTAATACGACACTTATGAAATACCCAATCTCACTTTTCATTATGGCATTAGGCTTTGTGCTGGCTTCCTGCGGCAATAACAGCCAACCAGTCGAGACCTCTGAGTCTGAATCCGATTCCATCCGTCTGCGCACGGTGATCTATCGTCCAGGCGACTATAACTCAAAGAACTACCGTATCCCCGCTATCATTACGGCTAAAGACGGTTCTTTGGTTATCGCCACCGACAAGCGGAAAAACAACGACATCGACCTGCCTGAAGATATCGACATCCTCATCAACCGCAGCACGGATGGCGGTCGCACGTGGAGTGAGCCTTACACCTTGATGGAAGGTCAAGGGGTAGGGAAGGGCTTCGGCGACTGCGCCTTGGTGCGTACCAACGACGAAGGCGGTCTCTTGGCGGCTTTCGTGGGTGGCTGCGGTTTCTGGCAAGGGAGACCCGAGAACCCACTTCATACCTATATTGCAAGGAGTTACGACAACGGCCAGACTTGGACTGAACCCAAGGATATCACCGATGAACTCTATGGTGCGAAATGCGACAACGAGGTGAGCCGCACTTGGTGGTCGGCCTTCTTCGCTTCGGGCAATGGCCTGCTGACCTCCACGGGACGCATTATGTTCGTCCTCGCCGTGCGCGACACCGAGGAATGGGCGGCCTGCAACTATGCCGTCTATTCCGACGACAACGGCGAGACATGGCACATCTCAGGTCGTGCCTCGCAGCGTGGCGACGAGGCCAAAGTGGTGGAGTTGTCCGATGGCCGCATCTTGATGAGCATCCGCCATGAGGGCGAGCGTTGGTACAATATTTCCGAGGACGGTGGCTCCACTTGGCGGCCCGAAACCTCCGCGTGGCCCGACCTCGTGGCTACAGCTTGCAATGGCGATATTATCCGTTATTCGACTGAAAATGAAGGCGAAAAGAATGTGCTGCTACATTCGTTGCCTTGCGCCGAAAGCCGAAAGAATGTTACGGTCTACGTTAGCTATGATGAAGGTAAGACTTGGCCCGTGAGCAAGTGCGTCGTGCCTTACGATGCGGCCTATTCCTCGCTCTGCATCCTGCCCGACCACAGCATCGGCCTTTATGTGGAGGAGTCTGACGGCGACACATTGGGCTATTCCATGGTGTTTTACAACTTCGGTTTGGAGTGGCTGGAGTCGGGAAAGAAATAAGCCGTTTCCCGTGTCATAATAATTTGTACTTTTGCGCCATAAAACATTAAAAAACTACAATAATGAAAAACCTCAAGAAATCATGGATGCTGGCCGCCATCCTTATCTGCGGCGCTTGCTTGGTTGGCTGTGGTAACAAGAACGCCAAAGAAGAAAACAGCGTGGAAAACGCGCAAACCGAAGTCCAGGCTGAGCCTCAAGTTCCTGGGACAGTGATGTATGACGCCGCCGTCAATGACTATCTGGTCAATGTGATTGGCAAGAACTATGCCGAGGCCGAGTATTGCATCCCTTGCCCGATCCTCGTCAGCACTGACGATGGCAACAAGGAGGATGTCCTCATTTGGGGCGACTTCTGGGTGTTCAACTATAACCTCTCTGGCGACACGTTGAAGACCGTTTCGGGTGGTGACCATCCTGGCCTGATGCATCTGAAGAAGACGGAGAACGGCTATGAGGTGGCCAACTTCGAAGCCGTGGAAGACGGTGCCGGCAACATGGAAAGCGCCAAGAGGATTTTTGGCGACAAATACGATTCCTTCTTTGAGATTAACAGCCTCCAGGAGAAACGCGAGGACATCAGACTGCATTCCATCGCCGACTACGTAAAGGCCCACAACATTCCTGCCAAGATGGTGCAAGACTACGGCTGGCCTGCGGTTGAATTGCCGAAATGAAACCCTTCAGCTGTTCCGATACTGGTTCGGCGTCATTCCTGTGTGCTTCTTGAAATACTTGAAGAAAAACGAAGGGTTGGCGAAATTCAGTTCATCGGAGATTTCCTTGATGCATAAGTCGCTGTGTTTCAGCATTTGTTTCGCTTCGAGGATGACATATTGATCGATCCATTCTGGAGCCGATTGCCCACTGGTCTCTTTCACGATTTTTGAGAGGTATTTGGGCGTGATGCAGAGTTTGTCGGCATAAAATCCCACACCGCGTTCCTTGAGGTGGTGGCGCGTGACCAAATCCACGAAGCGTTCAAAGACGATTTTGTGACGTGTCGAGGCGGGTCGCTCTTCCTCGCTTTGTTTTTGTAGCCGCTGGTTAAGGAAACTACCGAAGGTGAAGAAAACCGATGAAATGAGGTGACTAACGCTTTCTGTCGCATAGGCATAATCTGAATGTATGATGCTGTTGATGAGGCGGATATGCTCTTGCACCAAGTTGAGTTCGTCGGCTTGTAGGGTGAAGCAGGGATTATCGAGTATGGTGATGGCCTCATTGAGCATTTTGCTGATGTCGGAACGGAATTGGTCGAGAAACCGAGTCGAAACGGCAATGATGGTCAGAGTGGCCGCTTTTTCCGATGGTTTTGATTCGAGGCGGATGATGTTTTGGGGCAAGTTGAGCAGCATCATCCCCTCGTGAATCTCGTATTCCTTCAAGTTGATGCTGCACTTGAAACTGCCTTGCTTGCAAAACGCCGCCACATATGCGTCAACGCGACACGGATAGCGCAACAGGTCGTAGTTGGCTTCGTTGGTGCGCTCGGCTAAGATAAAGTCGTCACCTATATTAATAATGTTGTCAGTCAAAAACAATTCCTTTGCCCGCGCAATGCTGAAACTGTTGTATCCTTTTGTTTCCATTCGTTGAAATTTTCGACAAAAATAGATAAATCTTTTTGATTATTGGTCGAAAAATATGAATATTTCGACCTTTAGATACTTTTTGATGAAAATATTATTCCTTTTGGTCGAAAAAGAAGCCCTTTCTTTGCAGCATCGAACAAAAAAGGAATAGAATATGAATAAAGTATTGAAAAACAGTGTGTTAGTGATTGTGTTTTGTGCGGTTTCGCTGACGATGCCTGCGCAAAGGATGCTCACTTTGGACGAGTGCAGACGGCTCGCCCTCGAGAACAACAAGAAACTGAAAGTGGCTGAGGAGGAGGTCGACAAGGCTCGTTACGAAATGTATGCCTCCTACGCCAATTACCTGCCCAAAGTGTCGGCAACGGGCACTTATATGCACAATAGCAGAAACCTCCAATTGCTGAGCGATGAGAATATGGCTGCGCTCAACAGCATAGGGACAACGGCGCAGGGCGAGATTGATGCCTATCGCGAGCAGGTGCTGGCTGTTTACAATAACGACCCCATGGCCGTGGTTTCGTGGGCACTTTTGCAGCACGACCCAACCTTGAACAAGTTGGTCACCGATCTGATGAGCCTTGATGTGGAAGGGTCGTTGAACCAGATTGGTGAGCAGGTTTCGGACGCTTTCAAGATCGACACCAAGAATGTGATTGCGGGCGTTGTTTCGGTGCAACAGCCTATCTTTGCTGGTGGCAAGATTGTGGCTTATAATCAGATTACCAAGGACTTGAGAAGTTTGGCCGAGTCGAAGTTAGACATGCAGCAGCAGGAAACACTGGCCACTACCGAAAAGGCGTATTGGCAGATTGTTTCCGTCGCTAACAAGCTGAAATTGGCCGATAGTTACGCCGAGTCGTTGCGTACATTGGACAAGGACATGGACAAGATGCTTGCCGCTGGTGTGGCTACCCGTTCCGACCAACTGTCGGTAAAAGTGAAGCTGAATGAGGCTGAGACAGCGTTGCTGAAGGCGCAAAACGGCCTGACACTCTCTAAAATGCTGCTCTGTCAAATTTGCGGCTTGCCCTTGGACTCCAATATCGTTTTGGCCGACGAGAATCTTGACGATGTGTTGGTGACCAACGAGGTGCTTCGCTTTTCGGAGAGCGAAATCGAGGCCAACCGACCCGAACTGAAATGTCTTGGTCTGGCCAACGATATTTATGCCAAAAAGGTGGCTGTGGTGCGTTCCGACTATCTGCCCACGATTGGTGCTTTCGGCAACTATGTGATTAGCAACCCTTCGTGCTTCAACGGCTTTCAGAACGAGTTTGGCGGAATGTGGAATTTCGGCGTGATGGCCAAAATCCCGATTTTCCATTGGGGCGAGGGCTATAACAAGACGCGAATGGCAAAGGCGGAAGCGAAAATCCAGCAATACACCTACGATGATACCAAGGAGATGATCATGCTTCAGGTGAGGCAATGCGAAACGCAACTCAACGAGGCTGATGCGCGATTGAAACAAACACGGGAGAAGTTGGACGATGCCGACGAAAACCTCCGTATGGCGACCGCTGGTTTTCGCGAAGGCGTTGTCGCTTCTTCCGTTCTGGATTTGGCCCGAACCGCTTGGCTGCAAGCGCATTCAGAGTACATCGATGCCAAAATCGACCGCATTATGGCAGCTGTCAATCTCCGCAAAGCCGCCGGTGTCCTCACAAAATGAAATCTTGAATCCTAAATTTTAAATTTCAAATCCCTGATTATGTCCACGATAAAAGAACAAAGAATGAACACCTACCTCGCCTTGGGCGTGTTGGCAGGTGTGATTGCGGTGGTTTGCGTCATCGGCATTCTCACTTTCCACAAGGAAACGGAATACCTGCAAGGCCAGGCCGAGGTGACGGAATACCGCGTGTCGAGTAAGGTGCCGGGCCGCATCCTCGAATTTAAGGTGCAAGAAGGCCAGAAGGTGCGTAAAGGCGACACTTTGGCCATTCTCGAAGCCCCCGAAGTGGAGGCAAAGAAGGCACAGGCCGAAGCCGTCGAGCAACAGGCGCTTGCCTTAAGTGCCAAGGCACAGGCAGGTGCGCGTGAGCCGCAAAAGGAAGGTGCCTACGAGATGTGGCAGAAAGCGAAAGTGGGTGTTGAAATCGCGGAAAAGTCGTTCAGCCGTATCAGCAACCTTTATAAGGACGGCGTGGTGACTGCCCAGAAATACGACGAGGTGAAGGCGCAACGCGATGCTGCCATCGCCACCGAGAAAGCGGCCCGATCGCAATACCGTTTGGCACTCGATGGCGCCCAGGAGGAAGACAAGGAAATGGCCGCCGCCAAGGTGCTTCAGGCGCAAGGTGCTGTGGCTGAGGTAAATTCATATATCCACGAGACCTTCCTCATCGCTTATGCCGATGGTGAGGTAACGGAAATCTTTCCGCACCTTGGCGAGCTGGTTGGCACGGGCGCACCGATTATGAACATTGCTCAGATGGACGACCAATGGGCGAGCTTCAATGTGCGCGAGGATTATTTGAAGGATTTCTACATCGGGTCGGAGTTCGATGCCTATGTTCCTGCCATCGACCGGACGGTAAGGATGAAGGTCAGTTATATGAAGGACATCGGCGACTTCGCGGCTTGGAAGGCCACTAAGGAAACGGGGCAATATGACCTAAAGACCTTCGAGGTGAGGGCCACACCACTTTCGGCTGTGGGCGACCTTCGTCCAGGAATGAGTGTGATTGTGAAGAAGGAGCACGGGAGATGAGTTTCGGAAAGAGCAACAAGCGGGTGGTTTGGCGCATCGTGCAGCGCGAGGTTGCACGGATGCTTTCGCAGCCGGTCTATCTTTTCTGTATGGTCGTCGCGCCATTGGTGGGCTATGTCTTTTTCACCACTTTGATGGGGAAAGGGTTGCCGGTCGACATCCCTGTGGGCGTGGTCGACGAGGACAACACCGCCATCACGCGGCAGGTGCTTCGCAATCTCGACGCTTTCCAGCAAACCGCCATAGTGGAGCAATTCGCCAACTTCGGAGAGGCACGCGAGGCAATGCAACAGGGCAAAATCTACGCCTTCTATTACATCCCTCAAGGCACGACCGAAAAGGCGTTGTCCAGCAAGCAGCCCAAGGTGTCGTTCTACACCAACGCCGCCTACCTGATTCCCGCCTCGTTGGAATACCGTGATATGAAAATGATGGCCGAGTTGGCCTCTGGTGCCATTGCGCGTGAGACGCTTTATGCCAAAGGTTACACCGACGATCAGGTGATGGGGGTCCTGCAACCCATCAAAATGGAAATGCACGCCATCGGCAATCCGGGACTGAACTACTCCATCTATCTTTCCAACATTCTGCTGCCGGCAATGCTGATGTTGCTCATTTTTCAGGTGACGATTTACTCGATTCATAGCGAAGTCAAGGAAGGGACTTCTAAACGCTGGATGGAACTGGCCGAGGGCAATATCCATAAGGCGCTGATGGGCAAGTTGTTGCCTCAGCTTTTGGTGTGGATTGTGATGGGAAGCACCTATCTTGTGCTGTTGTACGCCTATTGGGACTTCCCGTTGAGAAGCGGCCTGTGGCCCATGGCTTTGGCGGCCTTGCTTCTGATACTTGTCTCTCAGGCGTTCGGCGTGTTTTTGTGCGAGTTGTTGCCCTCGTTGCGATGGGCGTTGAGCATCGCCACGCTTTGGGGCGTGTTGTCGTTCCCGATTTCGGGATTCTCGTTCCCCCAAATCGCGTTCCCGGCACCTTTGCGAGCGTTGTCATACTTGTTTCCGTTGCGGCATTATTACCTGATTTATGTCGACCAGGCGCTCAATGGCTTGCCGATGTACTATTCTTACTTGAACTATGCGGCTTTGGTGGCCTTCCTGATTCTGCCATTCTTGCTGCCTAATCGTTTGAAAAAGTGTCTGTTGGAATATCAATATACGAAATGAAATGAAGTGGTTGCATCATATTCTGGAAATCATTCGCGAGGAATTGCACAACTCGCTTTTCGATGAGGGTGTTATCGTGTTTTTCTTCATCGTGCCGTTGCTTTATCCCTTGCTTTATGCATATCTTTATGGCAACGAGAGCGTTAGGGAAGTTGCTACCGTAGCGGTCGATTTGGCCAACTCGTCCACAAGTCGTGACTTTTTGCGCAAGGTGGATGCCACAGCGGATGTCGATATCGTTGGTCATTGTGCCGATATGCAGGAGGCGGTGAACCTTATCCACAAACGCCAAGCCTACTGCCTGATTTACATTCCTGCCGACTTCGACCAAGCCTTGATGGAAGGGCGACAAGCCATTGTCGAGCTGTATTCCGATATGGGCAGTTTGTTGTACTACAAGGCGGTGCTGTCGTCGTGTACCGAAGTCTCGTTGGCGATGAACAAGGACATCAAAGCGCAACGGCTGGTGGGCGCGACAGAAAAGCAGGTCTCTACTTTCGCTTATCCCATTGAATATGAGTATGTCCCGATGTTCAACACACAGAATGGCTTCGCCTCATTTCTCATTCCGGCGGTCTTGGTGTTGCTAATCCAGCAGACGATGGTACTGGGCATTGGTATGATGGCAGGGGAGGAGCGCGAGAAGAAACGCCGGGGCATCCTTGAACCGCACGTCATCGGAAAACGGCCCATCGAAATGCTTTTGGGCAAAGGAGCGGCTTATTTGGCTATCTATGTGGTGGTTTCGGCCTATGTCTTTTGTGTGGTGCCGCGCTTGTTCCATTTGGTTCAAATAGGCCATTGGACTGATTTGGTGGCGTTTCTGTTCCCATATCTGTTGGCGTGTGTGTTCTTCAGCATGACCATTTCGGGCATTGCCCATAATCGTGAGGTGTTCATCATCATGTTTGTGTTTGCCTCGGTGCCATTGCTGTTCATTTCGGGCATTTCGTGGCCTTCGTGCGCCGTGCCGCCGTTTTGGAAAGCCGTTTCGTGGTTCTTCCCTTCCACCTTCGGCATCAACGGTTTCGTGAAGATCAGCAGCATGGGTGCCCTGCTTCGTGACGTGCATCCCGAATTAGTTGGCCTTTGGATTCAGGTTGTCGTTTATGGCATCACGGCGTGGTTGGTCTATTATCGGTCATACGGTCGCCACCTGAAGGACATCATCGAGGTGGCTGAGGAGAAATTGCAGGCACGTTGGGCCGAGTACATGTGATTTTGGTGTCCTGTACACTCCATGTCCGATAATTCACTACCTTTGCCGAAAAATTCAACGATGCCTGAAAACATTGAAAAATTCCTGAACCGCGTGGCCGAAGCCGCCGAAAGAAGCATGACGCTGAGCAAGCCCGTGCAGAAGCATGACGAGCTGCGCAACATCTATGTCAAGCCCGTGCTGATCAAGGAGAAACGCCTGTTTGCCTTCACCTATCACTATGAGCGTCGCGACGAGGTGAAGAACTACGATGCCGCGCAGATGCTTGACGTCTTGAAGGAGATGCTGCCCTGTCGTTTCCTGAACGCCGTGCTGTTCACCGTGGACGAGGATGTCACCTTGCTCGTTTCGAGTAAAGGCAAGGCGACACTTCAGACCAAGAAAGTACAGGAATGCCGTGAGCAAAACCTGGAGCACGACAAGCAGAAAGCCCGTCTCATCAATCCTGCAAACCCTTGGTGGTACCAGCTGGGCTTGACGACGCGTGAAGGCAAGATTACCGCCGACATGCAGCATAAGTTCAAGCAGATCTACAAGTATGCCGAGATTGTGGAGAGCCTCGTCAAGCCGATGAAGTTCGAGGGTATGGTCCATATCGCCGACATGGGGGCAGGGAAGGGGTATCTCACTTTTGCCCTGCATGAGCTGCTGACCCAACGCTTGAACCTTGACGTGGACATCAAAGGGGTGGAGATCCGTCCCGACTTGGTGCTGAAAATCAATGAGATCATCAAGGCGGACAACTTGAAGGGTTTGGAGTTTGTGGAGAGCAGCATCGAGGCCTATCATCCCGAACAACTGGATGTGCTGATTGCCCTCCATGCCTGCAACACCGCCACCGACGACGCTATCGCCTCGGGCATCAAGGCCGGGGCGGAGCTGATTGTCTGTGCGCCATGCTGTCACAAGCAGATCCGTCAGGAGATGGAACGCTCGGGCCGTTTCGACGCCATCACGCGCTATGGCATCTTCCTCGAGCGTCAGGCCGTGATGATCACCGACACCATTCGCGCCCTGATTTTGGAGTATTTCGGCTACAAGACCCAAGTCATGGAGTTCATCGAGATGGAACACACGCCGAAAAACGTGTTGCTGGTGGGGCGTAAGACCTCGAAAAACGCGAAAGACCCAAAGGTTTTGCAGCAGATTGCAGAACTGAAGCAGCAATATGGCATTGAAAGACACTATCTTGAAACGGCTTTGGGCTTAAATTGCTAATTTTCTCCGAAAAAGCGTCGAACATTAAGAAATTATTCGTAATTTCGTGGACTTTTAGAAAACGACAGCAATCAATCAACTAAAAACATAAAACATCATGCAAAACATCGATTGGGCAAATTTAACATTCGGTTATTATCCAACGAATTACAATGTCCGCTGCTACTATCGCAACGGTCAGTGGGGCGAACTTGAAGTGACCTCCGAAACCAGTATCAACATCCACATGGCCGCCACCTGCCTGCACTATGGTCAGGAGGCTTTTGAAGGCCTGAAGGCTTTCCGCGGCAAGGATGGCAAGGTGCGCGTCTTCCGTCTCGACGAGAACGGCAAGCGTCTGCAGTCGTCATGCGACGGCATCATGATGGCAAAACTTCCTATGGAGAAGTTCGAAGAAGCCATCATCAAAGTGGTGAAGCTCAATGCTGAGTTTATTCCTCCTTATGAGACGGGCGCTTCCTTGTATATCCGTCCTATGCTGATCGGTATGGGTGCTCAGGTGGGTGTGAAGCCTGCTTCCGAGTATCTGTTCGTGGTCTTCGTGACCCCCGTCGGTCCTTACTTCAAGGGCGGCTTCATGGCCAACCCCTACGTCATCACGCGTAAGTATGACCGCTCGGCCCCGCTCGGCACGGGTATCTATAAGGTGGGTGGCAACTATGCCGCTTCCATGCGTGCCCACGTTGAGGCTTGCCACGGCGGTGAATACGCCTGCGAGTTCTATCTCGACGCCAAGGAGAAGAAATACATCGACGAGGCTGGCGCTGCCAACTTCTTCGGTATCAAGAACAACACCTACATCACGCCTCAGAGCACTTCGATCCTGCCTTCTATCACCAACAAGAGCCTCATCCAAATCGCTGAGAGCCTGGGTATGAAGGTCGAGCGTCGTCCTATTCCCGAAGAGGAACTGTCCACCTTCGAAGAGGCTGGCGCTTGCGGCACCGCTGCCGTCATCAGCCCCATCTCGCGTATCGACGACCCCGAAACGGGCAAGTCATACCAGTTTGGCGATGGCAAACCTGGTCCTTGGAGCGAGAAGCTTTACAACAAGCTCCGTGGCATTCAATACGGCACCGAGCCTGATGATTTCGGTTGGATTACCATCATCGAAGGCATCTAATCAAGGCACCGTTGGTAAAAAGAATGAAAAAATGCGTCACAAAGTGGCGCATTTTTTTGATTATTATGTATTTTTGTGGCGGAAAACAATAATAATCAACAAATAGTGACACTATGAAAAAACTTATTTTTGCCATTATGGCTATGATGGCTTTCACGTTCTCCTTGGAAGCCCAGGTGTATGTCTCTACGACGCCTGCTAAACGGAATGTCATCCTTGAAGAGTTCACGGGCCGTAACTGCCAGTATTGTCCTGATGGACACGCCATCGCCAATCAGATTTCGGCCAGCAACCCGGGTCGTTTTTGGGCTATTAACGTCCACGCAGGAGGTTATGCTGCGACATCGTATCCCAATTTCAACACTTCCGACGGCACGATTCTCAACAATGGCTTCGGTGTCGATAGCTATCCTGCTGGCGTGGTCAATCGCAGCACCGCTACCGGACAAAGCCGTAGCGCATGGGAGTCGCTGACTAACCAGCAATTGACCCAGAATGCCGAGTGCAACGTGGCAGGCTCCGTCATCGTCAATCCCATTACACGCTTGGCTACCATTACCGTCGAGGTGTATTATACAGGCAACAGCAGCGTTGCTGAGAATTACCTGACCGTTGCCATGTTGCAGGATAGCATCCTTGGCTCGCAATCAGGAGGCTCGACATGGAACCCCGGACAAATGATTGGCAACCAATATGTGCATATGCACGTCCTCCGCGATGTGATTACCAACACTTGGGGCGATGCCATCTCGCCCACCACTCAGGGCACATTGATTACCAAGACCTATGAATACCAGATTCCGATGAGCATTGGCAATCCCAATGGCGTTGATGTCAATCTCAGCAATATCACGTTTTTGGCATGGGTCTCTGAGCGTTATCAGGGTGCGCCTACCCGTCCTATCCTGAATGCTTGCGAACTCGAGTATATCCAAGGCTCCAACGAGCCGATTTATCCTATCGTCGCCGGTATCGATATGGAAGGCCTGTATGAGTGCACGCAGTCGAAGAATGCTGAAGTCAACATCCAGAATGTGGGCACGGGCACCCTCAACTCGATGACTGTAGTCATGAATTATGGTGGCGAGACCTATACCCAAAACTGGGAAGGCGAGCTTCTGCCTTTCGGCAGGGAAAAGATCATCATCCCGCTGACGGCACCTTTCGGCGTCAACGACATGACGATTTCGATTACGGAAGCCAACGGACAGGCATGCACATTCAGCTATACGGAGTCTATCAACTGCCTCGAATGGGTCGACCTTGAGGTGGAAGGCGAAACAGAAACGCTGAAACTGATGCTGATGCAAGACAAATTTGGCAATCAAACCACCTGGTCGTTTACGGCTGCCGATGGAACGGTGTTGGCCTCAGGAGGTCCTTACCAGATTTTGGCCGGTAGCACTGCCACACAGATTCATGTCGAGAACGTCGTTGTTCCCGCCAATGAATGTGTGAGGTTCACCCTCCGTGATGCTATGGGCGACGGCATCTGCTGCACTAGCGGCAATGGCTATTATATCGTCAAGGACAGCCACAATCATACGCTCTTTGGCGACAATAGCGACGGTGACTTCGGTGCCGAGGTCTCACATCTGATTTCCGTCAAGTCCTTAGATGGCGTGGAAGACCAGGCTGAGCAGAGGCTGCAGATCTACCCCAATCCCACTTCGGGCGTGCTCAATATCCAAGGTGAAGATATGAGAAGCATTGAGGTCTACAACACCATAGGCCAGCGTATTATGGTGCAAGCCGTCAACGGCGATGCCACCCAAATCAGCACGGAAGGCCTGAACAGCGGCATGTACTTCCTCCGTGTTGTCGCCACCGATGGCACGGTCATGAACCGCACGTTCACCGTGGCACGTTAAGGTGTCGTTTATAAACTAAAAAAGCCGCTTCTATGAAGCGGCTTTTTTGGTTTAAACCAATCCTTTTTCTTTCAGCAGCAAACTCATCTGCTCCTGCAACTTCTTGGCTTCCTCGCTAGCCCTTACGGCAAAGTCGCTACCATTGGAGGCATAGATGATACCTCTTGACGAATTGACGAGCAGGCCACATTCATCGTTCAAGCCATTGTGGGCCACGGCCTGCAAGTCGCCGCCTTGGGCGCCCACGCCAGGCACGAGGAAGAAGTAGTCGGGCAGCATCTTACGGATTTCGCCCAGCTCCTCAGGATGGGTGGCACCCACCACAAACATCATCTGCTCCGAGGTGGCCCAAGTGGTGGCGGTTTGCAGCACCTGCTGGTGGAGCATCCGCTCGCCGACATTCAGGTATTGGAAATCTTGTGAGCCTTTGTTGGAGGTCAGAGCCAAGAGGATGACCCATTTGTCCTCGAAGTTGAGGAAAGGCTCCACGGAGTCCTTGCCCATGTAGGGCGCTACGGTCAAGGCGTCGGCTTTCAAGGTGTTGAAGAAGGCCTTGGCGTAGTTGGCTGAGGTGTTGCCGATGTCGCCGCGCTTGGCGTCAGCGATGATGAAGATGTCGGGGTAGTTGTTCTTGATGTACTGGATGGTATGCTCCAAGCTCTGCCAACCTTTGGATCCGTAGACCTCGTAGAAAGCCGTGTTGGGCTTGTAAGCCACGGCATAGGGGGCAGTCTGGTTGATGATCTGCTTGTTGAACTCAAAGACAGGGTCTTCAAAAGCCATCAGCTCCTGCGGAATCTTGTTAATGTCGGTGTCCAACCCGACACAGAGGAATGACTGCTTTTTCTTGATTTGCTCAAATAATTGGTGTTTATTCATAATATCATGATTCAATGTTTTCTTTCAGTCTTTCAGCGTTTTCCGCCATTTGCAGGCGGTTGATGATTTCGTCAAGGTCGCCATCCATGACGGCGGCGAGGTTATAAACCGTCAGGCCTTCCACACGGTGGTCGGTGACACGGCCTTGAGGGTAGTTATAGGTGCGGATCTTCGCCGAGCGGTCGCCAGTCGAGACCATGGTCTTGCGCTTGGCGGAGATGTCGTTGATGTATTTCTCGTACTCCATGTCGTAGATGCGCGTGCGCAGTCGCGCCAAGGCGCGTTCGCGGTTTTTGGGTTGGTCGCGGGTCTCGGTACACTCAATGAGGATCTCCTGCATCTCGCCCGTGTTGGGGTTCTTCCACATATAGCGCAGGCGTACACCCGATTCTACCTTATTTACATTCTGTCCACCAGCGCCTGACGAGCGGAAGGTATCCCATTTGATTTCGCCCTCGTTGATTTCCACGTCGAACTCCTCGGCTTCGGGCAATACGGCCACGGAAGCGGCAGAGGTATGGATGCGGCCTTGTGTTTCGGTTTTTGGAACACGCTGCACACGGTGTACACCCGACTCGAATTTGAGGATACCATAACAGCCGTTGCCCGTCACGGTGAAGTCGATTTCCTTGTATCCGCCGCTCGCGCCTTCGCTTACACTGGTCACTTCGACTTTCCAGCCACGGTTTTCGCAGAACTTGGAGTACATGCGGAACAAGTCGCCAGCAAAAAGGCAAGCCTCGTCGCCACCCGTGCCAGCGCGGATTTCCATGATGGCGTTCTTGCTATCCTGTGGGTCTTTGGGAATCATCATCACGCGGATTTCCTGCTCCAGTTGCTCGATACGCGTTTGGGCGGAGTCCAGTTCCTCTTGGGCCATCTTGCGCATCTCCTCGTCTTTCTCCGTAGCAAGTATTTCCTTGGCTTCTTCGACGTTGGATTTCAGGGTCTTGTATTCCTTAAAGGCCGTGACGATAGGCTCCAAGTCCTTATAGTCCTTGTTGAGCTTCACGAACTTCTTCATGTCGGAAGCCACGGCAGGGTCGGCGAGTTGTTCGCCCATTTCCTCCCAACGGTGCTTTATCGTTTCGAGTTTTGAGGTGATGTCCATGAAAAATATAGAGAAAACAGTTACAATTTCTGCCCTTCAGGCTTTTTATCTTGTTCTTGTAATGGAATTGGTGCTTTGTATTCTGAAACCTTTATGAAAACAGGAACTGTTTTTATTGTGTTTTGTTTGTTTTCATATGTATAAGTATCAATCATGATAAAAGTGCCTGAGACCTTTTTTCCATCATAATAAGTGTCTTCGGCAGTGATTAGTTTAACAACAATGCTATTAAGTTCACGACTTGTTGTTGCTAAAGCTTCATGGCTATTAACCGCTTGGAATATTGTTGCATTCAAATAACACTTGTCTCCAATTGATGCATTGGATAAAGAAGCTCGAGTAAATATTGAACAAGATGACAATAACAAAAGAATTGAAACAGATAGTGGTAATAGTGTTTTTTTCATAGTATTTAGTTTTAAAGTAATTAGTATTCAAATTTCCCGAACTTGCTTTTTATAGTCAGTCTCTTCTCTTCCGATGCCTCCACATGCCCAATAATCTGACTATCAATGTTGAACTCTTTTGCGATGGAAATCATCTCATTGGCGGCCTTTTCGTTGGTGTAGATTTCAAGACGGGAACCCATGTTGAATACCTTGTACATTTCATGCCAATCGGTGCCCGAAGCAGCTTGAATCATCTTGAACAACGGCGGCAACGCCAGCATGTTATCTTTCACGATGTGCAGCTTGTCAACGAAGTGTAGCACTTTGGTCTGGGCGCCGCCGCTGCAATGGATGATGCCGTGGATCTGTTTGCGGAATTCTTTCAGAATCGGAATCATCAGTGGGGCGTAGGTGCGGGTGGGCGAGAGGATGAGTTTGCCCACGTCCACGCCTGGAACTTCGGTCGGGTCGGTCAGTTTGTGCGGACCAGAATAGACCAACTCTTCAGGGATGCTGTGGTCGTAGCTCTCGTCATATTTCTCAGCCAGATAATGGTTGAGCATATCGTGGCGGGCCGAGGTAAGGCCGTTGCTGCCCATGCCTCCGTTGTAGCTGTCCTCGTAGGTGGCTTGTCCGTATGAGGCGAAGGCCACGATGACATCGCCTGGCTGCAGGTTGTTCTCAATCACTTCGTCGCGGCGGATGCGTGTCGTCACGGTACTATCGACGATGACGGTGCGTACCAAGTCGCCCACGTCAGCGGTCTCGCCACCGGTGAGGTAGATGCCGATGCCGAGTTTGCGCAGCTTCTCCAAGAAATGCTCAGTCCCGTTAATCAAGGCGGAGATCACCTCGCCCGGAATCAGGCTCTTGTTGCGCCCAATGGTGGAGGAGAGGAGCATGTTGTCGGTGGCACCCACGCAGATGAGGTCGTCGGTGTTCATCACCACGGCGTCTTGCGCCACGCCTTCCCACACGCTCATGTCGCCGGTCTCTTTCCAATAGAGATAGGCCAATGAGGATTTGGTTCCCGCGCCGTCGGCGTGCATGATGTTGCAATAATTCGGGTCGCCGCCGAGGATGTCGGGGATGATTTTGCAGAAGGCGTTGGGGTATAAGCCCTTGTCTAGGTTCTTGATGGCGTTGTGGATGTCTTCCTTTTCGGCTGAAACGCCGCGTTGGCTGTAGCGATTGTCCATGATTGTCTGACTTCGGGACTACGGGACTTCGAGACTTCGGGTTGCTTGTCTCGCAGTCCCGTAGTCCCGAAGTCCCGTGTCTATTATTTTATTTGAATTTCAGTTTCTGTTCCTTGGTGTCGAATTCGAAGTTGCCGAGTTGCTTCATGTCCTTTTGACCGATGACCCAGCGTTCGATCATGCGGCTGACGACCTTGCACTCCACGTTGTAAATCGAGCGGCCGCCGATTCTCACTTCCCTGATGACGAAGACGGCGTTGTTGGCGATGCCACCCGTGGTGAAGATCTTGTCCGTGTCGCCCTTGAAGTTGTCGGCGGTGATGCGGCCGTTCTTGAGCATCTCCAAGGCGTAGTTTTCGCTGACGCAGAAGTCGGCATTCTGGCTGTAGGTGACAGGCTCGTTGTAGCCGTCTATGTTGGCGACGAAGTTGAAGTAGCCTTTCTTGTCGACGGTGAACGACACGGTCTCGTCTTCCTGCGGGTTGATGGCGATGTTCACCGTTTGCTCCTCGTTGATGTTGGTGCGTGGCACGAAGTCCTTGCTCAGGATGCGGAACTCGGTGCGGCGGTTCATTTGGTGGGCGGCTTCTTTCACCTCGGTGTTGGGCAACTTGTTGATGAAGTCTTCGGTCAGCACGGTGCCCGCCTTGAAGGTGTAGCCCTTCACGGTCATGTCGTTTTGGAGGGTGCGGGGTACGCGCTCGCCATAGCCCTTGGCGGTCAGACGCAACGGGTCAATGCCACGGATGATGAGGTAGTCGACGACGCTTTGGGCACGTTTCTGCGACAGGATGTCGTTGTGTTCGTCGGTGTCGCGGGCGTCGGTGTGTGAGGCCAACTCGATGGTGATGGTCGGGTTGACTTGCAGGGTCATGATGAGGCCTTGCAGCGAGTCTTCAAACTGTGGCTTGAGGTCCCACTTGCCCAGGTCGTAGAGGATGTCGGGCAGCATGATAGGCTCCTGAGGTATAGGCTCGATGTCGTAGTCTTTCTCTATGTCCTTGCTGAACTCCAGTCCCACGGTGGTCTCCTGCACGGCCAGGGTGAAGTAGTTCTCCTTGTCGATGGTGACATCGTAGGTCGTGTTTTTGTTGATCTGGCTCTCGCTGAAGTTGAAGTAGCCTCTGTCGTTGGTGCGTGTCGAGATGTTGGAGCCGTCGCTGCCGACCAGGCGTACGCTGGCATCGCTCACAAGTTGTTTGGTCTTGGCGTCTTTCACCGTTCCCGAGAAGGTGAAGAGGATAGGAGGCTCTTCGAAGTAATAGATGTTGTCCAAGCCACGGGTGTTGCCACGGCTCGACGACACGAAGCCACGTTCTTCGGTGGGGTGGAAGACGATGGCGAAGTCGTCGCCTGTCGAGTTGATGGGGTATTTCAGGTTGCGAGGCTCGCCCCACTGGCCGCTGGTGTCCATGGAGGAGACGAAGATGTCGAGGCCGCCCATGCCGCCGTGGCCGTCGGAGGCGAAATACAGCACGGTGTCGTATCTCAGGAAGGGGAACACCTCGTTGCCTGCGGTGTTGATTTTCTCGCCCAGATTGAAGGGGTGCTTGAACGACTCGTTGGCGTTGTCGCGCATGGCCACCCAAATGTCGTTGCCGCCGAAGCCGCCTTTGCGCTCGGCAGCGAAGTACATGATGAGTTCGTCGCTGGAGAGGGTGGGGTGGCCTACGATGTCGAGGGTGTCGACGCCGGCGATCTCCACGGGGTGGGCCTCCGAGAAGGCACCACCGCTCTTGCCTGCCACCATGATCTGGCATCCGTTCTTACGGTGCGCGCCGTTTTGGCAGCGGGTGAAGTATAGCTTCGTGTATCTCGAGTTCATGAAGGGCGTGCCTTCGCTGGCGACGGTGTTGATGCTTTCGCTTTCATCGGCGAGGACGGGTGTGCTCCAGTCGCCTTTACGGTCCTGCTTCGAGGTGAAGAAGTCGGCGAACTCCTGACCAGTGATGCCATCCTTTTCCTTACCTGTGGCGGCATCGCGGGTGGAAGTGAAGATGATCTCGTTGTAGTTGTTGTTGAGCCATGTGGCTGCGTAGTCAGAGTCTTTGGTCGAGTTGACTTTCTTCAACGGAGAGAGTTGGTATTTTGAAGGGTTCTCTATCCATTCCTGTATCAGTTGCGTGGTCTCCACCCCCAGAGGGCCTCGCGGGTCGTCGGGTACCTTTTGGCTGTAAAGCTCATACATCTCGATGGCGTCCTTGAACTTCTCGTTGATTTTATAGGTCTCAGCTAGGTTGAGGTAGACCTCGGGGTGGGTGTTGGGGTATTCGCTCTTCAGCACGCGTTTGTAGAAAGGCTCGGCGCGTTTGGTGAGGCCGATGAGGCGGTAGCACTCCGCTATCTGGAAGCTGATGCGGTTGCGTTCGTCCTTGTTGCGGCGCACCTTGCGGTAGGCTTTCTTGTAGCGGTCGGCGGCTTCGGTGTATTGTTTGCGTCCGAAGGCCAGGTCGGCGTTCTTGGCGGGGTTTCTTCTTTGTGCGTAGAGGTCGCTGCTCATGAAGATGAACAGTGCCGACATCAGAATCAGGAGGTATCTTTTCATAAACATAAATTCTCTTTGTTGCAAACGCAGAATGGGCGTTTTTATTTTATCGGACAAAAGTACGAAAAATGGGCGTAAAAGAACCTGTTTCGTTATAATTTTATTCCGTTTAGTGTCACTGTGAGGAATAAATAGTCCATACCAATTCAATACGTCTCCTCCAAATATCCCTTAATAACCTGGTTCACCTGCTCCCTCTTGATGCCCAACAACTGTTCAAGGCTATCATACAAAGCCTTGTCATTTGGTGTTTCAAACAACATTCGCTTGACCAAATCCATTCCGCCTTTCTTGTAAAGCATCTCGCAAATCACCATCTGGATGTCATAGCCATAATTCGAATACACATCACTATAAGGCCTCTTGTACTTTATGACACTTTGGGTTGAATCATGAGTGAATCGTCCGTCAGCATCCACATAAGCCTCAATCAAATCCACGGAAAGGTCGATTTGAGGATTGTCATTCAAAAACACTTTCAACTTGTCAAAATGCCACTCTTTGGTCTGTAGAACATGTTCGCCAAAATAACAGCACACTCCTTCTTCAAACCAGGAAAAGCGTTGGCCATTTGACACACTTTTTAGCATCAAATGTATGAATTCATGAATCTTGCTTTCTCCACCTTTCGTGTAGCAAATCTTGTTTTTGCCTATCTTACTGTTTCCGTATGGAACAACCGTCTCAGCCGTATAGAAGTCATAGCAACTGCCATCTATTCCAAAATAATGGAACATCTCCGTCTTGTTCTCAAACAAATAATACTCCACAGGTTCCATTCCATCGACGCCAAACTCTTCGGCGAATGCCGAAAGCCTCAACACGGCAGTGTTGGCCGCCTGTTCATCAAAATGATATGTCGATGGATAATAATAGGTGATCCACCCGATTTGTTTCTTGCAAAAACTGCGTTTATTGATGGTCAGTTTATTGACCAACTTGAATCCGTCGGTTGTCCTTACCAGTGGAATGGTAAAGATGCCCAACAACTGTTTTGGGCTTGGGAAGTCGTCAAAAAACGCCGTTTGGAGTTCATATAGGGTGTCGTTGCGTTTGATAACCCCCATAAAATACTCTTCGTATGAATAAAACGGCAGCAAATTGCATTGTATGATGGAATTGGGGTCTCCATAGTCTTCTATTTCAGAATCAGCCCAAAAGTCGTAATTCGTTGGTTTGTATTGAGGGTCACTCATTTGCCCATAATCCAAGAATTGTGCATATTCATATTGTTGCCAGAAATCATAAATCTCATGGAAGACCCCAGAGGTGGTATCCAAAAACAGAGGATCCCGCAACGAGGCTCTCCGATGAAACTCTTGTGCCTGCATCTTCATTCCACTTGCTATCAGCAGGAGTGCAAGCAGGGTGCAAAACTTTTTGTTATTCATGTTCTGTATATATATCTATTAACCTAACCGCAAAAATAACATATTTGAGAAAAACACGCAAAAGCGGCAAAAAAAATCCCGCCATCATCAGCTGGATTTTGGTCTAATAATCAGGATGGTTCTTATTCTGCTCCATCAGGATTTGGCAACATCAGTGCATCAGCGTCTTGTGTTTCTATTGGCTTGAGGTAATCTGAAGCACGCTCGGGCGAAACGACGGAGCGACCGAGGCGGCTTTCAATGTCAGCGCGTGCATTGCGAGCTACTTCTCCACCTTCCTGCGCAGTTTTGCTAGTTTGCGCCATCCCTCTTGGATTACGTTGACGAGACAATTCAGTGGTGGTAACTTCAGCGAGGGTATTCAAGGCTAATTCCAGGTTGGTCATATTGTCACGTAAGTTCTCTTTGGTCAAACCTTTATAGTTTTTGTACTCTCTAGTACTCATACCACTCCACGCCTTGGTTAGAATGTTGGTAAGGATGGCAAAGTCTTTAGATTCATGGATACCTGAGCGATGCCATTCGTCTGTCAACTCTTTGCGCATCTCAATGGAACGCATCCGCTCATTGATCCATCGGTCGCTGTAACCCTGGCGGCGATAGTCTTCTACCGCCATTTGGAAAGTCAGTTCAGGGTCAATCATCTGGTCGATGCGTTGTGAGCCTACCTCAGCGAGCCATTGTTTCACTGGCTCCGCTTTCTTGGATGGGATGGATTGAATTATTCGCAAAATCTGCTCTAAATCTGCTACGTCTGTCTTGTAGTTCTTACCGTCGGCGGCAGGCAGTTTCAGTTGCTTACAATTTGTAAGCAACTCCTCGGCACCTTCTTGTTTGAGACGTTTTTTGAGTACGGCCCAGTATGTGCTGGCTCCGCGTGGATTGGATTGTTCTGTGAGTATATTCACTACGTCCACAATGGAAAAAAAGTACTTCTCTTCCACATCATCCCAAACGATGCGGACTTTTTTCTCGTCAAAGAGTTTTATGGCTGTCTGTTGTGTCATTTTGTTCAATTCTTTACAAGGCAAAAATAGTAAAAAATGCAGAAAAAGCCAAAGGATAGAAACAAAAAAATCCCGCTGTCACCAGCGGGATTCTTTGCAAGCAGTTTAGAAGGTTAATAATGATGTTTTATCATTTTTTCTTCGTGGTGTCTTCCTCGGCGATTTGCTTGTCTTTCTTGTTGCCGCCCATCAGCACGTAGGCGAACGGCGACGACAGGAACACTGAGGAGAACGTACCAGCCAACACACCGACCAACAGGGCGAAGATGAAGCCGCGGATGGTGTCGCCACCGAAGATGAAGATGGCAAGCAACACGACCAAGGTAGAACCTGAGGTGTTGAACGAACGGGTCAACGTGCTGTTGACGGCGTTGTTCATGTTGTCCTTCCACGAGGTCTTCGGGTGCAGGTTGACATTCTCACGGATACGGTCGAAGATAACCACCGTAGCGTTGATGGAGTAACCGATGACGGTCAGCACGGCGGCGATGAAGCTCTGGTCGACTTCCATGGTGAAGGGCAACACGTTGTAGAACAACGAGTACATACCCAACACGACGAGGGTGTCTTGCGTCAAGGCCATGATGGAAGCCACACCATACTGCCACTTCTTGAATCGGATGGCGATGTAGATGAACATCAGTGCCAAGGCCACGATGATGGCGATGATGGACTTACGCGTGACGTCGCTGGCGATGGTGGCGCCCACCTTCTGGGTGCTCAGGATACCCACGGTCTCGTCTTCCGATGAGAACTGGCTCATGGTGAGGTCGTTGTTGTAGAGACCCATCAGGTTTTCATAGAGGATGACTTGGATGACGCTGTCGACGGCAGGGCTGTCGTTCTTGATCAAGAACTTGGTCGTGATCTTCACCTGACCGTTGGTACCATAGGTCTTCACTTCAGGCGTCGACCAACCTTCCACCTCTTGGTCTTCTCTCATTTCGAGAGCGCTGTGGATGGCGTTGGCGTCGATGGCAACCTTCGACTCGGCCAAGGCCTCACGCACTTGCTCGACCTTGATGCTCGGGTTGTCGAATTGGACGACGTAGTTACGACCGCCCTGGAAGTCGATACCCAGGTTCAAGCCGCGGAAACCGAGGGAGGCCAAGCTGACCACCAGGAAGATGCCGCAGATGATGAACGAGGTCTTGCGCATGTCAATGAAGTTGTAGTGCTTGTCTTGCAAGAAGTTGCGCGTCCAAGCAGTGCTGAAGCTGATCTCTCTCTCCTTGTCGAGCATGCGTTCGAAGATCAAACGCGAGACGAAGATAGAGGTGAACAACGAAGTCAGGATACCGATGCAGAGGGTGACGGCGAAGCTGTGGACAGGACCCGTACCCAAGATGATGAGGATGATACCGGTGATCAAGGTGGTGACGTTACCGTCGATGATGGCGGAGTAAGCGTTCTTGTAACCGTCGGCGATGGCGGTCTTGATGCCCTTACCGGACTTAATCTCTTCCTTGATACGCTCGAAGATAATCACGTTCGAGTCGACGGCCATACCCAAGGTCAACACGATACCTGCGATACCAGGCAGCGTCAGCACGGAGCCGAGGCAAGCCAGCACGCCAAACAGGAAGAACACGTTGACGAGCAGGGCGATATCGGCCACGAAGCCAGCCTTCTTGTAGAAGAACACCATGTAGACCAGCACGAGGATGAAGGCGAACACCATACTCCACATACCTTTTTGCACGGCTTCCTTACCCAGCGAAGGACCAACGACTTGCTCTTCCAGGATTCTGGCGGGAGCGGGCAGCTTACCGGCCTTCAGGATGTTGGCCAAGTCTTGTGCCTCTTCGATGGTCATGCCGCCGCCGCTGATGGACGAACGACCGTTCGGGATTTCACCGTTGACGACGGGATAGCTGTAGACGTAGTCGTCGAGGACGATGGCGATTTGCTTGCCGATGTTCTCGCCGGTGAGGCGCTTCCAGGCCTTGGCACCTTCGGGGTTCATCTGGATGGTGACCTCCACTTGGTTGCCTTGGCCGTAGTCCTGACGGGCGTCGGTGATGACTTCACCACCGAGGGCGCACTTGTTGTCGCGCGACATCTTCAGGGCCACGAGGTCGAGCACTTCGACCTTCTCGCCGTCGTTGCCGCTCAGCGACTCGGGCTTCACGGTCCAAGCCAGCTTCAGGTTGCGGGGGAAGAGGTTTCTGGTCTCAGCCAGCATCTGGTTGATGGCGGCGGTGTCTTTCACCTGAGCCATACCGACGCGGGCGGTGTTGCCGTTCATGACCATCAGCTTGGCAAACAACGGGTTGTTTTCGGCAAACTGATCTTCGGTCTCTTCTTCCACCACTTCCTCTTCGGTGCTCTCGTTGAGTTGGCCGAGGAGGTCGTCGTTGGCGGTGCTGTCGGCAGCGGCCACGGCGGTGGTGTCGGCTTCGGCTTCGGCAATCATGGTGCTGTCGGCCTCTTGCACTTCGGTGTCTTCAGCCACGGTCTCGGTCTCTTCCAGGGCGCTTTGGGCCTTGCGGGTCTGGGCCAGCTTGGTGTTGGCGTCCATAAGATACTGCTGGATCTCGGAGAAGTTGTAGGTCTCCCAGAATTCGAGTTGTGCCGTTCCTTGGAGGAGCTTACGCACACGCTTCGGGTCCTTGATGCCGGGCAGTTCGACGAGGATGCGGCCCGAGTTCTCCATCTTCTGGATGTTGGGCTGAGCCACGCCGAAACGGTCGATACGGGTGCCCAGGATCTGGTATGAACGGTCGACGGCACCGTCGCATTCTTCTTTCAAGACCTTCAGCACGTCGCTGTTGCTGGAGTTGACGGTGATGCCTTTGTCCTTGAACTCATAGAGGAAAATGGAAGCGAGTCTGGCGTTAGGGTCAGCTTCTTCGAAAGCTTGGCCAAACAGGGTGACGAAGTCGCCTTCGCTCTTCTCCTGTCTTTGCGTGGCAATATCCATCGCTTTCAAGAAGGTGGGATCTTGTGAATTGCCCGACAAGGCCTTCACGATGTCTTTCACCGAGACTTCGAGGGTGACGTTCATACCGCCCTTCAAGTCCAAACCCAAGTTGATTTCTCTTTCCTTAGCATCGCGGTAGGTGTATTTCTTGACCAGCAAGTTGTACACATTCACGTTGCTCATCGAGTCCAAATAGTAAGTTTCCTTCTCGTCCTTGAGGAGGCTGAACTGTGACTCGTCTCCGTTTGCCAGTTTCGTAGCCTCCGCTTCGGCGTACTTTGCTGCCTTGTTTTCCACACGCTTGGTCACCAAGGTGAAGGAAAGCTGGTAGATAAAGATGAGCGCGAAGATAATGGCTATCGTCCTGATTGCTCCTTTGTTTTGCATTGTAAAACTGATTTAATTATTTGACTTTTAATTTGTTAAATTTCCAAAATATCCTTTTTACTCAATTACGAGCCTGCAAAAATACGAAATATTTCTATTTATATTTCAACCACTTGAAAATTTCCTTGTAAGTGAGTTTTTTTCCGTACATCAAAATGCCCGTGCGATAGATTTTTGCCGCTATCCAAGTCATGGCGACAAAGGTGGCTGCCAAGAGCACGACTGAGAGCACGATTTGCCAGATGGGCACCCCGAACGGGATTCTCACCATCATCGAGATGGGGGAGGTGAAGGGGATCATCGAGAGCCACACTGCCAACGAGCTGTCGGGGTTGTTGACGATGTAGAACGAGGAGATGATGGCCACCATCAACGGCACGGTGATAGGCAGTGTAAACTGCTGTGAGTCGGTGTTGTTGTCGACCAACGAGCCGACGGCAGCATATAAGGTGGCATACAAAAGATAACCTAAGATGAAGAATATCAGAAAACTGACGATGATGGTGCCGAAGTCGATGCTGTGGACAATTTGCAGGATGCTTTGCACACTTTCGTTGCTCATAATGTCGTTGGCGGTGATCTCCTGGCTCATTAAAGTACCCGATGACAGCATTTCGGGGTTGCTGATGCCGATGAAGGCCGAGAAGCCCACATAGAGCACGACTGTAAGCAGGATCCAAAGCACGAACTGGGTGAGGGCTACCAGCGACACGCCGATGATTTTGCCCATCATCAGTTGGAAGGGCTTCACCGAGCTGATGATGACCTCGATGATGCGGTTGTTTTTCTCTTCCGCTACGCCCTGCATCACCTGGCCGCCGAAGAACATGATGAAGAAGTAGACCATCATGGCCAAGACCATGCCGAGGACGAACTGTATCTCGGTAAAGGTCTCCTTCTCGTTGCCTTTGTCGTCCATGCGCATGACTTGCAGGTTGACGTCGGTCTTCACCGCGTTGACGACCTTAGGGTCGACGCCCTGTGCCATCAGCTTCTGTGCCTCGATTTCCTTTTCCATCACGCCGCTGATGTAGGTCTCCATCTCCAATGGCACCTGCCGGATGCTGTAGACGACGGCATTCGAGGGGAGGCTCAGTTGCGTGGGTGGCACATAGAGTGCCATGTCGAACACACCTGTTTTCACCATCTCCTTGACCGAGTCGAGAGGCTGGCCGTGCATGGTGACGAAGGTGTGGTTTTCGTTGCTGTTGAAGCGTTCCTCAAACCAACGGCTCTCGTCGACGACGGCCACGCGCAGGTGGTCGGTGTTCGAGTTGAGGGCGAGCATGATGGGGATGATATAGATGGCCGCCATGAGGATGGGCCCCAAGAAGGTCAGGATGAGGAAGCTGCGCTTGCGAACGCGTGTCAGGTATTCGCGCTTGATGATGAGTCCGATCTTGTTCATGAGGCTTGGTTTTGGGATTGCACTTCTTGGATAAAGATGTCGTTCATCGAGGGCAGCACCTCTTTGTAGGCGACGAGCTGTCCGATTTGCATCAGATGCTGGAGAAGTTCGTTAGGCGACTCGCTGTAGGTGGTCAGTTTGACCTCGTCGTGGATGTCGGTCGGCTCCACCTTTATATTATTATAGGTGTCGCCCAAGGCGAAAATGGGTTGTATGTCGCTTGTGCGAATGATGATCTCACGCTTGTGAGTGTCGTGTTGCCGCTTGATGTCGCCGACGCGACCTTGCAGAATGCTCTTGCCTTTGTTGATGAGGGTGATGCTGTCGCAAAGCTCCTCCACCGAGGCCATGTTATGCGTGGAGAGTAGGATGGTGGCGCCTTTGTCGCGCAGCTCCAGTATGGTGTCCTTCAAGAGGTTGGCGTTGATGGGGTCGAAGCCGCTGAAAGGCTCGTCGAAGATGAGGATGTCGGGCTCGTGGATGATGGTGGTGATGAACTGTATCTTCTGCTGCATGCCTTTTGAGAGTTCTTCCACTTTCTTGTCCCACCAGCCGCTGATTTCGAATTTGTCGAACCACACCTTCAGTCGTTTCTGTGCCTCCGCCTTCTTGATGTCTTTCAGTTCGGCCAGGTAGATGGCTTGTTCGCCGACTTTCATCTTCTTGTATAGGCCTCGTTCTTCGGGCAGATAACCGATGCAGGCGATGTGTTTCTGGCACAGTTTCTCGCCGTTGATGAGCACCTCGCCGCTGTCGGGGGCGGTGATTTGGTTGAGGATGCGGATGAGGGTGGTCTTGCCCGCGCCATTGGGACCCAAAAGGCCGTATATGCAGCGCTCTGGGATGTCAATGCACATACGGTCTAATGCGGTGTGGTCGGCGTATTTCTTTGAGACCTCGTTGATACTTATTACAGCCATCTGTTGTTTTTAGTGTCAATTGAAATAATCCTTGATCTTACTGAAGAAGCTCTTCTCCTCAGGTGTGGGGTTGGGCTTGAAGTTCTCCGACTGGGCGAGTTGTTGCAACAGCTCTTCGTCTTTCTTGCTGTATTTCTTCGGGATCCACACGTTGACGTTGACGAGCATGTCGCCGGTGCCGTAGCCGTTGACGACGGGCAGGCCCTTGCCTCTCAGACGCAGCACCTTGCCGCTCTGTGTGCCAGGGGCTATTTTCACGCGTACCTTGCCGTCGACGGTGGGTACTTCGGCTTGCGTTCCCAAAATAGCCTCGGGGATGGTGATGAACAGGTTGTAGATCAACGTGCTCTCGTCGCGTTCGAAGTCGGGATGCGGCTCTTCCTCGATGAGCACGAGCAGGTCGCCATTCACGCCGTTGTGTGGACCAGCGTTGCCTTTGCCGCGCACGGTGAGTTGCATGCCCTCGCCGACGCCGGCGGGGATGTCGATCTCGATGACTTCTTCGCCTTTCACGACGCCTTCGCCGCCGCAGTGGGAGCATTTCTTCTTGATGACGGTGCCGCGCCCGCCGCAGGTGGGACACACCGAGGCGGTCTGCATCTGTCCGAAGAAGCTGTTGACGGTCTGCACCACCTGGCCGCGGCCGTGGCAGGTGGGGCAGGTCTCGGTGGAGCCGTCCTCCGAGCCGCTGCCGTGGCAATGCGTGCATGCCACGTATTTGCTGACCTTGATTTTCTTTTTCGTGCCGTGGGCGATCTCCTGTAGGTTGAGTTTCACCTTCACGCGGAGGTTGGAGCCACGTTGCTTGACGGTGCCGCCACGGCTGCCGCCTCCGAAGTTTCCGAAGCCTCCGAAGTCGAAGCCGCGACCGAACACGCTGTTGAGGATGTCGTTGAGGTCGAAGTCGCCGAAGCCACCGAAGCCGCCGCCACCGCTGGCAGAGCCGCCGTCCATGCCGGCGAAGCCGTAGCGGTCGTAGCGCGCTTTCTTGTTCTCGTCGCTCAACACGGAATAGGCCTCCGAGGCTTCCTTGAAGTTCTCCTCGGCGGTCTTCTTCTCAGCGTCGGTGCCGTTCACCCACTTGTCGGGGTGCCATTTGAGGGCGGCCTTACGGTAGGCGCTCTTTATCTCATCGGGTGTGGAGTTCTTGTTGACTCCTAGCACCTCGTAGTAATCTCTTTTTTCTGCCATTCTTGATTCCTTTCTTAGTTACCGACGACGACACGGGCGAAGCGTATCACCTTGCCATTCAGCTTATAGCCTTTCTGGATGACATCCAGGACCTTGCCTTTCTTGTCTTCCTCGGGGGCGGGAATCATCGTCAGGGCCTCGTGTTCGTCGGTGTTGAACTCGACACCCATGGCTTCGATTTCCTCCAAGCCTTTTTTCTTCAATGTGTCTTTCAACTTGTTGTAAATCAAGGTGACACCTTGCATATCGGCCTCGTTGCCGTTCTTCTCCATGTTTTGCAGGGCACGCTCAAAGTCATCGAGCACGGGCAGGATGTCCTTGATGACGTTTTCGGAAGCAGTGACGGTGAGGTCGAGTTTTTCCTTGGCCGTGCGCTTGCGGAAGTTGTCGAACTCGGAGAACAGACGCAGGAACTTGTCGTTCAGTTCGGCGTACTTGGCCTTTTCCTCTTCCAAGGCCTTCTCCTGGGCATGACGGATCTTGAAACGTTTCGACTTTTTGTCGGAAACATTGTCACCTTGTGCCGCTTTGGCTTCGGTGGCTTCTTCTTGCTTCGGCTGTTCTTCGACGGGTTCTTGTGGACTTTCCATGTCGGGATTGACGGTGTCTTTCAAGGCATCGTCTTGATTGTTAACGTTTTCGTTTTCTTTCATGATATGTGTTGTTTTTACTTTTCTTTCGTTTTGCCGCACAAACTATCAAATCCTTTGCCAAAGCATGGATTTTGACAAAATGGCAGAAACAAGGACGGAGAAGGTTTTACAGGCGCTCGATGAGAAGAGAGCCGTCGAGGCTGAGCTTGTTGATGCGCTTGTCGATGTACTGGTAGCCGCGTTCGATCTGGTCGCTGTTTTCGATGATGCTATCGCCTTTGGCGGAGAGGGCGGCGATGAGCAAGGCGACGCCGGCACGGATGTCGGGCGAGGCCATGCGGATGCCACGTAAGGCATGATGGCGGTCAAGGCCGATGACGTTGGCACGGTGCGGGTCGCAGAGGATGATCTGTGCGCCCATGTCGATGAGCTTGTCGACGAAGAACAGGCGGCTCTCGAACATCTTTTGGTGGATGAGGACGGTGCCTTTGGCTTGCGTGGCCACCACAAGCACGATACTGATGAGGTCGGGCGTGAAGCCGGGCCACGGCGCGTCGGCAATGGTGAGGATGCCACCGTCCATGAAGGTCTGCACCTCGTAGTGTTCTTGCGCTGGGATGTGGATGTCGTCGCCACGGTATTCCATCTGTATGCCGAGCTTGCGGAACACATCGGGGATCATGCCCAACTGCGCGATACCCGCGTCTTTGATGGTGAGCTCGCTGCCCGTCATGGCGGCCAAGCCGATGAAGCTGCCCACCTCAATCATGTCGGCGAGCAGGGTGTGGTCGGTGCCGTGCAAACGGCTGACGCCGTTAATGGTCAAGAGGTTGGAACCAACGCCCTTGATGTCGGCACCCATGTTGTTGAGCATGGTGCAGAGCTGCACGAGATAAGGCTCGCAGGCGGCGTTGAAGATGGTGGTTGTGCCTTGTGCCATCACTGCGGCCATGACGATGTTGGCCGTGCCGGTGACGGAGGCTTCGTCCAGAAGCATGTAGCAGCCTTTCAGCCCGCCTTGTTGCACCTCGACACGGTTGCTGTCGAAGTCGAAGATGGCACCGAGTTTCTGGAGGCCGATGACGTGGGTGTCGAGCCTGCGGCGACCGATTTTGTCGCCACCGGGCTTGGGCATGTAGGCCTTGCCGAAACGGGCGAGCATCGGGCCGGTCATCATCACGCTTCCGCGTAGCTTCGAGGCGGTGTTTTGGTAGTCAGCGCCTTTGAAATAGTCGAAGTTGAGGCTCTTGGCCTGCAACGTGATTTCGTGGCGTGTGGGACGTTCGATGCTGACGCCCATGCCTTCGAGCAGGGCAATCAGGTTGTTGATGTCGAGGATGTCGGGTAGGTTGTGGATGGTGACTTTCTCGTCGGTGAGCAGGCAGGCACAGAGAATCTGCATGGCCTCGTTTTTCGCGCCTTGCGGGGTGATTTCGCCTTGCAGCCGGTGTCCGCCGTGTATCTTCAGTGAAGCCATATTTTATTAAAGTTTACCAAGCTCTTGCATACGTTTCTTGTATGCTGGATTGTTGGGGTTATTCATGTTGGCCTTCAGGTTCGGCACTTTCTTCTTTTTCTTCTTGCCTTGCTGCTGTTGCTTGGGCTGTGGCTGGCTTTTGCCTTGCTGTTCGCCGTTGCCGTTCAGCTTCGACTCGTCGGTGATGACCAGACGCCCACCGCTGAGGGCCTTGAGGTCGTCGATGATGACTTGGTCGTTGACGACGCTCTTGTTCCATTCGATGTAGTTACGTTTCATCTGTCCGGCCAGCGAGTAGGCGAGGGCCTCGCGTACGTCATCGTTGGGCTCTGCGGCAGCGGCCTCGATCATCTTGATAAGGTATTGACCGTAGTGACCGTATTTGATGTCGTTGTTCTGATAGCCTATATGCTGGGGCTTTTTCTGCTGTTCGGCAGGAGTCGGAGGGGCGTAGGGGCTGTCCAAGTCGAGGTTGTAGCCCGAAATCATGTAGAGATGGTCCCAGAGCTTGTGTTCGTAGTCGCTCGACTGCTTGATACCGGGGTTCATCTGCACCATCACGCTGATGATGTAGCGGGCGGCTTCGGTGCGCTGCTCGCGGTCCTCGATCTCAGGCAGTTTCTTGATCATCTCTTGTATGCAACGTCCATACTCCGAGATGACGATTTGTTCTTTTTCTGTATTGTAGGTTAGTCCTGTTCTGTCCATGGTAATTTAAATTTGCCGCAAAGATAGGGATTTTTATTTGATTATAGCCAACCGCGCGAACTTCAGCATGAGCATCTTCACGCCAGCGGTGTCGAAACGTACCGAGGCCTTTTTGTTGGCCCCTGCGCCGTCGACGCTGAGGACAGTGCCTGCGCCGAACTTGGCGTGCATCACCCGCATGCCTTCCTGCAAAAGGTCGGGGTTGGACGGCTCAAGGTTTTGAGGGATGGGTGTTTCGCTGACATTGGGTCGAGCGGAAGGCTTGTCCTCGATTTTGCGGAAACCATGCTGTTCCGGCTCGGTGATGGGCCTGCCAAAGCGCCCGCCGCCGAAGATGCTTCTGCCGCCACCCATGGATGTCGTGCCTCTGAACGAGGCCTTCTGTGTCTGCTCGATGAGGTTGGCGTCGATTTCGTCGACGAAACGGGAACGCTCGCTCAGTGTGAGGTTGCCGTAGCGGTAGCGCTGCTCGGCGTAACTCAAGGTCAGCTTAGTCATGGCGCGGGTGATGGCCACGTAGAACAGTCGACGTTCCTCCTCCAATTCCTCTCTCGTGCTGAGGCTGAGGATGCCGGGGAAGAGGTTTTCTTCCATGCCGACGACGTAGACATACGGGAACTCCAAGCCCTTGGCCGAGTGGATGGTCATCAGGCTGACATAGTCCTCGTCGGGGTCGTCCTTTTTCATCTCGCTGTCGGTGAGCAGGGCCACGTCTTCCATGAACTGCACCAGGTCGACACGGGCGGTCTCGCCCGTGGTCTCGTCCACCTGTCGGTCGCTGAACTCCATGATGGCGTTGAGCAGCTCCTCGACGTTCTCGACCCTCGAGACGCCTTCTGGTGAGTCGTCTTCCTTCAAGACCTTGATGAGACCGATGGTGTTGGTGATGTGTTTGGCCAGCTCGAAGGCGTTCATCTTCTCCTGCAGGGTCTGGAAGCTCTTGATCATCACCATGAAGTCGCGGAATTTGTTGACGGTGCCCATGTTGAAGTCTTGAGGAAACACGTTGTTCTCCATGCATTTCCAGATGCTCGTCCGCTGCTCGTTGGCGGTCACCATCATGCGTTCGATGCTGGTCTTGCCGATGCCACGGGCGGGGTAGTTGATGATGCGGAGCAGTGCCTGTTCGTCTTCGGGGTTGATGACGACGCGGAAATAGGCCAAAAGGTCCTTGATTTCCTTGCGGTCGTAGAACGACAGTCCGCCGTATATTTTATAAGGTATGTTCTGCTTACGCAGCGCCTCTTCCATCGAACGCGATTGCGCATTGGTGCGGTATAGGATGGCGAAGCTCTTGTTGGGCAGGTGACGCGTCATCTTGTATTGGAAGATGCTGTTGGCCACCATGGTGCCTTCTTCGGTGTCGGTGTTGGCGTGGATGAGGCCGATGAGTTCGCCCGCTTCCTTGTCGCTCCACACCTTTTTCTTGATTTGGTCCTTGTTGTGCGCGATGACGGCGTTGGAGGCGTTGACGATGTTCTGGGTGGAGCGGTAGTTCTGTTCCAGCCTAATCAGCTTATAGTCGGGGTAGTCGTTCTTGAAGTTGAGGATGTTCTGGATGTTGGCCCCACGGAAAGCATAGATGCTTTGTGCATCGTCGCCCACCACGCAGAGATTTTCGAACAGTGCTGCGATGCGTTTCACGATGAGATACTGGGCGTAGTTGGTGTCCTGGTACTCATCGACGAGGATGAACTTGAAGTGGTTTTGGTATTTGTAGAGCACTTCGGGATTGTCGCGCAGCAGGATATTCGTGAAATAGAGGATGTCGTCGAAGTCCATGGCGTTGGCGCGGTGCAGGCGGTCGTTGTAGAGCTTGAACAATTGGGCGATGAGCGGCTTGTTGGCTCTGCGGTCTGTCTCTTGGACTTCGGGGTTGTTGGCGTAGTCCTCGGGCGAGAAGAGGCTTGACTTGGCCGACGAGATGCGCGACAGCACCTGCTTCGGCGGGTAGACTTTGGTGTCGAGGTTCAAGTCCTTCAAAATCTGTGTGATGAGTGCCTTGGAGTCGTCGGTGTCGTAGATGGAGAAGTTGGACGTGAAGCCGATCTTCTCCGCCTCAATGCGCAGGATGCGGGCGAAGATGGAGTGGAAGGTGCCCATCCACACGTTGCGTGCGTCGCTGGCGTTGACGAGTTGCATGATGCGTTCCTTCATCTCGCGGGCGGCCTTGTTGGTGAAGGTGAGGGCCATGATGCTGAAGGGGTCGACGCCCTCCTGTATCATGTAGGCGACGCGGTAGGTGAGGGCGCGGGTCTTGCCCGAGCCGGCGCCAGCAATCACCATCACGGGGCCTTCTATAGTGGTAACGGCCTCACGCTGAGGCTCGTTGAGGTCTTTCAGTAAATCGATCATTGTTTGCTCGTTTGGTCGGCAAAGATAATGAAAAAAGTTTAGAGTTGAGTGTTTAGAGTTTAGAGTTGTTTAAAAGTTTAGAGTTGTAGGGCTGTCACACCGTGGCAGCCGATAACTTGACCCGTGTGTCTGGCCTATTTGGTTAATCATAAAAATTTGTGGTTTTGAAAAATAATGTATATTTGCAAGGTAAAACAAAAAACATGGACATGAATAACGAAAACGTCATTGCGCCCTCTCGCAAGCCACGCCATTTCCGTTGGGCGCTTTGGTGGGGACTGGGTATCATAGTGACCAGCCTTGCAGCTTTGGTAGTTTACGCAATCATCAATCCCTCTGCGATCGAAGGAATGAACGCCCCTCTTATGAAGGCTGTCTACTCGATGATCAGTCGGTTTGGCATCTGGCCTGTCATAATTTATATGGGTTTGGTAGGGCCGGTTTTGGAGGAACTCAGTTTCCGACTTTGGGGTAACGGAAAGAACTGGACGGGTGTCGTCTCTGTCATCCTCATGGCGTTATGGTGCCTTACTATCGGCTGGTGGTTTTCGCTGCTCGCGCTATGCGTTGGCATCGCGATACTCATGGCTTTAAAGGAAGACAGGTATAAGCGGCTCTTTGTGCTTATGCTGTTTTCGTCAGTTCTCTTCGCCGTGGCTCACATGGGCAATTACGACGGAAATTGGTTTGTTGTATGGATTGGAGTGATTCACAAGCTTGGATTCGGCCTTTTGGCTTCCTATCTCGTTGTCAACCACAATATTTTGTGGTCCATGGGGCTGCATGTCATCAATAATAGTATTGTGACGCTTCCTCTTGTGCTGACGATAGGCCAATCGAGCACCGTCGAGACCATCTACAATGACAATTTCTGCCTTGAGGTTCGCCCTGTGCTGGTCCACAACGACAGTATCAGTGAGGATAAAAGTTTTTTCGCCGATGCCGACACCAATTACTTTTTTGGGAACACTTCGAGTTTCGCCGGACAGGCTTGGATTTATGAAGCATGGCAGAAAGGCATTGATCCGGATGGCGACTCTGTCAACATTGTGACCGACAACGCCTACCCGAATTGCAGCTTTAAGTTGGTCTACAAGACACAGCCGTACGACCACCACGGCCTTATTGTTGCCATGGAGAAAGCGGGGATGATTAAGATAGACACTATTTACAACGAAACCGACAAGAAAACAGTGTTGGACATCAAGTCCACCTACGACCCATTTCAGATTTCCAAACGATAACACGTAATCCTATGCCAGACAAGAAAATCAAAGGCAGCCTGAGTGGCATCGTAGATAAGATGAACAAGGCCTACGATGGCCTGATAGGGGAGGGCTTCAACCTCGGCTTGGATCGCCGTGTCGTGCCCGTGATGGACGATGGTGCTGTGACGGGCTGGAGGATGCAGCGCTTCGACGAAGGTGTCTGGGTGGACCTTGACGAGGAGCCTTTCGCTACAATGGAGGAGCTTATTGCGTATTATAAAAACAGAAAATCCCCAACTGACCAATAGTCGATTAGGGATTTTTTTGTGGTGACCCGGCTGGGGTCACTACATTTAGTAAATGGTGATTTTGGTTTTCTATTGGTGCTTATGTCTATTTATTGAAAATCAATTATTTAGTTGTTTTTGTTGTTATTTAGACCGATAATAAATTTCAATGAATATCCACTTTTTTTCAAATCCGTTGACACGGCGTTGACACGGATAAAAATTTTTTCTTATCTTTGCAAAGTGAACAAAATCAGGGGTGGGGGACACTCCTGTCTGGGTCACTCAACAAGGTTTTAACTAAAAATTTTACATTATGGCAACAGTAAATTACTACCTTTCGAGGTATGTGAAAAAGGACGATCAAAGGGGCGAAATTCAGCTCCGATTCAGCGGAAATCGCAATTTCGTAAAGAGAGCCGGCACGGGAATCCACATCACCGCAGGCAATTGGGATGCGGAACGCGGGATGCCCAAGGCTCGAAAATCTACCAAGTTCGGCACCGACAACGACGAAATCCGTGACGGGCTCCTCCTGCTCACCAGCTATCTGATGCGATGCTGGGAAGAGACATCCGAAGGAGATCTGAAGGATAATTCGTTGACGATTTGGCTGAATGACATTGAGTGGCAGACCGAAAAGGAAGACTCAATTCTTGGAGGCAAACGGGTCGTCGTGAATCGTTGGTCGCTGACCACCAAGACCCAAAAGGCTCAGGAAGATGCGGCCAAGAAACGCGAGATGGCCAAGTTCGAAAACCACTATTTCTTGGATGCTTTCGGCTTCTTCATAGATGAGCAGTATAATAATGGTGTCATCGTGGCCGAGCGCAAGAAGTCCTATAACACTTGCATGGGTCTCTGGGACCGGATGGAGAAGTACCACGACAAGCGCTACAAGATTAAGACGGTCACCACGGATGCCCTTTACGACTTCAAGAACTACATCCTCAATGAGTGCGACCTGTGGGAGTTCCGCAAGGAGAAGAACGAGAAGACAGGAGTGATGGAGGAGAAGTGGCTGCCGAAGAGGCGCTTTGAGGAAATCTATAACGGCTACGATTATGTCAAGGACCGCGGCGTCCACAGAAGGAGCCTGAACTATGTGGCCAACGAGTTCAAGTATATCCGTGCTTTCTGGAATTGGATCATGAAGGTGCAGAAATGCAGGGTTGAAGATATCTTCGAGAACTTCAACAGAGACCAATCCGTTTATGGCACTCCTTACTTCTTCAGCAGGGAAGACACACACAAGCTGTTTAAGGCGGATTTCAGTTCGCGTCCCGCGCTTGGCGTGCAGAGGGACATCTTCGTATTCCAGTCGCTTGTTGGATGCCGTATCGGCGACCTCACAAGGCTGAAGAAGTCGAACGTCATCAATGGAGAATATCTCCAGTATATCGCAGGGAAGACGAGGAATAGGAGCGGAAGACTCGTGACGGTGCCGCTGCACCCCATTGCCAAGACGATCCTGGACAGGTATAAGGACATGGATGATGACAGGCTTTTGCCTTTCATTTCAGACAAGAACTATAATGAGGCCATCAAGGATTTCTTCAAGATTGTTCCCTCGCTTGACCGCATCGTGACCATCCTGGACCCGGTGACGCGGTTGGAAAAGCAGGTGAAGCTTTCGGAGGTGGCCAGCAGCCACATGGGACGCCGGAACTTCTGCGGCAATCTGTATGAGGCAGGCTTCAGGGATGCAGACATCGTTTCGATGAGTGGCCACTCCGAAGGAAGCCGGGCAATAGCGCGATACCGAAAGGTGAGCGACCAACAGAAGCAGCGCATGATTAAGAAGTTGTGAGAATAGGGCAGGGCAGTTGCAGAGCAGCTGCCCTGTCTTATTATAAAAAAGGAAGCCACCAAAATTGGGGACTGGCGGCTTCACAAGGTGATAACTTTTACTCCATTATGGCAACGGAGCGACTGCAAAGATAGATATTTTCCTGAATACACAGGCGCGTTGTATTGATTTTTTAGGGTTGAGGCGGGATGACGACAGGCCTGATGCCGAAAATCGCGCCACAAGCCCTAAAAACGTGTTCCCCGCTGGAGCCTGCCTGGCTGGCAAAGGCTGCGGCCAATAAGCTACCCCACAGGGGATGAGCTGCCTCCGCAGCCTTTGACAGCCAGGCAGCACACCGAATCGATTAAACTGCTGGAGTGGATTTGCGGATGACCGACCGAGGAAGAGAAACGAGAGCGGGAAAACGCAAACCCACTATTAACCGAAGGCGGACAAAGGATGCGGCCATGAAGCTTCCTAAAAGATGCGACACCTACCCCCGCATCCTTTGGCCGACTGAGGTAAAATTAAAACCACCTACCAAGCTGGACGAGGTGACAAAAAAAAGGAGAAGGTCTCCATCAGGAAACCTTCACCATTTTGATCACAATCGTTATTGCAGTGATGATGACAGCCAGCAACACCA